>NZ_JBGVLF010000001.1:0-58038 GCF_045124115.1 Phascolarctobacterium sp.
GGCTTGACTAAAAAGAAAGCCCAATCTTGAAAAAAATTCTTCTGTGGAAGTTTTGAGGGTACAACCTCTCAAAAATGAATAATCCGGTGGTGATGGCTAAGGGGATCCACCTGTTCCCATCCCGAACACAGTAGTTAAGCCCTTATACGTCGAAAGTACTTGGCTGGAAGCGGCCTGGGAGGATAGATAGCTGCCGGTTAGAAAAACACCAACGCAATGCGTTGGTGTTTTTCTTTTATGCGTAAACCCTTCAGTCAGCGTCGCTATGCTCCGCTGACAGCTCCTGATCACAAGCCATAGGCGCAGTGAACAACTGTAGGTCGTGCTAATATCCGCAGGGTGAAAAGGGGAGCCGAATCACTGTAGTGTTCTTCCGAAAGGTTACTAGAAATTAAGAGCTAGCGCGCAACGATTGGCTGAAGCATACTGAGTATAGCTGCACAATGTTTAGCTGACTATCATATACAAAAAATCCTCCCACGGCAGCTAAGGGGGGATGCCATAGCCACCGCAGGAGGATTGATTTAAAAATTAAAGACGTTGTTTAGCGTTCTACACGGCCGGGATAAGCTTTCAGCGCTTCGCCCAAAATGTAGATGGCGCGCTCCAAATCCTCGGATTTCAGAACGTATGCCAAGCGAGCTTCATTTACGCCGCTACCGGGAGTGCTGTAGAAACCATTGCCGGGTGCAAACATAACAGTTTCGCCATCGATATCAAAGTTTTCCAGAATCCAAATAGCAAATTTTTCCGCATCATCAACAGGCATATTAACCATAATGTAGAAAGCGCCCTTGGGGTCGGAAGCCATTACACCGGGAAGCTTTGCTAACGCGTTTACAATAGTGTCGCGACGTTTCTTGTATTCCTTGTTAACATCTTCCAAATAGGAAACGGGAGTGGTATACAGAGCTGCTGCACCTACTTGCTCCAGAATGGGGCTGCACAGGCGTGCTTGACAGCATTTTATAAGTTGCTTACCAAGCTCTTTATTCTTGCTAATAATGCAACCGATACGAGCACCACAAGCGCTGTAACGTTTAGATACGGAGTCGATGATAATCAGGTGCTCATCCAGTTCAGGCATAGTGCCAAAGCTACGATATTCACCGTCATAAACGAATTCGCGATATACTTCGTCAGCAATTAAAGCCAAATCATATTTCAGAACAATACGAGAAATCATATCCTGTTCTTCCGGAGTGTAAACAACGCCGGTAGGATTACCGGGGTTGGTCAACAAGATGGCTTTAGTCTTAGGAGTAATATGTTTTTCAATCTCTTCTTGGCTGGGAAGATGATAGCCATTGGTTACGCTGGTAGGAACAGCGTTAATTTTTGCACCAAATTCTTTGCAGAAGGTGGTGTAGTTAGCGTAGAAAGGTTCAAAAACCATGATTTCATCATCACGGTCACACAGAGCCATAACTGCCATAATCAAAGCTTCGCTGCCACCATTGGTAACAAAAATGTCTTCGGTAGCAAAATTCATACCTTTATCTGCGTAATATTTTCTTACTGCTTCAATGAGGAAGCCTTCGCCTTTAGAATTGCCATAAGCAATAACCGGAGCATCGTAGTTGCGGATGCTGTCCATGAATTGTTCAGGGGTCTTGATGTCAGGCTGACCAATATTTAGATGATACACTTTTTTGCCTGCAGCTTTAGCTGCATCTGCATAGGGAGAAAGTTTACGAATAGGGGAAGAGGTCAAAGCCTGCACACGTGCGGAAAGTTTCATTCTTTGTATTGCTCCTTTATAAAAAATCTTTACATTAACATATGATGGGGATGCCATAACATCCATAACCAATCATGCCATTATTATAACACACGATTATCACTTTTGGTGTATACATGAATGGTTATACTGTATACATGTGAAGTTTTTTGATATATTTTTTCAAAATTTGCTTACGTTACGTAGGCTGAAAGTGCGTCCCTGTCTGCGTTTTCGGCGATATGGTTTGACTTTTGTTACTGCAAGGTATATAATATTACAGATAATTTCCGTTTTCTAAACGAAGTGGAATCATAGATTAGCCGCTAATTTTTAAGCTGGAGGTAATGAAATGCTGCAAGAAAAGTATGCTCCCCATGAGATTGAAGCCAAATGGCAAAAATATTGGGAAGATAACAAGACCTTTAAGGTTGAAATTGACAAGAACAAACCGAAATCCTATGTACTGGAAATGTTCCCATATCCTTCCGGTAACCTGCACATGGGCCACGTTCGTAACTACTCCATCGGTGACGTAGTTGCGCGTTTCCGCACCATGAAAGGCTTCAACGTACTTCATCCCATGGGTTGGGACTCCTTTGGTATGCCTGCAGAAAATGCTGCTATCAAACACGGCATTCCTCCGAAAAAATGGACTTTGGAGAACATCGCTAACATGACCCGCCAACAAAAAGCTTTGGGTCTGTCCTATGATTGGGATCGCGAAGTTGCTACCTGCAAGGAAGATTATTATAAATGGACCCAATGGTTCTTTGAATTGTTCTACAAACGTGGTCTGGCTGTTAAAAAGGAATCCGCTGTTAACTGGTGCGATACCTGTAACACCGTATTGGCTAACGAGCAAGTTATCGACGGCAAATGCTGGCGTTGCGACCATGATGTAGTAAAGAAGGATTTGAGCCAATGGTTCTTCAAAATTACTGATTATGCAGACGAACTGCTGAAGGATTTGGACCTGCTGAAAGGTTGGCCTGAACGTGTAAAAACCATGCAACGTAACTGGATCGGCCGCAGCGAAGGTTTGGAATTTGAATTTGAAATTCCTGCTCTCAACGACAAAGTTGCTGTTTACACCACTCGTCCGGATACTGCCTATGGCGTAACCTTTATGGCATTGGCTGCAGAACATCCTCTGATCAATAAGATTTGTGAAAACAATCCTAAAGCTGCAGAAATCAAAGCTTTCTGCGAACGTGTACGCAACCAAAGCGATATTGAACGTACCTCTAGCGAATCCGAAAAAGAAGGTATCTTCACCGGCGTATGCTGCATCAATCCCTTCACCGGTCGTAAGGTTGAAATTTGGGTAACCAACTATGTACTGTATGATTACGGTACCGGCGCTGTAATGGGCGTTCCTACCGGTGACCAACGTGACTGGATGTTTGCAGATAAATACGGCATCGACAAGATTGTTACCATCTGCCCCGTAGGCAAAGAGCTGAAGCTGGAAGAGATGACCTGCGCTTACGAAGAAAAAGAAGGCATGCTGGTTAACTCCGGCGAATTTACCGGCATGGAAATGCACGCTGCAATGTCCGCAATCATGGACAAAGCAGAAGCAGAAGGCTTTGGTAAACGTCGTGTAAACTATCGTCTGCGCGATTGGCTGATCAGCCGTCAACGTTATTGGGGTGCTCCTATTCCTATCATTTATTGCCCTCACTGCGGCGAAGTGCTGGTTCCGGAAGAAGAACTGCCTGTACGCCTGCCTGAGGACGTAAGCTTTACTGCAGGTGCAAAATCTCCTTTGGCTACTTCCGAAGAGTTTGTACATTGCAAATGCCCCAAATGCGGTGCTGATGCAACTCGCGAAACCGATACCATGGACACCTTCCTGTGCTCCTCTTGGTACTATCTCCGTTATACCGATCCCAAGAATGCAGAAAAACCCTTTGACAAGGATGCTAACATGTATTGGGGTCCTGTTGACCAATATATCGGCGGTATTGAGCACGCAATCCTGCACTTGCTCTATTCCCGTTTCTTCCTGAAAGTTCTGCGTGACGCAGGCTTGGTTGATTACGATGAACCCTTTAGCAATCTGCTGACCCAAGGCATGGTAATCAAAGATGGCGCTAAGATGTCTAAATCTCTGGGTAATGTTGTTTCTCCGGAAGAAATTCTGGAAAAATATGGCGCTGATACTGCTCGTCTCTTCATCCTCTTCGCAGCTCCGCCTGAAAGAGAACTGGATTGGAGCGACCAAGGCGTAGAAGGTTCCTTCCGCTTCTTGAACCGCGTATGGCGTATTGTGTTGAACTTCATGCCCCAAATGGAGCAAAAAGTTATCAGCTACGATCCTGCAACTCTGTCCGATGTGGATAAAGATTTGCGCCGTATTCTCCATGCTACCATTAAAAAGGTTACCAGCGATATTGAAACCCGTTTCAACTTCAACACCGCTATTTCCTCTTTGATGGAACTGGTTAACGCTATGTATGCCTATAAAGAAGCTGCTAAAGAGCCCAATGCAGGCTTGGTTTACGAAGCAGTTACCGATTTGATTAAGATGCTGAGCCCCTTCGTTCCTCACATCACCGAGGAAATGTGGCGTGGTGCTGTTGACGAAAACACCAGCGTACATGCACAAAGCTGGCCTGAATACAGCGAAGAAGCTATGGCTGTTGATAATGTAGAAATCGTTCTGCAAGTTAACGGCAAGGTTCGCGGTCGTCTGACTGTTCCTGCTGCTGCAACTAAGGAAGATCTGGAGAAGATTGCTTTGGCTGATGCTAATGTACAAGCACATATCGGCGGTGCAACTGTACGCAAAGTTATCTGCGTACCCGGTCGTCTGGTAAATATCGTAGCAAAATAATTGCTCCTGCTATGCAGGTTGTTCCTTAAAAATTGTATATGTAGTTTTTGGATTATAGCATTTTAGTAGTACCAAAATAACGCATACATTTCAGAGTCCCTGAGAGTAACTAACGTTATTCTCAGGGACTTTTTGTCATTTTTTAAAGTGTTTAAGGAGGAGACAAATGGATAATAAAAAGCGTAAACTAATTTTTCTGGCTGTACTCTTGGTAAGTTGTATAGCTACAGGCGTAGTAGCAAAAGTTGGGGAAAAACATCAGCCTACTCAGCCTATACCTGCAGTGGTGCAGCAAGTAGCAACTAAAAAGGAGTCCAAGTTGATGCAAATTTATGTTAGTGGCGCTGTTGTGCAGCCTGGATTATATGAGTTGCCTGCAGGGGCAAGAGCATTACAGGCGGTGGATGCAGCAGGCGGACTGCGTGAGGATGCGGACGCAGATCGTGTTAATTTGGCACGTAAGTTGAAGGATGGCAGCCAAGTAAATGTGCCTGTTCGTAAACAAGTGCGGGAGCAGGGAAAGACTGGTACTAGCAAACGTTCATCTAGTAATGATGTTAGAAACACTAGCAATATCAAAGTGAATATTAATACTGCTACAGTAGCGGAATTGGACGCATTGCCTGGGATTGGACCCGCTTTGGCACAACGGATTGTAACAAGACGTAACTTGCAACGCTTTAATATGATTGAGGAATTAATGGCAGTACAGGGCATTGGTAAAAGTAAATATGAAAAATTAAAGGAATATGTTTGTGTGGAGTAGGGGGCAATATGGTCAAGGTTATTTATGTAGTTTTAGCCTGCGTTTTGTCATGGTATATTCCTTGGAAAACGGGCGGAGAGCTTACGGACAGCTACTATGGTTCTAATGTAGTTCTTGAAGGTCGGGTAGAGCCTGCTTCCGTCAAGGTAGGTGAGGGCTATACTTCTATAATTTTAGACTGCAATAGTATTACCCAAGGCAATTTATGTAGAGCTTATTCAGGCAGAGTACGCCTTGGCTTGAAGGATAGTAAAAATTTACCTAAAACAGGTAGCTTGCTTGTATCTGGAACGCTGGTGCCTTTAACGACATTGCGCAATCCAGGCTGTTTTGATGGGGAACTTTATAACCGCATAAACAATTTTAAGGGCAGGTTGAAAAATGCCAAGCTTTTAGCAGCACAAGCAAATTGCACATGGCAGGAAAAATTACAGTTAGCCAATCTCGAGCTGCGCCAAAGGTTGCAGCAGGGAATGGGAACTCAAAGCGGCACTGTTTTAAGCGGTATGCTTTTGGGTGGTAGTGGCGTTATGGAGGATGAGGTGCGCAATATTTTTGCCATTAACGGCATTTCTCATGTTCTTGCTGTTTCCGGTACCCATCTTTTACTTTTAGCAGGTTTGCTCAGGGCGGTGTTAGGCGTTCTTCCTGTAGCATCTTGGGTGCGCAAGACGATGATTATCGTCGTTTTAGCTTGCTATGCGTTACTTTGTGGGTTAAAGCCACCTATTGTGCGGGCGTTTTTAATGAGCAGCGTATTACTTGTGGGCGGTACGGGTGCTGCAAGAGGAAGATTACTGTGCTTAGCAGCTAGCGCTATGCTTTTAGTGAAACCTTTGTGGTTTTATGATATAGGCTTTCAGCTATCCTTCGCTGCTGCTGCAGGTTTGCTATGGCTGCTACCTAAATGTCAACGGTTGCTGCCTGAAACAGTACCTGATTTTCTGCGTGAAGGCATAGCTGTAACTTTGGCAGCGCAATTAGCGACGCTTCCTTTAACGATTGGTTATTTTCATGTGCTGACGCCATATGCCATTATCAGCAATATAGTATTGTTGCCCCTTTTGGAAATGGCGGCATTTTTAGGCCTATTAGGGTTATTACTTCCGTTCGGGCAGATGTTGTTGCAGGCAGCAGATTTTCTTATGCAAGCTATTTTGGTGCAAGGTACTTGGCTTGCTACTTTGCCGGGAAGCAGTATTGTCATTGGCTGCCTGCCCTTATGGTGTGGACTTGTTTATTATGCTTTTTTGTTGCTTTGGGCTTATTTACCGGCGGTACAGTTTTTTACACTCAAGGAACGAGGGTTATTATTATTTGCGTTGGGAATGGTGCTTACAGGAATGCTAGCGTGGCAGCAACTGCGTCCGCAGCCTTTAACAGCGTATTTTCTAGATGTAGGGCAGGGGGATTGCCTCGTGGTTACAGGTAGCAATGGGCGGACGCTGGTGTACGATACAGGTGGGCTAAAAGGTTTGGACACAGGTAGCAGAGTGATTTCTCCTTTTTTACGTAGTTTAGGCAAGGGCAAAGTAGATACGTTGGTGCTTAGCCATTATGATTTTGACCACGCAGGAGGTGCAGCGGGTTTGTTAAAGCAACTGCAGGTTGATGAAGTCGTTTTGCCTAAACAAGTGCTGGATAAGGAAAGTGTAGCCTTGTTTCAAAGCATTACTGCTGCGCTGCAGGCGCAAGGTAGCAAAGTTACGGTGGTTAGAGAAGGTTTATGTTGGGATTTAGGGGAATGTGCAGTGGCGCAGGTGGTGGCTGTACCGGAGCAAGCAGTTACTGGCAATGATGCGTCTACAGTTCTAGGAATTTACAGTCCTCATGGCAGTTTGCTAGCTACAGGTGATTTGGGGAGCGAGGGGGAAAGTGCTTATCGTTGGCAGCAGCACACAGTGTTGAAGGCAGGCCATCATGGGTCAAAAGGTAGCAGTAGTGAAGCATTTTTGGCACAGGTGCGTCCGCAATATGTGGTGATTTCCTGCGGAACGGGCAATGCCTACGGACATCCTCATCAAGAAACGCTGCAGCGCCTGCAAGACATTGGCAGTAAGATTTTGCGTACGGACGAAGATGAATGTGTTGTTATAGAGTTTACGTCTATAGGCATATCTGTCATTAGCCGTTGAAAATATAACTTGATTATATTCCTTGAAAGGAATATAATGGAGGAGGTAACTAAAGTGTTTGAAGTAAATTTCTATCGCTTGCCAAATGGAAAAATTCCGGTAAAGCAATTTCTTGATAGCCTAGAAAAGAAAATGAGAAGTAAAGCATTGGATAGCCTTACATTACTAGCTGAGTATGGAAGTCAAATGCGTGAGCCATATTCAAAGGCTATGGGGAATGGTATTTTCGAATTGAGAATAAAGTTTTCTAATGACATCAGCCGGATATTTTACTTTTTCTACAGTGGGAAGAAAATAATAGTAACGAATGGATTTATAAAGAAAACAAAAAAACTCTGGAAGGAGAGTTGGCGTTAGCTAAAAAATATAAATTAGACTATGAGCAGAGAAATAAAGGGGGCGTAACTCATGAGTGATTTGGAAAAATATATTGAGGAGCAGATGCAAGATTCTGAGTTTAAAAAAATTCATGATGAGAGCCGTTTAGAGTATGAGCTGATGCACACTTTAATTGGAGCG
This sequence comes from Phascolarctobacterium sp., assembly GCF_045124115.1. Lineage (GTDB taxonomy): Bacteria > Bacillota > Negativicutes > Acidaminococcales > Acidaminococcaceae > Phascolarctobacterium_A. Next base: position 7,983 of record NZ_JBGVLF010000001.1, read on the forward strand.
CGTATTGAAAAAAATATGACACAAAAGGAACTAGCTGAAGTATCTGGTGTACGTCAATCCAATATAAGTAGAATTGAAAATGGCATGTGCATACCTACAGTTACTACTTTGCAAGCTTTGGCTAAAGGCTTGGGAAAAAAGTTGGTAATTTCTTTTGAATAAAAAATTCTGACTCATGAGGATACACGTATGGAAATAAAAGCGGAAGAATTATTATATAAGTTGCAACAGGGAGAAGAACAGGGCTGGCCCAACGTAATGGCAGTGTACGGTGAAGAAGACTATTATCGTAGCAAAATCGCTGCTGTAGTGCCTGAGTACGTCTTTAAAGGCGTGGACCCAGCGGACAGGGATATAACTGTATTTGAAAAAGATACGGATTTACGCCAACTTGCTGCTGTGATCAACACCTATCCCTTCTTTTGCGGCAAGTCTTTAGTACTATTGAAAGATGATAAGATCTGGACACGCCAAGAAAGCGAAAGCAAGAAGCAGCAGTTGGATAAACTGGCAGAAATTTTAGGTGATGTACCTGACTACTGCACAGTTTTTATTAGCGCTCCTAAACTGGATAAGCGCACGAAATTGTTTAAGCAGCTAAAGAAACAAGGTTTGGTCTGCGAATGTCTTAGCATAAAATCCTATGAATTGGGAACATGGCTGGAGGAACAAGCGAGCAAATACGATGCCCGTTGGGAGCGAGATGCTATTGGCGTGGTTTTGGAGTATTTGGCACCGGTGGAGAAAGCACCTTTGCAGCTTTTGCAACAGGAAATCGCTAAACTAGCCGTTTATGCGGGGGAACGCAAAACATGGACGAAAAACGATGTAGAAGAAATTTTTGCTGCCTTGCCGGAAGTATCCGGTTTTGCTATTACTAACAGCTTGGCGGACCACGATTTGGCGGAAACATTACTCTTGTTGGCGGTGGAGCGAAAGAAAGGCACGAATATCTTGCCTGTGTGCGCGCTGATTATGTTCAAGTTACGCCAAATGCTGCAGTTTATGGAGCTGCGGCGTCAGGGTTACGATCAAAAAGGCATTGCAGCGGAACTCAAGCTTCATCCTTACGTAGCTAGAAAGATGCAGGGTCAGTGTCGTCAGTTTACGGAAGAAACATTGCAGCAGGCGCTTTTGGCTATTAGCGCCATGAACACCGACATTCGCAAGGGTGGGCGTGATTACGCCCGTTTGGAGGAGATAATGGTGCTCCTCCTAGGAAATAAATAATACTTGCCAAAGTTTGAGAAAATTGGTATAATTGACTGGAACAGTCAACGAGGACTTTTTTAAGCAGGGGGAGTGTGCCCGCAGCTTGAGAAAGTCTTTTTCGTTTTTCTGGAGTAAAATTAGGGAGTATTACGAAAGGAGAGCAGTCTTCACGGCTGCAGACTATCATGAACAACAAAGATTTACTGTACGTTATTAAACCTGAGCAACAAAATGAACAGGCTTTGCGTGAAATTTTGAGCCAACATCCGGAAATCAAATTTGTATCCCTTATGGGCGTTGATTTCGCAGGTAATGATACTGATGAAAAAATTCCTCTGAAAGTTTTTCTTGACGACATGGAAAGCTTTTTGGAAGGCAGCGCTGCCCAAACTGACGGTTCTTCCGTTGTGCTGACAGGCATTGCTACTTTGAATAACGCTCGTGTAGATTTAGTTGTAGATAAATCCGTAAATTGGTTTGTTGATTATAATTATGAACATTTTGATGCTACCAATGGCCGGATGATTGGTACCCTGCGTATTCCTTGCTACCTGCTGCATAATGGCAATTTCGTGGATTCCCGTTCTATTTTGAAGAATACTTTGGATTATGTAGAAGGCGAAATCATGGAGCTGTTCAAAAAGCATCCTATGATTCCCGGTCTGGAACATGTAAATCCTGCAGAAATTGAAAAATTGGTTTTCACCAGCGCTACCGAATTGGAATTCTGGGTTAAATCTCCCCGTGAAGATGCGCCTATTGAAGCATTGTCTTCTTCCCAAATGATGCAGGAACAATATTGGCAACGTACCCGCGGCAACGTGCGTACTGCTTTGGAACAAACTGTAGAAATGCTGGACCGTTATGGTTTGGAACCGGAAATGGGTCACAAAGAATGTGGCGGTATTAAAGGTCAGATTGATGGCGCAGGTCACATGACTCACGTTATGGAACAGTTGGAAGTAGACTGGAAATTCGCCACCGGTGTACAAACTGCTGATAATGAACTTTTGGCACGTATCATCGTTAAAGAAGTATTCCGTATGAATGGTTTGGAAGTTTCCTTCCAAGCTAAGCCTATCCCCGGTGTTGCAGGCAGCGGCGAACATACCCATGTAGGTATTGCTGCTAAAATGAAGAATGGCAAGATCATTAACTTGTTCAGTCCGAAAAATATGTATGAAGACTTCCTTTCCGCTATTGGCTATGGTGCGCTGATGGGTCTGCTGAAGAACTATGAAGTTACCAATCCCATTATTTCCTGTACCATTGATTCTTTGAACCGTCTGAAACCCGGTTTTGAAGCTCCTGTCTGCATCGTTACCAGCTTGGGCATGAGCCCTGATAATCCGTCCCGTAACAGAACCATTTTGGCTGGCTTGATTCGTGATTTAGATAACGATAAGGCTACTCGTATCGAGATGCGTTCTCCCAACCCGTATACTAATACCTACATCGCTATTGCAGCTTTCTACCTGTCTTGCTTGGACGGTATTAAAGCTTGCGTAGAATCCGGTAAAGACTTGAAAGCATTGGAGAAAGAAATTTCCAAGAAGGCTGGCGAAGAAGGCTTCTATCTGGATACTGACCGTCAATATCGTACGGAAGAAGACGTATTTGAAGACTTCACTGCGGAAGAACGCGGCAGACTCTTTGGTGAACCTCCTGCAACCGTTTGGGAAAACCTGTGCGCATTCGATAAATATCCTGAAAAGGTAGCAGTGCTGACCCAAGGCGACATCTTGAAGAAGGAATATATTGAGTCCTTCAGACAAGGTGCCCTCATCCGTTGGAAAACTGAACTGCTGAACCGCCTGATTCCGGAAAACTATCAAGCTGTAGTTGATATGAAGCGTTTGCATAATCCTGATACCTGCACCGATTGCGATTTGGCTATGTGGCATAAAATCCAAAGCCTGCGTGCAAAACTTGCTAAAGATTCCTTCGAGGAGAAGAGTGTGTTCACTACAATCCGCCAAGCAATTGCTGCCGGCGATTATGATACCGCTTCTGCTATGAAGTTGGAAATGGGCAAAATTATGGAAGAACTGAAAGTTCTTTACCATGATTATAAGCAAAACATCATTGATTAATGTTCTAGGTACTAAAATAATATAGGGTTAAAATGTCGATGGAAGGCTAAAAATTGGCTTTTCATCGGCATTTTTTGTATTTAACTGTTGAATTAATAGACATTCTATGATAAAATACTATGGATATAATGAGAGTCTTATTTGTATCTGTCGAAAGGATGGCGATGGTTGATGGTGGAACAGGTTAAAGATGTTCCTGCTTATATTCGCAAGATGTATGGTTACAACTCATTTATGAATGGCTTTGGGATCCATATAGATGAGATAACTTGCGGTGGTGCGGTTGTAAGTATCGAAATCGACCCTATGAAGCATTTTAATCATCGAGGCATTTGCCACGGCGGTGTGTTGACTGCATTGTCCGATTCCGTCTTAGGTGTGACCGGTGCCAGCGTTGGCGCGGCGGTAGCAACCCTTAATTTCAGTATGAACTTTATCAGAAATGTGCATAGTGCGGGCAGAGTTTATGTAAAAAGCAGAGTCCGTCACCATGGTCACACTACTATGGTAATCGAAGCTGAAATGTATGATGCAGATGAGCATTTAATGGCAACAATTTTGACAACGATGTTTATTGTCGGAAGATTTGAAGAAATCCCCAGAGAATGGTGAGCTTGTCCGAGTTTATCTGTGATGGGAGGAGCCTTGTGGCATAGCCGCAAATTTAAGGAGGACACTAATGGATTTTGCACTGAATGAGGAACAATTAGAATTACAGGAAATGGTAAGGGAGTTTGTTGAGAAAGAAATCGCTCCCTATGCTGCAGAAATGGATAGAGAAAACCATATGCGTGACGGCCTGCTGGAAAGAGCAGACGAAATGGGTCTCTTGAACGTTATCGTTCCGGAAGAACTGGATGGTCCCGGTCTGGATAGCATTTCCGTTGCTACTATTTATGAAGAGCTGGGCAAAGGTTGCGCAGGTGTTGCAACTTCTTTGGCAGCAAACAGCTTGGCAACTCTGCCCGTACTGCTGGCTGGTACCGATGAACAAAAGAAAATGTACTGCGACGTGCTGAACAACGGCGGTCTGGCTGCTTTTGCTCTGACTGAGCCCGGCGCAGGCAGCGATGCCGGCGGTGTTTCTACCCGTGCAGTAAAAAATAAAGAAGAAGGCACCTACACCCTGAACGGTACCAAAATGTTCATCACCAACGGTGGTATCGCTGATATTTTCTTGGTATTCGCTAACACCCGTAAAACCGGTGGTATCCGTGGTTTGACCGCTTTCATCGTTCCGAAAGACACCCCGGGCTTCTCCATCGGCAAAAAAGAAGACAAAATGGGCATTCGTCCTTCCAATACTTGCGAACTGATTCTGCAAGACGTTGTTATTCCTGAATCCTATCGCGTAGGTCGCGAAGGCGAAGGCTTCCGTATTGCTATGAATACTTTGGACAGTGCTCGTCCTTTCGTTGGCGCTGTATCCGTTGGTATTGCTCAAGGCGCTTTGGATTGCGCTGTTAAATATGCTAAGGAACGCCGTCAATTCGGTCAACCTATCGCTTCCTTCCAAATGGTTCAAGCTATGCTGGCTGATATGGCTATGAAGGTTGAAACTGCTCGCCTGATGGTTCAAAAATGCTGCTGGATGCGTGACCAAGGCATGGAATTCTCCAAAGAAGCTGCTATGGCTAAATGCTATGCTGCTGACGTAGCTATGCAAGTAACCACCGATGCTGTTCAAGTAATGGGCGGTTATGGCTACAGCCGTGAATATCCTGTAGAAAAAATGATGCGTGACGCTAAGATCATGCAAATCTACGAAGGCACCAACCAAATCCAACGTTTGGTTATTGCTAACAAACTGCTGTACTAATCTGCAGATCAAAGGAATTTGCAATTTTGCCCCCGGATGTATGTCCGGGGGTTTTTGTGTATTTAAGAGTAGAATTTTGTATTGATATTTTACTAACTTTTCATAGCCGATGTATTTTCATACAGTTTTCTGTGGTATAATATAATAGTATAGATATATAAACAGGAGATTTTTTGTTATTATGCTTTATATTTTGTTTGCTTTGGCAGTAGTTGTTGTAGACCAACTGACAAAGTATTATGTGGTGACACATTTTTTGCTGGGGGAAAGCGTACCGGTGGTGGAAAATATTTTCCATTGGACGTATATTTTGAATCCCGGTGCTGCCTTTGGTATGATGGAAGGCAGTAGATGGTTATTCGTGCTGATTGCCTTGGGCGTTATGGGCGGTGTTTGGTATTTGCGTAAAGAGATTGCCGCCAACGGAATGTGGGCTTGCTGGGGTGCTGCCATGTTTGCCGGTGGCGCTGTAGGCAATTTAATTGACCGCATCCGCCAAGGTTTAGTTATTGATTTTTTTGATTTTCGTATTTGGCCTGTGTTTAACGTGGCTGATATTGCTATTTGTACAGGAGTGGGTTGTATTATATGGAGCATACTGAAAACGGAACTGCTGCAGAGCAGGAAAGATTGATTGTTACGGAGAACGAGGCTGGTCAGCGTGCTGACGTAGCTTTGGCATCCTTATTGGATATTACTAGGTCCAACATGCAAAAGCTGTTGGAGGAGGGGCGTGCTGTAAAGGGCACTAAAGTGTTGAAATCAAACTACAAGGTCAAATTAGGTGATGAGATTCTGGTAACTTTGCCTGAGCCGCAACCTCTTGATGTACAGCCGGAAAATATTCCTTTGGATATTATTTATGAAGATGATGACGTTGTTGTTGTCAACAAAGCTAGGGGTATGGTTGTTCATCCTGCTGCAGGCAACTACACGGGTACCTTGGTTAATGCTTTACTTTATCATTGTAAAAACTTGTCCGGGATTAACGGCGTTATCCGTCCGGGCATCGTCCATCGTTTGGACAAGGATACCAGCGGTATTATGATTTGCGCTAAGAATGATGCTGCTCATGTTTCTCTATCCCAGCAGATTCAAGATAAAACTGCGCAACGTACCTATTTAGCCGTAGTACGCGGCAACATTAAAACTGATAGCGGGATTATTGAAACGGAGATTGCTAGGGATAAGGATGACCGTAAAAAGATGGCAGTTGTCAAAGAAGGCGGTCGTCATGCAATCACGGAGTACGAAGTACTGGAGCGTTTTGGTAAATACACTATCGTGCGCTGCAAACTGCGTACAGGGCGTACGCACCAAATCCGCGTACACATGGAATATTTAGGCTATCCTTTAGTGGGCGACCCTAAGTATTCTCCCATGAAGACGCCTTTTGCTATTAAGGGGCAGGCACTTCATTCCCAAACTTTGGAGTTCACCCATCCCCGCACAGGTGAGCGGATGCGTTTTGAAGCTCCCTTACCGGAAGATATGCATAAAATTGTAACTCGGTTAAGATTAGGTCAATTTAACTAATTTTATATATTTTTTTATGAGGTGATAATTATGACTACTTTTGTTAAGAAAAATGTAATTATGGATGCTGACGCTATGCGCCGTGCTATCGTACGTATTTCCCATGAAATCATTGAAAAGAACAAAGGCGTAGAAAACGTTGTCTTAGTTGGTATCCGTACTCGCGGTGTACCCATTGCAGAACGTTTGGCATCCGTCATCGGTGATATCGAAAAGGTAGAGATTCCCGTTGGCATGCTGGATATCACTCTCTATCGCGATGATTTGTCCACTTTGGCATATAATCCCATTGTGCATGGTACGGAAATCGACATGGATTTGAACGGTAAAACCGTTATTTTGGTAGACGATGTTCTGTACACCGGTCGTACTATCCGTGCAGCTTTGGACGCTATTATTGATATGGGTCGTCCAAAAGCAATCCAACTGGCAGTACTCATCGACCGTGGTCATCGTGAGTTGCCTATCCGTGCAGATTTTGCAGGTAAAAATGTACCTACCTCCCGCAAAGAGGATATTAAAGTTTGCTTGGCTGAACAAGACGAAATTGATGAAGTCGTAATCGGCGATTTGGAATAACGAGGTGCTATGATGGAACAGGCAGAAGTTTTACGCAATAAGAATTTGGGAGACACATTGGTCAAAAAACTGACTGCTCGCGGCTTCGGTGCTTATTATTGCGCAACCAAGGAAGAAGCTGTAGCTAAGGCTTTGGAGCTGATTCCTGCAACAGATGTCGTTTCTTGGGGCGGTTCTGTCTCTTTGAAAGAAGTCGGTTTGCTGGAAGCTGTCAAGAAACGCAATCCTGTAATTGATAGGGACACCGCTGCTAACCCTGCAGAAAAGACGGATTTGATGCGTAAAGCACTGACCTGCGACACCTATCTGATGAGCAGCAATGCTGTTAGCAAGAACGGCGAACTGGTAAATATCGATGGTAACGGCAACCGTGTTGCAGCGATGATTTTTGGGCCTAAACAGGTTGTGATGATCGTAGGCATGAACAAGGTGGCAGGCTCCTTGGAAGGGGCTATGGATCGTGCCCGCAATGTGGCGGCGCCTATTAATGCTGCTCGTTTTGCCGGTCTGCCTACTCCTTGCGCCAAACTTGGCACCTGTGCTGAATGCACTTTACCGGAAAGCATTTGCTCCCAAATCGTTATCACCAGAACCTGCCGCGTACCTCAACGTATAAAGGTTATTTTAGTAGGCGAAAGCTTAGGCTTTTAATTAGGGAAGGGTCACTTGAAAGCAGGTGATACTATGTCTAGAACTATTATTTTATTAATGGATTCCTTTGGTATTGGTTATGCCCGTGATGCAGAAAAATATGGGGATAAGGACGCTGATACCTTAGGTCATATTGCAGAATGGATGCTTGCCAATCGTAAGGATGCAGCAGGCAAACCTATGCCTTTGCAGTTACCTAATTTGGCAGCGCGTGGCTTGCAAAAGGCAGCAGAATTGAGTCGCGGTGCAGCTTTGGCAGCGCCTTTAGGTGGTGAGCATACTATTGGATTCTATACCTATGCTCAGGAAGTGAGCCGTGGCAAGGATACTTTAAGTGGGCATTGGGAAATTGCCGGTGTACCTGTGGATTTTGACTGGGGGTATTTTCCTAATGTTCCCAAGTGTTTCCCGCAGGAATTGGTGGATGCTTTGATAGAACAAGGTCATCTGCCCGGAGTGTTGGGCGAATGCCATGCTTCCGGTACGGAGATTATCAAGGAATTGGGCGAAGAACATGTGCGTTCCGGTAAGCCTATTATCTATACATCTGCGGATAGCGTGCTGCAGATTGCTGCTCATGAGGAAGCTTTTGGCTTGGAGCGTTTGTACGATTTGTGCAAGCTTGCCTATAAGTTAGTGCGTCCCTATAATATTGCCCGGGTAATAGCACGTCCCTTCGTGGGTACCTGTGCTACTGATTTTACTCGTACTACCAATCGCCACGATTACGCAGTGCCTGCGCCTGAAGCTACCTTATTGGATAAAATGGTAGCAGCAGGTGGTAGTGTCTATGCAGTAGGCAAAATTGCTGATATTTTTGCTCATCGCGGGATTACGAAACACTATGCTGCCGGTGGCTTGGAGAAATTAGTGGATGCTACTAAGCAGGCTATTAGTGATGCTCCTGATAATACCATCGTTTTCACTAATTTTGTGGATTTTGATTCCAGCTATGGTCATCGCCGCGACCCCAAAGGTTATGGCGAAGCTTTGGAATATTTCGATAAACGTTTGCCTGAGATGACAGCACTACTAAAGCCCGATGATTTGCTACTCATTACAGCGGATCATGGCAATGACCCCACTTGGACAGGTACGGACCATACTCGTGAGAAAATACCTGTGCTTTTTAGTGGTGCAGGTGTGCCTTGCAGTGAAATGAAGCCTATGGAAACCTTCTCTGAGATAGGAGAGTATATCGGCAAGTATATGAAAATTGAGTAGTATATTTATGATATTGTAGAGGATATTTCCTCTATGTCGGTAGGAACTGACACTTCTCATTGGAGAGCGTTCAAAATGAATTTAGGTGATTATCATGAAGCATTATGCTGATTTAAACGAAATATTATACCATGTAGGCTTTGCAAAAAAAGATTTGCAGGGCGCTACTATCGCTGTACTTCCTGGGGACCCAGGGCGGGTAGAGACCTTAGCTAAGGATATTGGTACGGAGCCTATGCCTATAGCTGTTCATCGTGAATACACCAGTTGGCTAACTCATGTTGATGAACAGCCTGTGTTGGTATGCTCCACCGGTATGGGCGGTCCTTCCGTAGCTATTTGCTTGGAAGAGTTGGCGCGGATGGGGATTACCCACGTAATCCGCGTGGGCACAACGGGCACTATCCAAGAAAAAATTAACCTTGGCGATGTAATTATCAATAAAGCTGCGGTGCGCCTTGATGGCACTAGTCATCATTATGCACCTGCGCCTTTCCCGGCAGTGGCAAGCTTTGCTGTAACCGGTGCTTTGGCAGAGGCTGCAGCAGTATGTGGCGCACCCTTCCACGTAGGCGTATCTGTGTCCAGCGATACCTTCTGGCCGGGGCAGGAACGCTATGATAGCTTTACAGGCTACGTTCCCCGCTGTTTCCAAGGCACTATGAAGGAATGGCAGGCTTTGGGCGCCTTAAACTACGAAATGGAAACTTCCGCTTTATTCGTCACCTGTCAAGCATTGGGGATTAAGGCAGGTGCTGTCTGCGGTGTTGTAGCTAAACGTACGGAAAGTGAAAGTGTCGCTCCCACTAGCGCTTATGAACGTGCTTTAAGCTATCAAATTAAAATTGTAAGGGGAGCAATCAAACTATTGTTGAAAAAATGAGGTGAGCTTATGAAAAACTTGCTTAGATTTTTCAGCTGTTTAGTAGTATTGTTGGGAATGTGTTTTACTGTATTGCCCCAAGATGCCCATGCAGAGTTTCCTGAGCATCCTGTAGGATTTGTGGTTATGGATCAAGATGGCGACGTGGATGGCGCTATTTACAAAGAATGGCGTAGCGTTGTTAAGTGGGCCTACCATTTTCCCTATTATAAGATTACCGACGATGGAACTGCTCAGAAACTTGTGACCGACGCGGTTCGTGGTGGTGCCAAGGTGGAGCAGGCAACTATGGCGGCGTTGGCAGAAAAAGCCAAGGTAGATGTGCTGGTTTTGGTGCGCGTCTACGAATTGGACGAAGAAATGGTATCCAGCTGGGCTTTGGCTGATGATCACGATACCTATGTACGCGTCCGCGCCAGTGCCGATATGTTCGTCTACAAAAAAGATGGTGAAAAATTTCTCAAGAAAAAACTGCGTGAGCGTCATCTCTATGATATGGGGAATGTAACTCATCCGGAAGAAACCATCAAGTGGGAACTGTCCAAATTAGTGAATACTATGGAAGGCAGACCTATTATTGGTGCGTAATTTGTTAACTGCGTTACACTATTGTAACGCAGTTTTCTTTTTCTGCGATTTTTGTAAAAATGTGTTGACGTCGTTGCTGTGCAGTAGTACAATAGGCACAACTTAAAACTTACCACAAACCGTTGAGACGGAGATCAAATCGGTAGATGCGCTTACAGAGAGTCCGGGTAGCTGGGAACGGATAGAGATGCAGACCGACAAATGGACCGTTGAGGGTGTAGTCAAATTTTCCTTGGGAAGAGAGTATTCTACAACGTAGCACCTGCGTTAAGGGTGAGGGATGTGTTGGCATTCTGCAAAGTGCGTCGCAAGACGAAACAAGGTGGTACCGCAGGTGTAAGTATATATGACCTGTCCTTGATATATTCGAGGACAGGTCTTTTTTATTAACTGCTTCTGACCAACAGGGAGCTCAAAAAATTTGGAGGCAAGGAAAATGATTAAAGACGCAATCGTAAAAATCGTCAACAAGGGTGACCTGAGCTATGATGAAGCATACGCAGTAATGAATGAGATTATGAGCGGAGAAACTTCTCCCACGCAAAACGCAGCTTTCTTAGCAGCGCTTTCTACTAAGAGTACCACTGCCGAAACTACGGATGAAATCGCTGGTTGCGCAGCAGCTATGCGTGACCATGCGACAAAAGTAGAAACGGGCATGGATATTTTTGAAATCGTTGGTACGGGCGGTGATAATGCCCACAGCTTTAATATTTCCACAACTTCCGCTTTAGTTGCTGCTGCAGGCGGCATGAAGGTTGCCAAGCATGGCAACAGGGCAGCATCCTCTAAATGCGGTACAGCAGATTGCTTGGAGGCGTTGGGCGTGAACATTTCCCAATCTCCGGGAAAATGTGTAGAACTGCTAGAAAAAGTTGGTATGTGCTTCTTCTTCGCACAGAAATACCATACTTCCATGAAATACGTTGGTGCTATTCGCAAGGAATTGGGATTCCGCACAGTGTTTAACATTCTTGGACCTTTGACCAATCCCGGCAGCCCCAAGATGCAGCTTTTGGGCGTATACGATGAATATTTGGTACAGCCTTTGGCGCAAGTATTGATTAACCTTGGCGTTACCCGCGGCATGGTAGTTTACGGACAGGACAAGTTGGACGAAATTTCCCTAAGCGCGCCCACTACCGTGTGCGAATTCAAAGATGGCTGGATGAAAAATTACGTGATTACTCCGGAAGATTTTGGTTTTGAACGTTGCCAAAAAGCAGATTTAGTCGGTGGCGAACCTGCTGAAAACGCCCAAATCACTCGGGATATTTTAAACGGTGCCCAAGGGCATAAGCGTAATGCAGTGCTTATGAACGCAGGCGCAGCCCTTTACATTGGTGGTAAAGCAGAAACTTTTGCCGATGGGGTGAAACTGGCAGCGGAAATTATTGATAGTGGTAAAGCTTTGGCGACACTGGAACAATTAATCAAGGTGAGCCAAGAGTAAAGGATGGGAAAAATGATTTTAGATGAAATCGCCGCATTTACGCGTGCAAGGGTAACTGCGTTAAAAGACAAGAAAAGCCTTTACGCAGTGAGGGATGAGGCGGAAGGCAGACCGCCGGGCAAGGATTTTACTGTAGCTCTTAGGCAACCTGGGTTGAACGTGATTGCGGAGTTAAAAAAGGCATCTCCTTCTAAAGGTTTGATTGCTCCTGATTTTGAGCAAATTTACTTAAAGAAAGCGGTGCAATACCAAGAAGGCGGTGCAGCAGCCATCTCTTGTCTGACGGAGCCCCACTACTTTTTAGGTAGTGACGATTATCTGCAGCAGGTGCGGTTGGCAGTGGAGCTGCCCATTCTACGCAAGGATTTCACCGTGGATGAGTACCAAATCTACGAAGCCAAGTGCATTGGTGCAGATGCAGTCCTCTTAATTTGCAGCTTGCTTAGTAAGGGGCAGCTTGACGAGTACCTGTGCCAAGCAAGAGAACTCGGGTTGAGCGCTTTAGTAGAAGCCCATAGCTCGGCGGAGGTTGATATGGCGTTGGCAGTGGGAGCTGATATCATCGGTGTCAATAATCGGAATCTGCAGGATTTTAGCGTTAATCCTTTGAACAGCCTGCGGCTGCGGGATAAAATTCCCGCTGAGAAAATCTTCGTTGCGGAAAGCGGAATTACCAAAGCCAGTGATACAGTGGGGCTGAAGGCGGCAGGTGTAAATGCAGTGCTGGTAGGTGAAGCCTTGATGCGGACTGCAGACCCTAAAGCAATGCTGGAGGCGATACGTAGTGGGTAGGTTGAAGATCAAGATTTGCGGGTTGAGCCGAGTAGAAGACATAGAGTGTGTCAATAAACTGCAGCCTGATTTTATCGGCTTTGTCTTTTACCCTCAAAGCAAGCGTTACGTAACAGTGGCGCAGGCAAGCGAGCTGAAGCAGATATTGAGTCCTAAAATTAAAGCAGTAGGCGTCTTTGTTAATAGCTTATCCGAAGATGTTGCCAAGATAGCTAACGCAGATATTATTGATTATATCCAACTCCATGGCGATGAAGATGAAGTCTACATTACTAAGCTCAAAGCGTTAACCAAGAAGCCCATTATTAAAGCAGTACGGGTGAAGGATGAGGAAACGTTACGAAGTTTAGGCGCATATCCTGTGGAATACCTGCTTTTAGATACGTACCAAAAAGGTGTCTATGGCGGTACGGGGCAACGCATGGAGATAGATTTGACCAAAGTGCATTTGGAGCAACCCTACTTTTTGGCAGGGGGGCTGGATGCAAACAATGTGGCAGTTGCCACTCAAAATACACAGGCCGTTGCCGTAGATGTAAGCGGCGGGGTGGAAACGGACGGGGTAAAGGATCCCGCGAAAATAGCAGCATTTATTAAAGCAGTAAGGGGAGATCAACATGACTAAAGGAAGATATGGTATTCACGGTGGCCAATATATACCGGAAACATTAATGAACGCAGTCTTGGAACTAGAAGCAGCTTATGAAAAATATAAAGATGATCCGCAGTTTAAAGCGGACTTGACCAAACTGTATAAGGAATATGCAGGTCGTCCGTCCTTGCTATATTATGCAGAAAAGATGACCAAAGATTTGGGCGGCGCTAAAATTTACTTAAAGCGTGAAGATTTGAACCATACCGGTTCTCATAAGATTAACAATGTTTTGGGACAAATTTTGCTGGCACAGCGGATGGGCAAAAAACGCGTGATTGCAGAGACAGGCGCCGGTCAGCATGGTGTAGCAACTGCTACGGCAGCAGCACTTATGGATATGGAATGTGTTGTCTACATGGGTGCAGAAGATTGTGAACGCCAAAAATTGAATGTGTTCCGTATGGAACTTTTAGGTGCGAAGGTTGTGCCTGTTACCACTGGTACCAGTACGCTGAAGGACGCTGTCAACGAGGCCCTGCGCGAATGGACTGAGCGTGTAGAGGATACCTATTATGTATTGGGCAGCGTTATGGGACCCCATCCCTATCCTGCCATTGTTCGCGATTTCCAAAAGATTATTGGCGAGGAAATCCGCAAGCAGATGTTGGAAGCAGAAGGACGTTTGCCGGACGTGCTCATTGCCTGCGTAGGCGGTGGATCCAATGCCATGGGTATGTTCTATGATTTCATTCCTGATAAGGATGTGCGTCTGATTGGTGTTGAAGCAGCAGGCTTGGGCGTGGATAATCCCAAGAATGCGGCAACGATTACTAATGGTACGCTGGGCATTTTCCACGGTATGAAGTCTTACTTCCTGCAGAACGAGTACGGCCAGATCGCTCCTGTGTATTCTATTTCCGCAGGTTTAGATTATCCCGGTATTGGGCCTGAACACGCTAATTTACACGACACAGGTCGTGCGGAATACGTAGCCGCTACGGATGCCGAAGCGGTGGAGGCGTTTAACTATCTTTCCAAAGTAGAAGGCATTATTCCTGCTATTGAAAGTTCTCACGCTGTTGCTTATGCTATGAAATTGGCACCGACTCTGCCGAAGGATAAGATTATTGTAATAAATATTTCCGGTCGTGGCGACAAGGATGTTGCTGCTATCGCACGTTATATGGGGGTTGATTTACATGACTAGAATTCAAGAAGCATTTAAAAATAGAAAGAAATTGTTCATTGGCTTTATTACGGCAGGTGACCCCAATCTGAAGACTTCTAAGGAGCTTGTTTTGGCCATGGTCAAAGCAGGCGTAGGCTTGATTGAGTTTGGTGTACCTTTCTCCGACCCCGTTGCCGAAGGACCTGTGATTCAGCGTGCGGATTTACGCTCCTTGGCTGCGGGTACTACTACGGATAAAATTTTTGATTTGGTAGCGGAAGTACGCAAGGAGACCCAAGTGCCTTTGGTATTCTTGACTTACGCTAATCCTATCTACGCTTATGGTGCTGAAAAGTTCTTCACCCGCTGCGAAGAAGTGGGCGTGGACGGCGTTATCGTTCCCGATATTCCTTACGAAGAACGGGAGGAACTGCGACCTTACAGCGATCCGCATAAAATTGCGTTGGTGCCTTTAATTGCGCCTACTTCCCGTGATCGTATTGATAAGATTGCCAAAGTAGGGCAAGGCTTTATCTACATAGTTTCCTCATTGGGTGTAACAGGCGTGCGCAGCGAGATTGAAACCGATGTTGCCAAGATGGTAGCAGAAGTACGCAAGGTTACAGATGTTCCTACTGCCGTTGGCTTTGGCATCTCCACCCCGGAACAGGCTTACGCTATGGCTAAAGCTGCAGATGGTGCTATCGTTGGCAGTGCTATTGAAAAGATTGTGGAACAGTACGGAGATGATTCTCCCAAATACGTTTATGAATACTGCAAGAAAATGGTTGCTGTTGTAGAAAAAGCTATAGAGTAAAGTTTTTCTGCTTCTTAATCTTCACCAATATATTTAACGCCGCAGCAAAGGCTGCGGCGTTTTTGTGTGTTTCTTATAGTGGACAGTATTCCCTTTTAACTAGAAAAATGGTATAATGTTGCTTGTGTTTTTATTTTTATTAATAGTTAAGGAGTTGATTTTTTTAATGCAAGAAACACAGAAAAAATCCCAATCCGGCGGTTTACTGGGCCTGATTGAAAGAGTAGGTAATAAGATTCCCGATATTACCATCCTCTTTATTGGTGCCTTTGTAATTTGCTGCTTGATGTCCGCGGTGCTGTCCACCATGCATTTCGGCTACGTGCACCCCACTACCGGTAAAGAGATTGTCGTAAATAATATGCTCAGCGGTAAGAATTTAGTAACACTGCTTAGCAAAATGGTATCCAACTATTCCGGCTTCCCTCCGCTGGGTATGGTAATCGTTGCTACTTTGGGTATCGGTATTGCTGATGGCTCCGGCTATATCAACACTGCCTTGAAGAAAATCCTTGCCATTACCCCTAAAGTTTTAATCACCCCGATTATTATTTTAGTTGGTATGCTGAGCCATCTGGGTCCTGATACCGGCTATGTTATCATTATTCCTGTTGCTGCCTACATGTTCTATGCTACCGGTAAGCATCCTTTGGCTGGCATTGGCGCCTCCTTTGCAGGTATCGCCGGCGCATTCGCAGCTAACTACACTCCGTCTGCCATTGACCCGGTAATTCAAGGCTTCACCCAAAGCGCAGCCCAGATTATCGACCCCACTTATCAAGTAAACGTACTGTGCAACTATTTCTACGCTTTTGGTGCTACCTTTGTCGTAATCCCCAGCTGCTGGTACGTAACTGAAAAGGTTGTAGAGCCCTGGCTGTGGAAAAACTGCCCTCTGGATGCAGATATCGATGTAGGCGAAGACGGTAATACCGAAGTTACTCCTAAAGAAAACCGTGCTTTCTACGCTGCTACTGCGGTGCTTTTAGCAATGACTGCAGGCCTGGTTGCCCTGCTTATTCCCCAAGATTCCATTTTGCGCGATGCTAATGGTATGCTGGCAAGCTTCAAAGCTCCTGTAATGCAATCCATTGTTTCCTTGCTCTTCATCTTCACCGGTGCTGTGGGCTTGGTATATGGTGTATTGGTAGGCAAGTTTAAATCCTCCAAGGATGTAACTAAAGCTATGGAAGATATTACCAAAACCTTGGTACAATTAATCGTATTCTACTTCTTTGCTGCGCAGTTCCTCTACGCCTTCGGCGCATCCAATATGGGCGCCTTGATTGCTGTAGCAGGTGCAGAATTCTTGAAATCTTTGGCACTGCCTCCCCAAGTTACCGTTTTCGGTATCATTATTTTCGTTGCCTTCCTGAACCTGATTATTACCTCTGCTTCTGCAAAATGGGCAATTTTGGCACCGATCTTCGTACCCATGCTTATGGCAGTAGGCATTGCTCCGGAGCTTACCCAGGTTGCTTTCCGTGTCAGTGACTCTGCTGTAAACGTTGTTACCCCCATGTTTGCCTTCTATCCTTTAATTATTTTGTACTGCCAAAAATATGTTAAGAGCGCAGGTATCGGTACTCTCAGTTCCCTGATGCTGCCCTATACCATTGCCCTTTTGGTAAGTCTTACTATTATGCTGTACATCTTCTGGGGCTTGGATATTCCCTTAGGTCTGCAAGCAGACTATGTATATCCTCGCAGAATGATGTAAGCAAGCTTTAATTTTGAAAGGAAGTCCTGAATTATGAAATCCATGCAAGAACGTCTGACCGAGCGCTTTCTGCGTTATGCCGCAGTTAGCTCTCAAAGTGTTGAGGGTTCCGCAGTTGTGCCCTCCACCCCCGGCCAATGGGAATTGGCAAAGCTGTTAAAAGAAGATTTGGCAGCTTTGGGCGTAGTTGATTTAGAAATTAGCGAGTACTGCGTACTCACCGGTCGTCTGCCTGGCAATCTGCCTGCAGGCTACCACAAGGTTCCCACTGTTGGCTGGGTAGCACATTTGGACACGGTTAATGTTAACCTGTCCCCCGATGTACATCCGCAAATTGTGAAGAACTACCAAGGTGGCGACGTACTGCTGAACGCTGAAAAACAAATTTACATTAAAGTAAGCGAGCATCCCGAATTGGAAAAATACATTGGTAGCGATTTGATTACCTCCGATGGTACTTCCGTACTGGGCGCAGATAACAAAGCTGCTATTGCCAACCTGTTGGTAGCACTGGAAACTCTTCACGAGGATGCAAGCATTCTCCATGGCGATATTTATGTATGCTTCGTTCCTGACGAGGAAGTTGGCCTGTGCGGTAGCAAGAAAATGGACTTTAGCAAATTTCCCGTCGATTTTGCTTATACCATTGACTGCTGCGAATTGGGCGAAGTTGTATACCAAACCTTCAATGCAGGCAGCGCTACTATTAAAGTACAGGGCGTAACTGCTCATCCCATGAGCGCTAAGAACACTTTGGTTAATCCTACCTTGGTAGCAGTGGACGTTATCAACTGCTTAGACCGTATGCAGACTCCTGAGCACACGGAAGGTACTGAAGGTTTTATCTGGGTAGAATCCATGCAGACCAATGTGTCCGAGGCTACCTTGAACCTGAAGATTCGCGACCATTCCAAGCCTATGTACGAAGCTCGCAAGAAATTTATTGCTGATGCTGTGGAATATGTAAAGGCTAAGAATCCTAAGGCAAAAGTCGAGATGCAGATTGTGGACGTATATGGCAATATTGCTGACGCTATTAACGATGAAAACCGTGTATGCGTTGACCATATCTTTGAAGCTATGTCCGAATTGGGCATTACTCCCAAGGATATTGCTATGCGTGGCGGTACTGATGGCTCCTTTATTTCCACTAAAGGCATTCCCACTCCCAACTACTTCACCGGTGCCCATAACTTCCATTCCTATTGCGAATTTATGCCCATGGATGCAGTAGAAAAGAGCTGCCAAATGACCTTGAAGCTTATTGAGCTGATTACAAAATAAGAGCAAAAAATTAACGCCGTGGTGAAAACCACGGCGTTTTTGTATGCTTGGATATATTATTCTTTAAATGCGTTGGCTACATATTCACAGCAAGCGTCGATCTCAGGAAGCTGTACTTCGTGAATCTTGCCTGCATCGCAAGCAGCGGCAATGGCAGGATCGATGGGAAGACGCGCTAAAATCTTGAGACCGTAAGCATCGGCAGTTTCCTGCAGGTGACTGGGACCGAAGATTTGGTAATCCTTATCATTGTCGGGGCAGTGGAAGTAAGAGTAGTTTTCTACTAAGCCCAAGATGGGAATGTTCATCATCTTCGCCATTTTTACTGCTTTCGCAACGATCATGGAAACCAGCTCTTGGGGAGAAGTTACAACGATGATACCATTCACAGGCAGGGATTGGAAAACGGTCAAAGGCACGTCGCCTGTTCCGGGAGGCATATCCACAAACATCCAATCAATATCCGCCCAAATTACATCGCTCCAGAATTGTTTTACCATGCCGGCGATGAGGGGACCGCGCCATACGACGGGGTCGGACTCGTTGGGCAGGAACATATTGGCAGAGATAACCTCGATGCCGCTGGGAGCAGTTTGGGGCAGAATACCGATTTCGCTAGCTTTAGCTTTACCTTTTACGCCCAAGTTTTTGCTCATGGAGGGACCGGTAATATCCGCATCAAGCACGCCTACACGTTGACCGCGACGCTGCATAGCGCAAGCCATCATAGCAGTGACAAGGGATTTACCTACACCGCCTTTGCCGCTGACTACGGCGATAACTTTCTTAACGCTGCTCATTTCGTTGAGCTTAGCGGAAAAATCTTCTGCTTCGTGATGACCGCCGTTAGCGGAGGGGCAGCCTTCGCAGCTGCTGCGGCCGCAGGAAGAAGCATTGCTGCATTGTTGTTCATTACTCATGGTTATTTACCTTCCTTAGAAAAAATGAGGCGGTAAAGGAAGCCTAGCAGGATACCGCCAAAGCAGGGGAAAACCCAGCCGAAACCGATATCGAAGAGGGGCAGGTATTCCGTCAGCACTCTGTCCAAAGCGCGGATGTTGACGCCGCCGGCGCGGAGACCGTCGAACAGGGCGAACAACGTGGTTAAGGACAGGCAGGCACGGAAAATAACTTTATCGCGATGGAAAATGCTTTGACCAATGTTAAGGATAACGATGGCAATAACAATGGGGTAAAGCATACAGATTACGGGGATGGAGAATTTGATAATATTGCTGAGACCAAAGTTGGCAACCACCAAACTAAAAAGGGAAATGTACAGGCACAGCCGTTGGTAGGATACCTGGCCCTTACTCAGTTCGTGGAAGTAGCCGCTGATAGAAGTGGTGATACCGATAGAGGTGGTGATGCAGGCGCAGAAAATAATCAACGCCAAGATGATCTGACCGGGGAAACCCATGTAGTATACGCAAATCATATTCAGCAGCTGGCCACCGTTGGAAACGATACCGAAAGCTTCGGTGCTGACAGCACCTGCATAGGACAGGGCACTGTAAATCAAAGCAAGGCAGATGGCGGCAATAATACCTGCGTAAACTACCATGCGTGTCAGCAGTTTGTGGTCCTTGATACCTTGGTTTTCAATGGCTTTAATTACCAGCGAGCCAAAGAGCAAAGAGCACAGAAGATCCATGGTGTTATAGCCTTCTTGGAAACCCTTGAAGAAAGCGGCATTCTTATAGATGCCGTTGGCGGGATAAAGGCTGCCCATGGGATTGGTCAGGACAAAGATAATCAGCACGCCTAGGCAGAAAAGCAAAAGGGGACTTAAAACTTTGCCAATATTATCGATGATTTTGGAGGGATTAACGGATAAAAAATAGCTTAATCCGAAGAAAAACACGGAGTATGCCATAAGTGCCGTGGTTCCCCAGCCTGCGGGAAGAAGACTTAAAATACCGGTGTCGAAGGATACGGCGCAGGTACGGGGGATGGCGAAAAAGGGACCAATGCTTAAAGCGCAGAGGATGGTCACGATGCGTCCGTAAAGCGGACTAACAGGACTAGCCATGGCGTCTGGGTTATCAGCGCGGACGATAGCCATAGCCAAAATGCCCAGCAGGGGGAAGCCTACGCCGCTAAGGCAGAAGCCTATAGTAGCACTAGAAAGGTTTTCACCGGCCAATTGTCCTAGCACCGGCGGAAAAATCAAGTTGCCGGCGCCGAAGAAAAAGGAAAAAAGCATTAAGCCTATGGGCAGAATTTTGCCAAAGCTTATTTCAGATTCATTATGCATCAGTTAACTCCTATAAAACGAAATCCCCTCATTATTATAGGTTGGGTTAAATTATTTTACTAACAGACGGAAATATTTCTTTTTGCCTTTGCGGATGAGCAGGCTCTTGTCAGCATCGAAAAGGTCTTCGCTGAGAGCTGCTTCCGGGTCGCTGAGAACGGAGTCTTTAACGGTGAGACCGCCTTGAGCGATCATTTGGCGTGCTTCGCGTTTGCTGCTGAACACTTTAGCAGCGGTGAGTACGTCAATAACCTTGGCAGTCATTTGTTCTGCAGTGATTTCGATGGTAGGTACGTTCTCTAAGTTTACGCCGCCGCCGAACAGAGCTTCTGCAGCTTCTTGGGCTTTACGCGCTTCTTCTTCGCCATGTACCAGTTTGGTAACTTCGTAAGCCAATACTTTTTTAGCTTCGTTGATAGCTGCGTCCTTCAGGGATGCCAAACGGTGTACTTCGTCCATGGGCAGGTAGGTCAACAGGCTCAAGCAGTTTTCTACGTCGCCGTCGTTAACATTGCGCCAGTATTGGTAGAAATCGTAGGGAGAAGTTTTCTCCGGATCCAGCCACAGGGCACCTTTTTCGGTTTTGCCCATTTTTTTGCCTTCGCTATTGGTCAACAGTTTGCAAGTCATGCAATAAGCAGGTTTTTGCTCTTTACGGCGGATTAATTCAACGCCGCCCAACATGTTGGACCATTGGTCGTCGCCACCCAATTCCATAACGCAGTTATAGTCTTGGTGCAGTTTCCAGAAGTCGTAGGACTGCATAATCATGTAGTTGAATTCGAAGAAGGTCAGACCTTTTTCCCAACGTTTTTTGAAGCATTCTGCGGTCAGCATACGGTTAACGGAGAAGTGTACGCCAACTTCGCGGAGCAGATTTACATAGTTCAAGTTTAGCAGCCAATCAGCGTTATTAGCGATGATTGCTTTGCCTTCGCTGAAGTCGATGAAACGGCTCATTTGTTTTTTGAAGCATTCGATATTATGGGCAATGAACTCAGGGGTGAGCATTTTGCGCATTTCGTCTTTGCCGGTGGGGTCGCCAACCATACCGGTGCCGCCGCCCAAAAGTACGATGGGGCGATGGCCTGCTTTTTGCATATGGCTCATCATCATCAGGGCGATGAAATGGCCTACATGGAGGCTGTCGGCAGTGGGGTCGAAGCCAATATAGAAGGTAATTTTTTCCTTTTCCAATAATTCTTTAATTTCATTTTCATGGGACATTTGCTTAATAAAGCCACGTTCCTGCAGTACGTCAAAGACAGACATCTTCTGACCTCCTTAAAATATTGCGGTCACCCTCTAAAAAAGGGTGTCTATTAAAGCTTGCAGCGGCTGCTGCTATGTAAGTAATAATACATTTAATTATAACAAATTGGTGATACATAAGCAAACAAAAACTGTAACATCTGCTTTTTTTATCCACTTTGCCTATCTCGTAGCAGGATTTTTTGCTTGTAACAAGAATTTAACAATAATAATTAATATTTTGAGGAGTGAAGACTTTGTTGTATAGATTGCTTTCTACCTTATTATTGAGCATTTTTCTTTTAGCAGTTCCTATGGCGGCAAGTGCTGCTGGTATTACCAATTATCCGCAGTTATTGACTGCAGACTATTGGACAGCAAAAAATCCTACAGGTGATAAGCTGATTTTAACTAGCGATGGTGTTACTGCTTTTAATACTAAAGTGCGCAATGCTTCCCGCAGTGTACCTAGCCTTTTAATCTATCCTGGTACTGTTAGCGGAGATGCTTTAAAGACGCGGATTATGAATTACCAAGTGCTGGAGGATGATTTGTATCTCCATGGTAATAAGGTTAGTGAACATTATAAGGACATCCTGAGAAAGCAGACTAACGTGAGCGCGATTCCCAATCGTGTGAACGTACGTTATGCCGTAACTGTACGCCGTACCCCTGTGCGCAATCTGCCTACAGGCGAAGGCTTGTACTATTACGCAGGGGAACGCAATTTTGACGTGCTGCAGGAAACCAGCCTTGACCCCGGTGAATCAGTAATCGTGCTCCATGAAAGCGCTAACAAATACTTCTACTATGTGCAGAGCGTTAATTACAGCGGTTGGGTAAGCAAGTTCAACCTTGGCTTTACGGACCGCAAAACTTGGCTGCAGTATGCAGACCCCAAGGAGTTTTTGGTAGTGACCGGTGCTAACGTCAGCCTCAAGACAGGCGCTGAACAGGTTGTGTACCAACAAGGCTCCCGTATGCTCTTAGATAGCGAGCAGGCTGCTACCTATACTGTGGAAGCACCTACTCGTGCTACTAACGGCAACCTACGTAAGGAAAAACTGCTTGTGCCCAAAACTGCCCAAGTGCATAAAGGTTATTTACCCTACACTGCCAATAATATTGTTAGGTCAGCCTTGGAGTTTATTAATATGCCCTACGGTTGGGGCGGACAAAAGAACAGTGTGGACTGCTCTTCCTTGGTGTTCAATGCTTATCGTACTGTGGGTGTGGTACTGCCTCGCGATGCTGATGAACAGGAAAATACTGCAGGTACTAAGACTTTGCTACAAGGTTTGGGTGATTCTGCTAAGACTGCAACTATTAAAGAGCTTACTCCCGGCGCCTGCCTGTACATGGACGGTCATGTGGTTATGTATCTTGGCGATATTAACGGTGTGCCTTATGCTATTCATTCTTTAGGCAGCTGTTTTGTTAATGGTCAGCGCCATGTAGTGATGAAGGTAGTTGTCAGCGATTTGAGTTTGCAACGCCTTAATGGGGAAACCTTCTTGGCAGAACTGAATAGCGCTATGGAATTTAAATAATGCGAAGTATGCTTATGGAGAAAGGACGATAAATGATGATTAATGGTTTTAATATTACTAGCGGTGGTGTGAATACCGCTGCTTATGATAATGCAGAGGGCATTGTCCTCTTCTTGTGCAAGGAGTGCTTGCAAGGATTAGGCAAGCTGGAACTTCCCTCTGCTGTAGCTAAGGCAGTGGAAGCGTACGCAGCTATCCATGAGGATATGTTTGAAATTGGCACTATTAACACCTTAACCCTGCCTCAAGGGGAAGGTCTGCTGACCGTTGTTGTAGCAGGCTGTGGCGAAGGTGCGGAGTGCAAGCCTGTGGCTTTTCGTAAGGCAGCAGGCGAAGCAGCTCGTGCTTTGCGCAAGGCGAAGGTGGGCAAGGCAGTATTGGCAGCGCCGATTCTGCTGAATCCCAAACGCGGAGCGTACGTGGAAGCGATTACCGAAGGTATTTACCTTGGCGCGTACACCTTTACCTTGTTCAAGAGCAAGGAAACCAAGCACAAGGAGTGCGAAGCTGTGCTGCTTTCCGCAGTGGCGGAAGCGGACGCTTTGGTGGCTAAGGCTGCCATTGCTGCAGAGGCAGTGTCCTACACCAGAGATTTGATTAATTTACCGGGAAATATTCTTAACCCTGTACTGATGGCTGACGAAGCTGTAAAGCTGGCACAGACTCTGCCCTTAGAAGTAGAAGTTTTAGACGAAACCTTTATGGAAATAAATAATATGCACGCTATTTTGGCAGTTGGCCAAGGTAGCAACAATCCGCCCCGTATGGTGGTCTTGAAGTATAATGGCGCAGGGGATGCACCCTATACTGCTTTCGTAGGCAAGGGTATTACCTTTGACAGCGGTGGTATTTCCATTAAGCCCGATGACAATATGGGTGAAATGAAGGACGATATGAGCGGTGCAGGCGCAGTTTTGGGCGCCATGAAGGCTATTGCGTCCTTGAAGCTAAAGTGCAATGTCATGGGCGTGCTTGCCTGTGCAGAGAATATGCCCGGGGGTAAGGCGCAACGCCCCGGTGACGTGGTACGTGCTGCCAACGGCAAAACTATCGAAGTTGTTTCTACCGATGCAGAAGGACGCATGGTTTTGGCGGATGCAGTGTGGTACGCTTGCCATTTGGGAGCGAAAAAGGTTATTGATATCGCTACTTTGACCGGTGCAGTAATTATTGCCTTGGGCAAGGAAACCAGCGGTATTGTAGCAAATGATGATAAAGTAGTGGAAGAAATCAAACTGGCAGGCAAATATGCCGGTGAAAATTATTGGCAGCTGCCCAGCTTGCCGGAGTGCAAAGAAGCTATCAAGAGTGATGTTGCGGATTTGTTGAACAGTGCAGGCCGCGCAGGCGGTTGTATTACCGGTGGCCTTTTCATCGGCGAATTTGTAGATGCAGGCATTCCTTGGGCGCATATTGATATTGGCGGTACTTCTACCGCAGAAAAAACTGCAGGCTGCAAGGTGAAGGGTGGCACAGGCTTTGGCACCTTGACACTGATTAAGCTTGCCGAAATGTTGTGATAACCATGTTAGTGGATTTACATATGCACAGCACCTTTTCCGATGGCCGTTATACGCCAACTCAGCTGGTACAGGAAGCAGTTGCCAAGGGGTTAAAGGTGATTGCCTTGACGGATCACGATTCCTGGAATGGCATAGAGGAAGCGTTGGCAGCAGCGCAAGGAACAGGGCTACGTGTTTTAACAGGTGTGGAACTGAGCACCCAATACGAGAAAGATTCCGTCCATGTGCTAGGCTACCACGTTTCTACAGCCTGCCAGCCTTTGCTGGAGCGGATGAACGAGATGCGCCACAAGCGGGAACATCGTTTGTTTGAAATGTTGGCGAAACTGGATAGTTTGGGCTATCATATTGAAGTTGATGCCTGCGACCCGAAGAACAGGGCAGTAGGACGTCCTCATGTGGCTAAAGCTTTGGTTGCCAAGGGCTATTTTAAAACAGTACAGGATGTTTTTGATGTACTGCTGCATCAAGGTGGTCCTGCCTACGTACCCCAGCCCAAGATGACTCCTGCTGAAGGCGTGGAGCTGATCCATAAGGCGGGGGGTATTGCCGTGTTGGCGCATCCTAGCGAATTGGCGGACATGACCTTGCCGGAACGCTTGCTGGCAGAGGTGCCTTTCGACGGACTGGAGGTATATCATCCCAGTGCGGCGACGCAGGAGCAGCAAGCCCATTGGTTGGCTTTAGCAAAGGAGCGTAACCTTTTAGTAGGCGGTGGCAGTGATTTCCACGCCATTCCCGACCGCTTCCCAAAAACTTTGGGAATTTGGCCTGTGGAGTATGAAGATGTTAAGGGTGTAATAGAATGGAAGTAGTAGCTTTTGTTGGTCCCAGTGGCACGGGCAAGAGCCATCATGCCATTGGTGTGGCCTTTGATAATAAGTGCGACGCCATTATTGACGATGGCTTGCTCATCAAAGGCACGAAAATTTTGGCAGGCACTTCTGCCAAGAACGAACAAAACAGAATCCAAGCCGTCAAGCGTGCTATCTTTACGGAAGACAGCCACGCTAAGCAGGTGCGGGAAGCTTTAGCTAAAAATGATATTAAACGTCTTTTGATTATTGCTACCTCAGACAATATGATTAACAAGATTGTGGGAAGGCTGCAGCTGAATCCCCCTGTTAAGACTGTGTATATCAACCAGATTGCCAGCAAGGCGGAGATTAAGAAGGCGCGTTATTCCAGGCTGCAGGAGGGCAAGCATATTGTGCCCGTACCTACGGTAGAACTGAAGCCCCATTTTACAGGCTACTTTGCGGACCTTCCCTATAACCTTTTTTCCAGCAAACGCCGGGAGGAGAAGGAAGCGGACCGTAGTATTGTGCGTCCTTCCTTTAGTTTCTACGGTAAGCTGCTGATTGCAGACAGCGCTATTGAGGATATTATCAATATCATCGGCGAAAAGCTGGAAGGCGTGGAGCGGGTAACGGATATTAAGGTACGCCGCCGCAGCGACAATAGCAAGGGTATTGTCATTAGCGTGGAAGTTATCCTGTACTATGGCGTGCAGCTTTTTGCAGTTACGCGCAAAATGCAGGCGAAGATTAAGGAAAAAGTGGAGTATATGACTGCTATGCAGGTGAAGAATGTCAATGTTTCCATCCGTAGCTTGGCAGTGCGTAACCATGGGCATCGCGGCTAAAATTTTTGTAAAAAAGATTACAAAAGAATGTTGACGTAGAAGAATAAATATGGTATCATATTTAGGTAACAAAGCAGAAGCCTCCCGCTTCTCACCTTGCGGTCGCACTCGACAGGGTTGGATATGATATTTTCATGCGGGTAGAAGCTTTCTGCCCGCATTTATTATTTTATAAGCAAACGCTTATCTGTGTTCCCGGAGGTGAATTGTCATAGCCAAAGAAAGCTTGCGCATTAACGAAGAAATTCGTGCCCGCGAGGTACGTGTTATAGCCGGTGACGGCGAACAGCTTGGCATTATGTCCAGCCGTGCTGCCCTGCAATTGGCAGTGGAAAAACACTTGGACTTGGTTGAGATTGCCCCCACTGCGAAACCGCCTGTGTGCAGAATTATGGACTACGGCAAGTTCCGCTACGAGCAGCAAAAACGTGAGAAGGAAGCTCGCAAGAAGCAAAAAACCTTCGACATTAAAGAAGTTAAGCTGCGCCCCGGTATCGAAGACCATGACTTTAACGTTAAGTACAAGAACGCAGTACGTTTCCTGGAAGATGGCGACAAAGTAAAAGTTACCATCATGTTCCGCGGTCGCGAACTGTCCCATCCTGAACTTGGCGAAGTGCTGCTGAAAAAGATGGCAGAGCAGCTTAAAGAAATTGCCGTCGTTGAAAGAGTGCCCAAATTAGAAGGCAAAAACATGATTATGATTGTTGCGCCTAAACCTGCTAAATAATAGAGGAGGAAATTACAATGCCTAAGATGAAAACCCGTAGAGCTGCTGCAAAGCGCTTCAAGAAAACCGCTTCCGGTGAATTCAAACATTTTAAAAACTTCAAGAGCCACATTCTGGAACATAAATCTCCTGCTCGTAAGAGAAACCTGCGCAAAGCTGCTCTGGTTCACAAGACCGACAAAGAGCATGTTGCAAAGATGCTGCCGTACGCTTAATAAGCAAGAGAATTAAAGGAGGAGACTAACAATGGCAAGAGTTAAAGTGGGCGTTACCGCTCATCGTCGTCATAAACACATTCTGAAACTGGCTAAAGGTTACTATGGTTCCCGCAGCAAACAATTCAAAAAAGCTAACGAGCTGGTTATGAAAGCTCTGAGCTATGCACGTCGCGACCGTCGCGCTAAAAAACGCGAATTCCGTCGTCTGTGGATCGCTCGTATCAACGCTGCTACCCGTGCTAACGGCATGAGCTACAGCCGTTTCATCTGCGGTCTGACCAAAGCTGGCATCAACCTGAACCGTAAAGTTCTGGCTGACATGGCTATTTTCGACGCAGCTGCTTTCGCTAAATTGGTAGAAGCTGCTAAAGCCGCTCTGTAATTTTATTACGTATATCAAGCCTGTTCCTTCGGGAGCAGGCTTTTATACATTCTGAAACATTCTTCAAAAATACAGTTTATTGGTGAGGGAAATGCTTGAGGTTTTAAGTAAGGCTGCGGCCTTCATTCTAATGATCCTGATTGGCTATTATAGCAAGAAAAAGGGAATGTTCACCCCTACAGATTATCAGCTGGTAGCCAAAATTATTCTCAATATCACGCTGCCTTGTGCAGTTATTTCCAGCTTTGCCCATTTCCAAATGGATTATTCCCTGTTTGCAGCGGTTGTTTTGGGCTTGCTTTTAAATATTTTCATGCTCTTGGTAGCGCTGCTTTTGACGAAGCGCGATACTAACGCTGCTAAAATTTTTTACATCTTCAGTTTGGCAGGGTGCAATATCGGTTGCTTTACCATGCCTTTTGTACAGGCGTTCTTAACACCTTTTGCCGTTATTGCTATCTGTATGTTCGACGTGGGCAACTCCATTATGTGCACGGGCATGACCTATGCTCTCACAGCTTCCTGCATTGGCTATGCGGACGGCACCAAGGATAAATTTAATGTGCGCAATATTGTGGACAAGCTGCTCCATTCTGCGCCGTTTATGGTCTATATCTCCATGCTTGCTTTGTCCGTAGCGGGCGTGCATTTTCCGGCGCCGGTCTATACTTTTACTAATTTAGTAGGTGCAGCCAATCCTTTTTTAAGTATGTTAATGATTGGCATGATGTTTGAAATTAAATTGGACAGAAGATCCTTGGGTTATATAAAAGAGCTTTTTGCTGTACGGTATGGCGTATGCCTAGCCTTAGCAGGTGCGTGCCTCTATTTTGCTCCTTTTGCTCAAGAGGTAAATTATGTAATAGCTTTGGGCATTTTGGCTCCTTGCACCATTATCGGCCCTATTTTTGTGGAAAAATTGGGTGGTAATGTGCAATTGGCGAGCTTGTTCAATTCTATTACCATTGTGGTCAGCGTGCTACTCTTTACAATGTTTTTTATAGTAACCAATTCATAAAAATGTTATAATATTGGAGGCAAAGCTATTCTCAGCATATGGAGGTGGGCGTGTGAAGAGTTTATTAAATACAATATCGAACATGAATCGCAGCATGCTCATCGGGATGTCTTTCGTTGTTCTGATAGCGGTTGGTACTTTGCTTCTGTTGCTGCCCTGGGCACGCACGGATGGCCAGTGGGGCAATCTTTTAGATACGCTGTTTACGGCAACCTCCGCTTCCTGCGTAACCGGTCTTGCAGTGCTGGACACAGGTAAAGACTTTACGCTTTTTGGTCAACTTGTCCTGATTTTTCTCATCCAAATAGGTGGCTTGGGCATTATGACCATCACCACTTTGCTGGCAGTGGGGCTGAAGAAACAAATTAATATCCGTCAACGGCTTTTGATTCAAGAATCTTTGAATATGGAAGATAATTCCGGTATTATCCGCCTGACTCTGCAGATTGTCAAATACAGCCTGCTTTTGGAGTTAGGCTTTGGCACGCTATTAGCATATCTCTTTTATGATGATTTTGGTGCTAAAGGCATCTACTGGGGCTACTGGCACGCCGTTTCTGCCTTTTGTAACGCAGGCTTCGATTTAATGGGTGGCTTTACTGCATTGCAGACTAACGTAGCAGCTAATCTTTGCTTTATCGTGCTGATTGTTGTGGGCGGCCTAGGCTTCACAGTTATTGGCGACTTGCTTAACAAGCACGGTTGGCGCAGCTATACGTTGCACACTAAATTGGTGCTTATTGCTAACGCAGTGATCTTTCTTGCAGGTACTGTTTGCATCTTCCTTTTGGAGAAGGGCAATGCTGCAACCTTGGGGACTCTTAATAGCGGGCAGCAAATGCTAGGTGCCTTGTTCCAGTCCGTTTCTTTGCGTACTGCAGGCTTCAATACTATCGATATCGCGTCCTGCGGTAATGCTACCTTGTTTTTTATGATGAGCTTGATGTTTATCGGTGCTTCTCCTACTTCAACCGGTGGCGGTATCAAAACAACTACCATTACGGTAGTCGCTGCTTCTGCCTACGCGTTGCTGCGCAATAGAAAAGATATCGTCTTTTTTGGCAGGCGGGTGGATGCTTCCTTGGTGCATAAAAGTAATAGCGTTTTCCTATTAGCTTTGATGTGGGTAGTAGTAGCAACGTTTTTGCTTTTGGTGTTGGATGATAAGGGACAGCCTTTTCAATTTGTTTTGTTTGAAGTTTTTTCTGCCATGGGTACTGTAGGCATGGGCGTGGGGATTACACCGGAGTGGAATGCTTATTGCAAACTGGTGTTGATTATTACCATGTTTATCGGGCGTATCGGCATTTTGACCTTTAGTATGTCCTTCTTGAATAAGAAAGTGGATAAACTCCGTTATCCTACAGAAAACATTTTGGTTGGCTAAAGAGGTAGTTGTAATGAGAAATAATAGAAAAAAACAGTTTTTAGTGGCTGGCTTGGGCTTATTCGGCAGTAGTGTAGCCTTAACCTTGCAACAGTTGGGCTATGATGTTCTGGCATTGGATGGGGACGAAAGTATTGTGCAGGATTTAAGCTCCCAACTTACTTACGTAGTGTGTGGTGACGCTGTGGACCGCAAAACGCTGCGTTCCATGAACTTAGATAATATTGATGTAGCGGTAGTTGCCATTGGCAACATCGAAAGCAATATGATGTGCACCATGATGTTGAAGGAAATGGGCGTGCCCCGAGTAATCTCCAAAGCGAAAAGCGAGCTGCATGGCGCTATGCTGAGCAAAATTGGTGCGGACAAAGTAGTTTATGCGGAAAAAGATATGGGCAAACGTGTGGCGCATAACTTGGTTTCCGATAGTGTTATGGATTATATCGAGCTTTCTGAAGAAATCAGCGTCATGAATTTGCAGGTTACCCCTGAGCTGATTGGCAAGAATTTGATCGAAGCTGATTTACGCGGACGCTATGATGTTAACGTGGTGGCGATAAAAAGAGGGGGAGTTACTATGGTCAACCCCAAAGCGCAGACTGTGTTTGAGCAAGGTGACGAAATCGTTGTTTTAGGCACTCATGAAGGTGTCAAGAAGATGGGAGTGGAATTCTAATGGAGCTAAGTGCTGTAAATAATCCTCAGGTGAAGGCTGCTGCAGAGCTGAAACAAAAGAAGCACCGCCAACAGCAGGGACTGTTTTTGGCAGAAGGCTTGCGGACGGTGGAGGAGGCGGTAGCCTATAAAGCTGCGCAGGCAATTTTCTATACTGCCGTTGAGGATGAACGCACTCGTGCTGTGTTAGAGCAGGCTGCTGCCCAAAATGTTAAGCTGGTGTGCGTTACTGAGCAAGTATTGAAGAAGATTGCGGATACGGAAACTCCTCAAGGCGTTATTGCTGTGTGCAAGATGCAGAAGGTCAGCTTGGAAGGCTTGATGGGCAGTGGCAAGATGCTGCTGGTGCTTGATAGAGTGGGTGATCCCGGTAATGTAGGCACCATGCTGCGTACAGCTGATGCTGCAGGCATTGGCGGTGTGGTGCTGTTGAAGGGCTGCGTTGATATTTACGCTCCTAAGACAGTGCGTTCTTCCATGGGCTCTTTGTTCCATGTGCCTGTGCTTAGCGGTATGGATGAGAATGAATTCATTATGTGCGCCCAAAGAGCAGGTTACGAGCTTTTGGTAACCTGTCTGGATGGTGCAGATAATCTGTATAAGGCTGATTTAAGCGGCCGTTTGGCGTTTGTTATGGGTAACGAGGCCAACGGTGTTAGCGATACTTTATTGCAGGCTGCGGATAAGCGCGTGTATATCCCTATGGCGGGGAAGGCAGAGTCCTTGAATGTGGCAATGGCTGCAGGTATAGTAATGTTTGAAGCATTGCGGAGAAAAATGTTGTAAAAAAGTAGTTGACAGCTTGGCTGAATAGTAGTATAATAACCATGTTGTCTACGGAGAGGTTCCCGAGTGGCTAAAGGGAGCAGACTGTAAATCTGCCGCGTTTCGCTTCGTTGGTTCGAATCCAACCCTCTCCACCAACATAATATCGCGGGGTGGAGCAGTTGGTAGCTCGTCGGGCTCATAACCCGAAGGTCGGTGGTTCAAGTCCGCCCCCCGCAACCAACTTAATATGCTGATGTAGCTCAGTCGGCAGAGCGTATCCTTGGTAAGGATAAGGTCACCAGTTCAATCCTGGTCATCAGCTCCATTTGTTGTTAAGCATCAGAAGTGCTAAGATACAAGGCGTGATGAGATTGTGAAGCGAAGCTGTACTAAATGGTACTGCGAGCGAGCAATCGCAATCGCAACGAAGCAGATTGGCGCTTATGGTGATTATATGGCGGCGTAGCTCAGTTGGCTAGAGCATGCGGTTCATACCCGCAGTGTCCGCGGTTCGAATCCGTGCGCCGCCACCAACTGAAACTAGAGGCTTCCTGATTATGGGAAGTCTTTTTTGTATTTATTTAATGTTTGTGGAAAACAATTTATTCTGTTACAATATTATTACTGTATGCTGCTATAGTGCAGCCGTTGTTTTATTTTATTTGTAAAGGAGATAGTTATGGACCACCTACCCAGTATATTGGCTATTATTGTTTGTGTTGTTATGAGTGCTTTTTTCAGCGCTGCGGAAACTGCCTATTCTTCGCTTAATAAAACGAGGCTTAAAGTGCTTGCTGATGCAGGGGATCAAAAGGCTGCTTTGGCTCTGAGTTTGGCAGAGGATTATAATAGATTACTGTCTACCATTCTTATCGGTAACAATATAGTTAATATCGCTGTAGCGTCTATTAGTACGCTGTTATTCGTTGAACTGTATGGCGACTTTGGTGCTACCGTTTCTACTGTTGTCATTACTGCTGTTATTTTGATCTTTGGCGAGATTACGCCTAAAAGTATAGCTAAGGACGCACCTGAAAGTTTGGCTAGAAATTTTGCTGCTATGCTGAAATTCTTGCAGTGGCTTTTAACACCGTTGACTTTTATTTTTTCTCATTGGAAGTTGTTGGTGAATAGATTCTTTGGTTCCGGTGATGAAACCAAGATGTCCCAAGAAGAACTGCTGATGTTGGTAGAGGAGGTTCGCCAGGAAGGCGCTATTGATAAGAGCGAAGGCGAGCTGTTGAAGAACGCTATTGAGTTTCGTGATGTGCAGGCGGAGGATATTCTTACGCCCCGTGTTGATTTGGAAGCGGTAAGCATTGACGATAGTAAAGAAGTTATTGGTAAAAAGTTTACTGAGACCCATTATTCCCGTCTGCTTGTTTATGATGGCTCTATTGATAATATTGTGGGCGTAATTAACCAAAAAGATTTCTATGTCAATGGTGGCGTAGCTGCCCAGACTTTAACGGAAATAATGACTCCGCCGGTATTTGTACACCAATACGAGCATGTACGCAATTTGCTCAAAGAACTGCAATGTAAGAAATCTCATATTGCTGTAGTTGTGGATGAGTATGGCGGCACCTTGGGCATTGTTACTATGGAAGATATATTGGAAGAATTGGTTGGCGAAATTTGGGATGAACATGACGAGGTGGAGGCTGATTTTGAAAAGTTGGCTGTAGATACATATCGTGTTGATTGCAAGGTAACGCTAACGGATTTTGAAGATTTCTTCAATCTTAAGTTAGATTCTGAAAGTGTATCCGTAGGTGGCTGGATTATGGAGCATTTAAACCATATTCCGGTGAAAGGCGAAGCTTTTACTGTTGAACATTTAGAGATTACTGTGACCGATGTTGACGCACATCGAGTATTCTTTGTTACTGTTAAACAAAGCCCCAAAGAGGAAGAATAAGTTGGGAGCTTGAGTCAAACCTAAACAAAAATTTGACAAGTTGTGTAGATGTAATGAAAGTCAGTAAAGCGAGGTAGTTATGCTGCCTCGCTTTTTTATATGCTAAGATGCCTTTTCTCATAAATTTTTCAAAAATAAATTGCGCAGATGCTCCATTTCACATTGATTTTGCTTGCAATATTGGTATGGTTCATATATAATTAGCGTATACTAAATAACACCAATTGGAGGCAAATTGTATGACAATGACACTGCGTGAAGAAGCTTTAAAATTGCATTTAGAAAATAATGGCAAAATTGCTGTAGTTAGCAAAGTCCCTATTGCTAGTCGCCATGATTTGGCTGTTGCATACACCCCGGGTGTTGCAGAACCTTGCAAAGACATTAAAGAAGACAAGAACCTTTCTTTTGAATATACCTGCCGTGGCAACATGGTTGCTATCTGCACCGACGGCACTCGTGTACTGGGCTTGGGCGATATCGGCCCGGAAGCCGCTATTCCCGTAATGGAAGGCAAAGCTGCATTGTTTAAAACCTTTGGCGATGTAGACGCTGTTCCTGTTTGCATTGATACCAAAGATCCGGAAGAATTTATCCGCACTGTAAAACTGTTAGAACCTAACTATGCAGGCATTAACTTGGAAGATATTTCTTCTCCCAAATGCTATGACATCGAAGACAGACTGAAAGAAATTTCTGATATTCCTGTTTTCCATGATGACCAACATGGTACTGCCATTGCTTGCTTGAGCGCAGTATTGGGCGGTCTGCGTTATTTGAAGAAGGATTTCCGTACTGCCAAATTCGTAGTTAATGGTTGCGGTGCTGCAGGTAGCGCCATTGGCCGTTTGTTGGTAAGTATGGGTGCACAAGATGTAACCATGGTTGACCGTTGGGGTATTCTCTACGAAGGTATTGACCAAAAACTGGACCGTGTGCAAGCGTTCTTGGCGCAACACACCAATAAAGAACATAAACAAGGCACTCTTGCTGATGCGGCCAAAGGTGCCGATGTTCTGATTGGCGCTTCCGCTCCCAATGTTTTCACTAAAGAAATTATGCAAAGTATGGCTGAGAAAAACATCGTTTTTGCTTTGGCTAACCCCGTTCCGGAAACTAGCTATGATGCGGCTAAGGAAGCAGGCGTAACTGTTGCAGGCACCGGCCGCAGCGATAGACCGAACCAAGTTAACAATGTTACCGTATTCCCCGGCGTATTCCGTGGCGCTATTGATGTACGTGCCCGCGCTATTACCGAAGAAATGAAGGTTGCTGCAGTTTTTGCCATTGCTAATCTGATTGACGAAAAGGATCTGCGTGAAGATTACGTAGTTCCCAATGCTTTCGATCCCCGCGTAGCACCTGCTGTAGCTGCCGCTGTAGCTAAGGTTGCTATTGAAACCGGTCTGGCGCGTAAAATCGTAGACCCCGAGGTTGTAAGAGCTAACACTGCTAAACGTCTTGCCCGTTAAGGAGGACAATCATGAGAGAAATTAACGTAAGCGAAATCACTAATACTGTTGCAAAATTATGCATCGAATCCTGCTGCTATCTGCCTGAAGCTGTAAAAGAAAAGATTCAAGCTGCTATTAAAACTGAAGAATCTCCCTTAGGTCGTGAAATTTTAAATACTTTGGTAGAAAACTACGAATTAGCTGCTAAAAAGGGCGTGGCTCTGTGCCAAGACACCGGTCTGACCGTTGTTTTCTTAGAGATTGGCCAAGAAGTACATTTTGTTGGCGGCGATTTGTACGACGCTATCCATGCAGGCGTAGCCAAAGGCTATACTGATGGCTATCTGCGTAAATCTTCCGTAGGCGACCCTGTTTTTGACCGCAAGAACAGTGGTGATAACACTCCTGCCATCATCCACACCAAGATTGTTCCCGGTGACAAAGTAAAAATGGTTGTATGCCCTAAAGGCTGTGGCAGCGAGAACATGGGTGCTTTGAAGATGCTGAAACCTGCTGATGGCGTGGAAGGCATTAAGAAATTTGTGGTAGATACTGTACGTGCTGCAGGTCCCAATCCCTGTCCGCCCATTACTGTCGGCGTCGGCATTGGTGGCAACATGGAACAAGCAGCTATCTTGGCTAAGTACGCTTTAACCCGTACCTGCGGCGAACACAACGCTGATGCCCGCTATGCTGCTTTGGAAGAAGAATTATTGGAATTGGTGAACAAGACCGGCGTTGGTCCCAGCGGTTTGGGCGGTAGCACTACTGCCTTGGCTGTCAACGTAGAATTTACCCATACCCACATTGGCGGTATGCCGTGCGCAGTTAACCTGAACTGTCACCAAGCACGTAGTGCGGAAGCAGAGCTGTAAGGAGGTTGTGGAAATGAGTGAACAAGCAACTGTTAAATATATTCAAGCGCCTCTGACGGCTGAAACCATTAAAGATCTGCATGCAGGCGATGTAGTACGCATTAGCGGTTATATCTACACTGCCCGCGATGCTGCTCATAAACGCCTTTATGAAGCATTGGGACGTGGGGAAAAACTGCCTTTGGATTTGCACAACAATATTATTTACTACGTTGGTCCTACTCCTGCCAAACCGGGCGAAATCGTAGGCAGCGCAGGCCCTACTACCAGCGGCCGTATGGATAAATATACTCCTACTATGATTGAACAAGGTATGCGTGGTATGATTGGCAAAGGCTTGCGCAGCCAGGAAGTTATTGATGCCTGCGTTAAATACGGAGCTGTTTACTTTGTAGCTGTGGGTGGTGCGGCAGCAGTTATTTCCCAATCTATTAAAAGCGAGACCATGATCGCTTATGAAGATTTGGGGCCGGAAGCAATCCGTCGTTACGAAGTTAAAGACTTCCCTGCTATCGTCTGCATTGATGCTGAAGGCAACGACTTCTACAAAGTTGGTATTGCAAAATATAGCAAAGAGTAACAAAATTTACAAAAATAGAGCTAATTTATGTTGGCTCTATTTTTTTCTAATGTAAATATTGACAAAATAACTAGGTTAATATATCCTTTGTTATGGTCTCTACAAGATGTGTTAGAGTAAAAAGAAGGAGTGAATGTATAATGAAAAAATTATTAGTAGCTATGTTAGCTCTGCTGAGCATTGCTGTTGTTGCAGCAGGCTGCGGCGGTGACAAAAAAGCTGCTCCTGCTGATGGTAAAAAGGTTACCATTAAAGTTGGTGCAACTGCAGTTCCCCATGCTGAAATTCTTAACCACATCAAAGCTGGTCTGGCTAAAGACGGCGTTGATATGCAAGTAATCGAATTCAGCGATTATGTAAAACCCAACATGGCTTTGAACGATAAAGAGTTGGATGCTAACTTCTTCCAACATGAACCTTATCTGGACACCTTTGCAACCGAACGCAAAATGCCCTTGATTTCCGCAGGCAAAGTTCATATCGAGCCCATGGGTATCTACTCCAAGAAAATTAAAGAGCTGAAAGATATTCCTAACGGCGCTAAGATTGCTATTCCTAACGATCCTTCCAACGCAGGTCGTGCCTTGGCTCTGCTGGAAAGTGCTAAACTGCTGAAACTGAAAGACGGCGTTGGCGTTAAAGCTACCGTTGGCGATATCACCGGCAACGACAAAAAACTGCAAATTGTTGAAATCGAAGCTGCTCTGCTGCCTCGTTCCATGGACGATACTGATTTGTCCGTAATCAACTCCAACTTCGCTATGGAAGCTAAGATGAACCCGGTTAAAGACTCCCTGTTCACCGAACCTAAAGAATCTCCCTATGCTAACATCGTTGCTGTTCGCAAAGGCGACGAAAAACGTCCGGAAATCGTTAAGCTGATGAAAGCTCTGCAATCTCCTGAAGTTAAGAAATTCATCGAAGAAAAATACAAAGGCGCAGTTGTTCCTGCATTCTAATAACTGTTTAGCCGTACTGTTAAGGTCCGTCCGTAAGGGCGGGCCTTTTCTTGTGTCTGTACAGGGGTGGGGCGATGTGCTATACTAAAGGTAATAAATCAGGAGGTGTCTTATGCGCAAATATGCGAAATTTTTTGTGACTCCGAAGGGAGAAAGGGCTGCTAAAAATGGGCATCCCTGGGTCTTTGGCGAAGAAGTAACCAAGGTTGAAGGTGCTTATGCCAATGGTGATCTTGTTGATGTAGTAACGGCGAAGGGTAAATATATCGGCACAGGTTTTGTGAACGATACATCTAAAATCCGTGTTCGCATTATCTCTACCAATACTAATGATAAATTTGACGAAGCCTTTTGGGAGCGCCGTCTGCGCTACGCTTTGGAGTACCGCCGTACCGTTATGGGCGAGCAGGACTTCCAATGCTGCCGTTTGATTTTTGGCGAGGCGGACCAATTCCCCGGTTTGACTGTGGACCGTTTCAACGACCTTTTAGTAACGCAAACTTTAAGTTTGGGTATTGAAGTGCGCAAGCAGATGATTTTTGAACTGCTAATTAAAATTTTAAAGGAAATGGGGCAGAACATTCGCGGTCTGTTCGAGCGTAATGATGTAAAAATCCGTCTGTTGGAAGGCATGGAGGAAGGCAAGAACTGGTTCGACAGCCCTCAATTGCCTGAACATGGGCCTGTAACTACGGAGATTGTAGAAAACGGTATCAAATATACTGTGGATGTAGAGAACGGTCAGAAGACAGGTTTCTTCCTGGACCAAAAATATAATCGTCAGGCTGTAGCGAAGATTGCCAAGGGACGTCATGTTTTGGACTGCTTTACCCATACGGGCAGCTTTGCTTTAAATGCGGCTCAAGGTGGTGCTGCTTCCGTTACTGCGGTGGATATTAGCGCCGAAGCTGTGCAGATGGCAGACCATAATGCCAAAATCAATGGCTATGACCACGTCATGAAAGGCTTGCAGGCCAATGTCTTTGATTTGCTCAGCGAGCTGTTCAATAACCATTCCCATGAGTACGATTTCATTATTCTGGACCCGCCTGCCTTCACTAAATCCGGTAGCACGGTGAAGAACGCTATTCGCGGTTATAAGGAAATCAATCTCAAAGCGATGAAGTTATTACCTCGCGGTGGCTATTTGGCAACCTGTTCCTGCTCTCATTTTATGAAGGAAGAACTTTTTGTACAAATGCTGAAAGATGCAGCCAAGGATGCCAATGTGTCTTTGCGCCAAATCGAGGCGCGCCAACAAGCGCCTGACCATCCGGTGCTGTGGAATGTTCCGGAAACTTATTATCTTAAATTCTATATTTTCCAAGTTGTCTAGCAGGGAGGGATAACCATGCTTGCTTTAGAAGGTATCCGAGTCTTGGATATGTCCAGGCTTTTACCCGGTCCGTACTGCACCATGCTTTTGGCTGATTTTGGGGCGGAGGTTATTAAGATTGAGGAGCCCGGCCGCGGTGATTATTCCCGCAGTTTTCCGCCTTTTCTCAAGGACTTTGGCTATTGGCACCTGCAACTGAACCGCAACAAAAAGAGCATAACCATCGATTTGAAAAGCGACGAAGGGCGTGCTGCCTTCTTGAAGTTGGTGGAAACAGCGGATGTGGTTGTGGAAAGCTATCGTCCCGGTGTGCTAAAAAAACTGGGCGTGGATTATGCGGTAGCAAGCAAGGTTAATCCTAAAATTATTTATTGTTCCCTCAGTGGTTATGGTAGTAAAGGTCCGCTAGCAAAACAGGCGGACCACGATATTGGCTACGTAAGCTTAGCAGGCATTACCGCTATGAGCGGGGAAGCAGGGGGTAAGCCTGCGATTCCCGGTGTACTAATGGCGGATATGAACGCTTCTATGGCGGCAGGCATGGCGATTATGATTGCATTGCGCCACGCCCAAATGACGGGGGAAGGGCAGGAGATTGACATTTCCCTGTACAATGTGGCTATGACCATGATGCCTGGGGCTGCCAGCCTGTATTTTGGCAGTGGCTTTGTGGCGGAGCGTGGCAATAATTGGCTGACGGGCGCCAATGCCAACTATAATATTTATGAAACTAAGGATCATCGTTACGTTTCCGTGGGCTGCTTGGAGAAGAAGTTTTGGACAAATCTGTGCCAAGCGTTAGAGCGCGCGGATATGGTTGATTTGGTGGACGATACGAAGAATCACCCATATTTGGCGCAGCAGCTGCAGCTGGAGTTCGCTAAACGCACTATGGCGGAGTGGACGGAATACTTGGCAGGCAAGGATACCTGCGTTACGCCTGTCTTGAATTTTGCTGAGGCTGTGGCAGCGGAGCAGACCGTTGCTAATGAGATGGTGCTCAAGGTGGAAGACGAGGAACTGGGCGAATACAAGCAGCTTGGCTTTGCCATGAAGCTGAGCAAAACGCCTGCGTCCCTGCGTAAGCGTGCACCACGTCTTGGGGAAGATAACGACGAAATATTGGGTAAATAAAAGAGGCGGAGACACAATATATAGTCATGTTGCCATATCCCAACTCACGTGCGATTTCTTAACGCTCATTCCGTGCAGAATCACGACGAAGGTTCGCGGCCGATCTTGTTCGAAAAACAAGGTATTTCTCAGTTCGCTTCACTTCTGTGATTCTAAGCACTCATGAGCTAAAATCGCAATGATTCGTCTAGGGATATGGCAACAATGACTACTGTTGTCTCCGCCTTTACTTTTCGTATAAAAAACAAAAACACCGCAACGGAAGTTGCGGTGCTATTTTCATAATGGTGACCTCGGCAGGACTCGAACCTGCGACCTTTTGATTCGTAGTCAAACGCTCTATCCAGCTGAGCTACGAGGCCATTCGGCTGCTTGGTTAAGCAACATTGATATTATAGCGGAATAACGCTGATTTGTCAACAGCTTTTTTGCAAGTTTTTCTATTTTTTATTGCGCTTGGCTTGGGGCGCTGCTTTGTGCTTTTCTGCCCAACCGCAGTAGATAAAGCAGACTAGGCCGAAGAGGAAGAAGCCAAGGCTGGTTGCTTGGGCACTTTTCAGACCGAACATCCACGGTTCAGCGTAGTCGCCACGGAGCATTTCCAAGAAGAAACGTACTACGGAGTAAAGCATGGGGTAGAGGCACAGAGCTTGACCGCGGGCGTGGTTGGTGCAGCGGAACAAGAGCAGTAGGACGAAGATAACTACATCCAGCTGTCCTTCCCATACTTCTGCAGGCCATAGGGGTGTAGCACCGTAGGTTTTATAAGCCAAAGTACCTTCTGGATAGAGAATGCCGAAGTTGCCACCGGTAGGGGTGCCGAAGGCATCGCCGTTGAGCAGGTTGGCCATACGGCCGATGGCTTGGCCAATTACTAAAGAAGGAACGACGATATCGCCGAAGGCGAGCCAGTCAATTTTGTGCATTTTGCAGTAGGCAATGCCTGCTAAAGTGCCTGCCAGCATACCGCCCTGCACTGCCATGCCTCCCTGCCATACGTAGGGGATTTCCAGCAAATGCTCGCTGTAGTATTCCCAGTCGAAGAAGAACACATCCCACAAGCGTCCGCCGATAAGTCCGGCAAAACCACCGTAGATACCGATATCCACTACATGTTCATGCCAACGGCCGTCCTGCTTTGCCAAAAAGTAAGCAGTGCCCGTAGCGAGGAAGATGGCCATACATAAAACAAGTCCGTACATGCGCACGGGGAAATCGCCAATGAAAAACAAGTATTGATGCATACAAAGCCTCCTTGCGTAGTTAACAAAAAACTCCAAGCAGTTTTGCTTGGAGTTGAGTTTTCGTGGTAGCGCCACGGGGAATCGAACCCCGGATTTCGCCTTGAGAGGGCGACGTCTTAGCCGCTTGACCATGGCGCCATATTGGCTCCGGGACTAGGACTCGAACCCAGACCGAATGATCCAGAGTCACTTGTGCTACCATTACACCATCCCGGAGTAACCGTTCATAAGAACAAGAAAAATTATAGCAGGTTTTCTTGCGTTTGGCAAGCCTTTTTTTTCGGATTAGACCAAGTTTTTTATGTGGTGCTTATGCTTTTGTTTCTTTGACAAGGAGTGTCAGGGGCTGTATATTATTAAGTAGAATATACTTTGCAAAGGAGCATTTATTATGTTACATATAGGTTGTCATTTATCTTCTGCTAAAGGCTTTTTAGCCATGGGCAAAACTGCCCTGTCCATTGGCGCGGACACTTTCCAATTCTTTACCCGCAATCCCCGCGGGGGTAAGGCGAAGGCTGTTGACCCAGCGGATACTGCAGCGTTGAACGCTTTATGTGCGGAGCACAATTTTGCTCCGCTTTTAGCGCACGCTCCTTACACTATGAATCCTTGTGCTGCTGCGCCCAATCTGGTGGAGTTTGCCCACATGGTCATGGAAGGTGATTTGGCGATGCTGGAGCACGTACCGGGAAATCTCTATAATTTCCATCCAGGTAGCCATGTTAAACAGGGGGCGGAAGTTGGCATTGCCAAGATTGCAGACATGCTCAACAGTGTGCTGCATCGCGGCCTGCATACTACTGTACTTTTGGAAACGATGGCAGGCAAAGGCTCCGAAGTGGGACGTAGTTTTGAAGAATTAGCAGCTATTATTGATAAGGTACAGCTTAACGAATATATGGGCGTATGCTTGGACACTTGTCATATTTTTGACGGCGGTTATGACATCGTCAATGATTTGGACGGTGTTCTGGAGCAATTTGACAAGGTCATCGGCTTGGAACGTTTGCGTGCTATCCACATGAATGACAGTATGAATGTTTTGGGTAGCCATAAGGATCGCCACGCTTGTATTGGTGCAGGCAATATCGGTTTGGAAGCGCTGGCTGCGGTGACGAATCATCCTGCGTTACGTCATTTACCCTTTTATTTGGAAACACCCAATGAACTGCCCGGTTACGCTGCGGAAATCAAATTGCTGCGCAGTCTGTACAAGGAGGACTGATTATGAAGCTGTTGCATTTGTCCGATTTGCATTTAGGCAAACGCCTTAATGAGTATCCCCTTATTGAGGATCAAAAATATATTTTAGAGCAAATCCTGCAGCTGGTGGCAAAAGAACAGCCTGATGCAGTGTTGTTGGCTGGGGATATTTATGATAAGAGCATCCCAACTACGGAAGCAGTGCAGTTGTGTGATGATTTTTTAACGAAACTGGCATCTGCCAAAGTACCCGTGTGCATGATTAGCGGCAACCATGATTCTGCGGAACGACTTGATTTCGGTGCCCGCCTTTTGCAGCACAGCGGTGTCCATGTGGGTGCCTGCTACAGGGCGGAAAGCAAGCCTGTAGTGCTGCAGGACGAGTTCGGACCGGTAAACATCTATCTGTTGCCCTTCGTTAAGCCTGCCTTAGTGCGCCATGCCTTGCCTGAAGCAATGGCGGAAGAAATAACTTCCTACCATACAGCTGTAGCCAAGGCAGTGGAGCTGATGGCGGTGGACACTACGGAGCGCAATGTGTTGGTGTGCCACCAATTTGTTACAGGCGCCCAAATGTGCGATAGTGAGGCAGTTAATGTAGGCGGTCTGGATAATATTGGTGCGGAAGTCTTCAAAGACTTTGACTATGTTGCCTTGGGACATATCCACAGTCCCCAGAACGTTGGCAGCGAGCGCATCCGTTACTGCGGTACGCCATTGAAATATTCCTTCTCCGAATGGAAACAAGAAAAAAGCGTAACCGTAGTAGAACTGGGTGCTAAAGGCGACGTAAAGGTGCGTCTGCTTCCTTTAGTTCCCCTACGGGAGCTGCACAAGGTGCGCGGTACTTATGCGGAAGTGTTTAGCAAAAGCTTTTATAAAGATTTTCCCATGGATGAAAATGAACAGCTAAAGGATTTTTACCATATTACTCTGACGGATGAGTTCGATGTGCCTGATGCAGTGCAAAAGCTGCGTTCCGTCTACAAAAATTTACTGCAGTTGGAATACGACAATGCCCGCACCCGTATGACAGGTCAGGTGGAGGCTGCGGAGGCAGTGGAGCAGAAAAGCAGTTTAGAGCTTATTAGCGAGTTTTACGCTTTGCAGAACAATCAAGAGCTAAATGATGCACAAAAGCAGTTTGTACAGGATTTGTTGGAGAGATTGGAGGGTGAACAATGAAGCCTCTTCGCTTGGTGATTAGCGCTTTCGGCCCTTATGCCGGACGTACGGAAATAGATTTTACCTTTTTGGGCGAGCAAGGGCTGTACTTGATTACCGGTGATACCGGTGCAGGCAAAACCATGCTTTTTGATGCTCTGACCTATGCTTTGTATGGCGAAACAAGCGGCGGTTCCCGTGATGGCAAAATGTTGCGCAGTCAGTACGCCGATGGGGATACGCCCACTTTTGTGGAGCTGACCTTTAAGTATAATGAGCAAGAGTACGTTGTTAGGCGTAATCCGGAGTACGAGCGTCCTGCTAAGCGCGGCGGTGGCATGACTACGGAAAAGGCGGCAGCTATTTTGGAATATCCTGACGATAGGGCGCCGGTAACGAAAATGAGTGCCGTAACGCCTGCCATAGTGGAGCTTTTAGGGTTGAACTACCAACAGTTCGTGCAGATTGCCATGAT
Organism: Phascolarctobacterium sp.; assembly: GCF_045124115.1. Taxonomy (GTDB): domain Bacteria; phylum Bacillota; class Negativicutes; order Acidaminococcales; family Acidaminococcaceae; genus Phascolarctobacterium_A. The sequence goes on from NZ_JBGVLF010000001.1 coordinate 52,149, forward strand.
TGCCCAGGGACGTTTCCGCGAGCTTTTGGAAACAGATACGGAAAAACGTCGCGCTATTTTCAGCAAGCTTTTCCATACGTATTTTTATAAGGATGTGCAAGAAAAGATTAAGACTGCTTATAACCAAAACAAAAGCCGTTTGGAAGAATTGAAACGCAGTTTGGCGCAATCCTTTAACGGCATTAAATGTAGGGAGGAATATGCGGAACAGGGAGTTAAGCTGAACCAATGGGCGGCAAGTGCTTATGCAGGTCGCAGTGTGGAAGTTATGGAACTGCTGCAGGAGATTCTGACTTTGGATACGGCTAAGCTTGCAGAAATGGAGCAAAGCAAGCATGATTTGGATGCCCAGTTGGGCAGCGTTAAAGAAAAACTGCAGGTGGTACAAAATTATCAAGAGCTGGCAAACAATTTGGCTGTAGCCCAAAAGCGCGTGGAACTTGTTACGCCTGAAGTGGAGCAACTGCAAAAACAGCAGGAGGACGAGGAAAAAACATTGGAGAGCATGGGGAGCGCAGAGGCGGAACTGCAGCGTGTCCAAACTGTCTATAATGATTTGCAACAGCGCTTTCCTAAAATTGCTCCTGCCAACGTGGCAGTAGTTGCTGAGAAGAATATTTCCGAGGAAATAACCAAGGCGCAACAGAAACTGGCAGGTGTGGAAAGCTTGCAGGCAGAACTGCAAAATACTTTGAAAAGCTATAAAGCATTGGATGAGCAGGCTGTCCGCGTAGAATTGCAGCAGAAGAAGTTAGATGAATTACGTTCTGCGTATAAGCAGGCGCTGGATAAATATAGAAAATTAAGTGAAAAACAGGATGCTTTGGAAGTCGCTTTCTTAGGAGCGCAAGCGGGCATTATGGCGCAAAAGCTGGAGGAGGGTGTTCCTTGCCCCGTCTGTGGCTCTGTGCATCATCCACGGCTAGCAGTTGTTGCTCATAACGTACCGAATGAGAATCAAGTGAAGCAGGCGAAGGTAGAGGCGGAACAAGCCAAGGCTAAAAAGGATGGCCTGTATGGGGAGGGCGTGAACCAGAGAAGAAATTTAGATGAGGCGCAAAGCTTGCTAGCGGAGCAAGGGAAAGCGTTGGTAGGCGAAGAAACTGTAACTGGAATTCATCAAGCTGTAGCTATTAAAGAGCAGGAAACTGCACACCGTCTTGAAGAACTTAATAATAAGGTCGGTTCTGCGCTAGGCTTATGCCGTGTTGCGGTAAATGAAGCGCAAAAACAGGTTGCTGCACGCTTGGCGCAGGAAAATAAGCTGAAAGGGATGCAAAAAAATCTTCAACAAAGAGAGAAGGAATTGCAGGAATTGCACGGACGCGTTCAAAGCTTGACGGAGCAGCTTGCTCAGGCGCAAGTGCCGCAGGGAGATGAACAACTGGAAACTTTGGCACAAGAGCTGCAGCAAAAATTAACTGAGGCGGACAAAGCTTGCAAGGCAGTCTTTGCGGATATTGCCAAAAACAAGGATATCCAAGGGGAAGCAGGCGGAACTCAACAGCAACTGTCAGCTTGTGAAGCGGAAAACCAATGGTTGCGTACTTTGTCCGATACTGTTAATGGCAATTTGACAGGTAAGCAACGAGTTGATTTGGAAACTTATATCCAGATGACATATTTTGACCGTATTATTCGCAAGGCTAATATCCGTTTGACTAATATGACCAAAGGTCAGTACGAACTCCATCGCGAGGCAGTGGAAAATGCTGATAATAAACGCAGTAAGACAGGATTGGAGCTAGAGGTTATCGACCATTATAGTGGAAAAAGCCGTAGCGTTAAAACTTTAAGCGGTGGTGAATCCTTTTTGGCAAGTTTGGCTTTGGCACTGGGCTTGGCGGACGAAGTGCAGGCTAACGCCGGAGGTATCCATATGGATACTATGTTTGTAGACGAAGGCTTTGGCTCTTTGGACGGGGATGCATTGCAGCAGGCGGTGCAAACATTGCAAGGACTTAGCGAAGGCAGTCGCTTGGTAGGCATTATTAGCCATGTGCAGGATTTACAGGATATGATAGAGCGTAAGGTTGTCGTAACGAAAAACCACACTGCCGGGGGCGTAGGCAGCAGTGTGACGATTCAGACACCATAAAACCCGAACATTAATTACGGAACTGTCAAAAAAGTTACGATTTTCCCTTTACCTGTTCTTTACGTTGTGATAGAATAGACCTTATAATTTAACGGTAATTCTATAAAAACGGTTATTTTTTCTGAAGGGGGAGGCTTTATTTATGCAATTGTTGGAAGAGAAAATTCTCAAGGATGGCGTTATTAGAAGCGGTAATGTGCTCAAGGTGGATAGTTTCTTGAATCATCAAATCGATGTGCCTTTTATTGCGGAATGTGGCAAGGAATTTAAGCGTTTATTCGCTGATCGTCCTATTAATAAAATTCTTACTATTGAAGCATCCGGTATCGGTATTGCCTGCGTTGCTGCCATGTATTTTTGTGTGCCTGTAGTTTTTGCCAAAAAGACTAGCGGTAGCAACATGGATAAGGATGTCTACTTCACCCAGATCTATTCCTATACTCATAGCAAAACCAATGATGTAGTTGTGTCCAAAAAATTCTTGAATAAAGGCGACCACGTGCTGATTATTGATGACTTTTTGGCTAATGGCTGTGCATTGGAAGGCCTGATGGATATCGTACGTCAAGCAGGCGGTATTGTGGAAGGTATCGGTGTGGTAGTAGAGAAAGGTTTCCAAGGCGGTGGCGATAAGCTGCGTCAAATGGGGGTAAATCTGCACTCCTTGGCAATTATCGACAAAATGGACGCTGGAACGGGTACCATTCAGTTCCGTCAGGAAGATTAAGAGGGAAGTATGCAAGAAAAGAAAGCTGTTACTGATGCAATTTATGAATTAGATGGGAAAATTTCTGTAAGTAAGGCTGTTCCTTTTGGGTTGCAGCATATTTTGGCGATGTTTGTTGCTAATATCGCTCCGATTTTGATTGTGGCTGGCGTTATTAAAATGCCTGTGGAACAAAGTGGCGCTTTGGTACAGTCTGCTATGTTGGTGGCAGGCATTGGTACCTTAATCCAGCTATATCCTATTTGGCGCGTTGGCAGTGGTCTGCCTATAGTTATGGGTATTAGCTTTACCTTTGTTTCCATTGCCTGCGTAATTGGCAGCAAGTACGGTTACGGTGGTATTATGGGTGCAGTTCTGGTGGGCGGTATTTTGGAAGGCGTTTTGGGGTTGTTCGCAAAATATTGGCGCCGCATTATTGCTCCTATTGTGGCTGCGACAGTGGTAACTTCCATTGGTTTCAGCCTTTTGGCTGTAGGCGCTAACTCTTTTGGCGGAGGCTTTGGCAATCCTAATTTTGGTGATGGTAAATATATTTTAGTAGGTACTATTACTTTATTAAGCTGCATTGGTTTTAATATTTTTGCTAAATCTTTCTATAAGCAGCTTTCTGTGCTGTTTGGTTTGGTCGTAGGCTATATTGTGGCTTCCTTCATGGGTATGGTTGATTTAAGTCGTTTGTCCAATGTAGATTTAATTGCTATTCCTACTATTATGCCCTTTGAAATGGTATTTGAACCTGGCGCTATTTTTGCTTTCTTCCTGATTTTCATGGTTTCTGCGACGGAAACAATTGGCGATACTACCGCCATGACCGCCATCGGCTTGAATCGTGAAGCTACAGAAAAGGAGATTTCCGGCTCTATTACTTGTGATGGTCTTGTTTCCAGTTTGGCATCTGTTTTTGGCTGTATGCCAATTACTTCCTTTAGCCAAAACGTTGGCTTGATCGCTATGACAAAGGTTGTCAATCGTTCTGCTATTGCCAGCGGTGCTGTGATTATGATTATGGCAGGCTTATTCCCTGCTTTGGGCGTGCTTTTGGCATCTCTGCCGGAATCTGTTCTAGGTGGTTGCACTTTGATGATGTTTGGCTCCATCGTAGTTAGTGGTGTGCAGATGATTGCTAAATGTGGTGCTACTCATCGCAATATTACCATTGCCTCTTTGGCGTTGTCTATTGGTATTGGCTTTACCCAAACACCTGCGATTTTTAAGATTGCGCCGGCTTTAGTGAAGAATGTTTTTGCAGAAAACTGTGTAGCAGTAGTTTTCTTGGTGGCAGCAGTGTTGAATTTGATTCTGCCCCAAGATAAAGAAGCGTAAAATAAAACCGCGGTTGCGGTGGGAGGCATAAATGGGTCAGGCTAGTATTACAGAAATTGAAGAAAGTCTGCAGGATTACGAACCCCTTAAAGAATTGCCTAAGGAAATAGGTGGCTTTAAGCTGGAGCAGGGCAGTGGCATACAAGGACAGATTCTGAATATTGCTGCCTATGTTAATGAAGCTGCCCATTGTCGTCTTGATATTACTTATACATCTGAAACTTTCGATTATGTGCCTGTGAAGACAGTGGGCTTGCATACCTTTAGGGATGAACGCTATTTTTCGCGGGAACGGGATAAATTTTTCCAAGAGCTGAGGGAGCATTTGCCTGCCATGCTGGCGGAAATGGATATGAGCAGGATGCGCAGTTTGGGCTATGAAGGTGCAGGTATTGGCATGGACGGATGGAACGCTTGGCGTGATTTGCCCCAGCCTGTGGATGGCTTTGAACTATTCATTACTCCGGAGCATTTGCTGCCCTATATCAATGGCTCCTTTATCTTTTTGGATTACACCGATTTTGCAGGTGGTAATCAAATTTATTTTTCCTACAACATTTTCCGCAACGAGATTTTTGCGGAGATGAAGCAGCATGGTCTGCCTTTGACTACTAACGTCTTTGATGTGCCTGCGGTGGTGCCTGACGACAAGAAGTTGGAGCTCTTGACGGAGCATTTGCAGAAGCATTTGCTGGAGACCATGGAGTTTTTAAAAAAGTAGAAAAAAGTAGTTGACATATACGTAACTTTGCGTTATAATAAACATGTTGTTTGGCCCGGTGGTTCAGTTGGTTAGAATGCCGCCCTGTCACGGCGGAGGTCGTGGGTTCGAGTCCCATCCGGGTCGCCAAACATGCCTCGGTAGCTCAGTTGGTAGAGCAAAGGACTGAAAATCCTTGTGTCCACAGTTCGATTCTGTGCTGAGGCACCATATATGCGGAAATAGCTCAGTGGTAGAGCACCTCCTTGCCAAGGAGGGGGTCGCGAGTTCGAATCTCGTTTTCCGCTCCATTTTTTAAGGCGACATAGCCAAGCGGTAAGGCAGAGGTCTGCAAAACCTTTATCCCCAGTTCGATTCTGGGTGTCGCCTCCATTTTTATTTTCTTTTTTAGTTTGTCTGCCGCGGTGGCGGAACTGGCAGACGCAAGGGACTTAAAATCCCTCGGGTAGTGATACCCGTACCGGTTCGATTCCGGTCCGCGGCACCAATACAGAAAATAACCTCTCTAACGTTGTTAGGGAGGTTTTTTATATACATAGGCGTAATGTAATTGCAAAGAGGTGAGCAATAATGACAGAACAAAAAGGAACATGGGGAGGTGCACGCCCAAACTCTGGAGGTGCACGAGCGGGAGCAGGTAGACCCAAAAAGACAGGAGAAGAAGTAACAAAACAAGTACAGTTCCGCTTGACTGCTGAACAAACTGAAGTGTTCAGGGCATTAAGTACGCAGGTGAAAGCAGGACTGATTCCCCTGGACGAGGTAAGAAATTTATTACGTAAATAAAGTGAAAGCTCTAGGTGAAAAAGCCTAGGGCTTTTTTCATAGATTGCTGTATGTAGGTATGACACAAGAAAAATTAAATTCGTTTGTTAGTAATATACTAAAACTTCCCACACCTAAAAATAGGTTAGAACCTTGAAAACTCAATATTTCAGCCAATAAAAAAGGCATAAACCGTATCCCTTTGGTATAATTAAAGCGCTAACAAAATCAAAGCAAAGGGGATTTATGCCATGTC
>NZ_JBGVLF010000002.1:0-3669 GCF_045124115.1 Phascolarctobacterium sp.
GCTCTTCGGCAAGGTCAAGCAGGACGGCTACTCCCTGATCCCTCTTTCGGTTTACCTGAAAGGCAGCCGGGTGAAGGTGAAGGTTGGCCTGTGCAAGGGCAAAAAGCTTTACGACAAAAGACAAGCCGCGGCTGAAAAAGACGCCAAGCGTCAGATCGACCGGGCTATGAAGGAGAGATATTAACACTATGGCAAATCCTACTTTTAAGATCACCATGGAAAACGGCGGCGTCATTGAGGGCGAGCTGTACCCCGAGAAGGCTCCCCAGAGCGTTTACAACTTCATCGATCTGTGCAATCATAATTTCTACGACGGTCTGATCTTCCACCGTGTCATCCCTGGCTTCATGATCCAGGGCGGCTGTCCCGAGGGCACTGGCATGGGCGGCCCCGGCTACTGCATCAAGGGCGAATTCTTCTACAACGGCGTCAAAAATGAATTGAAGCATAAGCGCGGCGTTCTGTCCATGGCCCGTTCTCAGAGCCCCAACTCCGCCGGCTCCCAGTTCTTCATCATGCACGAGGATGCCAAGCATCTGGACGGCCAGTACGCTGCTTTTGGCAAGGTCACTTCCGGCATGGATGTGGTAGACGCCATCGCTGCCGTCAAGACCGACCGCATGGACCGCCCCCAGACTGAACAGAAGATCGCTTCCATTACCGTGGATACCAAGGGCGAGACCTATCCCGAACCCAAGAAGCTGCGTGATCCCTACGGACGGTTCTGACAAATAGATACAAGATAGAAGATATGAGATATAAGATACCTAAAAGTATCTTATATCTTGTATCTCATATCTTATAACTCACTCATCCGGGGCCGTACTGGTTTCGACGGGGGTAGTGAGGCTGGATAAGCGGGTCGTGGCACCTGACCACGATAAAACGGGTACTTTTTAAATTTAACTGACAACAATTCTGTTGCTCTGGCTGCCTAATTAGGCGCCCATCCGCCCCGGAAGGTCCACGAGCCGGGCTCGGGTGTGATCTGAGTGGAGACCGTGCGTGCGCAAAGCTTTGAGCGCACCATGCATCATGAAGCTACTGACACGCTGAGGGTGTTTGTTCCCGCTGCGTGGAGGGAATGTAAATAACAAACTGCACCCGGAGAAGTTCCTTCCAAGTTGCTTTCGGACAGGGGTTCGATTCCCCTCGGCTCCACCACAAGGGTATTAAACAAACCTTATTTCTTCAAAGGTGGCTTTGCCATCGTGGTTTGGCTTTAATACCGCATAGAAAAAGGGGGTAGTTTTCTACTCCCTTTTCTGCTATATTTTAATTAAAGGGGGTGAATGTATGGCTAAGTGTTCAATATGCGGAAAGCGTGGTATCTTCCTAAAAATTGATAAATATGGTCGTTGTTCAGCCTGTGCAAATAAGACTGCTAACAGAACATTAACAGCAGAAGAATTAGTTGAGCGGGTGCATCCCGAATTTAAGAAAACTAAATCCGATTTAGAGCATCAAGAAAAGCTGCTTACATCTGTTTGGGAAGCACGGGAACAATACAAAACTGATAATGACATTGATAAGCTGATTAGTGTCTATGAGTATGCGCTAATTACATCAAAGCCACCATTAAAGTCCGATACTCACACTATGTACCTTGCTGATCTTTACATAAAAAGTGGTCAGAATAATAAGGCATGGGGCTATCTTAATAGTATTTTGTTTTCTCATAGTGAATTAACCGGGAAAATTCGTTATGCACAGTGCAAGGTACTTAAAAAAGAAAAGAAATATGTCGATGCAATGCAAATGCTTATGTTGAGCTATTTGTTTAACTCCAAATGGAATAATACTTTTCGTGATACCGCTTTTGTCAAAGATGCAACCCCTATTGCTAACAAGCTAAAATGGGATAGTGAAAAAATTGACATTCTTTCTCAAATTATCAGCAATCAAGTCAAACGAAAAAATTACGATGAGGGTGCATTGATCAAATCTTTCCAAAAGGCTTTATCTCAGTTTGGTTTATGAACATACAAAAGACGGTTTTCCAATCACGGAAAGCCGCCTTTTTTCTTTGTTTTGGCATGAGAAAACCGCCCAGCGATTGCCGGACGGCTTCCCTTTATAAAGGAGAAATTCTATGTCTACCCTACAGGGGGACAAGTGATTTTATTCGGCTTCTTTTCTTTTCTGAAAAGCCGCCTGTGCTTCAATTCTGCGCCTACGGTTTTCCTTTGCCTGTTGCGCATTGTAAAAAGCATCTAAAGACAATTCCGCTTTTCGCCGGTCTGCTTGATACTGACGCTGCCGCTGTTTCTTTTGCTCACGAAAACAAGCGTCCGCTCCGGTGCATTCCTCTTTTGTACAGAATAGGCATATAGCGGCATTTTCACGCTCATTTTCTGCGGCTCGTTTTAAGTGCTTTTCACTTACTGCCATGATCAGAAATTTTCCCGAATATTGGCGGTCATTTCGTCCCACTTGGGAATAAGGTAGGTACGGCGCAAGCTACGATCAAGGGCATCTGCCATACTGTCAAAAGCCTGCATATAATGTCTGCCGTCCAAACCTCTGCCCTTGTTTGCCACATAGCGCAGCTGCCGGGCGGTATCATCGTCCTTTGCATTTGCCGCTGCCGTTTCTGCTGCCTGTGCGATCAGTCTGCACATGGTAGCGTTGTCCCCATGGTTTGCAACTTCAAAAAGACGGTCATATTCGGCGGGCTTTAGAATACCGCTTTTCAGCAGTTCCATAGTGTTTGCATCAATGGCTTTGGGGTCTGCTGCGTAAAAGTCCGTTACTGCCTTTTCAAGTGCGCTGCGAATCTTCGCCACTTCCGCACGGGTCTGATCAGGCAAGCTACGGCTCAACTTGTCATAGGCTTCCTTTGCTTCATGGTAATTCGCTTCGGCTCTTGCAGCCTTGGCAATAGTGGCAGCATCTGCATTCCACACGCCACGGGCGGGACGCTTGTTTGCGTTGTACTTGCTTTCAGCATCCTTGTAGGCGGCTTCTGCCTTGCCGATCTGCTCAAAAGAAGTCTGTGCAATGTCGTTTACCTGCTGTACAAAAGTGTTAAATCTGCTCATTATAAGTACCTCATTTCATAAAAATTATTTGTTGATTGTTGACGCTGCAAGCCGGACAATGGCGCAGCCTTTGTTATACAGAGCGCATCCCTTACAATGCCCATAAATCGAAAACGGACATTTTCTGTTATCCTTTGCGGGTGCTTCTTCGATTTCCACGCCGGAAGCATCGGCAATGGTAGCAAGGGCGCATTTGCCATTCGCAAAGATTTTACAGCCCTCACGCTTACAAGTGGTATTGCATCCATTCGCAAATGGGCAGCTTTTAGGCTCTGGACGGTTCTTTGCTGCTTCCATAGCTTCAGCCTTGCGCCGTTCCTCTGCTTCTTTCTTGCGTTTGTGATAGTCTGCAAGTTGGCTTTGTGGGATTTCGATACCGTCAATACGAACCATAAGTTCATATTCTTTAATTTTGCCGATCATGCGGAAGCGTTCGCCCGTTTTCGGGTCTACTTGCCATTCGGTCGGCTCTAATTCTTTGTCTTTAATTCGCTGCATTTTCGTCTTTCCTGCCTTCTACTTAAAATTAGTTCTATAATCTTAATTAGCCCCGTCGCCATTTGCAAAGATATGATTTGCTATAACGTCGAAGTAAAATAGCGGTTTGCGGTCGCAATGGTCTTTGTAA
>NZ_JBGVLF010000003.1:0-1985 GCF_045124115.1 Phascolarctobacterium sp.
TGGGCTACCAGAAACCCGGAATTTGTTTTCATGTACAATGGCAAGGTATCCGGGGATTACCGCTATCTTGACGCATGGGTAAATGCTATCTGGTTACGCAGTGCTATCCAGATTTCCTGCATGGATGGCATGACCATTGCAGGGCGTGTGCCTTACACTGAAGCAGGCTATACCCAGATTAAGGCATGGTTACAAGACCCCATCAACACAGCTCTCTTAAATGGAGTTATTGACGCTGGCGTAGTGCTTTCTGAAAAGCAGAAAGCAGAGTTATATGTGGAAGCTGGGCAGGATATTACGGAACAGCTTTTCACAGAGGGTTATTTTGTACAGGTGGAAGACCCCGGAGCGGCTGTTAGGGCTGAAAGGGGAACGCCTATTATTAATGTGTGGTACACCTATGGCGGCAGTGTTAACAAGCTGAATGTACCCATGACAGCCTTAATGTAAGGGGGTGGCATAAATGAATAATATTACTAGTGCAAACGCTACCGCCTACATGGTAGTCAAAGATTTATACCCTGCTGGCTTTGCTCTGAATAACTTTAGCACTGACCAAGCCATTGATGAAGCAGAGGATACCATTGCTGAAACCCGGATGGGCGTGGATGGTTACATGGCGGCTGGCTATACGCCCAGCATCAAAAATGTAACAATTCAGTTTGAAGCAGCTAGCCCCAGCGTACAGTTCTTAAATAACTTGTATCTGGCAAGCCAGAAGAACAGGCGTACTTATGAAGTTACGCTGGTTATCACTGTTCCTGCTGTGGGTAAGACCTACACCTACACCGGGGGCGTACTGAAAACAGCCAAGGCTCTTCCTGCACTGAAAAGGGTACTTGACCCGGTAAGCTATGGCTTCGATTTTGAGAAGAAGACCATAGCATAAGAAACACGCCTGTAAACGCAGTTTATACGGCTACTCATAAACTTAATGGGGGCTTGTATAAAACTGCGTTATAGGGCGTTTTACGGCTTTCTAGGGGGTAATTATGTTAAAAGAAAAAACTATCACAATTAACGATAACGGCAATTCACTCCAGTTTAAAATCAAGCAGTTAACGGCTACCCAGCAGGAAGAATTGATTATCAAAGCCTTACTGCTGTTAGCCAATAAGGAACTGGGTGACATGGATGTGAATGAACTGAAAAACTACCAGCTTAACACAAAGGCTTTATTTTCTGCCCTTGAAAAGCTGGATTATACAAGAGTGAAAGAACTTTCTGACATTCTGCTGGGGTGCTGTTACCGGGTAGTAGGCAAGATGGAAGAGAAATGCACCCCGGAAACAGTGGACGGCTACATTGAGGATTTCCGCACACTGCTCACGCTGAAAAAGGAAGCTTTCAGCTTGTCTTTTGATTTTTTTCAAGACGCAGGGAACTCCCAAGAAGTCAAGCCAGCGGTAAGCATTGGCAGGAGTACCCAAATGTAAGGAACTTGTTTGCTGTGATATTGAGCCGTAATCTGGCTACTTTATATGAACTGCAAACAGTATACAGCTATGAGGACGCAATGGATCTGTATGAAATTGCGTATATTAACGGAATCAATGAGGCTAAAGCATGGCAAAAGTAGTTGATACTTTATATATAGCGTTAGGCATTGACGCTTCAAAACTTGATAAAGGGCTGGCAACAGCACAGAGCAAGCTGGCGGTAGGCTTAAAATCTGCTATGAGTAAAGTATTTGCTCCCCTGCTGGCTGGTGCTACCCTTTCCTTTGGTGCGTTATTTGACAGCATTACCAAAGAGTTAGGGCAGATGAATAAGCTTTCAAAGGCTTACAAAGTCAGCATTGAAGACATGACAGCGTGGAGCAGGGCTATAGAGAACGCTGGCGGCAGTGTAGAGGGCTTTGAGCAGACCCTAGGCACTCTGAACATGAATCTGACCCGGATGGCTATTACAGGGCATTCCAGAGTAAAACCTTTCTTTGAAGCCATGGGGTTGGATGCCACAGAACTGGCACAGAAGCCTATCAC
>NZ_JBGVLF010000004.1:0-89709 GCF_045124115.1 Phascolarctobacterium sp.
AACCGTGTATCCCAGGCTAATAGCTCCATGCCGAACGAAGTAACCAACTATGGTATTACTACTGCGAAGGAATCTGCAGAGACTATTATGTTCTTTGCCCTGTATTCCCCTAACAGAACTTATGATGGTATGTTCCTGAGAACATACGCCGACGCTAACTTTATCGATGCCGTTAAGCGTGTAAAAGGCGTATCTACTTTGGGCGAATATGCACCTGAATACGCAATGCGCATTTGGCTGAATCCTGAAAAAATGGCTCAGCTGGGCGTAACCGTTGATGATATTTCCACTGCTATTAAAACTCAAAACGTTCAAGCACCTGTAGGCTCCATTGGTAACCGTCCTTCTGCGGATACACAGGAATTTGCTTATTCCGCCAGTGCCCAAGGTCGTTTGAAAACCCCTGAAGAATTTGGTAACGTAATTATTCGTTCCCAAAATGGTGAAAATCTTAAACTGCGTGATCTTGCCGAAATTAAACAAGGCGCGCGTAGCGATCTGACTAACGGCCGCTTGAACGGCGGTGACGCTGCGATTTTTGCCGTATCCTTGACTTCCGATGCTAACGCTATTGAAACCGTTGGCAAGATTAAGGAAGTACTGGCAGACGCAGAAACACGTTTCCCTGACGACATGAAGATCATGGTAGTACAGGATAATACCCAGTTCATTATTGAATCTTTGGAAAAAGTAGCACATACCTTCTTTGAAGCATTGGTGCTGGTAATTCTGGTAGTATTCATGTTCTTGGGTAGCTGGCGTGCAACCTTGATTCCTGTATTGGCAGTACCTGTATCCTTGGTTGGTACTTTTGCTTCCTTCGTACTTTTGGGCTTCACTATCAACACCTTGACCGCATTCGCTATGATTCTGGCAATTGGTCTGGTAGTCGATGATGCTATCGTAGTAGTAGAAGCAGTAGAACATCATATCCAAGATAACGGTATGTCTCCTAAAGAGGCAACCTACCGTGCAATGAACGAAGTATCCGGCCCTGTAGTGGCAATTGCTTTCGTTTTGGCAGCGGTATTTGTTCCTGTAGCTTTTACCGGCGGTACTGTAGGCGAACTGTACAAACAGTTTGCAATCACCGTATCCGTGTCTATGATGCTTTCCGCATTGATCGCCTTGTCTTTGACTCCTGCTCTGTGCTCCTTGATCTTGGTTAAGAAGGGCGAGGACGAAGAAGTCAAGGGCGTTATCGGCAAAGCAGTACATGCATTCAACGTTTGGTTTGAAAAGACTTTGGCTAAATACGTTAAGAATGTAGAAGTATGTATCCGTCATACTAAGACCGTATTGGCTTGTTTGGCTATTGTCTGCATCTGCATTGGTGCTTTGGCTAAACTCACTCCTTCCGGCTTTGTACCTATTGAAGACCAAGGTATGTCCATGGTTTCCGTATCTCTGCCTGAAGGCGCATCCGATAACCGTACTTCTCAACAGATGGATGCTCTGTCTAAGGAATTGAGAAATCTGCCCGGCGTAAGCAATATCATCCAGGTTTCCGGTATTGATATTCTGTCTGACGCACAAAAGGCAAGCGCAGGTCTGATGGTTTGTACCATGAAGGACTACAAAGAGCGTGATAACTCCATTCAGGACGTAATTCCTATGATTTGGGGTATTGGTGCCAAATATCCTGACTTGAACGTAATGGCCTTCCAACCGCCTCCTCTGCCCGGTGCATCTAACACTGGTACCTTGAGCCTGTACCTGATGAACTTGGGTGGTGAAGACGTTACTACCATGGGCCAGCGTGCTAACGAGTTCTTGGCAAAATGCCGTCAACGTCCGGAGATTGGCTCTATCTACACCACTCTGAATACTTCTACTCCTGCTTATCAATTTGAAGTAGACCGTGAAAAGGCACAATCCATGAACGTGCCCGTATCCAGTGTCTTTAGCGCATTGCAAACCTTCTTAGGTGGTGCTGAAGTCAACGATATTAACAGCTTCGGTCGTACTTGGAAAGTAGTTATGCAGGCTGACGCTAAATATCGTACTGATGTAGACGATATGCGTTACTTCTTTGTACGCAGCAATAGCGGCGAAATGATTCCTTTGAATACTCTGGTTAAACCTCAAAACAAAAATACTTCCGTCGTTATGACCCGTTTCAACGGTGCGTCCGCTATTAAGATTGCAGGCGACCCTGCCAGCGGATATTCCACCGGTCAAGCTATGGAAGCAATTAACGAGGTTGCAGCAGAAGTTCTGCCTAACACCTACACCCATGAATGGGTTGACCAAAGCCGCGACGAAATCGAAGCAGGCAGTCGTTCTACCCAAATCTATATCATTTCTATGATCTTCGTATTCCTGTGCTTGGCAGCATTGTACGAAAGCTGGTCCATTCCTCTGGCCGTACTGCTGTCCGTGCCTTCCGCAATCTTTGGCTGCTTCCTGAGCCAATATCTGCGTGGCCAACAGAACGACGTTTATATGCAGATTGGTCTGATCACCTTGATCGGTCTGGCTGCGAAGAATGCGATTCTGATTGTAGAATATGCAAAGATGAACATGGAAGAAAATGGTATGGGCGTTGTGGAAGCTGCAGTTGAAGCTGCTCGTCTCCGTCTGCGTCCCATCCTGATGACTTCCTTCGCGTTTATCCTGGGTTGCGTACCTTTGGCTATTGCAACCGGCCCGGGCGCAGGTGCCCGCGTATCCATGGGTAACGCCGTAGTTGGTGGTATGACCATCGCTACCATGTTCGGTATCTTCTTGATTCCTGTACTTTTCGTTGTTATCGAGCGTTTGTTCCATCGCGAAAAGAAGGATAATCCTAACGAACAAATCTAACTTATAAATATCCCAACCCCTCTAACCCCTAACGAAAAACCGCTGTGGCGATTAAGTTCGCTGCAGCGGTTTTTTGCGTCTTAAAAAGGATATTGTAACTTAATGCGCTTACAAAATACTTAGATAAACTTATTAAAATTATAAAAGAATAAACAAGTTAAAGACTACTGCTTCCTAAAGTAGTGTAAGCGGGGTGTGGACAGTGCTCGTGACAGAGGCAACAGTGCCGTAAGTCGCGGGCTCTTATAATTATACATGTAAACAGGGACGCTGCCCTTGTGGTAAGATTTTTGCAAACGAAAGAGGTGATAAGTATGGGTCCTGTAACTACTAATCCTTGGTTGATCGCCGTAATTAACATGACCATTGTCTTTGGCGTCCTGATTGCATTGGGCTTGTTAATGAACATGATTCAATATATTGATCCTACCAAGGCAAAAGCAAAATAATTATAAGAAGGAGGATTTATTCCTATGATTGAAGCATTTGTCGTAGCATTAGCTTCTGTGTGGGCAGATTCAGGCTTTTCCGCTTTGACCGGCGGCCACGTTATTATGATTTTAGTTGGTCTGATTTTGCTGTACATGGCTATTGGCAAGGGCTTTGAACCCCTGCTGCTTTCCCCTATCGCTTTTGGCTGTATCTTAGCTAACATTCCTAAAAACGGTTTTGAAGCTCCCGGTGTAATGTCCGTTATTATGTATGGTATTCATCACGAAGTATTCCCGCCTTTGATTTTCTTAGGTGTAGGCGCCATGACCGACTTTGGTCCCCTGATTGCTAATCCCAAGACCTTGCTTTTGGGCGCTGCCGCTCAGGCTGGCGTATTCGTAGCACTGCTTGGCGCAATGATGCTGGGCTTCACCGTACAGGAAGCTTCTGCTATCGGTATTATCGGCGGCGCAGATGGTCCTACTTCCATCTACTTAGCTGCTAAAATGGCTCCCCAACTGTTAGGTGCAATCGCCGTTGCTGCTTATTCCTACATGTCTTTGGTTCCTCTGATTCAGCCTCCTATTATGAAGCTGTTCACTACGGAAGCAGACCGCAAGATTGTTATGCAACAATTGCGCCCCGTTTCCAAGTTTGAAAAGATTGTTTTCCCGATTATGTGCACCATCGTAATTTCCCTGCTGTTACCTTCTGTAACCGCATTGATCGGTATGCTGATGCTGGGTAACCTGTTTAAAGAAGCAGGCTGCTTGGACCGCTTGTCCGACACCGCGCAAAATGCACTGATGAACACTGTAACCATCATGCTGGCAACCGGTACCGGCTTGACCATGAGCGCTGAATCCTTCCTGAACTATCAAACCATCCTGATTATCTTCTTAGGCTTGGTAGCTTTCGTAGCTGGTACTGCCGCAGGCGTAATCTTTGGTAAGCTTATGTGCACCGTTGACGGTGGCAAAACTAACCCGCTGATTGGTTCTGCAGGCGTATCCGCAGTTCCTATGGCTGCTCGTGTATCTCAAATCGTTGGTCAAAAGGCAAATCCTGCCAACTTCCTGCTGATGCACGCTATGGGCCCCAACGTAGCAGGCGTTATCGGTACTGCAGTTGCTGCAGGTACCATGCTGGCTATGATTGGTCCTGTTGCTAAATAAGTTTGTCCCTTAAAATTTTCTCAAAGGAGGAATGAAATATGTCTCCCGCTATTAAATGTTTGATTTTATTGGCTGTTGTAGCTTTGTTTTTCGTAACAGAGTTGATTCCTCTGGCAGTTACCGCCACCGCTGGTGCTGTTGCCTGCGGCCTGTTGGGCTTGATTCCTGCTAAGCAGGTTTTCAGTGGTTTGTCCAACTCCACCGTAGTATTATTTGCAGGTATGTTTGTTGTTGGTGCAGCAATGTTCTATACCGGTCTCGCTCAAGAAATTGGTAATAACGTTGTTAAAATGTGTGGCACCGGTGAAAACAGTTTGATGTTCGGTTTAATGCTGGTTGGTACCCTGTTGTCCTCCGTTCTGTCCAACACCGGTACTGCAGCGTGCCTCCTGCCTGTAGCTTTGGGTATTTGCGCCGCTGCTAAAATTCCCGCATCCCGCCAGTTGATGCCTTTGGCATTTGCCTGCGGTTGGGGCGGTATCATCACCATGGTAGGTACTCCTCCTAACATCATCGCTACCGGCGCTTTGACCGCTGCCGGTCTGCCCGCCTTCGGTTTCTTCGAATTTGCTTGGATTGGTATTCCTGTATCCGTAGCTGGTATGCTCTATATGATGTTTGTAGGTAAACATCTGCTGCCGAAGAAAGAATTGGATGCTGACCAAGAAATTGAGCAAGAAATTGAAGCAACCACTCACGATAAAAAGAAACAAATCATTTCCGGCGTTATCTTGGCTGCTGTAGTAATCGTTATGGCACTGGGCATTAAAGGCGTTACTTTGGAAATGGCTGCTGTAATTGGTGCTCTGGTTTGCGTACTGACCGGCTGCTTGACTGAAAAACAAGCTTATGCTTCCATCGACTGGGTAACCATCTTCCTGTTCGCAGGTATGATGCCTGTATCCACCGCCATGGATAAGACCGGCGCTGGCAAATTGATCGCTGAATGGACTGTAAGCTTGATGGGCGGCTCCCCGTCTCCGTTGATTGTAACCGCAGTATTGTTCATCCTGTCCTGCGGCCTTACCCAATTCATGTCCAACACTGCATCCGCAGCTCTGCTGTGCCCCATCGGCATTGCAATCTCCAAGCAGCTGGGTGCTGACCCGAAGGCAGTATTGATGGCAATTGCAGTTGCAGCATCCTGCGCATTTGCAACTCCTGTTGGTACTCCTCCTAACACCTTGGTTCTTGGCCCTGGTGGTTACAAATTCATGGACTATGTAAAAGCCGGTACCGGTCTGGTGGTTGTAGCTTTCGTAGTATCCTTGGTTGTAATTCCTATGGTATGGCCTTTCTTCCCCGGCAAATAAATTATAATAAAATAAGTATAGGCTGAGACTAAAAAGTCATTGTTGCCATATCCCTAGACGAATCATTGCGATTTTAGCTCATGAGTGCTTAGAATCACCGAAGCGAACTGAAACGTATCTTGTTTCTCGAACAAGATCGGCCGTGAATCTTCGTTGTGATTCTGCACGAAATGAGCGTTAAGAAATCGCACGTGAGTCGGGATATGGCAACGTGACTATAATGTCCCAGCCTATTTTTTATGCCTAAAATTGCGCAAAAAAAATAACCAGGTCGCACTGGTTATTTTCTTTGGTCGAAGTAGTTCGCAGCAGCTTCGGCCTTTTTCTCCCAATCCTTCAATAAGAAAAATTGAAGATTGAGAGGATATTAAATGGTTGCTTTGCGTCTACTATTTTAGCAGAAGAGTAGGGGATTTCTGTTGCCTAGGTCACAAAAATCCTTAGTAAAGTATAGTAAACATATTGTAGTTATTGTTAATAAATTATGTAAATAATGTAAGCGACTATAGGGAAAACGGTGTGGCGTAAGCAACAGAATAAAGGATAATTTGCTTTTATACTTACTAAAGTAAGATAAGTTATAAAAGTAATCCAACTTACTTAGCTTACAAAATGCTTTTGTTAAAGAGGAAGAGGTGATTTGATGGGTCCTGTAACTACCAATCCGTGGCTGATTGCCTTGATCAACATGACCATTGTATTCGGCGTGCTTATCGCTTTGGGTGTATTGATGAATTTAATCCAATACGTTGACCCCACCAAAGCAAGAGCGAAATAGTTTGGTTTCAAAGTGGCATTTGCTGCTTTAAGCAGCTTCATCTACGGCAATGATTTGACACGTAGGCTGTAAGCGTCAAGCTTATCCTAACAGGCTAGGGGAGACTGGAGGAGGCAGCTAACGGCGAGCCATTTTCGTTAATGAAGCTTTTGTTGCCTTTTGGCAAAGCGCACTTATTTCATCCCGAATGGGAAAAACAAGGAGGAATTAATCAATGTTTGAAGCATTTATTGTTGCTTTGACTTCCGTATGGAACGACTCCGGCTTCTCCGCATTGACCGGCGGTCATGTAATCATGATCTGTGTAGGCCTGATTCTGCTCTATATGGCAATTGGTAAAGGTTTCGAACCTTTGCTGCTGTCCCCGATCGCTTTTGGCTGCGTATTGGCTAACATCCCCAAAAACGGTTTCGAGGCTCCCGGCGTTATGTCCGTAATTATGTATGGTATTCACCATGAAGTATTCCCGCCGTTGATTTTCTTGGGCGTAGGCGCAATGACTGACTTCGGTCCCCTGATTGCAAATCCGAAGACCCTGCTCTTAGGCGCTGCTGCACAAGCAGGCGTATTTATCGCTCTGTTGGGCGCTATGTTGCTTGGCTTCAACGTACAAGAAGCTGCTGCAATCGGCATCATCGGTGGTGCTGACGGCCCGACCTCCATTTACCTGGCTGCTAAAATGGCTCCCCAACTGTTGGGCGCAATCGCAGTAGCTGCTTACTCCTACATGTCCTTGGTTCCCCTGATTCAGCCCCCTATCATGATGCTCTGCACCACTGAACATGACCGCAAGATCGTTATGCAACAGCTGCGTCCGGTTTCCAAGTTTGAAAAGATCGTATTCCCGATTATGTGCACCATCGTTATCTCCTTGCTGTTACCTTCCGTAACTGCATTGATTGGTATGCTGATGCTGGGTAACCTGTTCAAAGAAGCTGGCTGCTTGGATCGTCTGTCCGATACCGCTCAAAACGCATTGATGAACACTGTAACCATCATGCTGGCAACCGGTACCGGCTTGACCATGAGCGCTGAATCCTTCTTGAACTATCAAACCATCCTGATCATTTGCCTGGGCTTGGTTGCATTCGTAGCAGGTACTGCTGCAGGCGCAATCTTTGGTACCCTGATGTGCAAGATTGATGGTGGTCAAACCAACCCGTTGATTGGTTCCGCCGGTGTATCCGCAGTTCCTATGGCTGCTCGTGTATCTCAAAAAGTTGGTCAAAAATGCAACCCTGCTAACTTCTTGCTGATGCACGCTATGGGTCCTAACGTAGCAGGCGTTATCGGTACTGCAGTTGCTGCAGGTACCATGCTGGCTATGATCGGTCCTGTTGCTAAATAATCCTCTTTAGGATCTCCCCTACGGGGGTGCCCATAGCACCCCCAAACATTAAATTCTCTTGGCTTAGAAGCTGAAAAGTTCTTTGTACAACTGAAAAACATGGTATATGATGCCTTAGGGTATTGTATATAAAAATTTTAAAGGAGGTACACGTTATGTCCCCTGCAATTAAATGTTTAATTCTGTTGGCAGTAGTTGCATTATTTTTCGTAACTGAACTTATCCCTCTAGCAGTTACTGCTATCGCCGCAGCAATCGGTTGTGGTCTGTTAGGTTTGATTCCTGCTAAACAAGTATTTAGCGGCCTGTCTAACTCCACCGTAGTACTGTTCGCCGGCATGTTCGTAGTTGGTGCAGCAATGTTCTACACCGGCTTGGCTCAAAAAATCGGTAACACCGTAGTTAGAATGTGCGGCACCGGTGAAAACAGCCTGATGTTTGGTTTGATGGTAGTTGGTACTGCATTGTCCGCAGTTCTGTCCAACACCGGTACTGCAGCTTGCTTGCTGCCTGTAGCTCTGGGCATTTGCTCCGCTGCTAAAATTCCTGCTTCTCGTCAATTAATGCCGTTGGCTTTCGCTTGCGGTTGGGGCGGTATCATCACCATGGTAGGTACTCCTCCTAACATTATCGCAACCGGCGCTCTGAGTGCTGCTGGTCTGCCCACCTTTGGTTTCTTCGAATTCGCATGGATCGGTATTCCTGTTTCCGTAGCTGGTATGCTGTACATGATGTTCGTTGGCAAATACTTGCTGCCGAAGAAAGAATTGGATGCTGACCAAGAAATCGAACAAGAAATCGAAGCTAGTGAAGCTTCTCAAAGCAAACAAATGGTATCCGGCGTTATCCTGCTGTGCGTAGTATTGGTAATGGCACTGGGTATCAAAGGTATTACCTTGGAAATGGCTGCTGTAATCGGTGCTTTGGTTTGCGTGCTGACCGGCTGCTTGACTGAAAAACAAGCTTATGCTTCCATCGACTGGGTAACCATCTTCCTGTTCGCAGGTATGATGCCTGTATCCTCCGCAATGGATAAAACCGGCGCTGGTAAATTGATCGCTGAATGGACCGTTGGTATGATGGGTGGTTCCCCGTCTCCGTTGGTTGTAACCGCAGTTCTGTTTATCCTGTCCTGCGGCCTGACCCAATTCATGTCCAACACTGCATCCGCAGCTCTGCTGTGCCCCATCGGCATTGCAATCTCCAAACAACTGGGCGCTGACCCGAAGGCTGTATTGATGGCAATTGCAGTTGCAGCATCTTGCGCATTTGCAACTCCTGTAGGTACTCCTCCGAACACCCTGGTTCTTGGCCCTGGCGGTTACAAATTCATGGACTATGTAAAAGCTGGTACCGGTCTGGTAATCGTTGCTTTCGTAGTATCCTTGGTTGTAATTCCTATGGTATGGCCGTTCTTCCCCGGCAAATAATACCTGAATAACACTAAAGCCTGTCGCATTACGCGGCAGGCTTTTTGTATGCTAAAGTAGAGTTAATGATATAACACAAAATCTTCTACGCGTATTATCTTGGTTTGAAATTTTCTTGTTTTGTCATACAAAAAACACAACTTCTTGGTATGATAGTTTTGACCTAAAAGAGACAGAGGTTTATAATTAAACTACTAAAAGAAGAATGAGGGATGCGTTATGTTGAAGTTCTTGAAAAACAATAAGTACATCATTATCGCCTGCGCTATCCTTTTAGCAGGTAGCTATGGTGGTTATAAATATTATCAAAGCACTAAAGTAGTGGCGAATACTGTGAAAATTGGTACTGTTATCCGCGGTGATCTGACGGAAACAGTTTCTGCAACCGGTGCGTTGACCGCTATGGATAACGTAGATATCAGCTCCAAAATCACCGGTCGTATCGTAGAAGTGTTGGTTAAAGAAAACCAACATGTTAAAGCAGGGGACGTACTGGTACGCTTGGACGATACTGCTCTGCAGGCTACCTTAAAGCAGATGTCTGCACGTCTGCGTGAAGCAACGTTGACCTATAATCGTTATGCCCAGCTGTTGGAGCGTGGCGCTGTCAGCCAATCCACCTTTGATACGGCAGAAGCAGATTATTTGGTGGCAAAAAGTAATTATGATAAAGCAGCTTCTGATGTAAGCGATACTATTATCACTACTCCTATTGATGGTTATATTATCGGTAAACCTACCCCTGTAGGCCAAACCATCAGCTCCGGTATCAGTACACCGCAAGTAATCATGTCCGTAGCAACCTTGGATAATATGGAAATTGAAACTATGGTGGACGAGTCTGACATTGGTCAAATTAAAGAGGGACAAAAGGTTAAATTTACTGTAGACGCATACCCTGATGAAACTTTTACGGGAAAGGTTCGCTTGTTGTCTAAGAGTGCGGAAACCGAAAATAATGTTATTTACTATAAAGTGTACGTAACTGTTGATGATGCCAAAGGTAAGTTGCTGCCTACTATGACTGCTCGTGCAGAGTTCATTGTGGACGAAGCCAAAGATGTCATGATGGTGCCGTTGAACTGCATCTACAGCGAAGGCAAACGTCGTTATGTTAAAGTTTATAACGAGCAGAGCAAAGAAAGCAGGGATGTGGACGTTACCGTTGGTTTGTCCAACGATAGCAATATCGTAGTAACTGCTGATGGTCTTAAAGAAGGCGATAAACTGTTGGTCAAGAAGGCAGTGGCAAAGCAGACCAATACCAGAATGGGTCCTCCCATGTAAGGATGAGGTGACTGTGATGGCAACGGTAATCCAATTAAAAGATATTATGAAAACCTACATTATGGGTGACAGCGTTGTCCATGCGCTGAATCACGTGAATGTTACTATTGAGTTTGGTGAGTTTACTTCCATTATGGGACCTTCCGGTAGCGGTAAATCAACCATGATGAATATTTTAGGCTGCTTGGATCGTCCTACCAGCGGAGAATATTTCCTCGATGGCAAGGAGATTGCAGGTTATAACGATGATGAATTGGCGCACACCCGTAATGCCAAGATTGGCTTTGTCTTCCAAAACTTCAATCTGCTTTCCAAACTGACGGCGCAAGCCAATGTGGCGCTGCCTTTGGTTTATGCAGGCGTAGGGGAGGAAGAACGGATGGAGCGTGCCAAACAGGCACTGGAGGCAGTGGGCTTGGGGGCGCGTTTGGATCATAAGCCCATGGAAATGAGCGGTGGCCAGCGCCAGCGTGTAGCAATCGCCAGAGCCTTGATTAATAATCCTGCCATTATTATGGCGGACGAACCTACGGGCAACCTTGATACAAAATCCAGTTATGAGATTATGGATATCTTTAAGGAGATGAACAATCGTGGTAAGACTGTGGTTATGGTTACTCATGAACCGGATATAGCTGAGCAGACGAAGCGCATCTTGGTTATGCGGGATGGTCAATTAGTAAGTGACGAAAGAAGGTAGGCGTTATGTTGAACGAATCCATTAAAATGGCCTTGGATGGCATGGTTTCCAACAAACTGCGTACTTTACTGACATTATTAGGTATTATCATTGGTGTTGGTGCTGTTATTGCCATGGTTAGCCTAGGCTTTGGCATGAAGGAAAACATCAAGAACAATATTTCCAAGTTGGGCAGTAATCTGTTAGTAATTACCAGCGGCGGGCGTACTGCCACGGGTACTCGTTTGGCAGCTGGTGAAGGTGCACGCCTTACCTATGATGACGGTGTGGCTATTTTGAAGCAAGTGGATGGCATTGCCTCCATGAGTGCCAGCGTCAGCAAAAGCTACCAACTGGTTGCGGGCAATCAAAACTGGAACAGCCGTGTGGAAGGTACTACTCCTAGTAATTTCTCCATTCAAAGTTTGGAGATTGAAGACGGACGCATTTTGACGGAACGTGACAACTCCAGTCGTTCCAGGGTAGCGGTTATTGGTAAGACTGTTGCTGACAGCCTTTTCCCGGAAGGGGATCCGGTAGGCAAGATTATGCGTGTGAACAAGGCACCCTTCCAAGTAGTGGGCGTGCTGAAAAGCAAGGGCCAAAGCGGTATGGGACAGGATCAGGACGATATTGTCTACATCCCTTTGAACACTGCCATGCAACGTATGATGGGCATTACCTATGTACAACGCATTACTATTCAAGCGGAGAACGAAAACGTTATCAATGATGTGCAGGCGGAAATGGAACAGGTGCTGCGCACACGCCATAAGATTAAAGAAGGCGATTACGACGACTTTACTGTCCGCAATATGGCTGCCATTATGGATACCATGATGGAAACTGCCAACAATATCACTATGTTGTTAGGCTGCATTGCCGCTATCTCCCTGTTGGTCGGCGGTATCGGCATTATGAATATTATGTTGGTATCTGTAACGGAGCGTACTAGGGAAATCGGTATTCGCAAAGCTTTGGGTGCCACCTATAATAATATTCTGCTACAGTTTTTGATTGAAGCCATGGTTATCGGTATTGTAGGCGGCAGCTTAGGCGTAGTGCTGGGTGTAGGTGCTTCCTTTGTAATCAGCGCTTTGGCCGGTTGGAATACGGTTATTTCCGTAAGTGCCATTATTATTGCTGTAGTCTTTTCTGTGGGTATCGGCCTGTTCTTTGGTATTTACCCCGCTAGAAAGGCTGCTTTGCTTGATCCTATTGATGCATTGAGGTACGAATGAGAAAAAATTATTTGCGCGACCTGCCCGACGGCAGGCCGCCTCACAAAAATAAAGCAAGTTTGCATGATTATCTGCAGGCCTTCTTGGATTTTCTGAGAAGGCCTAAAACTGTTTTTGATTTTAAAGATAGGTCACGTTTTGTACTTTTGCTAATTGTTATAATTATTCTTCTGCAAAAGGTTGTAGAATTCTTTGCTGGTTGATATAATAAAATAGTAAGACTGTGTAATCAACTTGGAGGAGGAAAGCTGTGGCTGCCAAAATTGGAATTTTAGGGGGAACATTTGACCCCATTCATGTAGGGCATCTATACATGGCGGAAGCTGTGTTTACGGGCATGGGCTTGGCAAAAGTGGTGTTTATCCCTGCCTACGTGCCGCCTCACAAGCTGGAGCAGGATTTTGCCCCAGCGGAAGACCGTTACATGATGACGAAGCTGGCAGTGGCTAGCAATCCTCATTTTTCTGTGTCCGATATGGAGTTGCGCCGTACAGGGATTTCCTATACCATCGATACCATTAAAGAACTGCATCTGCTCTACCCAACGGAGGAACTGTTCTTTATTATTGGTGCGGACAGTGTGGCCCAATTGCATACTTGGCATAACATTGAGGAAATGTTGGAAATAACTACTTTTGTAGCTGCAGGGCGACCTGGTTATGAAGGCGTTATGGACGAGGTGGTTTCCCATTTAGGGGAACGTGCTCGAGAAAAGATTATTCTTTTGGATACTCCCCAGTATGATATTTCCTCTACAGATATCCGCAATCGCATTAAAAGCGGTGCCAGTCTGGCAGGTTTAGTGCCGGAAGCTGTGGAGCGCTATATTTATGACCATGGTCTGTATGGCAGGAGATGTTGAATGATGAATTTAGAAGAAATGCAAGCATTGCTGAAGGAATCCATTCCTCCCAAGCGCTATAAGCATTCTGTGCACGTTTACGAAACAGCCTTGGAATTGGCTAAGTCCCATCAGCTGCCACAAGAAAAAATTGCTATTGCTGCGTTGCTGCATGACTGCGGCCGCGAGGTTGGCAGCAAGGAAAGTGTAGGGAAGGCGCAAGAGTTGGGACTGCCTATTGACTGGGTGGAGCTTAATCAACCCATTTTGCTCCATGCTAAATTAGGTGTTTACAACGCTATGCATAAATACGGCATAGCAGATCAGGAAATTTTGGACGGGATTCTTTACCATACCACGGGCATGGCAGGCATGACTGATTTGGCAAAGGTAGTTTACTTGGCTGATATGATTGAACCCGGACGTGATTTCCCCGGTGTGGAAGAGTTGCGCAAGTTGGCACATAAGAACCTTGATCAAGCTATGCTGATGGCTTATAGCAATACGATTCGTTATTTGCTGGATGGTGGGCTTTTGATTCATCCCCACTGTATCGAAGGTTATAACGAATTGATTTTAGCTGCAAAAGAGTAAGCACTGCTTTAAGGGAGTAAGCAATGGAAGATATGGAAAAAGAAAATAATGAACACCATCGCAAGGTGCGACGCAAGCTGCGCTGGGGCAGACTGCTATGTTTCCTGATATTAGTGGGGCTTGTGGGCTTTGGTGTTTTTTGGAGCAGTGTATGGGTTTATGATAATCTGATTAATCCACCCCAAGCCAATATAGCTGCTGCCGATGAAAACATCCGCAAGGATGAAAAGCTTAACGAGCGCATTAATATTCTGCTTTTAGGTATTGATGACGGTGACAGCGAAGCGGCAGCGTCGGAGCCTAAACGTACTGATGCTATTATCTTGCTTAGTTTTGACCCTAAGCAGGATCAAGTTGCTGTTTTATCCATTCCCCGTGATACCAAGGTAGTATTGCCGGGGCACAAGGATCCGGAAAAAATCAATGCTGCCTATGCTTATGGCGGTGCAGTAATGGCTAAGCAGACCGTGGCTAACCTGCTGCGGGTGCCCATCCACTATTATTGTCTTGCCGATTGGCGTGGGTTTATTGATATCGTCAATTTGATTGGCGGTGTAGATATCTACGTAGACAAGGATATGTACTATGAAGATCCTTACGCTAATCTGGTGATAGATATTAAACACGGCTATCAACACATGGATGGCGAAACTGCAGGCAAGTATGTGCGTTTCCGTAAGGACGAATTAGGCGATATTGGGCGCGTACAGCGCCAACAGAAATTCCTCAAAGCTGCAGCGGAGCAGATGTTCTCCGTGCAGAATGTGGGCAAAATCAGTAGTTTGATGTCCGCTTTGGATAAATATATCCAGACGGATTTGAATACTTTGACCATGCTCAAGGCAGCCAACAGCTTTAAGCTGTTTGGCGATGATAAGATCCGTAGCTGTATGCTGTACGGTCAATTTGATGATAGCAGCGGTGTCAGCTATTGGGCTGCTGATAAAGACGCTGTAAATAAATCCCTGGACGAGCTGGGTATTCCCTATATTAAAGAGGAGACAGCGGACAAACAGGATGCAGGCTCTGAAGAAGAGCAGATTGATAACGAAAAAGAAAAAACATCTTAACAAGGAGGACAATCAATGAACACTAAAGAAATCGCTATGAAAATTGCTGCTGCTGCTAGTGATAAAAAGGCAAAGGACATTTTACTGCTGAATATGGAGGGCTTGTCTCCAGTAACTGATTATTATGTAATCTGCAGTGCCGGCAACTCTACTTTGGTAAAGACTATTGCTGATAATATTGAAGATAAACTGGGCGAAGAAGGTGTTTTCCCCACTCATAAAGAAGGCTATGCTGATGCACGTTGGGTGCTTTTAGATTACGGCGATGTTGTAGCACATATTTTCTTAGAGGAAGAACGCGACTTCTACAATTTGGAACAATTGTGGGCAGATGCTCCTTCCGAAGCTTTTGTGGAGAATGAAGATGAATAATTTTAAAAAGCCGATGAAGCCTATGGGTCGTAAGCCTGTAGTGATTCAGAACAATACTAAATATCGTCAAGGCGATGTTGTCACTATGAAAGTTGTCCGTGTAGGCGAAATGGGCGCTTTCTTAGACGGTGGCACCGGTGATACTAATGACGATATCCTGTTGCATAAACTGCAGCAGACGGAAGAAGTCAAGGTGGGGGATAGCGTTAAGGTCTATCTGTATTTAGACCCCAGCAAGCGTCTTACTGCCAGCATGAAACTGCCTAAAATGCGTGAAGGGCAGTTGGGTTATGTGCGTGTGTTGAGCGTTACCCGTGACGGTGGTTTCGTAGATATTGGCGCAGAACGTGGCGTATTCCTGCCTTACAGCCAAATGCGCGGCCATGTGTCAGAAGGCCAATTGGTATGGGTTAAGCTGTACCGCGATAAAAGCGGTCGTCCTGCAGTAACTATGCGTGTGGAAGATGATATGGTGCGTGCTTCTAAGCCTGCGGAAGGTATCAAAGTAGGCGACAGTGTAACCGGCACTATCTACAATATTCTGCCGGAAGGTTTCTTTATCTTCACTACCCAGCGCTTTATTGCTTTCCTGCATCGTAGCGAGGTTCCCGGTGGTCGCCTTGATTTCGGTCAGCAGGTTACTTGCCGTGTAACCTATATCCGCGAGGATGGGCGCATTAATGTTTCCATGCGCTTGCAAAAGGAAAACGCGATGATTGCAGATGCGCAGGATATTTATGACTTTCTGCAGAAACGCAATGGCAGTATGCCTTATTGCGATTCCACTCCCTTGGAGATTATTAAGCAGAAGTTTGGCATCAGCAAGGCTGCTTTTAAGCGTGCTTTGGGGCATTTGATGAAAGAAGGTAAGGTGCGCCAGGAAGATGGCTGGACTTACCTGACTGAGCAGGAAAATAAATAGATTATATGCGAGGCTTGGACATGTATAGTCATGTTACCATATCCCGACTCACGTGCGATTTTAGCTCATTTCGTGCAGAATCACAATGATTCGTCTAGG
Organism: Phascolarctobacterium sp.; assembly: GCF_045124115.1. GTDB lineage: Bacteria > Bacillota > Negativicutes > Acidaminococcales > Acidaminococcaceae > Phascolarctobacterium_A. The sequence goes on from NZ_JBGVLF010000004.1 coordinate 16,387, forward strand.
GATATGGTAACAATGACTAGTTTTGTTCTAGCCTCATTCTTATTTGGAGTGCGATGATGGAAGTTTTTAATTTGCTTGCTGCTGGTGCGATTATTTTCGTAGGCTCGTTTTTTGCTACTGTTTCCGGATTTGGGTTTGCGTTGGTAGCTACACCGCCATTGTGCCTGGTTATGCCTGTAAAATGGGCGATTATCTTTGTACTGGTGTTGACGGTGCTGCTCCGCGCGTTGACGATGTACAGGGTATGGGGGCAGTTCAACGGGCGTACGGTAATGCTTACTAGTATTGGCAGCTTCATAGGCATGCTTCCCGGGAGTAAGGTATTGAACATTATCCCTGTGGTGAAGTTAGAACTGTTTTTGGGCGTGGTGCTGATTTTGGCGACGCTGTTAATGAGCTTGCAGTATACGGTGCCTATTAAAAATAAAACTTTGGGGCGTTTAGGGGCAGGTGTATTAAGCGGTTTTTTCGGAGCCAGTACCAGTGTCAGCGGTCCGCCTTTGGTTTTATATTTTCTGAATGAGCACACAGCCAAGGAAGAAATGCGCGCCAATATGATTTGGATTTTTGGCGTCACAGGGATTCTTATGGTAGGTGCTAGCTATTGGGCAGGTAATATTAGCGCTGTAGAAAATTGGGATTATATGTATACCATGATTCCGGGTACTTTGTTGGGCATTTGGGCAGGAGAGAAAATGTTCCGTTATTTGAACCAGCAGCTTTTCCGCCGTCTGTCCCTGTGCATTGTCTTGGCAGGTGCTTTAATGATGCTTGCCCACGGAATTAGCGAAATTTTGTAACCTCCGTTACATTTTTTTCGCAGAAATAAAAAATGTTCGTAAAGTACTTGCTTTTGCTTGACGAACGCTGTACTTAGCAGTAAAATTACCTCAATCGCTGATTTAAGCGAGAAGATTATTTTGCAGGTGAAAAAATGGATTCTATGAAATTAAACGCAGCAACTGCATACGGCTTTTACTTTGCACCGGTCTTTAGCTATTACTTTAGCACCGGTTATTTGGCATGGAAAAAAGCATAAAGCAGTACGCGTAATAGAAGCCTATATAGTATTTTGACATATCCTCACAATGCTTTTTAAGCAGGCTCTTTTACGGAGCCTGCTTTTTTAATAGCAAAATACATCTTGAAAATATTTACACAGGCTGCAAAGACGCAGGCCGCAAAAGGAGAGAGAATTATGGTAATCGTATTCAAACCGGGTGCCCCTGAGGAAAACAAAGCGAAGATGAGAGCAAATTTGGAGCGCCAAGGCTTCCAAATTAATGAAATCAATGGCGTTAATATGACCATTTTCGGTATTATCGGTGATACCAGTGCTTTGGATATGAACATGCTCCGTATCGACGATGCCGTTGATAAGGTAATGCGTGTCCAAGAACCTTTCAAACGCGCTAATCGTGCTTTCCATCCGGAAGATACTATTGTTGATGTTGCAGGCGTACCTATTGGTGGCAAGAAGATTCAAGTTATTGCCGGTCCCTGCTCCGTTGAAAGCCAAGAACAAGTTACTGCTGTTGCCAATTCTGTAAAACTCGGCGGCGCAACCTTGATGCGTGGCGGTGCTTTCAAACCCCGTACTTCTCCCTATTCCTTCCAAGGTCTGAAAGAACTGGGCCTTGATTACTTAAAGGCTGCTCGCGCAGAAAGCGGTCTGCCCATCTGCACTGAGATTATGAGTGCAGACAAAATTGAACGTTTCGTAGAAGATGTTGACCTGATTCAAGTAGGCGCGCGCAATATGCAGAACTTCGAACTGCTGAAGGAACTGGGCAAAACTCGCAAACCCATCCTGCTGAAACGTGGCCTTTCCGCTACTATTGAAGAATGGATTATGTCTGCGGAATACATTATGGCAGGCGGTAACGAAAATGTTATTCTCTGCGAACGCGGTATCCGCACTTTCGAACATTACACCCGTAACACTCTGGATCTGAGTGCTATTCCTGCAGTTAAAAAACTGAGCCATTTGCCTGTAGTTGTAGACCCCAGCCATGCAGCAGGTCTGTGGTGGATGGTAGAGCCTCTGGCTAAAGCAGCTATTGCAGTTGGTGCTGACGGCTTGTTGATCGAAGTACACAACAACCCCGAATGTGCACTGTGCGATGGCGCCCAATCCTTAAAACCGGAACGTTTCGCACGTTTGATGGGCGAACTGAAGGGTATTGCCCGCATCGTCGGCCGTGAAATGTAATTTTGAAGCAGCATTTGTCGAATAAAAATTTTTCGGCAATAGTTTAATGAAGTATAGTTAAAACGTGACTTATCCGTCCTCGTTTTTGAGCTATAAAGTAGAATTGTAGTATTGTAGCATAGTTTAAAAGGAGAGATTTTACCATGATTATCGTATTCAAACCCACTGCCACTGTAGAAGACAAAGCTAGACTGAAAGCACAATTGGAAGACCGCGGCTACCAAATCCACGCCAGCGAAGGCGTCAATGCCTCCCTGTTCGGCGTAGTTGGTGACACCAGCGCTTTGGATATGAACCTGCTCTTGGTTAATGAGGGCGTAGAAAAGGTTATGCGTGTGCAGGAGCCTTTCAAACGCGCTAACCGCATGTTCCATCCGGATGATACCATTGTTGATGTTTGCGGTGTGCCCATCGGTGGCAAAAAGATTCAGGTTATCGCAGGTCCTTGCTCTGTAGAAAGCATTGAGCAGATTACGGAAGTAGCCCAAGACGTTAAGGCTAGTGGTGCTACCGTATTGCGCGGTGGTGCTTTCAAACCCCGCACTTCTCCTTACTCTTTCCAAGGGTTGAAAGAATTGGGCCTTGATTACTTGAAGGCTGCCAGAGAAGCAACCGGTCTGCCTATCTGCACGGAAATCATGAGTGCTGATAAGATTGAGCGCTTTGTAGAAGATGTGGATATTATCCAAGTAGGCGCGCGTAATATGCAGAACTTCGAGCTGTTGAAGGAGTTGGGCAAAACCAATAAGCCCATTCTGTTAAAACGTGGTCTTTCCGCTACTATCGAAGAGTGGATTATGTCCGCAGAATACATTATGGCAGGCGGTAACGAAAACGTTATCCTGTGCGAGCGCGGTATCCGCACTTTTGAAAAGTATACCCGCAACACTCTGGATCTGAGTGCTATTCCTGCAGTTAAGAAGCTGAGCCATCTGCCCGTAGTTGTAGACCCCAGCCATGCGGCAGGTCTGTGGTGGATGGTAGAGCCTTTGGCTAAAGCAGCTATTGCAGTTGGTGCTGACGGCCTTTTGATCGAAGTACACAATAATCCTGAATGTGCACTGTGCGATGGTGCTCAATCCTTGAAACCCGGTCGCTTTGACCGCTTGATGCAGGATTTGCGCGGTATTGCCCAAATCGTAGGTCGTGAATTATAACCTGAAAATAAAGGTAAAGTTGAATATTTGTAGAATAGAAGTAGATGCTAGAGGTTGGGCGTTCCACCCAACCTCTAATCGTATATTAGTAGGATGGAAGATTTAGGAGTGATATTTTGGAAGCTGGTTTTAGAAATACCAACTGGCAGGAGCTTAGTTTTGCCATTGTAGGTTTAGGTTTGATTGGTGGTTCTTATGCCAAAGCTCTGCGTCAGTTGGGAGTAAGGCAGATTATCGGTATCGAGAGTAATGCTGCAGTTTTAGCACAAGCTATGGACGAGGGGCTGATTGATCTAGGCTTGTCCGAGGCGGATGCACGCTTGCGCCAGGCAGATGTGATTATCTGCTGCATTTATCCTGAAGCTATAGCAAGCTTTATGAAGGACAATGTGGGCTTTTTTAAGGAAGATGTGCTGCTGACGGATGTGGCCGGTATTAAAAATGATATGATTGCTACAGTACAAGCAGTGCTACCCCAAGGCATGGAGTTCATCAGCGGTCACCCCATGGCAGGACGCCAGGGCAGCGGCTTAGGCATGAGCGATGCAGCAATTTTCCGTAACGCTAACTACATTATTGTTCCGGAAAAAGGAAATACCACCGCTGCTATCAAATGGCTGGAAGCTTTTGCTTTGGCTTTGGGATGTAAGCAGACAGTGCAGGTTACGCCGGAAGAACACGATAGGACCATTGCTTTTACCAGTAATCTTCCTCATGTGACTGCAGTTGCTTTGGTGGACAGTGCCTCCTACAGTGATAAGACAAAATATTTTGTAGCAGGCAGTTTCCGCGACGGCACTAGAGTAGCAGACATTAATCCTGAGTTATGGTGCGGCCTTTTCCTTGCCAATAAGGACAAGGTTGCTGATGAAGTTGATAAATATATAGAGCAGCTTGTACTGTGGCGTGACGCTTTGCGGGCAGGGGATGGCGAAACCTTGAAAGATTTAATGCGTAAAGGCGCTGCACGTCGGAAGGAGCTATATTAATGGAAAAGATTCATGTGGATTTAGGTGCTCATGCTTACGATATCGAAATTGAAGCGGGTCTGCTACCTACTGTTGGTGGCAAGGTAGCAGCGTTGCTGCCTAAAGCACGTAAGGCTGCTATTGTTAGCGACACTAATGTAGCGCCCTTGTATGCAGCACAGCTGCAAGCAAGCTTGGAGGCTGCTGGTTTGGCAGTGGTGCAAGTAGTTATCGAAGCAGGGGAGCAAAGCAAGAATATGACGGTGTTGAGTCAGGTGCTGGAGCAGTTGGCGACAGCGGGGCTCACTCGTACGGACGTACTGCTTACTTTGGGCGGTGGCGTAGTTGGTGATTTGGGCGGTTTTGCCGCTGCCAGCTACATGCGCGGCATTGCCTTCGTGCAGGTGCCCACGTCTTTGCTGGCGCAGATTGATAGCAGCGTAGGTGGCAAGGTGGCAGTGGACTTGGCTGCAGGCAAAAATCTGGCAGGTGCCTTCTACCAACCCAAGGCTGTGTTTATCGATACAAACCTGTTGCGGACTCTTTCCACTCGTTTCCTTCACGATGGTTTGGCAGAAGCCATTAAATATGGTTGTATTAAAGATGCAGCCCTTTTTGACAAGATTGCCGGTTTTGCTGATGATGCAGAGCTTTTGGCGAATATTGACAGCGTAGTAGCTACCTGTTGTGCTATTAAAGCCCGTATTGTAGAAGAAGACGAGTTCGATACAGGGCTGCGGATGCTGCTGAACTTTGGCCATACTTTAGGTCATGCTGTGGAGCAGCATTTTGGCTACAGCGGCTTTACCCATGGCGAAGGCGTAGCCATCGGTATGTATCAATTGACCGCACGTACGGAAGCAATGGGCTTAACGACTGTAGGTACTGCGGCACGCATTAAAGCAGTTTTAGAAAAATATAATCTGCCCCTGGCAGCAGGTGTGGAGAAAAAAGAACTCCTTTCCACCATGGCAAGGGATAAGAAGAAAAACGGCAGCAGCATTACGATTATTATCCTTAAAGCTTTAGGCGAAGGTGTGCTGCAAAAGCTGGATTGGCAGCAGGTGCCGGAATATTTGGGATGAGATGATTATGGATAAGGTAAAAATTTTCCCCAGTAAATTACAAGGAAGCGTACAGGTGCCTTCTTCTAAAAGCATGGGGCACAGGGAAATTATTTGTGCAGGCTTGGCAGCAGGCACCAGTATTGTAGACAATATCAGTATGTCCAAGGATATTGAAGCAACCATGCGCTGCTTAAAGGCAATGGGCGTTGCTGTGGACGAAATTCCCAGCATGATTCCGGGGCGTACAGCTTTGCAGATTACAGGTACAGGTCATCCTGTAGCCTCCGAAGATTTTGCAGACTGCGGTGAAAGCGGTTCTACTTTGCGGTTCTTCCTGCCTTTGGGCGCTATGCTGGGCTGTCCTTTGACTTTCGTAGGCCACGGCAAGTTGGTGTCACGTCCGCTACAGGCGTATTACGATATTTTCGATAAACAGTTTATCCAATATTTTAACGACAACGGCAATCTGCCTGTGACGGTTAACGGCCGTTTGCAAGCAGGTACCTTCTCCCTGCCCGGAGATGTAAGCAGTCAGTTCGTCAGCGGTCTGCTTTTTGCCTTGCCTTTGCTCAAGGGTGATTCTGTCATTGAGATTATTTCTCCCTTGGAATCTTCTGCTTACGTGGATATGACTATTAGCTGTTTAGCTAAATATGGTATTAAGATTATTAATGAAAATAATGCGCATCGTCGCTATATAGTTCCCGGCAATCAACATTATCAGGCTTTAAACAGCCATGTAGAAGGAGATTGGTCCCAAACCGCCTTCTGGACTGTGGGTGGTGCTTTGGGCGAAGCTGTTACCTGTACGGGTATTAGCGAAGATACGCTGCAGGGCGACAAAGCAGTTCTGGAGATTATGGAGCGCATGAGCGCTGCTATTACCCGCGGTGAAAACAGCGTGGTTGTGAGCGGTGGTGCGACTAAGGCTACTGTAATCGATGCTTCCAATTGCCCGGATATTATTCCTGTACTTAGCGTTTTGGCTGCCGTTAGCAAGGGGACGACCAAAATTATTAACGCAGGCCGTCTGCGGATTAAGGAATGTGACCGTTTGGCTGCTATGACCAGTGAGCTGAATAAATTAGGTGCGAAGATTACGGAAGAGGCTGAGGGGATGACCATAGAAGGCTGTCCTGAAGGTTTGTCAGGCGGTGGCGAAGTGGATGCCTGGAATGATCACCGCATTGCTATGAGCCTAGCTATTGCAGCCCAAGTCTGCAAGGAGCCTTTCGTATTAAATGGCGCAGGCAGTGTAAGCAAGTCCTATCCCACTTTTTGGGAGGATTATCAAAGTGTAGGCGGTAAAGTGGAGGTGTTGGCATGAGCGGCGTTTTTGGCATGAATATTAAGATGTCCATTTATGGCGAATCTCATGGTAAGGCTATCGGCGTAGTGCTGGATGGTCTGCCTCCCGGACTGAAGCTGGATGAAGAAGCCATTGCCAAAGAAATGGCTCGTCGTGCTCCCGGACAAAGTGCGCTGACCACGGCGCGCAAGGAAAAAGATGCTGTGGAAATCCAAAGCGGTTTCTTCGAGGGTTATACTACAGGTACTCCCTTGTGTGCACGGATCGTAAACGGCGACCAACATTCTAAAGATTACAGCATATTGAAAGATAAGATGCGCCCGGGGCATGGCGATTACGCAGGTTATGTACGGTATCAAGGTTTTAACGATTATCGCGGCGGCGGCCATTTCAGCGCCCGCCTGACTGCACCTTTAGTTTTTGCCGGTGCTGTGGCGAAACAGGCTTTGGCGCAGTATGGTATTGTTATTGGCGCCCATATTGCCAGTGTCTATGATGTGCAAGAGCGCAGCTTCAACCCTATGGGCGAAAGCGATGCTACTCTGCAAGGGTTGAACGCTAAGGCTTTTCCGGTGTTGGAGGATGCAGTGGGTGCCAAGATGCAGGAGCGTATCTTGCAAGCTAAAGGCGAGCTGAACAGCGTGGGCGGTGTAATCGAACTGATGGCGACTCACGTGCCTGCAGGTATTGGCGCTCCCTATTTTGATTCTTTGGAAAGCCGTTTAAGCCACGTACTCTTTTCCGTACCTGCGGTAAAGGGCATCGAGTTTGGTGATGGTTTTGGCTTTGCTGCTTTGACAGGTGCAGAGGCTAACGACCAATTACACTACGAAAATGGTGCTGTACGTGGTTATACTAACCATAACGGCGGCATTACCGGCGGCATCAGCAACGGTATGCCTTTGGTGTTCCGTGTAGCCATGAAGCCTACCCCTTCTATTTCCAGAGAACAGAAGACGGTAAGCCTGTCCAAGCATGCGGATACTACCCTGACCATTGTAGGTCGTCATGATCCCTGTATTGTACAAAGGGCAGTACCTGTTATTGAAGCGGTTACAGCTTGGACACTGTGGGATTTAATCTTAGAAGCAAAAAAGTGGGAGAAATAAGATGCAGGAGTTAGATTTAGAGCTTATCCGTAAGGAAATAGATAAGGCTGATGCACAGCTGGCGGCAGTGCTGGAAAAGCGCTTGCAGCTGGTAATGCAGGTGGCAGCCTATAAAAAAGCCCAAGGAATGCCTGTAAAGGATAAGGCTAGGGAAGAAAAAGTTATTGCTAAAGTAGCAGGGCTTTTGGAAAATAAAAATTATGCAGGTGCTGTAAAAAATATTATGCGTACCATTATCGACCAAGCCTGTCTATTGGAAGAAGATGCTTTGGCTGTTAATGATCGTGTTCTGGAGGTTGCTTGCTTTGGCCCTGCCGGTTCCTTTACCCACCAAGCCTTAGAGGATTATTTCAAGGGACGTAATTATCATCGTACTCATTACAATACTTTTGAAGAAGTAATTAGCAGTGTTTCTGAGGGCAAGATGGATTATGCCGTGCTCCCCATTGAAAACAGCTCTACCGGTGGCATTACAGAAGTTTATGATTTACTTCGTCATTACGATTGCCATATTGTAGGCGAGCAGCAGGTGAAGATTGAACAAAATCTTTTGGGCATCAAAGGCGCGACGCTGCAATCTATCAAAACGGTTTATTCCCATCCCCAAGGCTTTAAGCAGTGCAAGGAGTTCTTCAAGGATTATCCGGAGATGGAGCAGGTGCCTTTCTTCAGCACCAGCAAAAGTGCGGAAGAAGTGGCAGATAAGCAGGATATTTCCTTTGGCGCTGTAGCAGGCAAGGCAGCTGCAGATTTGTATAATCTGGAGGTTATCGCTCCTGCTATCAATACCAATAGCAATAACTATACCCGCTTTGTCATTATCGCTAAAGCAGCGGAGGCTGTTGCCAATGCTAACAAAATTACCTTGATTGTAGCGGTGAAGCACGAAACAGGTTCTTTGTATAAGATGCTTTCTAGCTTCTACCATACAGGGCTGAACTTGATGAATTTGGAATCCCGTCCCATGGATGGCAAGTCTTGGGAATATTTCTTCTATATTGATGTGATGGGCAATCTTTCCGATCCTTTGGTAGCAGATGTTATTGAAGATGTAAAATCCAAGAGTACCTATTTAAAAGTGTTGGGCAACTACCGCGCTTACGCAAAGAAGGACTGAATTATGGCTAAATACGGATTAATTGGCGGCAAGCTGGGGCATAGTTTGTCCCCTGCTATTCACAAGCTGTTTTTTCAATATACAGGTAAAGAAGGTACCTATGGCCTGCTGGAAAGGGACGTGGAAGCATTACCCGAACTGATGCAGAAGTTGCGTAGCGAATATAAGGGCTGTAATGTGACCATTCCTCATAAGCTCCATGTAATGCCTTTGTTGGATAAGATTGCGCCGGAGGCTGCTGCTATCGGTGCAGTGAATACGATTAAGTTTACGGAGCAGGGTGCCTTTGGCTATAATACCGATTACTTTGGCTTTGGCAGAATGTTGGCTTATAACAGTATCACCGTAAAAGGGAAGGTTGCTGCTGTTTTGGGTACAGGCGGTGCAGCTCGCGCTGTAGTAAAATATTTGGCGGATCAAGGTGTAGCTAAATTATACTTAGTTACTCGCGATATTGCCAAAGTGGATACTCGTTTTGCCGAAATGGCGCCTATGGCGGAGGTTATCGACTACACTGCCTTAGGTAAGCTGCAAGGCGATGTGCTGGTGAATTGTACACCTGTGGGAATGTTCCCCAAAGTGGATGCTTCCCCTGTGCCTGCCAGTGTTAGTGCGGAGTTTGACGCCAGTGTGGATTTGATTTACAATCCTGCCAAGACGCTGTTCCTGCAGCAAGCGGAAGCAGCAGGACATAAAGCTGTTAATGGCCTCTTTATGTTGGTTGCCCAAGCAGTGGCGGCGCAAGAGATTTGGCAGGATGAAAGCTATGCCAGCGATTTGATTGTACGCATTATGACAGCATTGGAGCAAGAACAATGAAGAATATTATTTTGATTGGTATGCCAGGCTGTGGCAAATCCACCTTTGGTAAGCGTTTGGCTAAAGCTTTGGGACGCAGTTTTTACGATGCGGACCAAGTATTGGAAGAACGGGAGAAGCGTACCATTAAAAGCTTCTTTGCGGAAAGCGAGGATGCTTTTCGTGCTGCGGAAACAAGGACGCTGCAATATTTGTCCCAACTGGAGGGCGTGGTTATTGCTACCGGTGGTGGTGCTGTCAAGCGGGCGGAGAACATGACGCTGGTGAAAGAGCATGGCGTAGTAGTTTTTATTGATCGTCAACCCAGCAATATTATTGGCTGCATCCAAGGGGATGCACGTCCTTTGCTGGCTGATGATAAAGAACGCATTTATAAACTGTATGAGGAACGCATCGGTTTATATCGCCGTTATGCGGACAAGATAGTGGGTAATGACGGCGAATTTAATCGGACATTGGGCTTGCTTAGAGAATATGCTCAAAAGCTAGAGGAGGAATAACATGCGCAGAATATTAGTATTGAACGGTCCCAATATCAATATGTTGGGCACAAGGGAAAAAACTATTTATGGTCGTCGTGATTATGAGAGCCTGTGCGCTTATATTCGCAGTGCTGCTGCCCGCTTAGGCGTAGAAGTGGAACTTTTGCAAAGCAATTACGAAGGCGATATAGTTACTGCTATTCAGAAGGCTTATGGCAATTTTGATGGCATCGTCATTAATCCGGCTGCCTTTACTCACTACAGCGTTGCTATTCTGGATGCTCTGAAAGCAGTGAATATTCCTGCTATTGAGGTACATATTTCCAATATCCATAAGCGTGAGGAGTTCCGTCATCATTCCGTAACTGTGGCGGGCTGCGTAGGCCAAATCTGCGGTTTGGGCTTCGCTGGTTATGCTTTGGCTTTGGAAGCTTTGGCAGTGTACGAACCGGAAGCGTAAAAAAGAATATTGGGGAATATTACCAAGGCTGGGGTTATACAGTCATATTGCCATATTCCGACTCACGTGCGATTTCTTAACGCTCATTTCGTGCAGAATCACAACGAAGATTCGCGGCCGATTTTGTTCGCAAAACAATTTACTGTTTGGTTCGCTTCACTTCTGTGATTCTAAGCACTCATGATCTAAAATCGCAATGATTCGTCTAGGAATATGGCAATAATGACTAATTGTACCCCAGTCTTTTTCGTATTGTGCTAACTTTTTGTTATACGTTTGCAGATGTTAATGCACTGGTATGACTTGACATAATTGGGATGAGTAAAGTAGAATATATGCAGTAATAAATTCATAATAGGAATTATTACTGCACTACACTAATGCTACACTCTCACGCTATTATGATTTATCAAGGACGGTGTGTGTATGAAAAAGTTTAACAAAAGTTTGCTTGTGGCAGCATTGCTTTGCGGAACCACAGTGTGGGGGGGCAATGGTGCACAGGCGCAAGAGGTAGTTGGCGAATTTGATTTGGATACTATGGTTGTTACGGCAACTAGAACGCTGAAGGAAATTCAAGAGGTTCCTGCAGCAGTTAGCGTTGTAACTGCTAAAGAAATCCAAGAGAAAAACATTATTTCCGTTACGGAAGCATTGCAGACTGTTTCCGGCGTTTATATGGCTCAAGGTGCGCAAGGTGGCATTCAAATGCGTGGTTTCGAGTCCAATAATATTATGGTACTCGTTGATGGCATGCAGATGAATACTGCTTATGGCAACGATGTCATTTGGGAAATGATTCCTGTAGAAAATATCGAGCGTATTGAAGTTGTTAAAGGTGCAGCCTCTTCCCTGTATGGCGGTCGTGCTGTAGGTGGCGTAATCAATATTATTACTAAGGAGAAAAAAGAAAAAGGTGTTTCCGTAAATACTTTAATTAACTATGGTAGCAATAATACATGGAAAAAAGCTCTGTACACTGATGTTAGAGCTAACGATAAAATTTCCTTTGGTGTAGGCTATGAGCAAAGCAAATCTGACGGCTATGTGGGTTATCATCTAGCTAAATCAGCATCTAAATTAAAAAATACCACTAAATACGTTGTTTCTAGTGAACCTGTTCCACAACTTTCTAATGGTAAGTATGATATTGGTAATCGTGGCAAAAAGCGCTGGGAAAATGAAAATATTTCTGCAAATGTAAAATATGATTTTGATAAATCTAAGTCTTTAAAGTACACTTTTAATCATAGTGAGTCAGAAAACACAACTAGCAATCCTACCAGTAATGTGTTTATTGATGGAAAGAATACCTTCTACAAAGGTAACATTTTAGCTAGACCTGGATATTATATTTCTTCCGATGTTGATGGCTATTTGGGTTACAAAAACTATAAAGAATATGATAGACATACTTTATCATATAACGACATAGAAAATAAGTTTGCAGCTAATTTTGGCTATCTTGATGTAAAGAAGGATGGTTATAGCCAACCTAACGGTGCTACTAGTATTGACTACGAAGGTGCTGGCAACTCTTCTTATCATCCTGGTGAATCCTATGATTTTGATGTGCAAAAAGCATGGGAAAATATAGGTAAACATAGTATTGTTGTAGGTGGTTCTTTCAAACAAGAAAGTTTTGACCAAGAATGGACGATGCTAAGCAAATGGCGTGATGATGGGTCTATTGATACTTCCTTTGGTAAAAATGGCTTAGGAGAAATCCATGGTGGCAAAGCGCGCAACGTTGCGTTATTTATCCAAGATGAGTATAAATTGAGCGAACCTGTTACTATGTATACCGGTCTGCGTTTTGACTATTGGAAAAAATTTGACGGCTATTCTGAATTCTTCAATGGTAAAGGTGGGGCTTATGAATACGATGCTAAGAGCTATACTGAACTAAGTCCTAAACTGGCATTTAATTTTAAAGCTGACGAAGCTACAAACTATTATGTGTCCTATGGTCATTCCTTTAATCCTCCTGAACTGTTCCAAGTATATCGTAATGGTGGTAACAATGCAGGCTCCGTAATTGCAAATCCTGATCTTGATCCGGAAACTTCTGATACCTTTGAAATTGGTATGAAGAAAAAACTGGCAGAAAAGACACAGCTTAATGTTTCTTTGTATCATGTAAAAACTGACGATAAGGTTGTTTATTTTTATCATTACGCCCCGGGGACTACTACTACCGAGTATAAACAGTATGAGAACTGGGGTACTGAAAAACGTTATGGTATCGAACTTGATTTAGCACATGGATTTAATGACAATTTAAGTGCATATTTTAATTATGCTTATCAACGTGGTAATCAAGAATTTTCAGGGCGCAAGGATACCAATAAGAAAGATACGGATGAGGCATTGTATGATATTCCGAGACATTTGCTGCATGCAGGCTTAAAGTATAGCAAGGATGACTTTAATGGCGTTCTTGAATGTCAATATGTAAGTGCTCGTCAATCTTCTGATTCTGTTACAGGCGAATTTGGTTCAGAAGATGCTTTCTTTATTGTTAATACCGCTTTAAATTACAAGATTTCTAAAGGCATGACATTGCAATTTGGTGTAAATAATTTACTTGATAGAGAATTCTACTGCACTGGTAACATGGGCGGCGAAGCTACTTCCGGTCGCACCTATAACGTAGGCTTGCGTTATAGCTTCTAAATTAAGTAGCCTACTCTTCACTTTTTCAATAAATATGCAAATGGGGACTGGGTGCTGTTATGTGCCTTGTCCTCATTTACTATGTAGTTGCTGAAATGTTATTATATGTATGTGCTTTTGTGTTACCAGCGATAATATAGCTGCGAAACGAAAGGAGTTGATGTAATGGCGTATCAATTGAAACGTTTGGCAGGCTATGCATTGGGATTTATTTTATTCTACGCTCCCTTTGCCCTGTTCCAAGGTATAATTGGATATCTGCTGACGGGAAAGTGGCAGGAATTGTCCATTCATAGTTTATGCTTGCGTATACCCATAGAGCATCTTTTAGATGGTAAGATATGGAATTATAATCCCATTAGCGTAATAAGTACCATAGTGCTTTTGGTGACGGCGTTCTTCCTAGGCCCTGTTTTTTGCGGGCGTTTATGTCCTGCAGGCGCTTTTACGGAGTATCTCAGCAAACTTGTTCCGTCTAAATATCAGATTGAATGGAGTAAGCATACAGAAATTACGCCTCTGCGCTACGGGATGTTGGCGGGTTACTGCATGGTGCCTTTCTTTGGCAGTATTTTGGCTTGTGCTTACTGTAATTTCTTTATTTTTGATTTGTTGGTACGCTACTACATTTGGGGTTATTTCATTTCCTTGAGTTCTAGCCTGATTTTGACAGCTTTAGTTTGGCTAATCGTTTTAGGCATTTTTACTAAAGGTGGCAGAGGTTTCTGCAATTTTTTCTGTCCGGTTGGTGCTGTGCAGAACTTTGTACATTATTTTTCTAATAAGCTGCCCTTCGTTTGGCGGATGCAGGTGGACAAGGATAAATGCGTAGGTTGCACTCGCTGTCAAAAATATTGCCCTATGGAAGCTATACAGGTAAAAAATAACAAGGCGCAGCTTTCTCTACATAACTGCATTGCTTGTGGTCAATGTGCTCATTACTGCCCCGTCAAAGCGATTACTTACGGAGGTAAGCAACATGAAAAATAAACTTTGCAACTTCCTCCTTGCCATGGGAGTGCCGTTGACAGCTTTAGGAGTCCAGTCTTCAGGATGTACCGGTATTTGTGGTAGCTGCGGCTTGAACTGCACTCCGGGAGTGTTTATGCTTTTGGTGCTTGGTTGTAAGTTTTTCTATAACAAGCTGAAGGGAAGGGTGATGGCAGATGTCTAAAAAGTGGTTGCTCCGCATTTCTCTTTTTCTCGGTATGGTATGCTTGATGGTGGCAATGACTACGCTGCGCTCTGAAAATAATAAGGACAGACTTTTTAGCAAAGTGGCTTTAGAACAAGGAAAAGCCGTTAAGCTTACAGTGGACTTAGGAAAACAAGGAGAAATAAAATATCGGGTTAATCCTAATGTGTACACACTGTATCTGCGCATTGCTGCTACCGCTGATAAACTGCAGGTAGAGGGCAGTGGTATGGAGATGTTTTTGTCCCAAGGAACGAAAAAAGGTATTTGGACTGCCTTGGAGCCTACGGACATCCTCAAGCAACGGCGTGGCGAGCTGCCTCTGAACGTGGAGCTTAAAGTGCCGCGGGAGAAGTTAGAAAGATATCATGTTGCCCAAGGGGTACTTTGTTTTTCCGATACACGTGGCGAGTATGGTAGAATAAATATTGAAGTAGTCAATTCCAAAGCAAAATAAATATGGTTATTGGTACAGCATATCCGCGGTTAATAAAAATCAAGGATATGCTGCTTTTGTTTTTGCATGACTTAGGAATATATGATAAAATACTATATTAAGGTATTTGCGTAGAAAGGAGGGTTCTTATGCCGGCAAAGATTATTATTGGCGGAGGCGCGGATGAAATCCGTATGGGCTTGGTGGAAAACGGGCGCTTGACGGAGTATTTAGTGGAGCGCACAGCGGAGCAGCATTTAGTAGGCAGCATTTTCAAAGGCAGAGTCTGCAATGTTGTCCGTGGCATTCAAGCTGCCTTTATTGATATCGGACTGGAGCAGAACGCCTTCCTTTATTTGGGAGATACTATGGACGTAACCGAAGGGCAAAGCGTTATTGTGCAGATTAGCAAGGACGCCCGCGGCACCAAGGGTCCCACTGCTACCCGGGAGTTAACTCTGCCCGGTCGCTATGCAGTGCTGTTGCCCCATGCGGACTACGTAGGTATATCCCGAAAAATAAATGATAAGGCGGAGAAAGAACGCTTAAACGCTATTTATAATGCAGTCCGCCCTGCAGGCATGGGTGTGGTTGTGCGCACTGCGGCAGCAGGCGTGGCAGCGGAACTGCTGGAGCAGGATGTAGCGGAGTTGTTGGCTGCTTGGAAGGTTCTCGCCGCTCGAGAAAAGGTTGCTAAAGCTCCGTGTTTGTTAAGGCGTGAGCTTGATCTGCCCATCCGCATTGTGCGCGATTATCTGCGTCCTCAGTTGCAGGAAATCGTTATTGATGACCTTGCAATTTATAAAAGGGTGGAGGAACTTTTAAAACAGCTTCCCCAAAGCAAGAATTTAAAGCTGACCTTGTACCAAGGCTTAGAGGACATCTTTGCCTATAACAAGCAGCAGGAAGCTGTAGCAGGCATTTCTGACAGACATGTGCCCTTGCCCAGCGGTGGCTATCTTGTGATTGACTATACGGAAGCTATGACCGTTATTGATGTCAACAGCGGTAAATTTAGCGGCCGTGAAAATTTAGAAGAAACTATTATGCAGATTAATAGGGAAGCAGCGGCAGAAATTGCTTTACAGCTGCGTCTCCGCGATATCGGCGGCATTATTGTGGTCGACTTTATTGATATGCATACGGATGAGCATAAAAAGGAAATCCTGGGTGTGTTGCAGCATTCCCTAGCGGGGGATAAGATGCATCCCAAAGTGCAGGATATCACGGTTTTGAACTTGGTGGAAATTACCCGTAAAAAGTCCCGCCAAAACTTGTCCAGCGTTCTGTATGCTACCTGTCCTACCTGCGATGGCAGCGGACGGGTACAGAGCCGCGAAACCTTAGCGCTGGAAGTGAAACGTCGTCTGCGCTCTTTGCTGAAGCGTCGTGGCAGCGCTAAAAGCCTGTTGGTAGTAGCAAATCCGTGGCTTTCCCAATGGCTGTTGGCGAAAGATATCCGGGCTTGGGAAAGAGAACTTGCCTGCACCATCAAGGTGGAGGCGGACTCTAGCCTGCACGTAGAAAGTTTTATGATTTTAGATAATACCGGTGTTGACAAATAACGCTGAGTAAGGTAAAATATTCCAGTATGGACTGAATTAAGTCCGTCCCCAACCGCGCAGAGAGGTCATGAAAATTCCGGCAGACCGGATACCGTATTTGGCGAGTCTATCATTAAGGGAGGTGCAATAGATGTACGCAATTATCAAAACCGGCGGCAAACAATACCGTGTAAGCGAAGGCCAAACCCTGCAAGTTGAAAAACTGAACGCAGAAGTTGGTGCTGAAGTTGTTTTTGAAGAAGTTCTGACCGTTGTAAATGATGCTGATGTTAAGATTGGCAAGCCCGTAGTTGAAGGCGCTAAAGTTGTTGCTAAAGTTGTAGAACATGGCAAAGCTGACAAGATTTTCGTTTTCAAATACAAAGCTAAATCCAACTACCGTAAACGTCAAGGTCATCGTCAACCGTTCACCACTGTTGAAATCACCGCTATCAACGCTTAATCGCAATGGTACAGGTGGATTTATTCAGGAACAAGCAAGGTATGATCATCGGCTACAAAGTTAGTGGTCACGCTGGTTTCGCAGAAGAGGGCTCGGACATAATTTGCAGCGCTGTTTCTGCATTGACCCAAGCGCCTTTGCTTGGCTTGGAGAAACATTTGAAACTTAAACCGTCCTATGACGTTAATCAGGAGGACGGAATTTTAGAGGTAGCATTGAACAGTGCTCCTAACGACCTGACCGAAGCTATTTTACAGACCATGGCATATGGTGTGGAATCCATAGCACGGCAGTGTCCGCAATATGTTCGCATCAAGGAACATAGGAGGTGAAAGTAATGTTTGAAATTATTCTGCAATTACATGCACATAAAAAAGGTACCGGTAGCTCCCACAACGGTCGTGACTCCAACGCGCAACGTCTGGGCACCAAAGCTCATGACAGCCAATTGGTAACCGCTGGCAGCATCATCGTTCGTCAACGTGGTACCAAATTCCATCCCGGCAACAATGTTGGTATGGGCAAGGATTACACCATCTACGCTACTGTTGAAGGCCGTGTAAAATTCGAACGCAAAGGCCGCGACAAACGCCAAATCAGTGTATATCCCGTTGAAGAAGCTGCTATGTAATTAAATAGCTAATAACTCCGCAGCTCAAGTTGCGGAGTTTTCTTTTTACTTACTTTACTTACTTTACTTACATTATTCAATGATTTGTAAATAATGTAACATAAAAACCACGATTATACGCCGATTGACGAATTTATGTAAGTTAATTAACTTATTAAAATTAAAACATTGACAAAAATATGTCATTTGGCTATAATACACCTAGCGGATTTGCTTCATAAGCAGCTTGTCCCTATGTAATGTTAAAATTTTGGCTGCTGGAGACCATGCTGAAACTTTTTAGATTACTAAATTGTTGCTTGTGGATGACAATTCGTGAATTGCTCTTTTACATTTTAAAAATTTTAAAAGGAGGACTTTTATATGTCTAAAGCTGTAAAATGTCTGATTCTGTTAGCAGTAGTTGCATTATTCTTTGTAACTGAACTTATTCCTCTGGCAGTTACTGCTATGGGCGCAGCAATCGCTTGCGGCCTGTTGGGCTTGATCCCCGCTAAACAAGTATTCAGCGGTCTGTCCAACTCCACCGTAGTATTGTTCGCTGGTATGTTCATCGTTGGCGGCGCTATGTTCTACACCGGTTTGGCTCAAGCTATCGGTAACAAAGTAGTAGGTCTGTGCGGCACCGCTGAAAACAGCCTGATGTTCGGTCTGATGACCGTTGGTACTTGCTTGTCCGCAGTTTTGTCCAACACCGGTACTGCAGCTTGCATGCTGCCCGTTGCTTTGGGTATCTGCGCATCCGCTAAAATCCCTGCTTCCCGTCAATTGATGCCTTTGGCATTCGCTTGCGGTTGGGGTGGTATCATCACCATGGTTGGTACTCCTCCTAACATCATCGCTACCGGCGCTCTGAGCGTTGCTGGTCTGCCTACCTTCGGTTTCTTCGAATTCGCTTGGATTGGTGTGCCCATCTCCGTAGCTGGTATGCTGTACATGATGTTCGTAGGTAAATACCTGTTGCCGGCAGCTGAACTGGATGCTGACCAAGACATCGAACAAGAAATCGAAGCTAACGAACCCGATTCCAAGAAAATGATGATTTCCGGTGCTATCCTGGTAGCTGTTATCCTGGTAATGGCTATTGGTATTAAAGGCGTTTCTCTGGAAATGGCTGCTGTAATCGGCGCTCTGATTTGCGTACTGACCGGCTGCTTGACTGAAAAACAAGCTTATGCTTCCATCGACTGGGTAACCATCTTCCTGTTCGCAGGTATGATGCCTGTATCCTCCGCAATGGATAAAACCGGCGCTGGCAAATTGATCGCTGACTGGACCGTTGGTCTGATGGGCGGCTCTCCTGCTCCGTTGCTGGTAACCGCAGTTCTGTTCATCCTGTCCTGCGGCCTGACCCAATTCATGTCCAATACCGCTTCCGCAGCTCTGCTGTGCCCGATCGGTATTGCTATTTCTCAAAACCTGGGCGCTGACCCGAAAGCAGTTCTGATGGCTATTGCAGTTGCAGCTTCCTGCGCATTTGCATCCCCCGTTGGTACTCCTCCGAACACCCTGGTTCTTGGCCCTGGCGGTTACAAATTCATGGACTACGTTAAAGCAGGTACCGGTTTGATTATCGTATGCTTTGTAGTATCCCTGGTTATTATCCCCATGGTATGGCCGTTCTTCCCTGGCAAATAATTTAATTATTAGCTAGAGATAACTGCTTATTATGATCTCCAGCAAAGCTGGCAGTCGCAAGACTGCCAGCTTTTTAATTTGTCTTTAAACGGAAATATGTTATACTAGGTACAGAATATTACCCAAAGGAGTGATTTAGATGTTAGAGATTGGTTCCGTGGCTCCTGCTTTTACTTTGCCTGATAAAGATGGCAAAATGGTAAGTTTGAGCGATTTTGCAGGGAAGAAAGTAGTTCTGTATTTCTATCCCAAGGATTCTACGCCGGGCTGCACCCGTCAAGCGCAAGCTTTTGCGGCAGACTTTGACGAGTTTGTTGCTGCCGGTGCGGTAATCATCGGGATAAGCAAAGATAGCGTAAAGTCCCATGGCAATTTTGCTGCTAAATATAATCTGCCCTTTATTCTGCTTAGTGATACAGAGCTTAACGTATTGCAAGCTTATGATGTTTGGCAGGAGAAAAAGCTGTACGGCAAGGTTAGCATGGGTGTTGTGCGTTCCGTATATGTTATTGATGAAGAAGGAAAAGTTGCGGCTGCTTGGACTAAGGTAAAGCCTGAGCAAAGTGCTCAGGACGCCTTGGACTTCGTTTGCGGCTGCAAATAAAAAAGAGGCTGTGACAGTTTTGTCCTACTGTCATATCCCTGGCTCACGTGCGATTTCTTAACGCTCACTTCGTGCAGTATCACAGCGAAGATTCGCGGCCAATCTTGTTCGTAAAACAAGACACTGTATGGTTCGCTTCACTTCGGTGATACTAGGCACTCGTGAGCTAAAATCGCAATGATTCGCCTAGTGATATGATAGCAGTGACGGGTGTCACAGTCTCTTTGGCTTTTGTAGTATTTATTTTGCCATGCGGTAGATATTCGCCATATCTTCTTGGGTCAGTTTTTTGAACTGACCGATAGTGCGGGTGCCCATAAAGCTGCACTTGTAGGCAAGGGTAGCAATTTCCTCTTCCGTTAATTCTTTGCCGATAAGTTCGCCGATAGTAATGGGTATGCCGATGCTTTGGTAGAAGGCTTCCATGGCAGCAATGCCTTCTAAAGCAGTTGCTTCAACATTTTGGTAGTTGTAGGGAATATGGAAAACATTAACTGCCAATTGGGCGAAACGGGAAGGGTTTTCTTTATAAACGTAACGCGCCCAGCTGCCCCATACTGCAGCTAAGCCTGCGCCGTGGGCTACACCGAACATACCGCTAAGCTCGTGCTCCAGTTGGTGGCAGGCCCAGTCGCCAAAGCTGCGGTCACCGGTAATGTCATTGTGGGACAGGGTGCCGCACCACATGATTTCGGCACGGGCGTCGTAATCTTGAGGGCTTTTCAGAGCGATGGCGACATTACGCATTACGCTGCGCAGCAGGTTTTCGGCAATGCCGTCGATAATTGCCAGTTGGTGGGTAGCAGGCGCGGTAAAGTAGCGCTCCAAAGTGTGGACCATGATGTCCGTGCAGCCGCTGGCGGTTTGGTAGGCGGGCAGAGTATAGGTAAGTTCCGGATTCATCAAAGCGAATTTGCAGTAGCCGTAGTCGCTGGAAAGACCGCGTTTGAGCCAACCATTTTCGTTAGTAACAACAGTGGTGTTGCTCATTTCGCTGCCTGCGGCAGCAATGGTCAGCACAGCGCCTACAGGTGCCATAGCAGTGACAGTTTTCTTTTTAGCATAGTAATCCCACAGGTCGCCGTCGTTGGCGAGACCGTAGCCGATACCTTTAGCGCTGTCGATAACGCTGCCGCCGCCTACAGCGAGGATAAAGTCTACCTTTTCCTTGCGGCACAGGTCGATGCCTTCCAAAATTTTGCCCAGTTGGGGATTGGGTACAACGCCGCCCAAAAGTACGTACTCCAGGCCTGCTTCCTGCAGACTGGTGCAGACACGGTCTAAGAGGCCGGACTTTTTAGCGCTTTGACCGCCGAAGTGTACCAAAACTTTAGTTGCACCGTAGCGTTTGCACAGTTCGCCAGCCTGTGTTTCGACGTTCTTGCCAAAAACTACTTGGGTAGGTGCGTGAAATTTGAAATTATCCATGGTGTTTCCTCCTTTTATATACACGTGTTATAATTAAAGAAAAACAGGGGGTGCTGTTATGCAGTATATTGCATGTTATGGTGATAGTTTAATCCAAGGCTTTCCTTATGGTACGCGCTATTCTTGGACGGCGGCAGTGGAGCAGGCTGCACCGCTGAAAATGCTCAACTACGGATTGTGCGGTGACTGCTGTGATGATATTCTCTACAGGATGCGCCAATATGCTTTACCGGAATATGTTAAGCATATCCTCTTTTTAGGCGGCGCCAACGATATGCTGCAGGGGCGCAGTTTGGAGGCAGTGCTTTACGATTACAAGCGCTTGTTGGATTGGTGCACGGAAAAAGGTTATGCCCTTTGTATCGTGCTACCTTTAATCAGCGCTGAGGATGGACTTAACACGCGTTTGCTGACTTTACGCCAACAGGTGGAAGAACTATATGCTGATAAGGCGCTGCTTTTAGATTTGCAGCCTGCTATCGGCATGGATGCAGCAACGCGCAAGGCAGCCTATTTAGACGGAGTGCATCCCAAGTCCGCAACGTACACGGCCATGGGGCAGTACGCAGCACCTATTTTGCAGAAATGGGTTGAGGGTAGATGAAACTATGAAAATAAATCACTGTTACCACATTCCGACTCACGTGCGATTTCTTAACGCTCATTTCGTGCAGAATCACAACGAAGATTTGCGGCCGATCTTGTTCGCAAAACAAGATTTTGTCGGGTACGCTTCACTTCTGTGATTCTAAGCACTCATGAGCTAAAATCGCAATGATTCGTCTAGGGATGTGGTAAAGATGATTATACTTGGCTTGGTTTAGTTTTCTTAAACAGATCTGGCGGTACTTGCGCCAGCATAATCGCGGCGAAGACAAGGCCGCAACCAAAGATTTCCCTGCTGCTCATAGCTTGACCTAAGAGGAGCCAACCGCTGAGCAAGGCGAAAGCGGATTCTAGACTAAGCAGCATACATGCTAATACCGGGTTGCAATATTTTTGACCGATAATCTGCAGTGTATAGGCAACTGCACTGCTCATAATGCCTGCGTAGGCAATGGGGGCCCAGCCAAGAATTAAATTGGACCAAATAGGATTTTCGAAAATCAGCATTAAAACGCCATTGAAAACAACGCTGGTAGCAAACTGAATCAAGGATAAGCGTATACCGTCCAAACCGGGGATGATCTTATCAATAACGAGTATATGGCAGGCAAAGCAGATAGCGCAGATAAAAGTGTAGAAATCACCTTTGTTAATAGTGAAACCCTCGTTAATACAGATAAAGTACATGCCCACAGCGGCAATAAGCACGCCTAGCTGTTGTAAAATGGTAATATGGCTACGGAAAACAACAAAACTCAAGAGCGGTACCAGAACAATATAGAGGGCGGTTATAAAGCCGCTTTTGCCTACAGTGGTGTACATAATGCCCAACTGCTGCATAAAACTAGCGACGCTGAGGGCGAGGCCGCAGATAATACCGCCTCTAATAAGACGCTTTCTGATAGCGGGATCATCAGTGCCCATGATGGAGAAGGGACGTTTGGCGATTTTATCGAATAATGGTAGACAAATAAAAAGAGAGATGGTAGCTAAAACGCTACGTGCCCAGTTAAAGGTAAGCGGTTCGCAATACTCACCGCCCACGCTTTGGGCGATGAAGGCGGTGCCCCAGATAAAGGCGCAGAGAGTAAGGGATAAAATGCCTCCTGCGCTATTTTTATTGACGTTTTCTTGGCTCATTTATACAACACTCCTAGCTAACAATGGGATAGTATTTATTGTACCACATTTTAATCGGCGATACAAAGGGGACACGCATAAGTAGGCTGTATACGTAATTTTTTTGCAATTTTGCCGGGCGGAACATTCCCTCTCGCGGGACTTTGGTGTAAAGGACGGTGCAGTCAGTTGCAATTTTTTGCAGAAGTGCTACATGAAATATAGTGACGTCTACAAGATGAGCTCTATATATAGAATATTTTGCGTTGACGGACACGATATATTGTGCTATAATTTGAACGTAAAATATTGCAGCCTAAAAAGAGCGTGGTTGCGCGAGACCGCAGATAGACGGCGTGTGTATCGGAGCGGTCCTTTTCTATGTATATAGGTATGTGTTTGTAAATAGAATCTAAGGAAAGGATGGGACTACCATGAAGGTCATTAAGCGCGATGGCACTACAGTTGATTTTGATTTGAATAAAATTGTTGTCGCAATCCAAAAAGCTAATATAGCAGTGGAACCTGAGTATCGTATAGAGGAGGAAAAGATTCACAAGATTGCGGAGAATGTACAGGCTCGTAATCGCAAGCGCCTCTTGGTAGAAGATATCCAAGATATGGTTGAACATAGCCTGATGGATGAAGGTAAGTTTGAATTGGCTAAAGCCTATATCATCTACCGCTACCAACGTGCTTTGGTACGTAAGGCTAATACTACCGACGAATCTATTCTGTCCTTGATCCGCAACAGCAATAAGGACGTTATGGAGGAAAACTCCAATAAGAACGCCACTATGGCTGCTACTCAGCGTGATTTGATTGCCGGTGAAGTTTCTAAGGATTTGACGAAACGTATTATGTTGCCGGAAAAAATTTCCAAAGCTCATGAAGAAGGCGTGCTGCACTTCCATGATGCCGATTACTTTATTCAACCGATTTTTAACTGCTGCTTGATTAATATTGGCGATATGTTGGACAATGGTACGGTTATGAACGGTAAGATGATTGAAAGCCCCCGTAGCTTCCAAGTTGCCTGCACCGTTATGACACAAATCATTGCTTCCGTTGCTTCCAGCCAATACGGCGGTCAGTCTGTTGATATCTGCCATTTGGGCAAATACCTGCGCCGTAGCTACGAAAAGTTCAAAAAGAGCATTTTGGAGACAGCAGGCGGAAACATGGATGCGGATACTTTGGAACGCTTGACCAACGAGCGTCTGCGCTACGAATTAAAGGGCGGCGTACAAACCATCCAATACCAAATCAATACCTTGATGACCACCAATGGTCAATCTCCTTTCGTAACTTTGTTCTTGAATCTGAAGGAAGATGACCCGTACCTGAAGGAGAACGCTATGATTGTGGAGGAAATCCTTCGTCAGCGTTTGCAAGGCATCAAAAATGATAAAGGCGTATATGTAACTCCTGCTTTCCCAAAACTGGTTTATGTTTTGGACGAGCATAACTGTTTAAAAGGCGGCAAATACGACTACATTACCCGCTTAGCTGTAAAATGCAGTGCTAAGCGTATGTATCCTGACTATATCAGCGCTAAGAAGATGCGTGAAAACTATGAAGGCAATGTTTTCTCTCCCATGGGCTGCAGAAGCTTCCTTTCTCCATGGAAAGACGAAAACGGCAACTATAAATTTGAAGGCCGTTTCAACCAAGGCGTTGTTTCTTTGAACCTGCCTCAAATTGGCATTATTGCTAAAGGCGACGAAGACAAGTTCTGGAAACTGCTGGATGAACGTCTGGAGCTGTGCTACGAAGCTTTAATGTGCCGTCATAACGCTTTAAAGGGGATCAAGAGTGATGTTAGTCCTGTACATTGGCAGTATGGCGCTATCGCTCGTCTGCAAAAGGGTGAAACCATTGACAAGTTCCTCGAGAATGGTTATTCCACCATTTCCTTGGGCTATATCGGTCTGTACGAAGTAACCAAACTGATGAAAGGCGTTAGCCACACCACTCCTGAAGGCGAAGAGTTTGCTTTGCGCGTTATGAACCGTCTCCGCGGCGCTTGTGAAAAATGGAAAGCTAAGACCGGGTTGGGCTTTGGCTTATACGGTACTCCTGCGGAAAGTCTGTGCTATCGTTTTGCACGCATTGATAAGGAACGTTTCGGTACCATTGAAGATGTTACTGATAAAGGTTACTACACCAACTCCTACCATGTTGATGTACGTGAAGAAATTGATGCTTTCAGCAAATTCAGCTTTGAAAGCCAATTCCAAAAAATTTCTACCGGTGGCTGTATCTCTTACGTAGAAATTCCCAATATGCGTCACAATACCGAAGCTTTGGAAGAAGTTGTCAAGTTTATCTATGACAATATCCAGTATGCTGAGTTCAACACTAAGTCCGACTACTGCCATGTATGCGGCTTTGACGGCGAAATCACTATTAATGACGATAATGAATGGGAATGCCCTGTGTGCCATAACAAGGATCATGCTAAAATGACGGTTATCCGCCGTACCTGCGGTTATTTGGGCGAAAACTTCTGGAATGTGGGCAAAACCAAGGAAATCAAAGCGCGTGTAATGCATTTGTAAGAGGTGGAAGCTATGAAATACGCAACTATTAAGAATCTTGATATTGCCAATGGCCCGGGCTTGCGTGTATCACTGTTTGTCAGTGGCTGTACCCACCATTGTAAGGGCTGCTTCAATCCCGAAACTTGGGATTTCAACTATGGTGAAGAGTTTACCGAAGCTACGGAAGCAAAAATCTTCAAACTGTTGGAAAACCCGCATATCAAAGGCTTGAGCCTTTTGGGCGGCGAGCCTTTCGAACCTGCCAACCAAGCAGTGCTGGTACCTTTCCTGCGCAAGTTTAAGGCTAAGTTCCCCAACAAAGATTTGTGGTGCTATAGCGGTTATAACTTTGAGAAGGATATGCTGACAGGGAATTTAGGTCCGTGGGAGATTA
The DNA here is from genome assembly GCF_045124115.1 of Phascolarctobacterium sp. Lineage (GTDB taxonomy): Bacteria > Bacillota > Negativicutes > Acidaminococcales > Acidaminococcaceae > Phascolarctobacterium_A. The sequence continues at coordinate 42,364 of NZ_JBGVLF010000004.1, forward strand.
CGGAAGAGATGCTGTCCTATATTGATGTGCTTGTGGATGGTGAGTTCGTAATCGAACTGAAGAATCCTAATCTGCGTTTCCGTGGTAGTGCTAACCAACGCGTGATTTTGGTGCAGGAGTCCTTGCAAAGCGATTCTGTAGTGCTGTGGGACGATGCAACAGGTCTGTAGCCTGTAAGAACAGTTAAATATTGCAATGATGAAGGGAATGGTACGAATGTAGTCATGTTACCATATTCCGACTCACGTGCGATTTCTTAACGCTCATTTCTAACCCCTCAGGCACCCATACCACTTTATAGTGGTATGGGTGCCTGCTCCCCTAATAGGGGAGCCGAGACACTTTAGGTTTATTTCCACTTGTCTACTAGATATTCTAAGTATACTTACGGAAAAAATAATATAGTGTCTCGTTCCCCCTATCTAGGGGGATGTCATCGATGCATAGCGAGATGATAAGGGGTGTCTGTATGAGCTAAAATCGCAATGATTCGTCTAGAAATATGGTAACAATGACTGTTCTTCTTCAGTCTCTTTTTGTTGCTTAGAAAACTGAGATGGCAGTGGTTGCCAGTGCAAGCAGGGCAAAGAAAAAACGCACCCATAAGGGTGCGTTTTCTGTTTTGTTAGTTATTCAGTGGGTGGAGACTCCAAATGCCTTAGCTGTTGCACTATTCTCTGTAACTGAACTTATTCCTCTGGCAGTTAGTGAAAAGTACGAATTTAGAAAGGCTCTTTTACTGTTTTGGATAACCACTGATGTAACTAACACTGTTAGCCATATTATAACTAACGGCGTTAGTTATGTCAATAGGCTTATGTAAGTATTTTTGCAACTTCTTGCATATAAATTTGCATAAACTGTGAATGAAAACGTTTATCATTCATCAATGGCTACAAGGGCTTTCTTGCGGATTTCGGTGCGCTCTTGCGTTTCTAAGGCAACAATGATGTTCATAATGCCCATGCGGAAACTTTCTTCCGTACTGACGGGCATCCAGACAAAAAGTCCTGCCTTTTCGCCGTTAACGAAGCCGGTAATGGTAGCACGGTAGATGCGCTGCCAATGCATTTGGTCCTCTTCGCTGATATTGTATAAGGACATAACGTGTTTCATGGGCTTAATCCATTTACGTACGATATCGGGCTTGATGGCATTGTCGATTTTAGGCAGAAGCCGCGTTACCTTGTATAGTTCAGGGTTTTCGAAGGCGAATCTGCGGTAGGCCAGCGCCAAGTTCATCACAGCTTCCTGACGATTTTTAGAATCGTTAATTGCTTTTTCCTGGATATCGTCGAAGGTTTCGTAAATGCGTAGACCTACTGCGATGGTAAGATACTCTAAATTCTTAAAATGGTTGTATAAGGAAGAGGGTTTTACTTCCAGTTTGTCTGCCAAAAGGCGCATAGAAAACCCGTTGTACCCTATTTCTTGAATCAGTTCGATTGCTGCTTCAATGATGATATCTTTGCTTAAACCTTTTCTTGCCATGTATCTGCTCCTTTTTGTAATTAATGTAAGTTTATGAAATAAAGTAATTGACAATCAACACCCTAGGATATATAATATCACTAACGGCATTAGTTTTGAAGTGGTTTTAAACTAATCCCCATAATAATTTGCGATGCTGGAGAAATGTCCGAGTATTTATGGGAATAAGCTTAATTTGGAAATTGCCTCAAAATAAGCTGTGAAAATTTTATATTAAGGAGGACTTTTATATGTCTAAAGCTGTAAAATGTCTAATCCTGCTGGCAGTAGTTGCGTTATTCTTCGTAACCGAACTCATTCCTTTGGCAGTTACTGCTATCGCAGGCGCAATTGGTTGCGGCCTCTTGGGCTTGATCCCCGCTAAACAAGTATTTAGCGGCCTGTCTAACTCCACCGTAGTTCTGTTCGCTGGTATGTTTATCGTTGGCGGTGCAATGTTCTACACCGGCTTGGCACAATTCATCGGTAACAAAGTAGTTGGCCTGTGCGGCACTGCTGAAAACAGCCTGATGTTTGGCCTGATGCTGGTTGGTACTTGCTTGTCCGCAGTTCTGTCCAACACCGGTACTGCAGCTTGCCTGCTGCCCGTTGCTCTGGGTATCTGCGCATCCGCTAAGATTCCTGCTTCCCGTCAATTGATGCCTTTGGCATTTGCTTGCGGTTGGGGCGGTATCATCACCATGGTAGGTACTCCTCCTAACATCATCGCTACCGGTGCTCTGAACGTTGCAGGTCTTCCTTCCTTTGGTTTCTTCGAATTTGCTTGGATTGGTGTTCCTATCTCCTTGGCTGGTATGATCTACATGATGTTTGTAGGTAAATACCTGTTGCCGGCAGCTGAATTGGATGCTAACCAAGAAATCGAGCAAGAAATTGAAGCTAACGAAACCAATCAAAAGAAAATGGTCGTTTCCGGCGTTATCCTGCTGGGCGTTGTTCTGGTAATGGCTATTGGTATTAAAGGCGTTACTTTGGAAATGGCTGCTGTAATCGGCGCATTGATTTGCGTACTGACCGGCTGCTTGACTGAAAAACAAGCTTATGCTTCTATCGACTGGGTAACCATCTTCCTGTTCGCAGGCATGATGCCTGTATCCTCCGCAATGGATAAAACCGGCGCTGGCAAATTGATCGCTGACTGGACCGTTGGTCTGATGGGCGGTTCTCCTTCCCCGTTGGTTGTAACTGCAGTTCTGTTCCTGCTGTCCTGCGGCTTGACCCAATTCATGTCCAACACTGCATCCGCAGCTCTGCTGTGCCCCATCGGTATCGCAATTTCTCAAAACTTGGGCGCTGACCCGAAAGCAGTTTTGATGGCAATTGCAGTTGCAGCATCTTGCGCATTTGCATCTCCCGTTGGTACTCCTCCGAACACTCTGGTTCTTGGCCCTGGCAACTACAAATTCATGGACTACGTTAAAGCTGGTACCGGTTTGATTATCGTTTGCTTCGTAGTATCCCTGGTTGTAATTCCTATGGTATGGCCTTTCTTCCCGGGTAAATAATTTCAAAACATTTTCTCCAGCAAAATTTGCCGGTGGTCTCGCGAAGGCCACCGGCTTTTCCTTTTCATTATAACATAATTAATGAGGCTGTGACATTAGTCACAGCCTCATTTTAGTTACAGTGTGAAGTTTTACCAACTGCGGCTGGAGCCGCCGCCACCGCCGCTGCCACCACCGAAACCTCCACCACCGCCTCCGCGGCCGCCGCCACGGAAGAAGATGGACCAGAGCAATGTTTGGGTGATGAACCCGCCTAAAAACAGGTTATCGACGATTAAAAGTAGGATTAGCCCGCCAATGAGCAGGAGGTTTTCCCAACCATTGGAAGCCTTGTTTTGTTTTTGTTGCGGAGCTGCACCGGAGGTTTTTAAGTCCGTTACGCCGTAGCTTTTGGCTACGGTTAATACAGTTGCTTTATATCCTTGCAGGATACCTTTACTATAGTTGCCTGACTTAAAGTAGGGAATCATATAACGGTCTTGGATGCGCCCCGTAAGTCCGTCGGGGAGAACGCCTTCTAGACCGTAGCCTACTTCGATGCGGGAACGGCGGTCGCCGGTGGAGATAAGGAGCAGGACACCGTTATTTTTGTCCTTACTACCAATGCCCCACTGTCGCAGTACCTCTAGGGCATATTCTTCAATAGGATAGCCTTCCAGGGACTTAACCGTTAGCACCGCTACCTGGGCAGTCGTTTTCTTGTCTAAATCCTGCCCTAAAGCCAGCATTTGCTGTTTATCGCTGGCACTGATAACACCGGCGTAGTCCTGCACGTAAATACCATTGCCCGAAGGTTTAGGCGGGACGGCAGGAGCAGCAAAAGCGGCGACTGCAAAGAAGGTCTGCAAGAGCAGAACTAGGCAGATTAGCCATCTTTTCATATTACTTTCCTTTTAGTTAGCTTAGTGTTTCCCTTAGAATTTTACTTGGGGAACTTTTTGAGCAGCTTCATCTGCTTTGAAATAGTCGCGGGCAGTGAAACCGAAAGCACCTGCGTACAAGGATGCAGGCAGAGATTTGATTTTGGCGTTATAGCCTTGAACTGCGTCGTTGTAGTCTTTGCGGGCTACGGCGATACGGTTTTCGGTGCCAGCCAATTCATCCTGCAGTTGGGTGAAGTTGGTGTTAGCCTTCAAATCAGGATAATTTTCGGCAACCATCAACAGTCTGCTCAACGCACTGTTCATTTGGCTGTTAGCAGCACTGGTTTCTGCAACAGTTTTAGCACCGCCCAATTTGGCACGGGCATCGCTAACGTCCTTGAACACTTGGGTTTCGTGGGCTGCGTAGCCTTTAACAGTATTGACTAAGTTGGGAATCAAATCGTTACGGCGTTGCAGTTGGTTTTCTACCTGTGCCCACTTGCCGGTAACATTTTCGTTCATGCTTACTAAACCATTGTAGCTGCTGAACATCATTACTACAGCTATAATGATGGCGGCAATAGCGCCTAAAAGACCTTTACTCATTCTTATCCTCCTACGGAAACACGTCAATGTTTTGTTTCCTTTAAAATATTATCTAATTCTATTGTACGTTATGCAGTGGTCTCTGTCAAATGTCAAAAAGTCAAATATTTGTGAAATTCCTTGCAGAAAGGGGCTAAAAGCAGAGTGTCATAATAATTTCACTTGCTTAAAGTCGAAAAGTCAAATATAATAGATACAAGGTGGAGAATCATTTTCCACAGGTATTTCAATTTATGCAGGTGATAATATGAGAAATTTAGCCGATGCTATAGAAAACTTCATCATTAGTGAATTGCTTCATGATCAAGAGGATGCTCTTTTAGTACAGCGTAACGAACTGGCGGAACGTTTATCCTGCGCTCCGTCACAAATTAGTTATGTGCTGAGCACGCGTTTTACGCCGGAAAAAGGCTTTATGGTAGAGTCGCGCCGCGGTAGCGGCGGCTTTGTGCGTATTGTGCGCATGGAGCCCAAGGCTGCAGTTAGAAAGCAGCAGGAGCCTACAGCAGCGGAGTTGGTGGAACATTTGGAGCAGCAAAAGCTGATTACTGCCCGGGAAAGGGCTTTGTTAAAATATATGCTGCATATTATTAATGCAGATGAACCGAAAAAGAAGGCTGTGTTGCAGCAGGCTATGAGTCTGTTGAACAGCGAAGGAAGGAGGTGAACACGGTGTTATGTGATAATTGCCATAAAAAGAACGCCATTATGCACATGGTATGCTTGATGGGGGATAAGCAGGTGGATAAATGGTTGTGCGAGGATTGCGCAACGGAGTATCTTCCTTTTAATTTGGGAGCAGGACAAAGCAATGTTACGCCCCAGGAAGCGCTGGACTTTTTCCGTAATTTAATCAAAGAAGGTAAACCGCGTCACCAAGAGGAGGAAGGCAAGGAAGGATTTACTATTGCTGCCTCCAAAATTATGGAATTGGCTACTATGCGTGCTTTGGATTGCGGTAGTGAAAATATCGGAACGGAGCATATTTTGGCAGGTATTTTGATGCTTAATGGTAGCACTGCTAAAGATGTGTTGTGCAAGCTACAGCCTAATTTAGTACCCATTGCAGAAGAATTAGTGAAGTGGATTGACCAAGGCAGCAAAAAGGATGGTGTGCCGCAATACAGTCCCCGGGCCCAAATGGTGCTGGAGCAGGCTGCGGCAGAAGCTAATTCCAACGGTTTGGACCGCGTTGGCAGCGGTCATTTGCTTTTAGGTCTTTTGGCAGCAGGCGACGGTATTGCCAATAAAGTTTTGCAAAAATTTGGTATTACTTTGGAAAAAGTTCGTGAGGTCCTTGCCACTATAGATGAAAGTAGAAAATCCGTACCGGGGCGTAAGCCGCGTAGCCAACAGCGCACTGAAAAGGCAGAAGATGTGCTTGAAGTGCTCTCTGCCTACGGTCGCAATTTGAATTTGGAGGCTAGCCACGGTACTATCGACCCTGTTATTGGCAGGGATAAGGAAGTGGAGCGTGTTATCCAAATTCTGTGCCGCCGCACGAAGAATAATCCTGTAATTATTGGCGAGGCAGGCGTAGGCAAAACTGCTGTAGCCGAAGCTTTAGCGCAAAAGATTGTGACCGGTGATGTGCCTGAATTCTTACAACGGAAAATAGTCTTTTCCTTGGAGTTGGGCATGCTGGTAGCAGGCGCCAAGTACAGAGGTGAATTTGAAGGGCGTATGAAGGAATTGTTGCAGCTGATTAAAAAGGATAAGCGGATTATTCTCTTTATTGACGAGTTGCACACTATTATTGGCGCCGGTAGTGCCGAAGGCAGTATTGATGCGGCCAATATTATCAAGCCTGCTTTGGCTCGTGGTGAGCTGCAGATTATCGGTGCTACTACTATTGATGAGTACCGCAAGCATATTGAAAAAGATGCAGCTTTAGAACGTCGCTTTCAACCTGTACTGGTAGGCGTGCCCAGCGCTTCGGAAAGCGAAAAGATGTTGCTGGGATTGCGTAAGCATTATGAAGAATTCCATAAGCTGCAGATTTCTCCTGAAGCTATCAAAGCTGCAGTGGAACTAAGCGACCGCTATATTACAGACCGCAATCTGCCTGATAAGGCAATTGACTTGATGGACGAGGCTTGCGCCCGCCTGCGTATGAAACTGTACAAACGTTGCGCGCCTGTCCGTGCACTGCAGGAAGCATTGGGCTTTGTGCAGCTGGAGAAAGAAGAAGCAGTAGAAAAGCAGGATTACGAAAAAGCAGCTACCTTGCGTGACAGTGAGAATGAGTTGCAGACGAAGCTGGCGGAGGCAGTGGCGGAAGCTGCTATGCAGGTGCCTGTTAGCGAGGAAGATGTGGCAGAAGTAGTGTCTGCTTGGACCGGGGTGCCGGTAGCACGGCTGACGGAAAGCGAAAGCCACCGTTTGCTGCAGTTGGAGCAACGTTTGCAGAAACGTGTTATTGGTCAGGATGAGGCAGTAACTGCTTTGAGTAAAGCGGTACGTCGTGCCCGCGCAGGTTTTAAAGATGCCAAACGTCCTGTGGGCTCTTTCCTCTTCCTTGGTCCTACGGGTGTGGGCAAGACGGAACTGGCTAAAGCTTTGGCGCAAGAGCTCTTTGGCGATGAAAGAGCCATGTTGCGTTTCGATATGAGCGAATACATGGAAAAGCATACTACAGCAAGACTCATTGGCGCGCCTCCCGGTTATGTTGGTTACGATGAAGGTGGGCAACTGACGGATGCAGTACGTCGTAAGCCTTATTGTGTAGTGCTTTTGGACGAAATAGAAAAAGCCCATCCCGACGTGTTCAATCTGCTATTGCAGATTATGGAGGATGGCCGATTGACCGATGGACAGGGCAGAACGGTGGACTTCCGCAACGCTGTCTTGATTATGACCAGTAACGCAGGGGCTCAACGTCTGGCGATGACGAAGCCTTTGGGTTTCGCTGCCAGCGCTACTGCGGAACTGGATAACCGTAAAGAGCAGGTTCTAGCAGAAATCAAGCACATTTTCCGCCCGGAGTTTTTAAACCGTGTGGATGAAATCCTGGTCTTCAATCCTTTGGGCAAAGCACAGTTGGAGCGTATTGCTACTAACCTACTAGCAGAGCTTAATGAGCGTATGAGCCACAGTGGCTTGAGTATTGAACTTACTCCTGCTGCTCAAGAGCTGTTACTGAAAGAAGGTAGCGACAGCAAATATGGCGCTCGTCCGTTGCGGAGGGCGCTGCGCAAGCTGGTGGAGGATCCTGTCAGTGATTTGTTCTTGGCAGGGGAGTTCTGCCGTGGCGATAAGCTTGTGGCAGAGGCAGACGCAGGTAAGCTACGTTTCCATAAGGCGGTAGAGCCTGCGGAACTGGTATTGGAACTGCCTGAGCAGCATGAACCTGCCTTAGCAGGCGCAGGGAAAGGAGAACAGCAGGACCATGGCCAAGACTAAATATCATTTTGTATGCCAAAGCTGCGGCTATACCTCTGCCAAATGGTTGGGGCGCTGTCCCGAATGCGGTGGTTGGGACACTATGGTAGAGGAGGCAGAGGTAACTGCCAAAAATACCAAGTCCTATCTGCCTGTGAACAGCGAAAAAATAAAGCCCAAGACCATTGCCAGTGTAGCCAAAGTCAAGGTGGAACGCTTGGCGACGGGCATTCGCGAATTTGACCGCGTTTTGGGCGGTGGTGTGGTTCCTGGAAGTTTGGTATTGTTAGGCGGTACGCCCGGTATCGGTAAATCTACGATTTTGTTGGACGCAGGTCTGCGCTTCGGCCAACGCGGGGTCAAGGTGCTTTACGTCAGCGGCGAAGAGAGCGAAGAACAGACCGCTATGCGTGCTGTGCGTTTGGGCGGTGCTAACGCCAGCGACAACCTGTTGATTATGACAGCCACTGACTTAGATGCAATTTTGGCGCAGGCTAATGCAGTTAAGCCCCAGCTTTTGATTATCGACAGTATCCAGACCATGTACAATCCTGAACTGCAGACTGCCGCAGGCAGTGTGGGCCAAGTGCGGGAGTGTACGGCGAAACTGTTGCAGTTTGCCAAGACTACGGGCATTGCGGTTATGGTTATCGGCCACGTTACCAAGGATGGTACCATTGCAGGGCCGCGTCTTTTGGAACACATGGTGGATGTGGTGCTGCAATTTGAAGGGGATCGTTCTTATTCCTTCCGCGTACTGCGGGCGTTGAAGAACCGTTTCGGTAGTACGGATGAAAGCGGTATTTTCTCCATGGAAGCAGGTGGCTTGGCGGAGATTGCCAACCCGGCAGGCCTGTTTTTGGAAGACCGCGATGGCGAAGCAGCAGGCAGCATGATTGGCGCCTGCATGGAAGGCAACCGCCCCATTATGGTGGAGTTCCAAGCGCTGGTTGCTAAAACTCCCTACGGTATGCCGCGGCGTACAGCAGTAGGCTTTGACTATAACCGTGTGAATATGCTGCTGGCAATTCTGGAGCGGCGCTTCGGCCTTGATTTCGGCACTTATGATGCCTATGTTAATGTAGTAGGCGGTATGCGAGTGACGGAGCCTGCGGCGGACTTGGCAGTGGCAGCAGCGCTGGTCAGCAGCTATCGCAATCGCCCTGTGCCTAAGGGGGTTCTTGTTTTTGGCGAAATCGGTCTGACTGGCGAGGTGCGCCGCGTCAGCGCGCCCGAACGCAGGATTATGGATGGCATCAACCTTGGCTTTAAGCGTTTCATAGTACCCGATAACAAATTGAGTTTAGGCAATGTGGATGCAGAAATTGTCCGCGTCAAAACTTTAGAGCAAGCGCTGAAAGCATTGTTTGGATAAATTCATAGCAATAAATAAAACAGCTTAGCCACTTTGTTATGGGCTAGGCTGTTTTTGTGTCATAAGATAATTGGTACACCTTTGGAACTTTGTGCTATAATTTATCTAGTAAAAGGTATGGTGAATTTGTTATGCGGAAGTCTTTAACTTTAATTTTAAGTTTATTATGCATTGTTTTTTGTAATATTAGTGCTGTAGCTCATGCTCGTGTGGTTTTGGGTGATGAGCGTTTGAATGAAGGTTTTGTGCAAGCAATGCTACAGAACCAACGCTTGGGGTTATTTACCAATCAAACTGGGGTAGACAGTAAGCTACGTTCTTCTGTAGATTTGTTGCGCCAACGCTTTGATTTGCAGGCTATCTACGTGCCTGAACATGGACTTTTTGGCGCTGTGGCTGCAGGGGAAAAGTTTGACAGCAATACCTATAAAAATCTCCCTGTGTACAGCTTGTATGGCGATAGCAGGCGCCCTTCTAAGGAGATGCTTGCCAAGATAGATACTATGGTGGTGGATATTCAGGATGTAGGTGTGCGCCATTACACATATTTTTCTTCACTGGCATATATTATGGAAGAATGTGCCAAATTTAATAAAAAGGTGGTTATTCTCGACCGTCCTAATCCTTTGGGTGGCAAGATGGAAGGGCCTGTGCTGAAACCGGAAAACGCTACTTTTATTGGCTTGTATCCTATGCCTTTACGCCATGGGCTGACCATTGGCGAGTTTGCCCGCTATATTAACCAAGAGCAGGGGATAAACTGTCAATTAGAGGTAGTGCCCATGAAACGTTATCGTCGCAGCCAACTGTGGCAGGCTACCAAGCTGCCATGGGTGCAGACTTCACCCTTGATTCCTACTCAGAAAACAGCGTTTCTCTATGCAGTAACAGGTGTCATTGGTGATAGCAATCTGTCCGTAGGCGTGGGTACGGCAAAGCCGTTTTTCTATGTAGGTGCACCTTTTGCAGATGCGCTAGAGGTGCAGCAAGCGTTGCAGGCCTTGCAGATTCCCAATGTTGAATTTAGAGCGCTGGCTTTTACACCTCGCTATGGTGCCTATAAGGATGAATTGGTGCAGGGCGTGGAAATCTATTTGCAGGATGCACGGCATACTAATTTGGTGGAACTGCAGTATCGTATTTTTAATGTTTTCCGCAAACTTTACGGGGATCAGGTGCAGTTCCCGGAGCGAGGTTATGGTGCCAAGGGCTACAAAATTGATATTGCTTTAGGCGAGGACAGCTTACGTCAAGATGCAGAGGAACCAGCTACTTTTCTGCGTTGGCAGAAAGAATGTAGCGCTTTTGCGTTAGCAGTGCGTCCTTATCTGCTCTACGAATAGTTAAAGCCGTCATAATCTCTAGCAGGAATGTAGAGATTATTGGAGAATAAAAGAATATATGTAATTTGTAAAGGAGCTGACTACTATGAATGAAATTATTAAAGGTATTTTAGAGCGCCGCAGCGTGCGCAAATATAAACCTGATATGGTTCCGCGCGAGCTGATTGACCAAATCGTAGAAGCAGGCACTTACGCTGCCAGCGGTAAGGGCAAGCAGTCCCCTATTATTGTGGCTGTAACTGATAAGGCAACCCGTGATCGCTTGGCAGAAATGAATCGTGAAATTATGGGCGTGAAGAGCGATACTTTTTATGGTGCTCCTGTAGTTTTGATTGTTTTAGCAGAGAAGGACAGTCCCCATCGTGTTTATGATGGCAGCCTTGTTATGGGCAATCTGATGTTGGCAGCTCATGCTTTGGGCTTGGGCAGCTGCTGGATTCACCGCGCTCGTCAAGAATTTGAGACGGAAGAAGGCAAGGAGATGCTCAAAAAGTGGGGCATTGAGGGCGAATATGAAGGCATTGGTCACTGCATTTTAGGCTATCCTGATGGACCGGAGCCTAAAGCTCATCCCCGCAAACCTAATTATGTGTACTATGTAGAATAAGAAAAGGTAAAAATAAAGTGCTACGCTTGAGATAAAGCTGGAAATGACAATGTATGTCACAGCTTCTTTTGCGTAGTACTTTTCGTTTAACTTTATTCTAATTTGGAACGCCAACTCTCAACGGCTTCCAAAAGTTTGGTGTCATTTTCAGGGACGTAGTAGGGGTTTTTATAAAGGTCTGCATTTTGGTAGCCTGCTTTGGGAAGAATGGTGATGGCTAGGCTGTCGAGAATATCCATATCGTCATAGGTTTCAGTATCCATGTGAATACAATAGTAAAGGTAGCCAAGAAATTGATAGGGATTGTTAGGGAGCAACCCTTCTGCCCCACCGTAGCACCAAAAGAGATGAGCAAAGTTGATGGCTTCTTCCGGAGTCTGGCAATTGTTTAACAGGTATCTATACCAGCTTTTAAAGGTTGCCTCCCAGCCATAGGCAGCAATTTGCTCTTTAGCAGTCTGCTGCAAGGCTTCGTCCTGCTCTTCCGTTGTCTCTTCTGCGTAGTCACGATTGAAAAGATAGTTAGTGGTTATCTGAAGCTTTTCTTCGTCCATGGTATCCTCCTCTTATGGATTGTACTAACTTGCGATTCTGTAGTTACTGCTGCTTTTTCTACTACTATTATACTCTGTTTAGCTTGAAAATTTAGATAAATTTTTGTGACAAATACAGTTTGCAAAGTATTCACTGCTTGTCGTAAAGGAAAAATCTTTCTCCTCGTCGAATAATAATAATTAACAGAGTTTACTGTATTTTGCAAGAAAGAGCGTGATTCCATGGGCAAAAGAGTAGTGATTATTGGTGGCGTGGCAACGGGTATGAAAACGGCATCCCGTTTGCGCAGACGCGACAGTGAAGCGGAGATTATTGTTTTAGAGCGTGGACCGGAATTAAGTTATGGTGCTTGCGGCTTTCCTTATTTTATTGGGGGCGAAGTAAAGGGCTTTAACAGCTTTGACCACACGCCCCAAGGCGTTAAACGTGATGCGGATTATTTTCGCAAAGTCAAGGGCATTGATGCCCGCATTGGCTGCAACGTGACTGCTATTGACCGTCCTGCCAAAACTGTTACCTACGTAGAAGCAGGTGAAGTAAAGCAGCTGCCTTACGATGTCTTGGTGCTGGGCACAGGCGCTACTCCTGTACGCTTGCCTTTGCCTAATGCAGATGCAGAAGGCGTTCACAGCTTTTGGTTTCCGTGGGATGTGCATGCGGTAGATGCAGCGGTTCGTGAACGTGGGGTAACAGATGTAGTAGTTATTGGCGCAGGCTTTATCGGTATGGAGTTGGCGGAGGCTTTCGTTCATCGAGGCCTTAATACCAGCGTTGTGGAGATGCAGGATCGGGTTCTGCCGCAAATGCTGGATAAAGAAATGGCAGACTTAGTGAAAAAGTCCCTGCCTAAAGAAAACTTTAACCTTTACTTAGAAGAAAAAACTGTAGCCTTTACTGCGGAAAATGGCGTTGTGACCGGTGTACAGACGGATAAGCGCCTTATTCCTGCTCAATTGGTAATTGTGGCAGTGGGTGTGCGGCCCAATGTGGAGCTTGCTAAAGCTGCAGGCTTGGAAATTGGCCCTACAGGCTGCATTGCTGTTAATGAATATTTGCAGACCAGCGATCCCTGCATTTACGCAGGTGGTGATTGTGCGGAAAATACCCATCGCATTAGTGATGCGAAAGTTTTTACCCCTATGGGTTCCACTGCTAATAAGCATGGTCGCGTGATTGCCGATAATATTTGTGGTGATGCTATTAAATATCCCGGTGTGCTGGGTACGGGCGTGTGCCGCATTTTTTCTACGAACGCAGGCGCAACAGGTCTTAATGAACGTACGGCAGCTGCTGCAGGTATCAAATTTAAGAGCGTAGTAGTCCCCGGTTTCGACCGTTTGGGCTATATGCCGGGAGCAGGGCGCTTGGTAGTAAAATTGTTGGCGGAAGAAGGCACGGAACGTGTTCTTGGGGCGCAGGCAGTGGGTGCTAATGCGGATAAGCGCATCGATACTTTGGTAGCAGCAATGTCCTTGGGGGCAACACTGGAAGATTTGTCCAATTTTGATATTGCTTATGCTCCTCCTTTCAATGGTCCTATTGATAACCTTGCTACGGCAGCCAATGTGCTGCATAACAAGCTGACAGGGCAGATGCAGGGCATCAACCCCAAAGATTTTGAAGCAGAGCGTGCTAAGGGCGGTTATCTCTTTGTGGATGTGCGCACTCCTGCCGAAGTGGCAGCCAACAGTATTGCAGGTATACCTGAACGTATTAATGTACCTTTAGACGAAATTCGCCAAGTTGGCGAGTTATGTCCTAAAGATAAAAAGATTATTACTTCCTGCCAAATTGATTTGCGTGGCTATGAGGCGGAAGTTATGCTGCGGGCTAAAGGCTACACCAATGTCCACAGCCTAGAGGGCGGTATGAGCGGTTGGCCTTACGCGACAGAACGTGATAAAAAATAAATTTTAGAGGAGGAAGAATCATGAGTGAATTCAGCGAAAAAATGGGTATGGCGGCAGGCAATGCTTTCAAAAGCGGGTTTAACTGCAGTGAAGCTATTGTAGAAGCTTTCCGCAAGGAAGCAGGCGTTCCTATTGATGATGCAGCTTTCCGTATGTGCAGCGGCTTTGGCGGCGGTATCGGCCACGCCCGCGATTTGTGTGGAGCTATGGCAGGCTGCACCATGGTCATCAGCGTGCTGGCTGGCCGCGTTACTCCGGAAGAAAAATCCTTGAAGGAAATCTATCCTTATGCCTTGGAATTCCATGAACTGTTCAAAAAAGAGTTTGGCAGCTGCAAATGTGGTGATTTGATGGAGTACGAATTTAACACTCGTGAGCATCTGAAAAAATGCATCAAATTAGTTAATAATGTGGCACAACTATTGGCTACGTACTTGGTAGAAAAAGGTCTCTTGAAAGCGTAAAGTTTTTTACAAGAATGACGTATGCACAGGCAGAAAAGTGTGAGAAATGCTTTTTTGCTTGTGCATTTTTGTTAAAAGTGCTAAAATTACTCTTATAGACAAATACAAAATCACTGAAATGAGGGTGTTTAATTATGAAATTTGCTACTCGTATGGAGCGCATGCAAGCCTCCGAAATTCGTGAACTGTTAAAATTAACTGCTCAACCGGACATAATTTCTTTTGCCGGTGGTCTGCCTGCTCCGGAACTGTTCCCTGTTGAAGAAATCGCTAAGGTTTCTCATGATCTGGTGCTGAAAGAAGGCCGTCAACTGCTGCAATATGCAACTACCGAAGGTCGTCCGTCCCTGCGCGCTAAAATCGCTAAACGTATGGCTGATAAATACCACACCAATGTTGACCCCGACGATATCCTGATTACCACCGGTTCTCAACAATGCTTGGATTTTGCAGGCAAACTGTTCCTGGATCCCGGTGACGTTGTCCTCTGCGAAAGCCCCTCTTATTTGGGCGCTTTGAACGCATTCAACGCTTACCAACCGAAATTTGTAGAAGTTCCTACCGATAACGGCGGCTTGATTCCTGAAGAACTGGATAAGATTCTGGAAACCACTCCTAATTGCAAATTTATCTATGTAATTCCTGACTTCCAAAACCCCACTGGCCGTACTTGGTCTTTGGAACGCCGTAAAAAATTCATGGAAGTTGTTAACAAACATAACCTGCCCGTACTGGAAGACAACCCCTACGGTGAACTGCGTTATGAAGGCGAAATTCTTCCTTCCCTGAAGTCCATGGATACTAAAGGCTTGGTTATGTTCCTGGGTACTTTCTCCAAGATTTTCTGCCCGGGCCTGCGTCTTGGCTGGGTTGCTGCTGAACATAGCCTGCTGACCGAATTCGTTAAGATTAAACAAAGTGCCGATCTGCACACTTCCAACTTTGACCAAGGCGTTGCTGACGCTTATATGGAAGCTTATGATTTGGACGAACATGTTAGAGAAATCGTTGCTTTGTACAAACATCGTCGCGATCTGATTCTGGAATCCATGGAAAAATATTTCCCCGCTGGTACTGAATGGACCCATCCCGAAGGTGGTCTGTTCCTGTGGCTGACCTTCCCTGAAGGCGTAAGCGCTCGCAAAGTATTCAACAAATGCATTGAGATGAAAGTTGCCGGCGTAATCGGTGATGCTTTCTATCCTAACGGTAAAACCGACCGCAGCATGCGTATCAACTACTCCAATATGCCCGATGACCGTATCGTTGAAGGTATTCAACGTATGGCTAAGGCTATCAAGGAATGCATGTAACTCCTTGTATAAAAGCATAGGAATACAAAAAATAAAGCCCTCGCAGTGCGAGGGCTTTTCTGTCGTTATAGCTTATTTTGCTTCTTCTTTTTTTACTCTGTTAAAGAGGATGTAGATAACTTCTGCTGCTTCGTCAGGAAATTTCAGCAGAATATCATCTTTACCGGGGCGGTGGAAAGTAACGATGTTGATACCGTCGAACTCAGCACAGGAAAGATCCTGCAGCTTGGTACCGAAAGCGTTCTTTTCACTGAAATACAAGATACGTTGGTTGGTGAGGAAGAAGTGCCCCAGTTCCAAGAGGACGGTAGCTTCTTCTTTAATTTTGGGATGTTCCAGTTTTTCGCCTTTGAAGTTAACGGTTTCGTCAATTTCAAATTTACGGGTCAATTCAAAGAGATTGTCTTCGCGTTCAATAACTTTGTGTTGGCACAGACCGCAGTTGACGTAAGCGCGGCAAACTTCGCCTTTTTCCAAGGGCAGATCGGTTTCTACAACATGAAGTTCTTGATTTTCTGCAGCCCACAAATCGCGGTACTTGTGCAGAGCATTGACAATGTTATTCTTAAATTCGTAGGGAATGTCCAAAGTTGCGCAGTCAGCGCGGAAAGCAGCTTCTTGGTCGGGGCTGTAGCGTGCTTCCTTAACGATGTCTTCAAACAGCAGGTTGAAGTGGGCCTGGAAGACTTGCTTGCGGATGGACAGACCGTCCTCGTAATCGTAACCGAACAAGTCGTTGATCGCATGAATATCCAGTTTTTCTTCTTTCGTCAGCAGGTTGCGGCAGCGGATGAAGTAAGCTGCGGTTTTAGCACCTTTATCAGCCAGTTTTACTAAATGGGGAGGCAGTTCCAACAGCTCTGCTAAATGAGCGGTTTGGGCAAAAAGGGGGTCATCCTTGGTTTGTGCTTCTGTGAAGACAACATCTGCCAATTTACGGTACAAGCCACTGCGTTGCTGCATATTTTCTTCGCTGAACTTTACGCCCCATTGTTTCAAGGCGCTATGTACTTGGTCTGCTGTAATGGTGGTTGCATCACTGGCTTCCGCCAAGAGATTGTTCAAGGCTTTCCAACCGTTTTCTGCCGGTTTAGAGCCAAACATTTTAGAGAAAAAACCACATTGTTCTAATTCTTGTAATTCAAAAGGCTTCAAAACGCTCTACTCCTTAAAATCGAAATTAAAAAAGTAACTTATTTAATATTATACTGTAAAAAGCTTGTGAAATAAAGAGGAAAACGTAAAATGTCTCGCTTGATACATAGTAAGTTTCTAAGCGTAATATAGTGAAGCTATGCTTTCAAAAATGGTACCGGAAACTATATCCTGTGGTATAATAGAGGTAAATTATAAAGGGAGTCAGTAAATATTATGGATAAACGTAAGCAGTATTGGAAAAGGAATTTACCCGTCCTATGGGTGGGTGTGTTTTTGTGTTGCGCCAGCTATACTAGCTGTATTCCCTTCCTGCCCGTGTATTTATTGCGGGACTTGGGCGTAGAGCAGAGCGATGTAAACTTTTGGTCCGGCGTTACCTTTGCTATTACTTTTTTAGGCAGTACCATTATGGCGCCTTTTTGGGGCGCTATGGCAGACCATGTGGGGCAGAGGCGGATGGCTATCAGGGCAGGCTTCGGCTTGGCGCTGACCTATTTTCTAACAGGTGCTTGCCAAGACGTGTACCAACTTTTAGGTGTGCGTACTTTGTGCGGCGTGGTAGCTGGTTTTGTGCCTGCCTGTATGTCCATGGCTTCTTCTTCCTTGCCGGAGGAACGGATGGGCTGGGGCATGGGCTTGATGCAGACTGCAGTTGCCAGTGGCAGCATTATGGGCCCGTTGCTGGGTGGCTATATGGCTAGCTGGTTTGGTATGCGCACCAGTTTCTATGTGGGCAGTGTGGCTTTGTTTGCGGCTACAGTGGCAGTTATGACTATCGTGAAGGATTTGACCGTTATTCAAAAGGGTAGCAACAGCGCCTTAGATTTGCTCAAGGATTTGCGTTCTTCCCTAAAAAATCGTGAATTGGTCTTTATTATGGCTATGTTCTTCGCTGTGCAGTCCTGTGTAATGATTATCCAGCCTTTGATTACCATGTATGTGGGCGAACTTATAGGGGCTATGGGTGATGACGCCATTAAGATGAGCGGCGTAATTTTCTCTTTGGCAGGTGTGGCTGGCATTATTGCTGCGCCTTTCTGGGGCAAACGGGGACAGCATTTCGGTTATATGCAGATTTTTGCTCTAGTAACCTTTGCAGCAGGCTTTGTGAATTTGTTCCAAATCTTTATTGCAGATGTTATGCAGTTCGCCGTTATCCAATTCATTTATGGTTTATTCCTGGCGGGGGCAGTGCCCAACATCAATGCTAATTTGACAGTTGTTACTGATAAGAATACTCGCGGTAAAGCTTTCGGTCTCGTTACTAGCGCGCAGCAGTTTGGCGGCGTAGTGGGGCCCTTAGCAGGTGGTTTTCTTGGCGGTGTGCTGAGCACGCGTTATGTATTGGTCGCCGAAGGATGTATCCTGATGGTGATGGGACTTTATACATATTTAACGAGAGTGCGGAAATGAAAAGAGACTGGTCGAAACAAGTCATAGTTACCATATCCCTAGACGAATCATTGCGATTTTAGCTCATGAGTGCTTAGAATCACCGAAGTGAAGCGTACCCGATAAAATCTTGTTTTTCGAACAAGATTGGCCGCGAATCTTCGGTGTGATTCTGCACGAAATGAGCGTTAAGAAATCGCGCGTGAGTCGGGATATGGTAACATGACTATATAAGAACCGGTCTCTTTTTATGTTAATTTTTCGGTTTAGCCGTAACCCACTGGCGTTTTTGGTCTGCCTTGGGGAAAAGCTGGTGGTCGAACCACATATAGAAGAAACGCTCGGCACTGACTACATTGTAGCCATCCTGTAAGTGGTCGCTGGTGTCGAAGGGGTCCGCCATAAGCAGTACATCGTCCCCTTGGTGTTCCGTGCCCATGGAGTCGTAGCCGATGATGACGCGCCAATGGCCGCCCCAATCAACGTTTTCCACAATAATGGGCGTGTTGTCCTGCAGATTTTTTTTGACAAAGTTAATAAAGTCCGGGTATTCATCCGGAGTCTTGTCGCTGGCGGAAGAATGGACCTGCCAGCCTATTTTTTTGAAATAAGCTTCCATGCCTTTGACGTTGGTGCCATTGGTAGTGCTGGTGGACATAAGCTTGCACACTTCCATCTCGCTGTGCAAGGTCTTGCCCAAGAAATGCTGTACCACAGTGTTAGCGGCAGCAGGACCGCAGCTGTAACCGGTAATCTGCTGGCTTGTCTTGTAATGGGAAAGTACAATCAGGTGATCGTTAGACTGCATATTATAAATGTCCGGCTGAGCGAAGTAGGGAGAGCCTTTTATATCGTGCTTGCCTACAAATTTAGCAGCACCGCCGATTTCAGCAGTAGTGTCGCCGCTAGCAGTAACGCTGTGCTGGTTAAACAAGAAAAATGCACCTGCGGCAATAACGATGCCGCACAGAGCGCCTGCAATAGCTGTTTTTAAGTTCATGGTTCTATTCTCCTATGATTTCTGTTTGCGTTGGATGTTTTTGCGTACTGCAGTGAGCAACGCTTCCTGTTCGTTGGGCAGGTTGCCTGACTGCACGCGTTCCAAAAGATAGGCAAGCATGTGCTTGATTTCTTCCTTGGTTATAAGTGCCAATAAGTCCTTGCCACTGATGTGCAAATCCTTGGGGCTGACAGGCATACGCTTGCGAGCCAGTTCTACAACTTGCTCGCCTAAAACTCTGCCTTCTGCCATCAGCTTTTGGTCTTCGCGGGCATGGGTTGCCCCCATATCTGCCAAAAAGACTTCTACCAACAGTTGGAAGGCATCCGTCATTTCTGCGCTGCTTTTGAAAGTACCGCTGTTGGCTTCTGCACGTACCCAACGGAGCAGCGTGCGTTCTCCCGTCAGCAGCATGGGGGCGAAACGCATGTGCTGCGCCACCAGCCATGTTACCAACTTGATAAAGTCAGGGTTGTAGCGCCAGCGGGTAAGGATATCTTTCGCCATGACAGCGCTTAAAGCTTCGTGCCCAGGGTCAGTAGGCTGTCCGTCCTTGTTCAGCTTGCGGATTTGCGGCATGCCTTTGCCTAAATCATGGAGCACTAAAGCCCAACGAATCGCTAAATCGCGAGGACTGTCATCGATGGCTAAAAGTGTATGTTCCCAAGTATCGTAAATGTGGTATTTGGGATTTTGGTGGAGGTTTAAAAGATGTTCTGCTTCCGGCAGCAGGGGGACTTCTGTAATCCTGCCATGCTCTTTGACGCAGCAAGTGGTGCCTAAAAGTCCTGTTGCCATCATTAACATCAAACCACGTCCTGCATAGGGACTTACTAGCAGCTTGTCCATTTCCTTGCGTACGCGCTCTAAAGAAAGACGGGCACAGCGTTCAACGGGGAATTTATAGGTCTGTGGTAAATAGTAGGGCGTGCCTTCCATGCCGCAGGGACCTTGGCTGGCAGCGTCATCTACGTAGGTAAAGCCCAGTTGCGCTACGAAACGGCAGGCACGGAGCATACGCAGAGCATCTTCTTGGTAGCGTTCTGTACCAATGCCTACAGGGCGCAATATTTTCGCTTCCAAGTCCTGCTGTCCACCGAAATAGTCATAAAGATTGCCTTGTAAGTCCAAGGCCATAGCGTTAACGGTAAAATCTCTGCGTGCTAAATCTTCCCGCAGTGTTTGACAGTACCAAGTGGCTGTAGGACGATGGACATCGCCTTCGCCGTAGGTTTCGCCACGGAAGGTAGTAACTTCCGTAGGTTTGCCTTCCAATACGATTACCACGCAGCCAAAATTATTGCCTAGATTATCAACCACTTGCCAATCCTTGCTTTGGCAGATTGCTAAAACTTCTTCCGGGGTAGCGTTGGTAGTAATGTCAAAATCGCCGGGCTCAATGTTTAAAAGCAGGTCGCGGACAGCACCGCCTACAAGGTAGGCTTGGTAGCCTGCAGTGTTCAGGGCGCCTAGAATCGTGGCCGTATAGATGGGGATATGCCTTTGTAAATCAGGTATGTGCACGTTATCACCTTATTTGTATCATTCGTAATCCATACCATCGTCCTTGAGCCTGTATTCCACATTGATACCGAAGTATTCCCACAGCAGTTCCTTCAGTTCTGCACCATTGTGGATTTTATAACGGTATTTTACGCGGCCTCCTAAATAGAATTTGAGGTAGTTGCCACGGATGGTGATATTACAGTCCTCGCGGAAGATGGAGAGTTTTTTGTTTTTGATAAAGGGAGAGTCGGGATGGGCGTCGCACCAAAAGGCAGCAGTGATAAAATCTTTGTCGATTTGCGGTTCTTCCGTAAAGCCAAAAAGACGCTTCCAAGGTTTGCCTTTTTCCTTCTGCCACAGAAGCCAGCCCCAAAATTCGTCTTTCGTAAATTTATATTGGCTGATGCTGTCGCTCTGGATTTTGTTCTCTGTTAGCTCCAAGGGAATACGTGGGCTTTCACTGTTGACACCTACATCGGTTAAATAGCGTTTGTTATCGATGGTTACGCACATTACCCGATGGCGGCGGATTTGGTAGACATCCAGCTTATCTATATAGCGGGCAGCAAAGCTGGTAACATTGAACCCCAAGGATTCCAGCAACCAGTTATATAAACCGTTAAGTTCAAAGCAGATGCCGCCACGGTTATGGATGATTAGCTTTTGAAACATATCGTAATGTTTGAGGGAAGTAATTCTGCCGTTAAGACAGTCGAAATTTTCGTAGGGGATAAACTTTAAATGAGCGTCCTGCAATTTTGTCAAAGTGGGCAGGTCCGCAGCAGGCTGCAGTTCGTTTAGCTGCAGTTTGTGCAGATACTGCTTGATTTGCAGGTCGGTCATAGGCTTACCATTGATTGAAGGCTTCATGGCACATCATCTCCATCATCATAGCTTTCTTATAAATATATTTTATCACGAATGAAAGGTGGCCGCAAATATCAAGAGAATTTGCTGTAAATGTTTGAAAAATTCCGTTAACAGGTGTATAGTTATAACTATAATGGAGAGGTCGTATAATGCTGTGGCAGTAGTGCTGCAAGCGATGTGGAGGTGTTGCTGTATGGCCTTGCTATCTTTGGTGATGCTGTTGGTTGCCATTTTCTTAGGGTTCTTCCGTAAGATGAACACAGGTCTTTTGTGTATCGCTTTTGCTCTTGTTTTGGGGCGGTTGGCGGGCATTTCCGATAAGGAGATTATCAAAGGCTTTAATTCTTCCCTATTTATTATGCTTTTGGGTGTAACCTATTTGTTCAGCTTGGCGCAGATCAATGGCTGCCTAGATTTATTGGCGAAAAAGGTAGTAGCTTTGGCCGGGAAGCGTGTTTACTTGGTGCCCATTATTATCTACGTTTTCTCTACGGTTCTTTCTGCTCTTGGTCCTGGTACTGTGCCTACTATGGCGATTATGATGGTGTTCTCCATGGCTTTGGCAGCGGAGATGGGCATTCATCCTGCTATGCTATCAGCGCTGACGGTTTTAGGTGCCAGTGGCGGCGGTGTTTCACCTTTGGCGGCAACGGGTATTATCGGTATCAATTTGTGTGCAGAGTTTGGCTTGACGGGGATTGAAAAACAGTTTTTGCTGAATGGTGTTTTGTCCTCCACTGTTTACGCTGTTGTTGTCTATATTCTTTTGGGTGGTTATAAACTGCGCATGGATGAAAGCATTATCCACGAAAAAACTCCTCCCTTTAATGCTAAACAGGAAATTACTTTGGCAGGTATTATCGTTATGGTAGTGCTGGTTATGGTTTTCCATATAAATGTTGGCTTGGTTGGTTTTGCTATTGCTGCTGTACTCAGCTTCCTGCATGTGTCCGACGAGGGCGAAGCTTTGAAGCGTATCCCGTGGGGAACATTGCTCTTGATTACAGGTGTTGGCGTGTTGATGCATATTATTATTGACCAAGGCGGGATTAAGATGTTAAGCAGCGCGCTGGTTTCTGTGATGAACGAAAAGACGGCGGTGTCCATTATGGGCGTTTGCTCCGGTCTTATGAGCTGGTTTAGCAGCACCAGCGGTGTAGTAATGCCCACGCTGATTCCTACGATTCCCCATATTGTAGCACAGCTCAATGGTGCCGTAAGTTCGCTGGAATTGGCAACTGCTATTACTATGATTAGCAATACTGCAGGTATCAGCCCTCTTTCTACTGGTGGTGCGTTGGCATTGGCTGCTTATTCTTCTGCTGCAGGTGCTTCTTACGAGGAGCAGCATCATCTCTTCGTCAAAATGTTCATGATTTCTGCTTTGGGCGTAGCCTTTTTAAGCCTGTGTGCTTATTTTGGCCTATACCATTGGTTGTTATAAATGTAAAAATAAGTTTATTTTAATGAGAAAATATGATATAATTACAACAGTTGCAGGAGATGCTTTCTGTGTTTCTTGCCCGGTTGTGTAAATCGGTAGCACTTGCTGAGCTTTCGGCAAGTGCTTTTTTTATTGACGTTTAAGAAAGGAAGGGATTATAATGGAAGTACAAAATATTGTACTTAAAAGGAGAAGCCCTATGTTAGCTGTTAACTATTCCACTTTGCGTGAAAATATGAAAAAAATATTAGATATAGTAACCGATGATTACGAGACTGTAATCGTTACTCGCAAGGATAAAAAGAATGTGGTGGTGATTTCCGAAGAAGCGTATAATAATTTTATGGAAAATTTGCATATCATGGGCAACCCTGCTAACTATGATTGGCTCATGGAATCTAAACGGCAGTTTGAGCAAGGCCGCATGGCTGTGCATGATGTGGAAGAAGAATATGGCAAAAAATAAATGCTTTACTGAAAATGCTTGGCAGGATTATCTTTATTGGCAGGGAGAAGACAAGAAAACCGTTAAAAAGATTAATCAGCTTTTGGATGATATCAGTCGTAACGGAAATGTTGGAATTGGCAAACCGGAACCGCTTGTTGGACCTTTAGCCGGATTTTGGAGTAGGCGCATCAATAATAAAGACAGGCTTATTTATAGGTGTGACGAAGACGTTATATATATTCTCGCCTGTCGTTACCATTATAGTAAGAATATGGAATAAAAATAAAAAACACCAAAAGTTATACGTAGAGAACGCGTATAGCTCTTGGTGTTTTATTTTTTTGAGGGGATTTTTAGGGTACTAAAAGCAGCTCTATGCCAAAGACGACGGCACAGCAGAAGCAGGCTACTTGGAATAAGGAAAGGCCGCGCCATGCAGTGGCGATGCCGACAAGCAGTGCAGCTGCACCTGCCGCAGGATGCTGGGTGTCATTGACAATAGCAGGAAAAGTCATTACTGCCAAAGTAACGTAAGGTACGTAGTATAGGAAAGAACGAATGAAGGGATTTTTAATTTCCTTGCGGATCAGAGTGAGGGGAAGAACTCTGATAGCGTAGGTGACGAGGGCCATAATGGCAATGTAAATATAAATATTGTGCTCCATAATGACCTCCTATTTGACGGGATGCAGGATTGCAGCAAGAGCGGAAATAGCTACAGTCAGAATGATAGTTCTGGTGCCGCCGCTTAATGCAGCTAAAACATCCCAATAGTTAGCGATAAAGCTAGCTGCGAAGCTGACCAATACTACTGTAAGAATAATGCGACTCTTTTTGGCAGGGGGGATAATAACTGCCAAGAACATGCCGTATAAAGCAACGCCTAAAGCGCTGACCAGACGGCCTGGCAATTGGCTGCCTGCGATAATGCCCATAGCTGTACCAAGGGACCAACCGGGAATAGCCATACACATAGCACCGTAATAGTACATGGGCTGCAGGGCTCCTGCTCTTGCAATGGCAATGCCAAAAAGTTCGTCCGTAACCGCAAAGGCTACTGCCAAACGATGGTAGAAAGGCGTATCCGGACTAAAGCGTTGGCTTAATGCGCAACTCATCAGCAAATAGCGGGCGTTAGCGATAAGGGTAACAAGGGCGATTTCCAGATAGCCTGCACCTGCGCCGATCAGGGTTATTGCAGCAAATTCACCGGCACTGGTGTTGTTGAGCAGGCTTGCCAAAAAGCCTTGGAAAACGCTGAAACCGCTACTGCGACAAATAATACCCAGAGAAAAGGCCACGGCAAAATAACCGAGGCCGATGGGAATGCCGTCATGCACCCCCTCCCAAAAGGGAGAAGATGCACTAGGCTTATCCAATTTTTTTATGTACATGTTATTTCAGCAGTTCTGCTGCAACAAGATGGCCCATTTCAGAGGTAGAAACTTTCTTCAAGCCTTCTGCATACAGGTCGGGAGTACGGTAGCCTTGTTCCATAACGGCTTCAACAGCTGCTTCCATAGCATCTGCTGCTTCGCCTTGGTTCAGGCTGTAGCGCAGCATCATAGCAACGCTGAGGATGGTTGCCAAGGGGTTGGCAATGCCTTGACCGGCAATGTCGGGAGCACTACCATGGATGGGTTCGTACATACCGGTGCCATCGCCTAAGCTTGCGCTGGGCAGCAGACCGATGCTGCCTGCAATGGTGCTGGCTTCGTCACTGAGGATATCGCCAAAGATATTGTTGGTCAAGATTACGTCAAATTGTTTGGGGTTCAGAACCAGCTGCATTGCGCAGTTATCAACATAGAAATTGTTCAGTTCGATTTCCGGATAATCTTTTGCTTGCATTTCTGCAACGATTTTACGCCACATACGGCTGGAGCCCAATACGTTGGCTTTATCAACGCTGGTAACTTTGCCACGACGTTTTTTAGCAGCTTCGAAAGCAAAGCGGGCAATACGCGCGATTTCAGGACGGGTATAGAGTTCAACGTCGCTAGCTTCTTCTACGCCGTCAGCATTGAGGTGTGCTTCGTTGTGTTCACCAAAGTAAATACCACCGGTCAGCTCGCGAACGATCAAGAGGTCTGCACCTTCAGCACGTTCGGTCTTCAAGGGGGACAGATGAGCAGTGAATTTAGAAACGGTCATGGGGCGCAGGTTACAGTACAGGCCCAATGCTTTACGGATGCCTAAGAGGCCTTTTTCCGGACGGATGGTGGGGTCAACGTTATCCCATTTGGGACCGCCAACAGCGCCCAGCAGAACTGCATCAGCAGCTTTAGCTGCAGCGATGGTTGCTTCCGGCAGGGGAACGCCGGTTGCATCGATAGCGCAGCCACCGATTAATTGCTTGTCATATTCAATTTCAAAGCCAAATTTTTTAGCAGCAGCGTCCAATACTTCAACAGCTGCATCAACGATTTCTACACCAATGCCGTCACCGGGCAGTAAGCAAATCTTCATTATTTGTGTTCTCCTTTAACATAGTTGATCAGGCCGCCGCAGTCAGCGATCTTTTGGATGAATTCCGGCAGGGGTTTGGTTTTAATAACAATATCCCTGTTAGTAATCTTGATTTCGCCTTTATTCATATCTACGTCGATGGTGTCGCCGGGTTGGATTTTTTCAACATCAGCACCAATCTCCAATACGGGCAGACCAATATTGATAGCATTGCGGTAGAAAATGCGGGCGAAGCTGTCAGCAACGATGCATTTAATGCCTTTAACCTTCAGAACAACAGGAGCGTGTTCACGGCTGGAGCCGCAACCGAAGTTTTTGCCGGCAACGATGTAGTCACCGGGCTTTACGCCTGCAGCGAAGTTTTCTACCAAGTTTTCCTTGGCATCTTCCATAGCGTGTTCTGCCAATTCGTTGAAGTCGGCAATATTCAAATATCTTGCGGGGATAATTACGTCAGTGTCAATGTGGTCGCCATAACGCCATACTTTGCTCATTTTACTACCTCCTCAGGGCTGGTGATGTAGCCTGCGATTGCGCTGGCTGCTGCAGTGTAGGGGCTAGCCAGATAAACTTCGCTGTCTACGTGGCCCATACGACCGCGGAAGTTGCGGTTGGTGGTGGAAACAGCGCGTTCGCCTGCTGCCAGGATGCCCATGTAGCCGCCCAGGCAGGGACCGCAGGTGGGAGTGGATACTGCTGCACCTGCATCGATGAAGGTATCGATGTAACCGCGATGCATAGCTTCTTTATAAATTTCCTGGGTAGCAGGAATGATGATCATGCGGACATGGTCGCAAACTTTGTGACCTTTGAGGATTTCTGCAGCTTGTTCCAAGTCTTCCAAGCGACCATTGGTGCAGGAACCGATAACGACTTGGTCAATCTTAATATGATGGCTTTCTTTTGCAGGGTGGGTGTTTTCCGGCAGGTGAGGATAGGAAACAACAGGAACCAGTTCGTCCAGTTTGATATCCAGTACACGGGAATATTCTGCATCTTCGTCGGCAGTAACTGCTTCCCAAGGACGGGTTACGCCACGTTCTTTGAGGAATTCGATGGTTTTTTCGTCAACGGGGAAAATACCGTTTTTGCCGCCTGCTTCAATAGCCATGTTGCAGATGGTCAGACGATCAGCCATGCTCAGTTGGGAGATGCCTTCGCCTGCAAATTCCAAGGATTGGTAACGAGCGCCGTCTACACCGATCATACCGATGATGGTGAGGATGATGTCTTTGCCCTTTACATATTTGGGCAGGGTACCGGTCAGGTTAACCTTGATTGCTTGGGGAACCTTGAACCAGGTGGTACCGCTGGCCATAGCACAGCCGATATCGGTTTGGCCCATACCGGTGCTCAGTGCGTTCAGTGCGCCGTAGGTGCAGGTGTGGGAGTCTGCGCCGATTACGATTTCGCCGGGAGCAACTAAGCCTTTATCCGGCAGCAGTGCGTGTTCGATACCCATGTGACCAACTTCAAAATAGTTGGTGATATTGTGTTTGCGAGCAAAGTCGCGCATACGCTTGCACATGGTTGCAGATTTAATATCCTTGCAGGGAGAGAAATGGTCAGGAACAAGAGCAATCTTGTCTTTATCGAAAACAGGCTTGCCAATCTTTTCAAATTCAGTAATTGCCGGGGGACCGGTGATGTCGTTTGCTAATACCAGGTCTACTTGGGAAACCAGCAGATCACCGGCGCTAACGCTGTCACGGTGAGAGTGCTTGGCTAAAATTTTTTCAGTCATTGTCATTCCCATGATGAATACCTCCACTTTCCTTCATATAAGTAAATGATTTTAAAAACTACTTCAAGTTACCATGGTGGTAAATAAAAAAGCCCCTACCTGCTTCCACAGATAGGGGCGAATGTTTCGCGGTACCACCCTAAATTTTACTTCATTTTTATCGACTTGCTTCCGATGGCCTAACGCTGCCTGGCGTTCATTCCTACTTAGTTCAGAATGACTGCTTGCGGGTGAGCTTCTTTGCCTGGATGGTGACGGCTTGCACCAAACGCCGTCTCTCTAAAGCCTTGGGCCAGGTAAATTTTCCCGTTCATTGCATTTGTTATGAGTATTGATTTTGGTAACAACACTACATCGTGTTCCTCTCATTATGACAATTTACGCCTGATTTGTCAAGTATAATTTTCACATTTGGCGATATTTTGCATGGTGTGTGCGTGTACAGGGGAAGGTGTACATGGAATTTTACCAGTGCTTTTAATTGCTTTTTTATCCTTAATATGGTAACATTTATCTATATAGACTTTGCGATAAAAGGAGAGATAGCATGACCACTACTGAACAAGAACTCATTCTCGTCATCGACTTCGGCGGCCAGTATAATCAGCTGATTGCTAGACGTGTACGTGAATGCAATGTATATTGCGAAATTGTTTCCTATACTCATGATTTAGAAAAAATTAAAGCTAAAAAGAACCTGAAGGGCATTATTTTCACCGGTGGTCCTAACAGCGCTTATCTGCCTGATTCTCCCACCATCGATCCGGAAATTTACACTTGGGGCGTACCCGTGCTGGGTATCTGCTACGGTAGCCAATTGATGATGCACATGCTGGGCGGCAATGTTTGCGTTGCTCCTGAGCGTGAATATGGTAAAACTCTTGTTGATCTTGATACTACCAGCCCCATGTTCCAAGGTCTGCCTGACCAGAACGTATGCTGGATGAGCCATAACGACTATATTGAAAAGCTGGCTCCCGGTTTCAAGATTGTTGCCCACACTCCTGCCTGCCCTGTAGCAGCTGCAGAGGACGCTGAGCGTAAGCTGTATGCAGTACAGTTCCATCCGGAAGTGCTCCATACCGATAATGGTACCAAAATCCTGAGCAACTTCGTATATAATGTTTGCGGTTGCAGCGGAACTTGGAAGATGGATTCTTTCGTAGAGCAAACTGTTGCTGATTTGAAGAAACGCATTGGCGACGGCAAAGTGCTGTGCGCTTTGTCCGGCGGTGTTGACTCCAGCGTTTGTGCAGCTATGCTGGCAAAAGCTATTGGCAAACAATTGACCTGCGTATTTGTAGACCACGGCCTGCTCCGTAAAAACGAGCGTGAAGAAGTTTGCGCTGTTTTCGGCGAAGGCGGTCAATTTGATATTAACTTTATCTGCGTGGATGCCCGCGAACGTTTCTATGGCAAACTGGCTGGCGTAACCGAACCGGAAAAGAAACGCAAGATTATCGGCGAAGAATTTATCCGCGTATTTGAAGAAGAAGCTAAGAAAATCGGTGCAGTTGACTACTTGGCGCAAGGCACCATTTATCCCGACGTTGTAGAAAGCGGTTTGGGCGGTGAATCTGCTACCATTAAGAGCCATCACAATGTTGGCGGTCTGCCTGATTTTGTAGATTTTAAAGAAATCGTTGAGCCTTTGCGCGATTTGTTCAAGGACGAAGTTCGTCAATCCGGTCGTGAACTGGGCTTGCCGGAACATCTTGTTTCCCGTCAACCCTTCCCCGGTCCTGGTTTGGCAATCCGCATTATTGGCGATATTACTCCTGAGAAGGTTGCTATTGTCCAAGATGCAGATGCTATTTACCGCGAAGAAGTGGACAAGCTGCCTCTGAGCGAGCGCCCCAGCCAATACTTTGCAGCGCTGACTAATATGCGCAGTGTAGGCGTAATGGGCGATGGTCGTACTTATGATTATGCAATCGCTCTGCGTGCTGTAACCACCACTGACTTTATGACTGCGGAAGTTACCATGCTGCCTCCGGCAACCATTACTGCTGCTGCCAACCGTATTGTCAACGAGGTTAAGAACATCAACCGTGTACTCTTTGACTACACTACTAAACCCCCTGCTACTATTGAGTTTGAATAATTAACAAGAAGCGGAAAAGTCAGTATTTATGCGGACTTTCGAGTTTACAAAAAGCATTTTGATAACAATTTGATAACAGTAGTTTTACAGCATTTATTTTTCTGTGAACCAGTGGTTTACAGGTAATGTGAAAAACAAATAGTAAAGGCTTAACTGAACGTAAAAATTCAGTTAAGCCTTTTTGTCGTCCCAGATGGATTATTTATTGTTTTTTGCCTCACGAAAAGCAAGCACTTCCTTACGGAATCGTTCTGTTTCATGTTTTGGATAATGATATCTCCATTCATCATATTCGTCCTTAGTTATCTCGCCACGACGCAGCTTTTCGGCAGTGCGGTTCCAGGAGTAGAAAAGATCGAACATTTGTGGATATGATTTGGAGTGGCGGTCAAGGCGCAGACAAATTTCTCCATCCAGATCATCAATTTTTAAACCGTAGATATCTTCTAATGTAAATAGTGTGTGCATGAGTCCAATATATGTGTCAATGTCCGGAACATTTAATGCTTCGGGTGCAACACCGAGCGTATCTGCAAGAGCATTTAAGTAAACTTCTTTTGGATTGCGTTTTCCGGTTTCATACTGTGCGATACGGACATCCGCCTGACTTTCGCTAAAACCAACAGAAGTACCGAGAAATTTTTGTGTCATGCCACGAAGATTACGGAAAAAGTGAATGCGTTCACCAATAGCCATAGAAAATCTCCTTTCAAAAAGAGTGATATTAGTTGTTTGATTAGAGATATCATAGCATATTAGTTTGGTACAATCAAGATATAAAACATAAAAATATAATTTCTGATAAAAATTATATAAAAAAATTTAGAAAATAGCTTGTAATCCACTTGCAAAGTATAATAAGCTGTGCTAACATATAAATACGATACAAATAAGTATAGTACGAGTGAAAAAACAAAACAAAAAAATAAAACTGAATGACCGACCAAACTGATACACGAATCCGGGGAAGCAGGTGATGAACTCGTGAAGGGAGCCTGCCAAGGAAGTGAAAACGACACAGCGCCGAGCAGGGTTGCCTGTTAGGAAACAGTAAGGAGAGAACGGCAAAACAAGTACAAAAAGAGGAAAGAGAGGTAGTTTATGGAGAAAATGTTTATGAGAGTAGATGAGGTGGCAGAGGTACTTGAGGTATCAATTCCGTATGCGTATAAGCTGATTCGTAAAATGAATGCGGAACTGGATAAATCCGGTTGTCATACCATCGCTGGTAGAGTTGACCGTAAATTTTTTTACGAACACTTTTATGGTACGAAGTCATATGAAAGGGGGAAATAGGATGCCAGTATACAAGAATGATAAAAACGGAACATGGTATGTGATGGTTCGTTATAAAGACTGGAGAGGCGACCGAAAACAGAAATGCCAGAGAGGATTTGCGACGAAGCGTGAAGCACAGGAGTGGGAGCGACAGTTCCTGCTGCAGAAATCAGCAGATATTGACATGACGTTGGAAAGTTTCTGTGAACTGTTTGAAAAAGATGTTCGTCCGAAATTAAAGGAAAACACATGGATGACAAAAGAACACATTATTCGCACCAAGATTTTACCGTATTTGGGAAAGAAAAAACTTTCTGAAATCACGGCACGAGATGTGATTGACTGGCAGAATGAAATGCGTAAATTAACCGGAATAAATGGGAAACCATTATCGCCAACGTATTTGAAAACCATTCATGCACAGTTAAGTTCTATTTTTAATCATGCAGTTCGTTATTATGATATGAATTCCAATCCGGCATTGAAAGCAGGGTGTATGGGAAGTGAAGAATGTAAGGAAATGGAATTTTGGACAAAGGAAGAATATCTGAAATTTTCAGAGGCAATGATGGACAAGCCATTATCCTATTATGCTTTTGAACTGCTGTACTGGTGTGGGATTCGTGAAGGAGAATTGCTTGCGCTGACTCCGGCAGATTTTGATTTCAAAAATGAGATGTTGAGAATCAATAAGTCTTATCAGCGTCTGAATGGAAAGGATGTAATTACTCCGCCAAAAACGAAACAGAGCAATCGAATGGTTAAGATGCCGAAATTCCTGTGTGATGAAATGCAGGATTGCATGAAGATGTTTTACGATCTGAAAGATACAGACAGATTGTTTCCGGTAACAAAGCATTACCTGGCAAAAGAAATGGTGAGAGGATGCAAGGAAACCGGTGTGAAGAAAATTAAAATTCATGGTTTGAGACATTCACACATTTCATTCCTGATTGACAGAGGTTTTACCGCTTTGGCGATTGGAAAAAGAGTGGGGCACAGTGGGGAAAAAATCACGTACCGCTATGCACATCTGTTTCCGTCAAAACAGGATGAAATGGCAAATAAACTGGATATGGAAAGAGCAGAGAAAGGGGAAATGGAGGATGTCAGATAAAGTAATGGATAAGCAGGGAAGATGGAGAAATAAAACAGTTGCATTTCGTGTTTCACCGGAGGAAGATGCAATGCTTGAAACGGCAGTAAGAGCGTCCGGCTTAACCAAGCAGGATTATATTATTCGAAGATTACAGGAAAAAGCGATTGTGGTTCAGGGTAATCCGAGAGTATACAAGGCTCTTAAAAATGAGTTTCAAAGTATACTGGAGGAACTAAAACGTATCGAAGTTGGAGAACAGGTAAATGGTGATTTAATTGAAGTGATTATGTTTCTTGCGGAGATTATGAATGGAATGAAGGAGGAAACGGAGTGGACAAAAGAGTAGCAAAAGAAAAGACTGTTCCGATTCCAGTTGTTGGCGCAACAGGGGAACAGCCTTTATGTAATAAACACAATGAAATTATAGCAGATTTGAATGCAATTTCAATGACAGAATTATATGAAAAAGTATATCCACCGAAAATTCCGGTGGTAGACGGATTTCTGAATTGCGGCACCTACTTGTTTGTGGGTGCCCCGAAAGTTGGAAAATCATTTTTTATGGCACAGCTGGCATATCACGTTTCCATGGGAAGTCCGCTGTGGGATTATCCGGTGTGTCAAGGTTCGGTTTTGTACTTGGCATTGGAGGATGATTATGCGAGATTGCAGCAAAGGTTGTCGAGAATGTTTGATATGGAGAGCAGCGATCATTTCTATATGGCAACCAAGTCGAAAACGTTAAATGAAGGTCTGGATATGCAGTTGGAAGAATTTGTGAAAGAACATCCGGATGCAAGGTTGATTATTATTGATACGTTGCAGAAAGTTCGTGAAGCCGGAGGGGAACATTACAGTTATTCTAACGATTATGAGATTGTAACCAGATTAAAAGCGTTTAGCGATAGTCATAATATTTGTCTGCTGACTGTTCATCATACGAGAAAAATGGAATCACAGGATAGCTTCGATATGATTTCTGGAACAAATGGACTTCTTGGTGCTGCTGATGGTGCATTTATCATGCAAAAGAAAAAACGGACTGACAATACAGCAGTTATGAATATTGTAGGACGTGATCAGCAGGATCAGGAGCTGACATTGGAATTTGACAGAGAACGATGTGTCTGGAAAAAGACGAAAGCGGAAACAGAAAATATCTCTAATCCAGTAGATCCACTGCTTGAAAAAATAGCATCATTTATGAAAGAACAAAAAGAACCATGGACAGGAACCGCATCAGAACTTCTTGAAAGGATTCCGGATATTTCGGTTAAGGCAAACGTACTGGTAAGAAAGTTGAATGTAAAAGCGGGGTGCTTGTATAAAGACTACGGAATTTTATATGAACCGAAGCAGAGGACACCGGAAAAGAAAGAGTTTTGTCTATCGGTTTTTAATAATGAGAAAGTAAGTATTGTTTCTGAAAATTAGAAGAATGACGATTATGACGGTAATGACGATGTTTTAGATTGCTGAACGGTATGAATAATATCGTCATAATCGTCATTACCGTCACGGAGGGAATGCGTGCTATGAAGAACGTACAGATATCTTATGAATTATTTTTTCAGATGCTGAAATATCATTTGATGGAAGATGAATCCTGTGAACTTGATATAAAAAAAGGTTTGGAAAAGAAATTGGATGCACTGGTTATGCGTGAATTATACACAAAATCTAAGACTGCATCATCAGAAGAAGAACGTGAAGCAGCCAGAAAAGAATATTTGGACAGACGGGGAGTGCTGGAAGCATTTCGATGGTAAACAGTTCCTTGTCAGTTGAAAACAGAAGCGTGTCACGCTTTCTGTAAAAGAAAAACAAAGAATTGGAACAGGTCGGAAACGACCAAAAATAAAAAAATCATGGGAGCAGGAACAAATGAATAGCCCTCGGCGTCTGAGAGCGAAATACACCTTTTGCACAAATCTGAAGATTTATGACAAATGGTATTTCGCCCTCCGGGGGAACTGACGGAAAATTCCGTCAGTTCAAATGCTAACGCATTTGTTAATGGTGCGTTTACGCACAAAATGTTCGTAAACGATATCCTATGATATCACTCATAAAAGGGGGCGAGGATTGTAGCAAGAAGACATTCGTTTATCAGACAATATAAACTGGATAATGTATGTGGCAGAGTTGATTATATCAGCAATCCGGATAGGCAGGAATATTTGTATGAAACATATTCCACAGTAGAACCAGAGTTTTGGAAAGAACTTGCTGAGCAAAATCGATATGATTTTAAGCGAAGCAATTCGAAAGGACAATGCATCGAAGCAAGGGAACTGGTCATTGCTTTGCCGGAAAGTTTCCAGAGATATGATAGAAAATTGTTACTGCAATTATTTACAGAACAGTTCCGAAGCACTTATGGTGTGCAATGTACAGCGGCTTTGCATCACAATAAAAAGAAAACCAATTATCATATTCATTTGATTTACAGTGAGAGAAATGTTCTGGAACAGAAGCTGATCAAACGTGCCAGTCGGAATATGTTTTATAACGAAAAAGGAAAACATGTTCGTACGAAAAAGGAGATTCAGGATGAGAATGGGGATGTTCGTTCTGGCTGTTATGTAATTCCAAAAGGCGAAATTTATGAGATGAGTTATTTTGACAGCAAGGAAGAAAAGTTTAAACAACAGTCTTTCTTGAAAGAAGTGAAGCTGATGTATACAGATTTGATGAATCAACTGGTAACTGATGAAGCTGAAAAATTAAGCGTCTTTGAACCGGAAGGACCATATCTTGCAACGAAAAAGATAGGTAAGAATAATCCGAAGGCGGAAGAAATGTCTGCAGATAATGATGCAAGACAGGAATGGAATCGGACGGTGGATGAAGCATTGGTAGCGGGTGTTTCATCAGAGGAGATTGCAGAAGTTAAGAAAGAAAATATCAGTCTGCCGGTAAGAGATTCTATTCAAAAGGAAGGTCAGAAGCCTGGACTACTCCGACAGATTTTAAAGAATGCGGTTGCTGTTCTTTTGGAAAAGATTCGTGCAGTTGTTGTTTCGGAGAAGCCGGAATTAAAGGTGGATATGGAAGAATTTCAGGAAATGCAGGATGTGAGAAAAAATCTTTTGGCAATCCAAAAAGCAATTCATAAAATTGATACGAAGATTGCAGAAAAGCAAGAACGCTTGAATAAATTAACAGGGATTTCGGGAGCTTTTCATTTGAAAGAGAAAAAACTTTTGATGAATGAAATCAGCAGTTTGATATCGGAACGAACAGAAAAGAGTAAGTCGTTGAATCGGATTGTAACAGAAACTGGATATCGTAGCGTGGACAGTTTTATGAAAGCATTTAAAAAATCAAAAGTGCTTGTAGAGGTGTATTTGAAGATGACTGAAAATGGCGAAGTAAGTTCGCAGCAAATATCTGAAAAAAGAGCAAGTACACGTGCTGACATACGAAAGTATCAGGAAGTGGCGAAAGCCTACAAGTTAACCGGCAAACGCAGGGAGAATGTACCGAAAAAGGGCATGGAAATTGAATAATAATAGAAAGACGAGGATAAAACTATGCAGGAATTAAAAAGACGAATTTCTGAAAATGGAATTGAATATGTGTTGGTAGGTGACTACTATCTTCCGGAAATGAAGTTGCCGGAAGAAAAAAGAAGTATCGGACATTATGGAAGACTGCACAGAGAATATCTGCGGCAGGTTAAGCCGATGGTGTTTGATGATTTGATTCTGACAGGACAACTGTGGTCGTATTTGGCTGATTTGAATGAGCAGGCAACGGAACGCAGAAATGTGATGATGCAGCAGTTAATGGAAAAAGAAAATGTGACAGAGGAACTGAAGCAAAAGAACAGGTACGAATGGGTGAGGAGGATGAATGGCATCAGGAGCAGGGTGGATGAAATCATTATGAAGGAAATGATTTATTGTTGATTTTTGAAGGCTTAAGGGAAGGCAAGATTGTTGCTTGCCTTCCTTAAAATTTAATTTTGTTTTAATAGACAGAAATACACAAAACAGTTATGATTATAAAACAAACTACACAGTGAAAGGAAGGATTTTTATAAGAGAAGGACCTGAAAACTTTAAATTGGAGGAATCCACAATCTGGTCATTTCCGGATAGAGGGAAATGGGCAACGCATTCAGGGAAATATAGAGGAAATTGGTCACCTTATATTCCACGAAATCTTATCTTACGATATACCAAAGAAGACGATTGGGTATTGGATCAATTCTTGGGAAGTGGAACAACATTGATCGAGGCGAAACTTTTGGGAAGAAATGCCATTGGAATTGATGTTAATCCAGACGCCATCAAATTATCTGATTATAATCTGAAATTTTCAATTCAAACAAATTCAAAAATTTTCACACGGCAGGGAAATGCAAGAGATTTATCATTTATTAAAAATAGCAGTATTGATATGATTTGTACACATCCGCCATATGCCGATATTATTGAATACAGTGATAGCATTCCGGAGGATATGTCTCATTTGCAATATGAGGAGTTTCTTTTGGCAATGAAAGATGTAGCAGTAGAAGCAAATAGAGTTTTGAAGAAAAATGCTATTTGTGCGTATATGATCGGTGATGTACGGGAGAAAGGATATGTTCGTCCTTTAGGAATGGATAGTATGAATGTATTTTTGGAATCTGGTTTTAAATTAAAAGAAATCATAATCAAGGAACAGCATAATTGTAGATCGACAGAATATTGGCAGAAAAAGAAGAAAAATTTTCTGATGTTAGCACATGAATACATATTTGTATTGGAAAAGCAGTAAAGAAATAAAATTCAGCAAACGCTGAATTTGTGATTGCTTTTGCTGAATTCTCGGAGTATACTTAGTGGGTAAGGTAATGAGAATTAATGTCCGCTTATGTAGGTGCAAGAGGTGTGAAATGGCAATTAGTTATAAAAAATTGTGGAAATTATTAATAGATAAGGATATGAAGAAAAAAGATTTGTGTGTTGCAGCAGGAATTAGCCATGCTTCAATGGCTAAGTTAGGAAAGAATGAAAATGTTACTACAGATGTATTGTTGAAGATATGTACAGCTTTGAAATGCGATATAAGTGACATTATGGAAATTACGGAGATTGAGTCATAATGAAAGGAAATACTATGGCAGAGCGAGCACTCGAAAAGAAAAGTCATGTACAGGCAAAGCCCATATTAAAATGGGCAGGCGGTAAAACGCAGATGTTGGGAGATTTATTGCCTAAAGTACCTGCTTCATATGGACGATATATTGAACCGTTTATTGGTGGTGGAGCAATGTTTTTTGCATTGAATCCGAATGATGCGGTTATTGCGGATAGCAATCCAGAACTGATCAATATGTATACTCAAGTTGCTGAAAATGTAGATGAAGTAATTACATATCTGAAACAATACGAAAATACACAGGAAATGTTTTACGAGGTCAGAGCATTAGAGTGGCAGGATTTGTCAAAGGCAGAGGCGGCAGCAAGAACCATTTATTTGAATAAAACCTGCTTTAATGGACTTTATCGTGTAAATAAAAAAGGTAAGTTTAATGTTCCGTTTGGAAGATACAAATCTCCTAATATTTGCGATGTAGAGGTATTATATGCGGCAGCAGAAGTGTTGCAGAAGGCTAATATAGTTTGTGGAGATTATTTATCTGTATTAAAGGAATATGCAAGACCAGGAGACTTTATTTTTTTAGATCCACCATATTTGCCGATTTCCGAATATGCTGATTTTAAGCGCTATACAAAAGAGCAGTTTTACGAAGAAGATCATGTTGAACTGGCAAAAGAAGTATTTCGTCTGCAGGAATTAGGATGTCATGTGATTTTGACGAATTCTAATCATCCATTAGTACATGAATTGTATGAACCATTCAATATTGAAGTGATTCAGACGAAACGATATATTTCATGCAGCGGAAGTAATAGAAAAGGGGAGGATATTATTGTAACAGTACCTCCAAAAAGAAAAATGATGATTAAACTGGTTCCGGAACCATTGCCTGAGCAGATGAGCAAATATCCAGCAACAAGATTTATGGGTTCCAAGAGCAAACTGCTTTCAGAGATTTGGTCGGTTGCGTCACAATTTGAGTTTGACACAGTAGTTGACTTATTTGCAGGTTCCGGCATTGTTGGTTATATGTTTAAAACTCAAGGGAAATCAGTAATCAGTAATGATTATATGGCTATGTCTGCAACATTTGCAAAGGCTATGATTGAAAATAATGGAACAATTTTGCCTGCTGAAGAGGCTGAAAAATTACTAATACCATCTAAAGAGTCAGATCACTTTGTTGCAGATACATTTCAGGGCTTGTATTATACAGATGAGGAAAATGATTTAATAGATATTATAAGAACGAATATTGCTTCCATCAAAGACCCATATAAACATGCGATTGCGATGACAGCATTGATTCGAGCATGTACTAAAAAGCGCCCTCGTGGAATTTTTACGTATACCGGAGATAGATATAACGATGGTCGTAAAGATTTAAAAAAATCGTTAGAACAACAGTTTTTAGAAGCGGTACAGGCTGTAAACAAAGCGGTATTTGATAATGGAAAAGTGAATAAGGCAAAACATGGAGATGCAATGGAGCTCAAAGCAGGAACTCCAGACCTTGTATATATTGATCCGCCATACTATTCTCCGCTCTCTGATAATGAATACGTGAGACGTTATCATTTTGTGGAAGGTTTAGCACGAGATTGGAAAGGCGTGGAAATCCAACAGAATACATTGACGAAGAAGTTCAAGTCATATCCGACACCGTTTTCTACAAGGAAGGGTGCTGCGGACGCTTTCGATCAGTTGTTTAAAAAGTTCAAGGATAGTATTTTGATTGTATCCTACTCATCGAACAGTTTGCCTACACAGGATGAAATGGTTGCAATCATGGCGAAATACAAACAACATGTAGAAGTTATTCCGATAGACTATACCTACTCTTTTGGAAACCAAAATGGAGCAAAAACGAATAGAAATAGAGTTCAGGAATATCTGTTTGTTGGATTTTGATAAGAGGTTATATTATGAACGAAAAAATTGATATTTGGTTGGTCGGTAATACCGGCTTAAGAAATCCTAATCGAATCCAAGAAGGTTTTTCGGTTTTTGCGAACTCACCATTTGTTGGAAATTTGCGTGGAAGAGAACAGGAAATTGGATTTATGAATTTGCTGAATGAAAAAGGTATCATTCAGAATGAGAGCGGAAAAGATGAATCGGGAAGTCATGCTCGAAAATGGAGATTGATGTTTGCGAAAAACGGTTTTATTTATCCACAAGTGAGAAAAGCAGATGGAAAGCAGGAAGAATTGGGAGCACTTGATGATCTGACACCATTTGGTAAGGCTTTTTTAAAAGCAGATACTTATCCTGCTGTTCAAGAATGCTATTTGCGTGCGATGAGTGTGGAACAATTTCCAATGCCGGATGGTGGTGGCTATTTTTCACCATTAAGATGGCTGTTGGCTATTATGTTGGAATTAGAAAAAAGAACAGGTTCATCAGAGCTTAGTCGAATTGAATTTGCATTATGGGGACATACAACTAATCCGAGTTATGATCTAAATGAGGTAGTTGATAATATTCTCGATTTAAGAAACAGAAGGGAAAAAGCACCAGCGAAACGTCCGTTTGATAAAAAAGAAATTGAAAAAAGAGGCGAAAATTACGATAAGAAGAACGATAACTTCTTGGATTATAGCGATATGAATATGAGATATCTTCGTATTTCCGGTGTGCTTCAGCGAAAAGGACGAGGTCTCATAATTGTTCCGGCAAAGCATGTTTTGGCAGAGAAACTTGCAAAGAACGCTGCGTGCCAGGAATCCCTTATGTGTCAATATCAGAAATTGTGCAATGGGGCACCATTACCAACAGATGATATGAATGTTGCAAAAGTGTTATTGGATGATCTGAAGAAGCAGATGAAGGAACGTCATATTGTCTTTGATATTTCAGATTTGCCATTAAACAATTCTAACGAGATCAATATTGCCAGACAGCGTTTGGAAGGTATTTTGGCACAAACTGATGAAATCGCTTATGCAAATGAACAATGCAATCAGTGGAGAGAAATTGCAGATTATATGTCGCTTCTTATGAAGGGCGGAGGTAAACTTGTATATGACGAAGATAATGCAATAGAAGTTCCTAAGGATGA
The DNA here is from genome assembly GCF_045124115.1 of Phascolarctobacterium sp. GTDB lineage: Bacteria > Bacillota > Negativicutes > Acidaminococcales > Acidaminococcaceae > Phascolarctobacterium_A. Next base: position 82,447 of record NZ_JBGVLF010000004.1, read on the forward strand.
AACACCTGCATATCTCGAATGGGTGTTGTGGAGAGCGGCACTTGCAATCGATCATATGGTGAATAAACCATATGAAGTGCGTGGATTCCGTTTAGATTCAGATTTCTTACCAGTATCAGCAGCAGGTGGTGGAAAAGGTGATTTATACTGGGAGTATGAAAACTTTACGATTTTGACAGAGGTTACAATGTCAACATCATCCAGACAGGAAGCGATGGAAGGTGAACCAGTTAGACGTCACGTTTCCGATGCAGTTCTGAAATACGATAAGCCTGTGTATGGAATGTTTATTGCGGTTAAGATTGATACGAACACTGCGGAAACTTTCAGACACGGTATTTGGTATGCAAAAGGCGATGTGAAACAGCGATTAGATATTGTTCCGTTAACATTGGAACAGTTCCAGCGATACTTTGTGGCAATGTTTGAGGCGAAAAAAGCGGAGCCGGAAAGATTACAGTCGTTGATTTTAAAATGTGAATCAAATAGGGACATGGTGGATGCACCGATGTGGAAATGGTATATTGATGTGACGGTGACGGAAAAAATTAATGAACTTAAGGAAGGGTAATGTTATGAAGAACACAAGAGGATCCGAATGGCATAAATGGGATCTACATTTACATACAGCGTCATCTTACGATAGTTCATATAAGGCGGAGAATGCGGATATATTATTGTGCCAAGCATTAAAAGATAATGAAATTAGTGCGGTAGCGATTACAGATCACTTTAAAATAGATAAAGATAGAATAAAACATTTACGTGAATTGGAACCAGATATTGTGTTCTTCCCAGGAGTAGAGTTAAGAACTGATAAAGGTGCAAATAATTTGCACTTAATTCTTATATTTTCTGAGCAAATAGATTTGGATACTTTATCTGCTGATTTTGATGCAATTATGTTACGTAGTAAAGCAAAATCAAAAGATTCAGACGAAACAATATATTGGTCATTTGAAGATATTGTGAATTTTTCTAAAGAACATGGCGGCTTGTTGTCAATTCATGCCGGAAAGAAAACGAATGGTATAGACAAAGAAATTTCAAATGCTTTACCGGTAAAGGAAGCTATTAAAGCGGATATAGCAAATAATGTTGATTTTTTTGAGGTAGGTAGAAAAAAAGATATTGATGATTATTATAAATATGTTTTTCAAGAGGTAGACGAAAAACCTATTGTATTGTGTTCTGATTGTCATGACCCGAGAAATTACTCGTCAAAAGAAAGTCTGTGGATAAAAGCCGATTTAACTTTTGAAGGATTAAAACAATGTATTTACCAGCCGAAAGAAAGAGTTTATATAGGAACTATTCCACCGACATTGGACAGAGTGAATAGAAATAAAAAAGCAAATATAGATGTATTGTCTGCACATAGAATTGATAAACCTCAAAACGATGGAATGTGTTGGTTTGATTTTGAGTTGGAATTGAATGCTGGATTGGTAGCAATAATAGGAAATAAAGGAAGTGGAAAGAGTGCATTATCAGATATAATAGGGCAAGTATGTAAATGTAAGACGATGGGAAGTGCATCGTTTTTAAATGATAATCGTTTTAGAAAGATGCCTAAAAATTTTGCAGCTGATTACATTGCTCAAATAAAGTGGAAAGACGGACATACAGAAGAAAAGTCTTTAGATGAGCAGGAATATGAGACAGTAATAGAGGATGCTCAATATTTGCCACAAAAATATATAGAAGAAGTTTGTAATGATATTGGGAACGTTTTTCAAGAAGAGATAGATAAAGTAATCTTTTCATATGTAGATAGAACCGAACGAGGGAATGCAGCCAATTTAGATGAGTTGGTTATAAATAAATCTCAGCATATTAATTTTGAAATTTTAAATTTGCAGATGGATATAAAAGATTTGAATGAACAAATTATTCGTTTGGAAAAGAAGAAAACAACGCAATATTATGCCTTGATTAGTGATAGTTTGAAAAAATACAATGAGCTGTTGGAAAGACATGAAAAAAATAAGCCCGCAGAAGTTGCGAAGCCGGAACAGAAGGCGGAAAATATTCAATATCAAGAGAGTCTCAAAAAAATTAATTCTGAGATAGAGGTATTAGAAACTGAGATAGAGCAAATTAAAAATGATTTGACTCAGATAAACATAGCTATTAATGATACACAACAGATTTTAGGTAAATTAAAAACATTAAGGGCTGATTTTGATAGTGTTCGAGAAGTCGTTTACGAGTATATTAAAAGATATTCTTTGGATGTGGAAGAAAATGGTTTGGAATTGAAAATGCCGGATAAAATTATATCCACCTATAAGAATAAACTTATTACCGATAAAACTATAAAACAAGTGACTTTGAATGGCAGTGATTTCGATAAAGGATTAATTGAGAAATTAGATGAAGCTTTAAATAAAAAGAAAGAACTTATTTCGACCACAGATATAGAAGAAAAGAAATATCAAAAATATCTACATGATATTCAAGAATGGGAGAGTGAGAAACGTAAGATTATTGGAAATAAGGAAACAGAAAATTGTTTAGAATATTTTAAGACAGAGAAGGAATATTTAGACCAGAGTCTGGACTGTGAATATTTTACAGCTCGTAATCAAAGAAATGAGAAATTTAGAGAATTATTTGCTTTGAAAAATAAACTTGTTTCTGTTTATGAAGAAATATATGCACCTGTGGAAAGCGAAATTACTAAGTTGTTAGGCTCATTAGAGGATACAATAGAATTTGAAGCGGAAATGCAATTGATTCATGAAGAATTTTCGGACAAGATTCTATCATCAATCAGTCAGCGATATGCAGGTGCTTTTAAAGGTAAAGCAGAGGCGAATAATCGAATGAGCAAATTATTGAAGAATACAGATTTTTCGAATGAAGATAGTGTCTTGGAATTGATTAATAATATTATTATTGCTGTCGATGAAGATATTGATAATTCAGAAAAGAAAATTAGTGATAAGAGTGTGTTTTACAATTATTTGTATGAATTGGATTATCTCGGGGTTTCCTTTAAATTGAAGATGGGAGGTAGAAATTTGGAAGAATTATCTCCTGGTGAAAGAGGAATCGTATTATTGATTTTTTATCTTGCATTAAGTCAAAATAGCATGCCAATTATCATTGATCAACCAGAAGATAATTTAGATAATCAGTCAGTATACAATAAATTAGTTCCGTGTATTTGTGCAGCGAAACAAAAACGGCAGGTAATTATAGTTACACATAATCCTAATATAGCGGTTGCATGTGATGCAGAGCAAATTGTATGTTGTCAAATGGATAAAAATATCCATAGTATTACATATATATCTGGTGCAATAGAAAATGAAGAAATCAAAAAATGTGTTGTAGACATTTTAGAGGGAACCATGCCAGCATTTGATTTGAGAAGAAGAAAATACGTATAAGGAAGTGATAACATTCCCTTGATAACAATATGATAACAGCAGTTCAGATAACCTATACTATTTGGATAACTGGTATTAAAGAAAATCAAAATGTATAATATTTCCCATACAAAAAAGTATGGTATTAAGATTCGGTTATTGAGTTTGAATAAGCAGGGCTAAAATGGGCTTAATAAAAACCTTACTGACTTTCAGAATGCTGATTGTCGGTAAGGTTTTTCTTCTTTTTTAGAACTTTATTATTGGTATAGTTATAAAAAGTGCTATAATGTTTACGTTGAACAGAGTTCCTTAAACAAAAACGGTTGCGTATGCTATCAAGAAGGTATAAAGAGGCGCTAGCTATGTTTCTTGCAATGGATGTTTTGATGATTGCTTTTATGGAGGGAATAAGATGATTCAAAAAATATTGGCAAAAATGATTGAATATGATGCTAATGATCCTAGAAGAATACATCATTTTTTAAAGGTGTATGGTTTTGCACATCTGATAGGAGAGCTTGAGGGGTTGGCGAAAGATGAACTTTTTACGTTGGATATTGCAGCGATTTTACATGATATTGGGATTCATCTTGCTGAAGCAAAATATGGCAGTTCTAATGGTAAGTATCAGGAAGAGCTTGGTCCGGATGAAGCGAGGAAGTTGCTGAGTGAATTTGCACTGTCTGACGAAGTAGTGGAGAGGGTTTGTTTTTTGATTGCTCATCATCATACATATAGTGATGTAGATGGGCTTGATTATCAAATTCTTCTGGAAGCTGATTTTCTGGTGAATGCTTATGAGGACGATTTGTCTACAGATGCGATTGCCTCCTTTAGAGAAAAAGTATTCCGCACAAAGACTGGGATTAAGATATTAAATACTATGTTTGGACTTTAGTTAAAAGCTGCGTAGATGCGAAAGTGCCTAAGCAGCTTTTCGTGTTATATGGTGCTATTTTGCAAAATATTCTTATTAGAATTTATGCATAATGCCATATATATCCGTTTTTGTGTACACGTATAGTGAATACACAAATAGAATAACGGATAGATTTTGCTATTATATGTAACATACGATACATTATTCGACAGAAAAGTAACTAGATGTTGGTTGTAACAGTTAAAGTGTTGCGTGGGGGGATAAAGGGTGCTATAATGGACTTGTGTAGCGTGACGAATATTTAGCTGGGAACTTTATATGTACGTCGCGTATTGACAGCCAAACTATTCTGAATTTTTGTATTTCGGATTAGTTTTACTGCCGAAAAAGTAGCTTTGTTAAAAGAAAGGCTGGGATTTTTTATGGCAAAGAAAATGATGAAGAGAAGTCTGGCGCTGGGCGCTTTGATGGCATTCGCTATTACCGGTAGCGCAATGGCAGCGGACTACACTATGAGTGGAGACAAAATCCATAATGTTTCAGAGATGATTACTGGTGAAAATACTTTATCTGGTAGTGGTACTTTGACTATCAACAACTGTATAGCTCAAAATCACGTTATAATGGATAGCAAACTTACTGTTAATGGTGTTGATCTGGTAATAAATTCTGCTGTAACAGGTGAAAGTGATTGGGGTGTATTGAGAAACGCTACTATCAATAGTGATAGTAAAATAACTATTAACCAAACAGGGAAAGATGCTGCTATTGGTTATATGGCTGCAAATGATAATATTACCGCTGCTGAACTTAACATTGTTTCTAAAGGTGCTAGTGCCATTTATTCTAATGGTGATGATGTAAAAGTGTTGGATGCAGATAAAATTACTTTGGAATCTACATTTGTTGACGGAACATCTACTGCTGGTACTTTCTTAGCTGAAAATGCACAACTTACTATTAAAGATTTTAATGAATTGACATCTAATACCTATACTGAAGTAACAAATGATGGTGGCTATGGCTTTATGAGTACCGGTAATTCTACTATTGTTATTACTGGTAGAGAAGATAGTACTGTTAAGGTATACAGTGAGGGTATGGCTGCTTTGGGTGCTATTAATAATGGCTCTACGACTGTTACTGCTAGTACTGTTGAATTGAGCGAGGATAAATTTAGAGATAGTGATGAAGCTAGAAAGAGCGGTGTGGTTGCTGTTCAAGATAGTGGTCAACTTACCATTAATGTTGACAAAAAATTAACTATTGAAGACAAACAAAACCGTGAGGGCGAGAATGCTACTAATGCAATCAAAGTAACTGGTGGTAATTTTGTTCTGAATAATACTCAAGAAGCTGTTGTTGAAATTAAGGGCGATATTACTCAAACTGCGGGCAGCATGACGTTGGAACTGAAAAATGCGGAGTCCTCTTTGAATGGTACCATTAATACTGCAACTGAAGATGCAAAAATTTCCTTCTCCAATGGTGCAACTTGGAACAATGATGGTGCAAGTAATGTAAAGAAACTGACTGCTACTAATGCTGTTATTAACCAAAAGGCTTCTGAGAATATTACTGTTGGTGAATTTAGCGGTACTGCTACTGTAAACTTCGTTGAAGATGGTAAACTTTTGATAAATGCTGGCGAAGGTTCCATAGAAGTAACTACACAAGCCGGTAAAGCTGATGAAACTGTAGCCAACCAAATTGGTAAAATGGATGCTGCTAACATCACTGCAACAATTGTAGAAGCAGAAGGCGCAGTAACTGGCGAAAATATTAGAGAAATCACTTTTAGTAAAGAAGATACTGCAGCTGCTGGTTATAAGCTGGGTACTCTTGGAGAAATCATTTCTTCCAAAGCAAACACCACTAACCCTGCTATCGCTGACATGGCAGCTTTGGGCTTGGCAGCATGGCGTGCAGACAACGGCACTCTGATGCAACGCATGGGTGAACTGCGCAATGCTAACGGCGAACAAGGCACTTGGGCACGTATGACCCGCACTGAAAGCGAATACGGTGTAGCTGATATGCAAGGTAACACCTACAGCGTAGGTTATGACCAAAAAGTTGCCAATGACTGGACTGTTGGTGCAGCTATTACCTACAAAGATGCTTCCGCAAGCTCCACTAAAGGCAGTGCAGACATCGAACAAAAAGGCATCGCTTTCTATGGCACCAAACTGAATGAAAACGGCACTTACATTGACGTAGTAGCTAAATACACCAATTTGGACAACGACTACACTGTAAACGGCGGTATCGGCAGCGGTGATTATGACGCTGATGCATACAGCTTGAGCGCAGAGTACGGCAAACGTTTTGCTCAAAGCAACGGCTTCTGGGTAGAACCTCAAGCAGAACTGACTTATGGCCATGTTGGCAGTGCTTCCTACACCACCGCAGCAGGCAAAGCTTCTCAAGATAGCTTTGATAGCTTCGTTGGCCGTGTAGGCGTATTGGTAGGCAAAGATGTTGCAGCAGGCAATGTATACGCAAAAGCATCCTACCTGTATGATTTCGATGGTGAAGCATCCATGAGCTTTAGCGATGGCACAATTTCCAAGACCATTGAAGACGACCTTGGTGGCGGTTGGTTCGAAGTTGGCGTTGGTACCAACATCAACCTGAGCAAAGCAACCTACGTATATGCAGACGTAGAAAAGACCTTCTCCGGCGACGTCGACACCAAATGGCAATGGAATCTGGGTGTACGCTACAGCTTCTAATCTGCTAAGAACATTGTTAGTTGCGTTGATCAATCTCTTTTGAAAAGTAAAGTACCTCCTGCGGTAGAACGCTGGAGGTACTTTTTGTATGCAAAAGCCCTCGTATGGAGACGAGGGCTTTCATAGTAGCGTGTGGTTACATAACTAATGTGGTATTCAAACTTTTCGCTAGTTCCTGAAGTTTTTCTAGGGATAGCTTTACAATATACCCTATAATACGGACTAAATTAGCTAATTTAAAAAAGGAAATTATACAGTTCTATACTGG
>NZ_JBGVLF010000005.1:0-17099 GCF_045124115.1 Phascolarctobacterium sp.
AAACGTAAAGTGGGTGCACCCCTAAGATGGAAGTGCACGTGGCTCTCGTAAGAGAAGTACATTTGGTAGATTTGCTGAATGCAGAAAACCGTTGCAGAAGTGGCTTCGGTAGTAGTATCGATTTACGTTGGTCCTGTAAAAGGGATGATACTACTACTGTGCCTAAATCTGTACTCACAATTTACTAAAGCCAATAGCAGTATCATCCTGAATAAAACTTTCGTGTTTCAAGAAAGGGTGAAAGCTATTGGGAGCAAAAGATGTTTCCGAAAAAATTCTTGTAGCGTATAATGATGTCGCGGCAGATATTTTAAACGTACTTGTCTGCAATGGGCAAAGGTTGTTTGAGCCTGAAATGCTGCGGGAAACAAGCGTTGTATCACAGTACAAAATGGATGGCAAACTGCATCATCAGGAGCGTGATGTTGCTAAGTTTGTTATCGATCAAGAAACAAACGCCATTATTGCCTGCTGTGGTTTTGAAAATCAAACTAAAGTAGACAACAGAATGCCATTACGTGTTATTGGTTATGATGGTGCAAGCTACCACAACCAGCAAAACAATGCAGAATTGTATGAAGTAATTACTTTTGTGCTTTATTTTGGTGAACGTCATTGGTATGCACCGCGTAATTTGCAGGGATGTATTAATCGCAGGTGTGATAAACTACCTGACACTGTCCGTAATGACTATAAGATCAATGTATACGAAATTGCTTATCTCACACAAGAACAGATAGATATGTTCCAAAGTGACTTTAAGTATGTTGCGGAATACATGGTTCAAAAACGGACTAATAAAGAATACCAACCATCTTCCGGTGTTATCAAACACGTTGATGCAGTTTTGAAATTACTTAGTGCAGTTTCCGGTAATCCTAATTTTGAGTTGATTATTCCTGATGTTGAAGAAGGAGGTTTGAATACTATGGATGCGATGATTGCTAGATTTGAAAAAAGAGCAGAGGCTCGTGGCGAAGCGAGAGGTCTTAATATTGGTGAAAATATAGCCAATACTAACTTTGCAACCGAAATGATTAAAGATGGTGAACCTGTTAGCAAAATTCAAAAGTATACTAAACTGACTTTAGACAGGCTGGAGGAGATTGCTAAAAGCCTCAATGTTAAATTAGTTATGTAATCAGTAAAATAGTCCAATTTATAGTTGATTTAATCTCTATATATGACCATTCAAAAAAGGCGTTCTCCCCTACTTTGGGAAGAACGCCTTTACTTTTTTTTTTAGTTTGTCGCAGAGCCTACAGCCCTACCCCAATCCAAGGTCCGTGGTGATGCCCGCCGCCGATACCGATGCCAATGCCGATAGGAAAGTTTACGCCCCTGCGACCGGCTTTTTCCTTCTTAATCTTCATAAACCAAAAGCGGTAGACCTTGTTGCCATTTTCCAGCTTTTTGGGATTATCTGTGTCCGTAATAACCTTATAGCCATTGAAATTATAATTATCTTCCTCATAGTCGCTGAGCATGCGCGCCATTTGCTCGTAGGCAGCCTTATTGGTTGTATATAGGCGTAGCATTTCCGTAGTAGGCAGTTGCAGGATTAGCTGCTTGCGCAGGGAACGGCTGCCCGCCAAGCCTTCGTACGCCTCCACCCTATCGTCCTTGAGTTTTACGTAGAGCAAATCCTTCGCCGTGTCTTCCTGCAGCCATTGCTGTTCCATCTCCTCCACCGTCATGGTAGCAATGGGTTTGCAGTATTCTTTAACATCTTTATCCGTTTTATCTTTAGCAAAGGCAGTAAACGCCAAACAGCATAGTAATAGACATAATCCGATAATCTTCTTCATGATTTTTCACTCCTTTACGTAGACGCTGTTCCTTAAAATTTTTCCTCTAGTTTATATAAAATTTCGCTTACATTCCTGTTATTAATATGGTATCATATTATGGTTAAAAACGGTAATGAACTTTTAGAAAATTTTGGAGGAACTATGCAAAAGGATAAACTTATAACATTGGGAATCTGCAATCTTGCAGGCTTTTTACTCTTCGGTTGGTGGTACGCTACGGAGTTCAGCGGCTTTTGGTTTGAAGTAGACAAGGCAATTTTTTATTATTTCAACCACCTATTGGTAGAAAGCAAAGCTTTTAGCTATTTTGTGGCAGTGGTCAACCTGCGTGCTTTTGATATTGTGGCTTTTGTAGCTATGCTGGGGGTGTACTACAGCTATTACCGCAAAAGCAATGTAGAGGGCAAACGGTGGTTGTTCTGTATCGGTATCGCCATGCTGCTTAGTGCGGTGGTGCTCAAGCAGTTTGATAATATGCTGCCCATTGACAGGGTAAGTGCCAGTGTTTATTTTGATAATCTTAACCATGATGTAAACTTCGTCAGCAAGCTTACAGGCTGGCCTGCTAAAGACAGGTCCGCTTCCAGCTTCCCCGGCGATCATGGCATGATGCTGTTGATATTTTCTGTGTATATGTGGAAATATTTGGGGAGAACTGCCTTTTATAAAGGCTTGGCCATCTCCTTTATCTTCTCTTGGCCCCGTGTTATGAGCGGTGCCCATTGGTTTACTGATATTTACGTTGGCTCTATGTCCTTCGTCTTGGTTATTTTAAGCTGGATTTTGCTTTCCCCTGCTGCAGATATCTGCATCGACTGGCTGGAAAAACACATTCCTCTGCGCTATTTTCTCCACCAACGCTAAAACTGCAAAAATTTACGCATTTTCTTCTGTTGGGATTAATAGGTGATTTTGCTATGAAAAATAAAAAACTATTATTTGCTGTACTTTTAGCTATTGCCAGCAATAATGCAAGCGCAACTACTGTAGAGACCGTAAATTATGGGGATAATCCCTTATTTGCCATGCATTATTATAACAAGGGAGAAGTACTTTCCTTCCCAGAGTGGGATACTGTTGTAGGCTTTGCTGATTTTACTACGGAGCCAAGGACTTCCATTAACAATGCCCTGTCCTATTTTGCTAATATGTTGGGACCACAGGCAAAAAACTAGCAGCCTCTTAATATTTATCTTATCAATAGAGCTTCTACAGATGCTGGCGCCGGAGCTATGACTGGTGGTGATTTAAGTAAGGATCCTAGCTGGAATGGCATCAACCCAACGGATATTTTAATCCATAATATGAACGGTAAGGTGTCCCCTCCTCTTGCAGGCGGTTACGTGCAAATATTAGGAATTAGTAATCTTGATTTGGACGTTCCTCCATCAAGTCTGCCCAGTTCGGTTAACAAAGTAAACTTGAATTCTACTTTAATTCATGAAATGGGTCATGCTTTGGGGATATCTGTTGACCATCGTCATATCTCTCAATTTAATCACGTACTGTTCGATAACAGCTATACCCAACATCTTTATGATGCCAATGGAAAAAAATATCAGGATATCCCTGGTGGTATGATTATAACCTATTATGAAACGGAAAAAGATTTGCCGGACAGGTTTTATACGACAAAAGAAACTGATTATAGTGGCGCGTATTTTTATGGGGAACATGTTGCTGATGTTTTAAATGGCGCTAAGTTGGTCAATGAAGATACCGGTTACGTAGGTGCGGATGGTAGTGCTGTCGGGATTCCTATAAATGGCTACGAGGGTATGGATGTTCCGGAGTTGAGCCATATTAGTCTTCGCAATGGTTTAATGAGTCATTTTGATTATCGTAATTGGACCACTTTTATGGAGGCAGAGCTTGCCCTATTGCAGGATCTTGGTTATGACATGGACCGGAGAAACTTTTTTGGCTATTCTGTTTACAACAGCGGTGCTGATATTGTGAATAACAATGGCTACAGCGCCCGCAATGACGCAGGTACAGAATATATTGATGCTCCCAATCAAACGGCATATGGCATAGGCTTGCATGTTTATGGTGATGATAATAAGATTACCCAAAAAGGAAGTATTAATACAGAAGGCTATGGTGCCATTGGTGTGCGTATAGATGGTTTCCGTAATAAGGTAAATGTTGATGCATATGTAAAAAGCAATGGCGTTAATGGTACAGGTATTTGGGTAGCATACGGTGCGGAACACGAGCTTACCGTTAATGGTAATGTGCAGGCCCTTGGTCAAAACGGCGTAGGGTTACGCTTTGATTTTGGCGGTAATGTGCTTGGCAATGAGTATAAATATCATGGTTCCTATCTTGGAAATTCGCCTATTTATGCGGAGTTTCAACCTGTATCAGAGGATTTGGTAAATCCGCTCCTGAACACAGTTAATATTAATGGTTACGTGATGGGTAGCAAGGATGCCATTTATATTAGTGGTAATGCCTATGTTAAGGAAATAAACATCAATTCCAGCGCAAATATTTACGGCTCCATTACTTCTGAGTGGCGCCATTTAGACGAGGCAAACGAAGGACTGGATGAGGATGCTGTTTGGAGAGTGGGCTTAATCTACGGACCCTATGAAAACTTAAATACAGCACTTAATTTTATAGGTGAGCATGTTTATCAGTACCCTATTACCGGTCAGGATAATCTAAATCTGAATGTGCAGGATGGTAAGCTTATCTTCACCAATTCTGCTAAAGTCTTCAATGTGAATGTAGTACAAAACGCTACGCTTCTAGGTGGGGATTATAAGCTTTTTTGGGGAACTGAGTATGAAGACGAGGATGGAGAATTTGTAAGTGTAGAGCCGTGTACATTCCACAGCGCAGGCACTATTGGCGCCATAACTCCTCATGATGCTGATACGTCCTTGAAGATAACAGGCTCTTTAGAGTTGACCGAAGGAAGCAAGGTACAGTTTACTGCTAATAGGGATTTAGTAGGCGATATTAAGGTGTACAGCCAAAGGGATGCTGAGGGAAAGATTGTTGGTGGTGAAGTAATTGGTTCTGATGATGCTGTTCTCGTTATTGATCCTAATGGCGTTTACACTCCGGATAAGCTGTACGCTACAGAGATTATCACCAGCTTTAAGGAAAATGAGGATGGCTCTATCACCACGAAAAAATTTGCTCCCCTGATTACGGAGGCTACTACCTCCTACCAAAGCGGCTTTCTGAAGGCTACTGCATACGTAGACAACACTATGCAGGCTGCCTATAGCAGTTCTGCCCAAGCAAATAATAGTGCTTTGCAATTTGTCTACAGCGACAATTTGGGTGAGCGCAATTCCGTACAGGAAACTATGCGCAGTCTTCTAGAAACAGCAAGGCAGAACAACAGCGCTTTAAATGAGGCTTATGCCCCTTTGTATAGTATGCAGGCAGGGGAAGCCAAAGCAGCCCTTGGGCAAGCGTACGGCCAGTTGGCAAGCGATGCTGTGAATATCATCAAGCAAGATAGATTTCTTAGCGACATTACGGAAGAACGCCTTGCCAATAGCAATGTGCGTGAAGGCGAAGGTCAATTGTGGGCAGTGAGCCGCAAGAGCTGGCAAAAGCTCTCTGATAAAGACACCTTAGGCGAAACCTCTGCCAACAGCTTTTATACTGCCATCGGTAGCGATAGGAATATTAGGGAAGATTTGCGGCTTGGTGCTCTTGCCAGCTATGGTCGCCATAATATTCATGCTACAGGTGGAAAAAGTGAAGTTGATGATGTGCGCTTGGGGCTTTACGGACGTTATGGTGAAGCCAAAGCTGTGCATTTAGGTGGCTACGCCGCTTTGGGCTGGCAGCGTTACGATAGCAAGCGCAATACCATGAATGGCACTGCCAAAGGTAAATACAATAGCGATACCTTTAGCGTTGGTGTGAAGTTGGGCAAGGATTACCAGGTTAGCGAAACTTGGAGCCTTACTCCCTATTTTGGCATGGATTACACGAACATCAATCTCCATGGCTATAGGGAAAACGGTGCTTTGGGCTTTAACCAGCGCTTGCACAGCCAAAGTGACGACGTGACTAGCTTTACTGCAGGCTTGGAGGCTAAAAGGGATTTTGTTAGCGGCAGTTTGCGTATTGGTGCCGGCTACCGCCATATCCTGAGCGGCGAAGATGTGCCCTTGGCTGTAAGCTTGGCAGATGCTTCCGGTACAGGCTATACTTTAAGCGGTAATGCTTACGCAAAAGATATTTATACTTTGAAGCTAAGTGGCGATGCACAGCTTGCTAGGAACTTGACAGTTAGCGGCGATGTGCAGAAAGCATTTGGCAGTGGCTATAAGGATGTGAGCCTCAGCGTTCAGGCTCAGTGGAGTTTTTAAACAAAAAGAAGGCGTTCTCCCCTACTCTAGCAGTTGGGAAGAGCGCCTTTTTTTAATTATTTTGTTGATACATAGTTTGGGCGAGGGTAATAAAGTTTTTTACGGCACTATTAGTGTTCTTGCGATATATTAACCCCAAATCAACAGGAAAGGACACAGGCAAAGAAATCGCACGCATATCCAAAAAGCTTTCTTCGTAAAGGGAATACATCACTAAAAGTGATTCTTCTAGTTCGCATACTAACGATAGTTCCTTACCGTACTCCTTAATATCTTTGAATTTTATTGAGGGCACATTTTTAATCAGGTAATTGCGAAGGTTGTCATCTGCTTTAGTGGTACCACTTTTGTAAATGGCTATTTTGCAGTTTTGGAGATCTGCAAGCGTGATATTTTTCTTTTTAGCAAGGGGATGATTATGGGGAATGCCTATAGAATGGGTATCTTCAACAAGTTTGATTCTAGCGCAGGATGTGTCCCTGAAGGAGTAGCCAAACATATACTCCGCAGCAATATCAAATTCATCGTTTAGCAGACTGCGGAAGTAATTATCCAGAGGACGTTCTACAAACTTGATTTTAACATCCGGATAAAGTTCTTTGTATTTGCGACAAATACGAGGGATGATTACTGCGTTGAAATTGGGCAAGGTTCCTATGCGTACAGTTCTATCGCTATGCTTATCTATTTCTTTGCATTCAGACATTATCTTCTTAGCTGCGGTAACTAATTTAACGCTTTTATTATAGAAATATTGCCCTGCTTCCGTAAGGGTAACCCCTTGGCTGTTGCAGTTAATAAGCTTCACATTTAAATCACGTTCCAATAATGTTATTTGCTGTCTGAGCGCAGTTCTGGAAATATAAAGCTTTTGTGCTGCTTGGGCAAAGCTTTTGGCTTCAACAAGTGTTATGAATGAATCTAAATGTTTATCATACATGGATGGACACCCTTTCCCAGCGTTAGATAACAAGGACTGGTGCAAGTCTATACTTGCAGCTATGTTCATTATATAAACTTCCGCATTTACTGTCAATGGGATAAAATTTAGTTAGAAAAAACAAAGAATACTTACAAAAGCTTAGCAAGATTTGGTCTAATAGCGCAGGGATGCGCACAAGTAATAAATTTTTATAAAAGAGGTGAACATAATGCAAAAACAAGGTAGAGTAATTATTCCGGAAGGGAAAAAAGTAGCTGTCAATTTAGGTATCGATTTTGACGCGCAAAGCATTTGGGACGGTTCTTTCAAATTGACTTCTCCTGCTTACGAGAGCCGTGGGGAATTTGGTGCAGAAGTAGGCGCTCCGCGTTTGTTGGCCCTTTTTAAAAAGTATGGCATTAAGACTACGTGGTTTATTCCAGGTCATACTGCAGACACTTTTCCCGAAATCTGCAAGCAAGTTCTGGCAGACGGACACGAAATCGGCTGTCATGGCTATGTCCACGAAAACCCAACCAATGCAACCTTGGAGGAAGAAACTAAGGTGATGGCAATGGCTTTACATTCTCTGGAGAAGTTAGGTGCACCGAAACCCGTTACTTATCGTTCTCCGTATTGGGATTTCAGCCCTAATACCATCAGCATTTTGGAAAAGAATGGTTTTCTCTATGATTCTAGCTTGATGGGTAATGATCTGCATCCCTACTATCCGCGTCCTGTAGAAGTACATTCTGATAGTGCTAATATCTTTGGCGAGCCTACTAAGATTTTAGAGCTGCCTGTATCTTGGTTCTTAGATGACTTCCCTCAGACAGAATATTTGACAGGCGGACAAGAAGGTCAACGTCCTGCACAAGATATTTTTGATCGTTGGGCTGCAATTTTTGATTATGCTTGCACTTTAGAAGGTGCTTGCTACATGCTTACCTGCCATCCACAAACTATCGGTCGTGCTCACATGATTCAAATGTACGAAAAACTTATCCAGTATATGGCAGAGCGAGGCGCATGGTTTGCAACTGCAGCTGAAATTGGTGCTGCAACTGTTCCTAAGTAAGGAGTTTATTATGGGTAAAGAATTATTTCCAATTATTCATGCTTCCGGGACACCTTATGAAATAGGCTTTACTCACGGAAAAGAAGCTAAGAAACAGGTTAGCGTAAGCATTGAAACATACAAAGCCATGTTTTGGGATTATTCGCAAATTAGTTGGGATGCTGCTTGCAATTATGCTAGAACTTTTATTCCTACGATTGATGAATACGACCCTGATTATATGCAGGAAATCCAAGGTATTGCTGATGGCTCCGGTTACAAGCTAGAGGAAATACTGGCACTGAACGTGCGTAGCGAGATTGTTTTGCAAGGGTCCCAAGTTGAACCTGTTATTGACGGTGGCTGTACTTCCTTTGTGTTCACGTCTGATATGACAGAAAACGGCAGTACTATCCTAGGCCAGAACTGGGATTGGAAAATGACGGAGCAGGCAGGCTGCATTATTTTAGATATTAAACAGCAAAATAAGCCCGATATCGTTATGGTTACAGAAGCAGGTATTATTGGCAAGATTGGTTATAACAGTGCGGGCATTGGTGTTGCCTTAAATGCTCTGGCTTCTGATAAGAAGGTTGAGGGTAAGGTGCTTCCCTTGCATATCGCTATGCGTGGTATGCTGGATAGTTGGAATTTATCCGATATGATTCGTGCTACTACCAGCATAAATCTTTCCTGCTGTGCTCACTATATGATTGGCAGTTCTAAGGGCGAAGGTATGAGTCTGGAAGTAGGGCCTGCCGATTTTGATGCTCTTTACGCAGAAGACGGGTACCTATGTCATACCAATCATTTCATTACTCCCCGTTTGATGTATGTAAAGGACACCACCAGAATTGCTTTGCCGGACAGCTTCCAACGATTGGGTTGTATCCGCAAGATGATTAAGCGACTTGATCATAAGGTTACTGTAAACGATATCAAAGCTATGATGGCAGATCATACCAGTTATTCTGATAGTATATGCCGCCATGAAGATGTACGCGAACCTGTAGGGAAACGCTTAGGCACAATCTTTAGCATTATTATGGATTTGCAACGAGGCGAAATGTACTTTGCTCCGGGTAATCCCTGTTGTAATGACTATACTTTGATGAAGTTCTAATTTAATCATGTTTCTTAAATCCCCATGGCTATGTGTGTCGCAGGCTGTGGGGATTTTTGTATGGAGTGCTTCGGAGGAAAAGATTTATTATACAAAAGGCAGAAGCTGTGCTATGATACTATTATGGATAGTGTCGGACTCAAGGTTTACTATTAAATTCGCGGAACAGGAAAGGAGTAGCCATGTATAATAAGCATTTAGATACTTTTATGAGCGTAGTGGAAACAGGTAGCTTTTCTAAAGCAGCTGAGCAAGCCCATATATCACGTACTGCTTTAGCCCAGCAGATAAATATTTTAGAAGAACATTTAGGTATTAATCTCTTTATACGTAGCAGCAAAGGCGCAGTGCTTACTCCTGCAGGCAAACTGTTGGCACAGCGGACTAAGGAAATCATTAAGATATCTGCTAAAACCATTGATGACTGCCTTGCTCTTCAAGGCGATAGACAGATACGCATCGGCATTCTGCCTAATCTTCCCTTAACGATTCTCACTCCCATCTGCATAGAGTATGCCAAGCTTTATCCTGATACGAAGATTGTCTTTGTAGAGCGCAATCCCTCAGAATATTTATCAGCTTTTCAAAATAATGAGTTTGATATTTCTGCTGACTATATGTCTAAATTAGTTTCACCTGATGAACCCCTTTTGTTTTGCAAGCTGCTGACGGATTCTTTTGCTTGCGCAGTACCACCCAATTCTGATCTTGCTCATAAGCTCTTTATTACCCCGGAAGATTTACGTGGGAAAAAAGCTTGTCTTTTGGTAGCAAATTTAGCCCAAGCGGAAGATAATATGCGTAGCTATTTGCTAAATAATTACCCTGAGATAGAGCTGTTAGATTTGGAAAGCTACAAGAAGTCGCTGCCCCTGACTTGTATTCTTAATGACAGCGTCTTTATTCACTATAATCTTAACTCTAAGGAATATTTACCTCTTGTTTCTAAACCCTTTCATTTGGCTGTTCCCTGTCCCATTGAAATGGGACTTTGTTATAAACCGGGAACTCGGGCAGAAATACTCAACTTTGTCTTTTTTGCGCAAGCTTATTGCACCAATAAAGAGGTATTTGTTACGGGAAAACCGGGTTAATATGTTTTTTTACAAAGCTGTCGAGAAGGCAGCTTTCTTTTTATGTCGGAAAAAATTGACACACCATAAGTTTAAACTTGCACCTGTGTCTGAAAACGTTACTTGGCTGTTAAGCATACTGTTCCGAAGTAGCACAAGGCTTGCACTCCACTCCACTTTCCTCTTCTTCCGCAATTTACCTAGATTGCTTATAATGTAATCAAGTTAAGACCTGACTGCAGAAAGCATTTCCAAAGTAAATTGCAAAGGAGAAATTAATCATGAAAAAAGCAACTGCAAAAATCGCATTCGTAAATGGTCTGTTGATTGATGGTGTATCCGATAATGCTATCGAAAACGGTTTAGTTTTGGTAGACGGCGAGAAAATCGCTTATGCAGGTCCTGCGAAAGAAGTTCCTGCAGGTTATACTGTCAAGGATATTAGCGGCAAAACTATTATGCCCGGTCTGATCGATGCCCATCTCCATTTCTCTGGCAACCTCACTGGCAACGATACTGAATGGGTAACTGAAGATAATTACCAAAAAACCGTAGTAGCTGTACAACAAGCACATGAATGCTTGGAAACCGGTCTGACTACTGTTGGCGAAATCTCTCGTTTCGGTATTGCCATCCGTAATATGATTGAACAAGGCATTATGCAAGGTCCTCGCGTTGTAGCTTCCGGCCTTGGCTTCTGCGCTACTGCATCCCACGGCGATTCCCACCACTGCACCATCGAACAAAACCGCTAAGCTCATCCTTGGGCTGAATGCGTAGATAGTCCTTGGGATCTGCGTAAAGCTGTACGCCGTAGACTGCGTGAAAACCCGGATGCAATTAAGATTTGGGCAACCGGTGGCGGTATCTGGCGTTGGGAAACTGCTCGCGACCAGCACTATACTTTTGAAGAAGTAAAAGCTGTTGTTGATGAAGCTAATATGCGCGGTATTCCTGTTTGGTCCCACTGCTTTGGCGATGCCTACAACTCTGTTAAAGCAGGCGTAAAATTAATCATTCATGGCTTCGAACTGAACAACGAAACCCTGGATATGATGGTAGAAAATGGTTGCGCTTTCTGCCCCACCGTTAACTTCATGCCTGAATGGCTGAAAACCTTCCCGCCGAAATATGTTCCGGAAATCCATGACCAATATGAAGGCGAAACTGTAGCAGAAAAAGAAATGAACCGTATTTATGATAATCTGCGCAATGCTCATAAAAAAGGCGTTATCCTGACCATTGGTTCTGACTCCTTCAACTCTGAAATGACTCCTTATGGTACTACCACTATCGGCGAACTGCATATGTTTGTAGAAAGAGCCGGTATCAGTGAAATGGATACCATTAAAGCTGCAACTATTAACGGCGCTAAGGTTCTGCGTGTAGATGATGTCTGCGGTTCCTTGGAAGCAGGTAAGAGTGCTGACTTGCTGGTTATTAACGGCAATCCTTTGGCTAACATTCGTGACCTGACTGTTGATAACATGGAAGTTATTATGAAAGAAGGTACTTTTGTAAGAGGTTGATATCATGGAACAAAAAAGTCATACTTTCATGGGTATCCTCATTGTCATCGCCGCTGCTGTCATCTGGGGCAGCACCGGCGTTGCCGGTGAATACCTGATCAATCAGCGTGGTCTTAGCTCTGCTTGGATCACCACTTATAGAACTATTTTTGGTGGCTTCTTTATGCTGCTGTACTTCTCTTTCAAAATGAAGAAGGAAGATTTCCTGAGCGTATGGTATAACAAGAAAGATGCTATCCAAATGGTTATCTTTGGTATGGTCGGTGTGGCAGCCTGCCTTTATACCTATATGTTGGCAGTGCAATATACCAATGCGCCTACAGCAACTACCTTGCAGTATTTATCCCCTACTATGGTTGTTGTCTACATGGCGCTGCGTAACCAAAAATTCCCTAGCAAGCAGGAGATAGCAGGCGTTATCTGCGCCTTGGGCGGTGTGTTCGCCATCTCTACCCATGGCAATCTTGATTCCTTGGCAATTTCTTTCATGGGCTTGGTAATTGGTTTAATCTCCGCTTTTACCTTGGCTTTCTATGGTGTATATCCTAAAAATCTTTTATCCAAATATGGTTCTATCTATACCTACGCTTGGGGTGAATTTATCGCAGGTATTGCAATGAACTTCTTATGTCCTGTTTGGAACTTTACTCCGCCTCAAGGCGGACTGGATACTCCCTTGATCTTGGTTTTAGCTTGGCAGCTTATCTTTGGTACCATGGTTGCTTATCCTCTGTATCTTTATGGTGTAACCTTGATTGGTCCTGCTAAAGCTAGTATGCTTTCCTCTATTGAGCCTGTTGCAACAGCGGTTTTAGCAGCAGTGCTGTTGGCAACACCGTTGATTTTCATGGATTATGTAGGCGTTTTGTTAATCACTCTGTGTATTATCATTCTGTCCATACCAGCCAAGAAACAGGATGAACCGGAAGCAGCACAAGCTCAAGCATAAAACACAACAAATCTTAATGCCTTTTAATACATTCCTACCTTGTAAAGAAGATCGCTACAGATTGAGCCCTGTAGCGGTCTTTTTGCTGCAGTTATTATTAATCTTGGCAGACAATGTAATTTTAGGTGGATTTACTGCTGTTTGTATCAAAAATAAACGGTCTTGGGAATAGATAAATGCATAAGCGGTACATATTTTGTCCCGCAAGGGACGATTTTGTAAAAAATACTGAAAAATATAGTTATAAAGGGCTTTTTAAGTGTTCTATTTTTGACACTTTTGTGATAAAATTACTGTGTATCTTTATTTAGAAAATTCGGCAAGGAAGTGACAGAATGGAATTTGTAAAATCCGCTGATGTAGTCGTTATTGGTGGCGGCATTGTGGGTACTGCTGTTTTGCGCGAGCTTTCCAAGTATGATCTGAAGTGCGTTCTGGTTGAGAAAGAACCTGACGTGGCTCTGGGCACTACTAAAGCTAACAGCGCAATTCTCCATGCAGGCTTTGATGCTCCTACCGGCAGCTTGAAAGCTATTACCAACGTTCGTGGCAACAGACTGTACCATGAATTGGAAAACGAGCTTGATCTTGATATTAAATGGACCGGTTCCTTGGTTGCTGCAACCACTGATGAAGAAATGCAGACTCTGCAAGAGCTTCTGGCTCGCGGCAAAGCTAACGGCGTAGAAGGCCTGATGATTTTGAGCCGTGAAGAAGTTCTGGAGCAAGAACCTAACCTGGTTAATGTAAAAGGTGCTCTGTGGGCTCCCAGCGCCGGCGTTTGCTGGCCTTTCGGCGCTTGCATCGCTTTTGCAGAATGTGCAGTACAAAATGGCGCTGAAGTTATCCGCGACTGCAAAGTTTTGGGCTTCGTTAAGGAAGAAGGCAAAATTACTGGTGTAGAAACCTCCAAAGGCGTAATCGCTTGTAAATATGTTGTCAATGCAGCCGGCGTATATGCTGACGAAATCGCTAAACTGGCTGGCGATGACACCTTCACCATCACCCCGCGTAAAGGCGAATACATCCTGTTCGACAAGACTGCTTGCAGCAGCTTGGTTTACGGCGTAGTATTCCCCTGCCCGACAAAAAAATCCAAGGGTATCCTGGTTTGCACCACTACCCACGGCAATACCTTCATTGGCCCCAACGCTAATGAACAAGAATCTAAAGAAGACCATGCAGTTACCACTGCCGGCATGAACGAAATCATCAACTCCGCTAAGAAGTTGATCCCCAACCTGCCTATGGGCGCTGCTATCACCGAATTCGCAGGCCTGCGTGCAGTTTCTAGCACCGGCGACTTTATCCTGGGCGCTAGCGACAAGGTTGAAGGCCTGTACAATGCTGCAGGTATGCAATCCCCCGGTCTGACCGCTGCTCCTGCAGTTGGCGAAATGATCGCTGCAGAAATCGCTCGCGTAAGCGGCGCTGCTAAGAAAGCTGATTTCAAGGCTGCTCTGCCCAAGAAGAAAGCTTTCACCCGCATGACTGCAACTGAACAAGCTGCAAAAATTGCAGAAAACAACCTCTACGGCCGTGTAATCTGCCGTTGCGAAACTATTACCGAAGGCGAAATCGTGGAAGCAATCAACTCCCCCGTTGGCGCTCGCACTGTTGATGGCGTAAAACGCCGCACCCGTGCAGGCATGGGCCGTTGTCAAGGCGGTTTCTGCGGTCCCCGTGTTACCCAAATCCTGGCTCGCGAGCTGAACATCTCCGTGCCCGAGGTTTTGAAGGAACGCGCTGATTCCAACATGTTCTATGAAAAATATCCGGTAGACGGCGGGGAGGAATAAGAATGAGCCAGTTATATGACGTAATTATTGTCGGTGGCGGCCCTGCAGGTTTGTCCGCTGCTTACAGCGCTTGGGAAAACGGCGCTAAAAAGATTATCGTAATCGAGCGTGACCGCGAATTGGGCGGCATCCTCCAACAATGCATCCACAACGGCTTTGGTCTGCACCACTTCAAAGAAGAGTTGACCGGCCCCGGCTATGCTCATCGCTGCATCGAGTTGGTTAAAGATAAACCGGAAATCGAATGCCTGGTTGATACCATGGTATTGGATGTACAAAGCAACAAAACCGTTATTGCTGTTAACCCGGAAAAAGGTCTGCTGAAATTGGAAGGCAAAACCGTTATTCTGACCATGGGCTGCCGTGAACGTACCCGTGGCGCTATCCGCATTCCGGGCGAACGTCCTGCAGGCGTATTCACTGCAGGCGCAGCTCAACGTATGGTTAATATGGAAGGCTATCTGCCCGGTCACAAGATCGTTATTCTGGGCAGTGGCGACATCGGTCTGATCATGGCTCGCCGTATGAGCCTGGAAGGCTGCAAAGTACAAGCTTGCTTGGAAATCTGCCCCTTCTCCAACGGTCTGACCCGTAACATCGTTCAATGCTTGAACGACTATGATATTCCTCTGTACCTGTCCCACACCATCGTTGCTATCCATGGCGAAGAACGCGTAACCGGTATCACTGTTGCCAAAGTTGATGAACGCATGACTCCGATTCCGGGTACCGAATTCGACATCGAATGCGATACCGTACTGCTGTCCGTTGGCCTGATTCCTGAAAACGAACTGAGCCGCGGTTTGGATCTGGCTATGAACCCGCTGACCAATGGTCCTGTTGTTGACCAACATCGTGAAACCAGCTTGGACGGCTTCTTTGCTGCAGGCAACGTTGTACACGTACATGACTTGGTAGACTTCGTATCTGAAGAAGCAGAAATCGCCGGCAAATATGCAGCTTTGAAAGCTCAAGAAAAAATGTCCAGCGATAACCGCACTGTTAAGGTAAGCGCAATTGATGGCGTACGTACCTGCGTACCCCAAAAGATTACTATGCCTGCAGAAATTCCTGCTGATGAAAAAATTAAACTGTTTATGCGCGTAGCAGCTCCCCACCGTAAAGTTAAATTGGTGGTTAAGAGCGGTGAGAACGTGCTGTTGAGCCGTCCTCTGCCCGTTGCTAAACCTAGTGAGATGATTGCAGTAGAAATTCCTGCTGCTAAATTCGACCAAATCGGTGACGAAGTTACCGTTGGTTTGGTACTGTAAGGAGGGTATAAAATGGCTGTTGAAACACGTGTTATGAACTGCATTATGTGCCCTATGGGCTGCGAGCTGACTGTAACCATTGAGGATGGCAAAGTTACCAATGTTACCGGTAACACCTGTCCCCGTGGTCCCAAATACGCAAACGACGAAGTTACTGCGCCCAAACGCATGCTGACTTCTACCGTTGCTATTGAAGGCGGCGTACTGCCTTTGCTGCCCGTTGTCAGCGCAACCGTATTGCCGAAAGAGCGTGTTATGGACTGCGCACGTTTCCTGCGTAGCGTAAAAATCAACGCTCCTGTTAAAGCAGGCGATGTTGTTGTAGAAAACATCCTGGGCTTGGGTGTTAACATTGTTGCTAGCCGCAACATGGAATTGCACCAATAATTGAAGATATACAAAAAACCTCTCTGCATTAGCAGAGAGGTTTTTTTATGGGAAAGGTTGGAAAGAAAGAGGAGTATATGAAGGAAGTTAGATATTGTTAGCGATTACAGCGCCCACTACTGCACCGATGATGAAGCCGGTAACAGCATTACCGTTTTTATCCTTGTCTTTATGGTGTCCTTTGTGATTTCCATTATCATGTCTGGGCGGTGGAGGCGGATTCTTACGGTGGTCGTCATTGTGACGGCGCCCGTTATCATGTTTCATAGGCATGGGTTGAGGTTTTCTGTGGTCGTCACGATGATTGTCGCGTCGTTCTACCCTTTGCTCTTGGCGGGGAGGTCTGTTATCACGGTCATGGGAAGCCGCATCAGCTACGCCGGCCAGCGGGAAGGACAGGAACATGGCGGCCATTGCGCAGGCGATGGATTTTTTCAGTAAGTTTCTCGTCATTTGTAAGCCCTTCTTTCTATAATGTAGTATCTAGATAATCGGTTATTTCCTTTATCTTTACCTATAGTATAAGGGATAAATTTGTCTAAAGTATGACGAAAAAGCAGATTTTTAAACATTTTTCAGAAGAATTTTCGAGAATTATGTAAATTTTTTAACACTGTTTTTAGACGATGGCCATGCGTGTCTTTTTGCCAACTGCTCCGTGCGTTTTGCGGAAAAAGTTGTAAAAAGTGCTAAAAAGGTGTTGACATGAGTCGGTCACTATGGTATTATATACGAGTCGCTGAGATACAGCAACGAAAACGAAAGCAAATCTCCGAACAAAGCGACACACAATGAACCTTGAAAACTGAACAATAACCTATTAAAAAAGCGA
>NZ_JBGVLF010000006.1:0-15010 GCF_045124115.1 Phascolarctobacterium sp.
GACATGGCATAAATCCCCTTTGCTTTGATTTTGTTAGCGCTTTAATTATACCAAAGGGATACGGTTTATGCCTTTTTTATTGGCTGAAATATTGAGTTTTCAAGGTTCTAACCTATTTTTAGGTGTGGGAAGTTTTAGTTAGTAATATGTCAAAAGCTCCGGGACGAAAAATCTCGGAGCTTTGGTGCTCATATAAGGTTATTTAGATTTTTTACATCAACCGTAATAGATCAGACCGACATAGGTTACACCTGCAGCATAGCAGTCCAGCTCGTAGGGTTGGTACATTAAGTATACACCGCCGCCTTCTGGGTCAACAATGAAGTTTTTAGTGAATCTAAATTTATCAAGACTTGGCAGGAAGGGCGCGGAGGATGGTGTTTTACGGTCGTTGCAGAAAACCATGTAGGTTCCGTTTTTTTATTCCGTTATATAGTTCTTCTTTGGTAAGCTTGGGCGCATTAAAATCTGAATACTGCATTAGTTCGCCTGTCATTTTATCAAAATTGAGACCTGCGGTGTAATACATACCATGAGCGCCACCGGTGTATTCATATGTTGTTACTTCTAAAGAAATATACCATTCACGTTCTTTTATTACTTTGTAGTCAGCACTAATATTTATAGGATTGCGTCTTTGATATGCTTTAACTTCTTTATCAATGTAGTCTTGGACATATTTGGTTGCTTTTTTCTCAGCAGCTTTGTTTTCAAAGCTGAAGACAGGGTAGGTTAGGTCGAGGTTGCCTTTTTTGACAACTTTGGGGGTGACTTCTGCGAAGGCAGTTGCAGTAAGCACCAGGCAGGCACTTAAGATTAACGCTGTTTTCTTAAACATGGTATCCCTCCATTCTTATGCATAGATATTTTTGCATTAGTATCTATGATTATATTATAAAATAATTTGCTTTTTGTAAAGTGAGCAGCGTAAGAAAATTCGTGAAATTGTGGTGACTTCTGTGGTGCAGAAGGTGGTTGCAATTTGGCAGAAGAAAGAGTAAAATATAAACAAAACAAACGTTTAAATATGTACTAGATTAGGGATAGGAAGGATGATGGCTATGAGTAGTTTAAGGCTTATATGCACACCTTTGGGGCAAAGCGCCCGCAGTGAATTTTATAAAGAATTAAAGGCTATGGAGCAGGGGCGGGGCGTTATTGTACTGCCAAACCGCTTGCTGCAGGAAGAAGCAGTGCGCAACGGTGTAGAATGCATCGGTATCGATTCTTTAGCATCCAAGATTTTAAATAAGAATGGCTATGTAAGTTTTAACCAAATCAACCGCCGTAGCCAGGAACTAATCGTAGAAGATTTGTTGGCAACTTTGGTGGAGCAAGGTGCGTTGCCCTACTTTGCTGCTCTTAGCGATAAAGAAGGCTTTATCAAAGCCATGACCTCTTTAGTAGGCCAACTTTCCCGCAGTGGCGCCAATCAAGAGGAAATCAACGCCATCTTTAATACTTGGGGCAGGGATGGTCAGGCCGGAGAAAAAGATAAAGAAGTCAATTTGCTTTACCAATTTTATAGAAGTTATTTGCAGACCAAGAATTGGTTCGACTTGGAAGGTAAGTACCGTTTGGCTATCAAGGTGCTGCAGAAAGATAAGGTGCAGATTCCTTGGCAAAAGATTTATTTTTGTGATTTCTACAGCTTTGACGGACTGCAGAAAGAATTTATTACGGCATTGGGCAAACGTGTAGCTTTGACCGTGGGCTTGTGCTACGAAAAGGAAGCAGTGGATGAGCGTGCCAAGCTTTTTGCAGCAGCCCGCGATACGTATAATGATTTGCTTTTGCATGGATTTGTGGAAGAAACTAAACCTAAAGTAGATGCCAATGCATTCCCCTGCGCCAAAATGCAGCTTGATTTGGGGCGTGACTGCCAGCGTGTGGCTGCTACGGAGGCAGTGCAGCTCTACAGCTTTAGTAGTAGGGAAAAGGAAGTTCGCTGGGTACTGACCCAGGTAAAGGATTTGCTACGCCAAGGTGTAAGCAGTAAGGATATTCTTGTTTCCGTCCGCGATTTAAACATGTATAATGGCATTCATGCTACAGCGGATGAATATGGTATTCCTCTGTCCTTGCCCAAGACAGGTAAGCTATCCGTACAGCCGGTGACGGAGTTGGCGCTGCTGCTTTTGCAAGCCAAGGCAGATACTCACGATGGAGCAGAAGCATATTTTAAATTGTTAACCTGCGAACTGGGCAAGTTGCTGTTTGCAGCAGATGGAGAGCAGGCAGACGCGTTACGTCAAGAATACTTCTTCAAAACACGCAGCAACGCCCAAGAAAAGGTTCACGAGCTCATGGAGGACGATTTGTTGGCCCGTTGCGACCAATTTATAGAAAACTTGCCGTGGAGCGCTGTCCTGAGCGTCTATGGACAGCAGTTGCAGGATTTTGTAGAACAATTGCAGTTAGAAAAGCATTTAGGCGCCTTGTATAAAGAGGGCAGGCTGCCTTTGACCGCAGTAGCAGGTGCCATAAAAGCTAAGCAGTCGTTGTTGGATTGTATAAAGGCACTAGTGGAGGACTACCGTCGTTGCGGCAAAGAGGATTTGTCCGTAACCTTGAGCCAATGGCAGGAGCTGCTGCGGGACGCAGTGGCTCAGGCGGAGCTAACTTTGCAGCATGGTAGGCAGGACGGCGTCACCGTAGCAGAAGTTACCAGTGTAGCAGGGTTGCAGTTTGCTTATGTCTTTCTTTTGGGCGTGCGCGAAGGGGAGTTTCCTAAGGCGAATAATGAGAACTGGATTTATAGCGACCGCGAACGCAAGGAGTTGAAGGAGCAAGGACCCTTAACGCTTGACCTGCCTAGCACGGCGCAGTCCTATGCGGAAGATGCCTATTTCTTTGGCGCCACCGTAGCGGCAGCACGGAAACAATTGGTGCTTACCTTCTTCAAAGACGACGAGGCAGGTGCGAGTCCCTACATCGCTTTGGTGCAAAGACTGTTTGCGGATGGAGAAATAGAGAATAATCCTGCCAAGGAAGATGCTTCCCCTGCGGAAGCAAGCAAAAACTCCAAGTTGGGCGATGTGGCGTGGTTAGAGCAAAGCTGCGGACACGCAACGCTGGCAGCCGCTATGGCAGATAAAGACAGACTACAGAACGAGAAATTAAGCGGCATTTTAGAGGATGATGCTTTGCAGCAGGACGTCCGCAAATTTGTTGGCAGTGGTTTTAATGCTACAGGTCTAGAAGTTTATGCCCAATGTCCCTTCCGCTATTTGGGTGAAAAGGTGTGGAAGCAAAGTGCTTTCCAAGCTGCGGAAGATGTTATGGATCCTAGGGATGAAGGTACTTTGCTGCATAATGTTCTCGCAACATTTATAGGTAGACATTTACAGGAAAAGCTGACTAAATATCCCTTGGCTACGTTGCAGGATGAATTGTCCCAAGATTTTGCAGCAGCCAGTGCTGCTTTAGAGGAAAAGGGCGTGCAAAACTTGGCTATTTGGCAGGTGGAAGGGCCACGTCTTTTACAACTATTGCAACGTTGGTTAGCATTTGAATATGAAGATCAAGGGGAGTGGCAGGGCTATACGCCTATGGCAGTGGAGTGGGACTTTAGCTCCAAAAACGGCAAGCCTTTACCTTTAAAGCTTACTGATGGTAGCAGGGTTACATTAAATGGACGCATTGACAGAGTGGACAGCGACGGGCAGCACGTTTTTGTAACAGACTACAAGCGCAGTGCTTCCGCTGCTCCGGACAAAAGCGCCATGGAGCAGCATCTGGATTTGCAGCTTCCTGTTTATATGCTTGCAGCTGCCCAAATGGCAAAACCACAGCTGCCTGTAGGCGGTACTTATTTTGTCCTCAAGGATAGCGCGCGTAAAAGCAGCTTTGTTTTAAGCGATGTCAATAATCCCGGTATTCCCTGTAAGGAGGAAAAAGATTGGGATGCGTGCAAGCTGGCGTGGGAGAAGATGCTGCGTGACTATATAGAAGGTATTTATCAAGGTAAGTTTGCTGTGGAGCCGCAAAAATGCGATGCCTACTGTGCTTTAAAAGATATTTGTCGCTACAATGTTTTACCTAAAGTCAAAGAGGAAGGAGACGGAGCAAATGAATAAAGAAGCTTTAGTGCCGGAGGAAGAACGGCGGGCAGCAAATCCTCCGTATCTGGACGAAGAAACTAAGCAGCAGCGGGAAATAAGGATTACAATAGACAAAAATGTAGCTGTTTCTGCAGGTGCAGGCAGTGGTAAAACCAAAGTTTTAGGTACACGTTTTATATACATTCTGCAGCATGATCAAGGTGCGACTAACGCCGATGACATTATTGCTATTACATTCACCCGTAAGGCTGCAGGGGAGATGAAAACCCGTATTCGTGAATATATGCAGAAGGAAGTTCTCCATGCTGCGGATGATGATAGTAGACAGTTTTGGCGTAACCAGCTGCAAGCACTGGATAAGGCGTTTATCAATACCATTCATGGTTTGTGCAGCCGTATTTTGCGCGAGAACCCTGTTGAAGCAGATTTAGACCCTGCTTTTACCGTAGCGGAAGATTTTGAAGGCGAAGAATTTTTAGAGGACTGCTTAAACAAATACTTGCGCAAAAAACTAGAGGATCAGGATGCTTCTGTAATGAAATTGGTACAGGCTTATGGCTATTACAGCATTACCAACCAATTGCAGAGTCTATTGCCTAATCTGCAGGATTTATTGGCCATTGAAGATTTTTCCCAAGCCTATATCAATAGAGTGCAAAATGTGCAGGAGCAGAAGGAAGAGCTGTGCATTACTTTACGTGATTTAGCAGAAAATCGCTCCGTATATGCTAAAAAGGGCGCTACTTTGGACAAACTTACAAATCTAGCAGAAAACATAGATGCCATTTGCGATGCTGTCCATAGCGATACACCTTGTTTTGCACCTATGGATGCAGCCATCGGTGGGGTGCAGGCGCGCGGTAAAATTGCCGAGCCTATCAAAAATATCCGCAGCCTGCGCACGGATATAGAATTAGCTGTTTACGATAAGATAGCATTGGAGTATCTGCCTGCATGGCAACAGGTGCTGCAGGAGCTGGGCAAAGAAATTGCGGAGCAAAAGAAAGCCTTGAATTTGCTCACCTATGATGATTTGGAAACCATGGCTTTGGCTTTGCTTGAACAGCACGACAATGTAAGAGCCAAGTACCATGAACGCTTCAAATATATCATGGTAGACGAATTTCAAGATACCAATGATCGACAACGTCGCCTGATTTTCCTGCTTTGTGGCGACAAAAGCGATGTGCTGCAGGGAAATAAATTATTTATCGTTGGCGACCCCAAACAATCTATTTACCGTTTCCGCGGTGCCGAAGTCAAGGTCTTTAACCAAGTCAGCAGTCTGTTTGACAAGGACAACCAAAATGGCTTTATGCGCAGTGAAGGCGAAGGTTGTTTTTTGCCTATGAACTTCAATTTCCGCAGTAAAAATAAGATTCTAGATGCAGTCAACGCAGTTTTTGAGCCTTTAATGGGTACTAAAAGTATTGACAAGGATCCTAATAAGGTTAATTTTGAAGCGTTGAATTATTTCCACGAAGGAGAGACGCTGCCGGAACTGCTCTTGGTTCCTTACGACAAAGAGGAACCGGTAACGGCGACAGAAAAGGAAGCAGACGCAGTGGCCAAAGCGATGCTGGCTTTGCACGGGGGGCAAACTCCCGGAGGACAGGCAGTGGAACCTGTAGCCTTCAATAAGATGGGCGTTCTGCTGCGAGCTATGACCCACGTGGAAGATGTGGCTGCAGCTTTAGAAAATAATGGTATTCCTTATCAAATTGTGGATGGCAAAGGTTTTTATGGGCGCCAAGAAGTATTGGACTTATTAAATCTCTTTATTGTCCTGCACAACCGCTATCGCAGTATTGAATTGGCAGGCGTCCTGCGTTCGCCATATTTTGGTTTAGATGACGAAACTATTACTAAGCTTTTCCTTAGCGGGCAGGGCTGCCTTTGGGATGCTTTGCAGAAGGCTAGTGTGGCAGAGTATGGGGAGCAGGGCGTGCTGTTAGAGCGAGCTCAAAAAAATTTAGCGCACTTGCGTAATTGTGCTTCCCTGGTAGCTGTTCCAGAACTCTTGGTAGAAGTTTGGCAATGTCTGCGGGTAGATACTGTTCTTAGCATGCAGGAGCATGGTGTAAACAAGCTAGCAAACGCTGAAAAACTGCGTCAGTTGGCACAAAGCCACTGTGTCGCTAAACAGGGTACTTTGGCGGATTGGCTTGACTATGTACGGAGAGTGCGTGCTGCAGAGGCGCGGGAAACAGCTGCTAATGTGGATGATGATGATGCAGTCCAAATTATGACCATTCATAAGGCTAAAGGTCTGGATTTTGGTACGGTTTTTCTCCCCTTTTTAGGCGGCAGGATGCCCAGCGATACAGCGGAAGTAAAATATCTTTCTGAGCAGGGCTTGGGCATTAAAGTGCCCCTGCCGGACGGTACTTTGGAAGCTACGGGCGTTTTGAAAGACATGAAAGCTCTTGACAAAGTTTGGGAGCAGGAAGAACGAAAGCGTCAGCTTTATGTGGCTATGACCAGACCTAAGGATATGCTCTTTATGAGCGGCATTATGGGCAGCAGTAAAGGTAGCAAGGCTTTAGCGGAAATGAGTTGGCTGCAGCAGTTGTCCGAAATTTTAAAGGACAGTCCTACGGTCAAGATTGTGGAATATACAGGAGAAGATGTGGAGGCTGAAAAGCAGCAACAGGTACAGGTAGCGCTTTCCTGTGACGAATCCTTTCTTGCTCCGCTTTCCGCTTTCGCGGCCAACGGCCGCCGCACTTTCAGCGCGACGGCATTGCAGACCTACCTCCACTGTCCGCGGCAGTATTTTTACTGGCAGGTTGCCAATATCCCAGGCTGGGAAGAAGAACCTGCCTCTGATGCGGTGCAGGAGCCTACGGACGGACGCCTGCCTGCTGTAGTAGTGGGCAACGTTGTCCACCGCGCGTTGGAACTCTACCGTCCTGCTGATGTGAGCGTTGTCGATACAGCGAAAGCGGAGGCTGCCTTTGCAGCTGCCGTGGAAGAGTACGCCCAAGGCGGCAATACTGATCCGGCTAAGGCTATGTATCTTAACTACTTAGCCAGCGATTTGTATAAGCAGCTACCTGTAGAAAAGCAGAGGGAGCGCGCCTTTGTACTGCCAGGTAAGTACGGACTTTTAATCAACGGCGTTATTGACTGCTTGGCGCAAGATGCAGGCGGGCAGTGGCAGCTGGTGGATTACAAGACCGGCCGTCCGCCTACAGCAGGGAAGAACATAGATGGTTACTATTACCAGTTAGCTATCTACAAGGAAGCCTGCCGCCAATTGTGGGGGATTGATGTCACTTCTGCTAAACTACATTTTCTGCAGGACCTTACGGCGGTAGCACTGCCTACGGACAGGGATTATCTCCAAGCTGCTTATGCATTGTGCGAAGAAATGGCACAGCATAGGGATGAGCAGGACTTCCCCTGCAAGCAAGCGCAAAAAGATGTTGCAGGCTGCGCTTATTGCCCGTATAATTATCTGTGTACACAAAAATGAGGGGAGCGAAGTAACGCATGAATTTTTTAGCAAAGGCAGATAGCTGGGATTATCTTGCTTTGGCGTTGGTCATTGGTGGTGCTTGGCTATTATTGGGCGGTATCAATAAATTGGCAGCGGCCAATCCCGAGAGGGTGGACGCGCGCAAGCTGCAAGTACGCGCCATGGGCGCGGTAGCAGCAGGCATCGTGTATTTAGTGGTGCACTTTATGGCGTAGGCGTTATTTTACTGTTTACGCCAGACACAATTTGTGCTATAATTACATCTAATTGAATATACCCCTGATTGCACGATGAGCAAGTAAAGTAGGATGATGTTAAGGTTTCAGAGAGCGTGGCCGAGGCTGGAAGCTGCGCACGTAGGCATGGTCCGAAGTTCCCTTGGGAGTGTTCCGCTTGAAGGCTGTGGCTGGGTAGGGTGGACGTGAGGCCGCGTTAAGGCTGCTAATGAAGGTATAAATATGGGTGGTACCGCGAAAATTTTCGCCCCTGTGATTATTTGCAGGGGCTTTTTTATATTCAATTATTACCCAATTTAAATATTAGGAGGCAAATATGGAAGCGACAATGCGTGAACAATTAACAGCATTAAAAGAGCAGGCTTTGGCTGAGCTGGCAGCAGCGGACTCCTTGGACGCGCTGAAAAATGCAAGAGTAAAATATTTGGGCAAAAAGGGCCCTATGACCGAAATCCTGCGTGGCATGGGCAAACTGCCTGCGGAAGAACGTCCGGTAATCGGCCAAATAGTTAACGAAATTAAAGGTATTTTAGAAGAAGAAATCAACGCTAAAACCGTTGTTTTGGAAAAGAAAGCTTTGTCTGATAAGCTGGCTAACGAAAAGGTGGACATCACTCTGCCCGGTCGTGCGCCTAAAGCTGGCCACCTGCATCCTGTAACTTTGACACTGCGCGAAATTAAGAAAATCTTTATGCGCATGGGCTTTGATGTGTGCGATGGTCCGGAAATTGAAGACGTATACCACAACTTTACTGCACTGAACCTGCCCCCCGATCATCCGGCACTGGATATGCAGGATTCTTTCTATATTACTGAAAACTATCTGCTGCGTACCCAAACCAGTGGTGTGCAGGCTCGTACCCTGGAAAGCATGGAGCCTAACACTCCCATCCGCATGATCTGCCCGGGTACTGTATATCGTTGCGACTATGATGCAACCCATTCTCCCATGTTCCACCAAGTAGAAGGTCTTGTTGTTGATAAAAACATCAGCCTTGCGGACTTAAAAGGTACTTTGGAACTTTTCTGTAAGCAAATGTTTGGCGAGGATGTTAAAGTACGTCTGCGTCCTTCCTACTTCCCCTTTACTGAACCTTCCGTTGAAGTTGACGTATCCTGCCCCATCTGCCATGGTGAAGGCGGCTGCCATGTTTGCAAAGACAGCGGTTGGCTGGAAATTTTGGGTGCAGGTGTTGTGCATCCCAACGTACTGCGTATGAGCGGCTATGACCCGGATAAGATGACCGGTTTCGCATTCGGTTTGGGCGTAGAACGTATCGCTATGCTGAAATATGGTATCGACGACCTGCGTTTGTTCTTTGAAAATGACCAACGCTTCATCAGTCAGTTCAAATAAGGAGGAAGAAAATGTTAGCATCTTTAGAATGGTTAAAACAATATGTAGATATTAACATTTCTACCGAAGAGCTGTGCGACAAGATTACTCGCGTTGGCTTGGAAGTAGATGGTGTAGAAAAATTAGGCCAAGGTTTGAGCGGTGTTGTTACCGGCAAGGTTATGGAAATCAGCCGTCATCCCAACAGCGACCACCTGTGGGTTTGCATGATGGACTACGGCCAAGGTGGTGACCCGGTACAAATTCTGACAGGTGCGCAAAACGTACACCAATATGATATGGTTCCTGTTGCTACCGTAGGCGCAGTGCTGCCTCCCAGCGGTCGCAATCCGGAAGGTCTGAAATTAAAGAAAGCCAAAATGCGCGGACTGGATTCCTTTGGCATGCTGTGCTCCGCAGACGAACTGGGCATTGACAGCAAGGTACTGCTGCCCGAACAACGTAATGGCATCTTTATTCTGCCTCCCGATACCCCTATTGGCGTAGATATTAAAGACGTTGTTGGCTTAAACGATACTGTTATCGATATAGACCTGACCTCCAACCGTGCTGACTGCTTCAGCATTATCGGCTTGGCTCGTGAAATCAGCGCTATTACCGGTTGTCCCCTGAAAATGCCTTCCTTAGAAGTCAAGGAAGCTGCAGGCGGTAATGCTGCTGATTATGTAAATATTAAGATTGATGCTCCTGAACTGTGCAGCCGTTTCTCCACCCGTGTATTGAAGGACATTAAAATTGCTCCTTCTCCCGAATGGATGCAGCGCCGTCTGCGTGCCTGCGGTGTACGTCCCATTAGCAATGTAGTTGACGTAACCAACTATGTAATGCTAGAACTGGGTCAACCCATGCATGCTTATGATGCTGATAAGGTTGCAGGTCGTACTTTGATTGTACGCCGTGCAGCAGAGGGCGAAAAGCTCATTACCTTGGACGACAAGGAACGCATTCTGAATCCCTCCATGATTACCATTGGCGATGCCGAAAAAGCTGCCGGTTTGGGCGGTGTAATGGGCGGTCTGCTGACCGAAGTTACTGACGAAACTGTTAACGTTATTTTGGAAGCAGCTTCCTTCCATGGCCCCAGCATCCGCCGTACCAGTCGTGCTCTGGGACTGCGCAGTGAAGCCAGCGGTCGTTTTGAACGTGGCGTTGACACCATTCTGACCCACAACGCTCTGAACCGTGCTGCTCATCTGCTGGAGGAAATGGGTGCTTGCGAAACCTTCTCCGGTATTGTAGAAGCATATCCGGAAGAAGTTAAGCCTGCAGTCATCCGCACCACTCCTGCGAAGATTAACGGCCGTATCGGTTTTGTAATCGGTCGTGAAGAAATTATCGAAATTCTGACCAAGCTGGGCTTTGGTGTTGCAGAAGATGGGGAAGAGTTGGTAGTAACTGCTCCCAGCTGGCGCCGTGACATTGAATGCGATGCTGATATTAGCGAAGAAATCGCCCGTATGCATGGTTATGACTATATCGAAAGCCATCAACCGGAACTGACCATTACTCAAGGTCACCAATCCGTATTGGATGATGTAAAGGACGCTGTACAGGACTACATGGTTGCTGCAGGTCTGAACGAGATGATGACCTATAGCTTCATTAAGGCTAATGCTTATGACAAGATGCTGCTGCCTGCTGAGGACAGCCGTCGTCAATGTATCGAGCTGTTGAACCCCATTACTGATGCTTTCTCCGTAATGCGCACTACCATGATTCCTAGCGCCTTGCAAACTGCTTCCTTCAACCTGCGCAACCACAACGACCGTGTTGCTCTGTTCGAAGTTGGCCGTGTGTTCCTGCCCAAAGCATTGCCTTTGGCTGCAGACCCGGAAGAAAAGCCCATGCTGACTGCAGTACTCAGCGGTCCTCGTGAAGAATTGAACTGGTGCGCAAGCAAGGAAAGCTTTGACTTCTACGATATGAAGGGTATTGTGGAAGGTTTGCTGGCTGCAATGCAAGTGAAGGAATATAGCTTGGTTCGCAGTGCTGCGCCCTATCTGCATCCCGGCAAGAGCTGCGATATCGTTGTCAATGGCGAAGTAATCGGCTCCTTCGGTGAAGTGCATCCTGTTGCTCAAGAAAACTTTGAGCTGGATCAAGCAACCTACGTATTGGAAATGGCAGTGGAGCCTTTGGTTGCAACTGCGGTAGCAGTACCCAAGTACGAGCATCTGCCCAAGTATCCTGCTATGAGCCGTGATATTGCGGTTGTAGTTCCTGCGGAAGTAAGCAATGCAGAGATTGAAGAAGTAATCCGTGCTCATGCAGGCGAGTTGCTGCGCAAGGTACGCGTATTCGATATCTACACCGGCAAACAAGTTGCTGCAGGCTGCAAATCCATGGCCTTCAACCTGACCTATCAGGCTGCAGACCGTACCTTGACTGATGCAGAAGTAGACGAAAGCATGAAACGTGTTATTGCTGAAGTTGCTGAAGCATACAAGGCTGAACTGAGAGCATAATAATATTCTCCTCCTTGTTCTTCCTCGCAAGAGGAGGGCGGGAGGAGAATTTTTAAGTAAAGAAATTGCGAATGAGGATTTTACGATGATAAATGAAGAAAGACTTTTGAACGAATTTATTGAACTGGTAAGCATTCCTTGTCCCAGCAAAGGCGAAAAGGAAGAAGCAGAGCTGATTATGGCGAAACTGCGTGAACTGGGTTTAGAGCCCCACATGGATACTGCCAACGAAAAAACAGGCGGCAACTGTGGCAATGTGTGGGCTTATGTAGAAGGCAACGTACCCAATGCTCCCAAACTGCTTTTTGAAGCGCACATGGACAGCGTAGCGCCCACTACCGGTACCAAGGTTGTGCGCAAAGACGGTGTACTTTACAGCGATGGTACCACCACTTTGGGTGGAGATGACAAGGTTGGCGTAGCAAGTATGCTGGAAGCAGTACGTGCTTTAAAGGAAAGCGGCGTACCTCATGGCGATGTACAATTGCTGTTTACTATCAGCGAAGAAATCGGCTGCTTAGGCGTTGTAAATCTTGATAAAAGCTGGATTAAGGCTGATTATGGTTATTGCATGGATATTGGCGGTACTCCCGGTGAAATTACCTATGCTGCTCCCAAACTGTACGATATCTACGTTACCGTCAAAGGTAAGAGCGCCCATGCAGGCATTGCTCCGGAAGAAGGCATCAACGCTATTATGCTGGCTTCCGCTGCGTTGGCAAAGATTCCTGTTTATGGTCGTGTAGATGCGGAAACTACCATGAATATTGGCCTGTTTAACGCTGGCATTGGCACTAACATTGTTTGCCCGGAGGCTAAATTTGTTATTGATATGCGTTCTTTGAATGTTCCGCGCTTGGAAGCATTGAAGGATTCTACTATGGCGCTGATTAAAGAAACTGTGGAAGCTGGTGGCGGTCAAGTAGAGTTTGAAGTAGTGGAAGGCTGTCCGGCAGTGGAACTGAGCAAGGACCATCCCTGCATCGAATTGGCAAAGAAGAGTGCGGAAAAACTGGGCTTCAAGGTAGAACTGAAAACTACCGGTGGTTGCAGCGATGGTAACTATCTGTGCGGTTACGGTCTGCCTTGCGGTCTTTTGGCTACAGGTATGAGCAACGTGCATACTACGGAAGAATATCTGAAGGAAGAGGATTTGTACAATACTGCTCGTTGGGTTTACGAAACCATCGTTACTGCTGCAGAATAAGCGAGGTGGATGATGAAACTATTCTCTTGGAACGTTAATGGCCTGCGTGCCTGCATGAATAAGGGCTTTGCTGATTTTTTAGCAGCGGCTGATCCTGATGTAATCTGCCTGCAGGAAACCAAAATGCAGCGGGAGCAGGCGACTTTCGATTTCCCCGGGTACCATGAGTTTTGGAACAGTGCGGAGAAGAAAGGCTACAGCGGTACAGCGATTTTTACCAAGGCAGAGCCTATCATCGTTACCTATGGCTTGGGTTTGGAAGAACATGATAAGGAAGGCCGTGTGATTACGGCGGAGTATCTTGATTTCTACCTTGTTACGGTGTATACGCCTAACTCTCAACGTGGTTTGGCGCGTCTGGACTACCGTATGGCGTGGGAAGATGTCTTCCGTGCATATTTGCAGCGTTTGGATGCTGTGAAGCCTGTGGTGGTATGCGGCGATTTGAACGTGGCAGCGGAAGAAATTGATTTGAAGAATCCCAAGACTAATCGTATGAACGCAGGCTTTACGGATGAAGAACGTGCTAAGTTCCGCGAGTTGAAGGCTGCAGGTTTTGTGGATACTTTCCGTGCATTGCACCCCGATGAAGTTAAATACAGCTGGTGGAGCTATATGTTCAAGGCAAGGGAAAAGAACGCAGGTTGGCGTATTGACTACTTTGTAGTCAGCCAACGCTTGGCGCAGCGCGTGCAGGCTGCAGAAATCCACAATGATGTCTTTGGCAGCGACCACTGCCCTGTAAGCATAGTAATTGAATAGAGAAGTTCGTTAATTTTTACGAGAATACAAAAACACGTAGATACCGATTCGGCGTCTACGTGTTTTTTGATGTGTTCAATTTTGAGGGGAATATTAGCTACATCACAAGAGTACAGTTTAGGCTTTTGGCAAGTTCTTGAAGCTTTTCAAGGGAAAGCTTGCTATATTTGGTAATCATACTAGCAGGCAGGCCGTCTTTAATCATATCTGTAGCAGTGGAAATGTTGGCTTCTGTTTTGCCCAAAGTTTTGCCACGAGCTTCTCCTTTACGTTCAGCCATTTCTATAATTCCAGCCATAGTTTCATCCTCCTTCTTTATATCGTCATAAGTTGTGATATTAGCAGAACTGCTAGCGTTTACTACTGACTTAAAATTGTTTTTATCACGTTGAGTCACTAATTCATTAGCTATCTTTAAAAGTTGTCTTATGTCTTCCTTATCTGCATTTTTGGTTAAGACTCGAAGCGGACTATGATTGAGTTTTTCTAGTTCCTTGGTAACAATCATTTGCATAGGGAAAGGTATGTTGCCGTTGATATAGTAGATACCGGAATAAATTAATTTAATAGAAACACCATTTTCAGATAATATTTTGAACAATAACTTAGGATGCGTCTCTTGAATTAGGGAAATAGTAATCTGTGATGCAGGGCGTTCGTCTACGGTACCACCTAGACTTTTATATAAACACGCATAGGCTATTGCCTTATAAAAGTCGTCAATACTGATGTAGTCTCCAGGTCCTTTATATTCACAAATATTATCCCTGCGGAAGATTTTGCCAATGTCATTTTTAAGCGTCCGGCTATCCGTCTTCTTGATGATGAACAAGTCAATATTTAGTGGCTTTTTGCTTAGTGGAAGTTCCTGTATAAATTCCAAAATATCTGCGTCGTGGCGCAGTTCTAGCTCCGCTGCACTGCAGAATGGCGGATGCCACTGGATTTTTTCTTCATTAGGTTGCTTTGCCAAATAGCATCAATCCTTTCATTAAAATTTCGAATGATACTACTGGCGATATGCTATTACGTGTAGACAGTGCAATAGTACCATCCGTGAGAAATATGGTAAATATTACAGTGGCGCTTTAGAGAAAGCTTTAATCATCGCGTGTCGGCGGATGAACCACCCAGCTGCTGCCTGTGAAATCTGGCAACGCTGGCTCCTACATATTAGATTTTAAGAACATAGTGTTTAGCATAAATGCGGCTAAACACTGCTACGTTCTTTACCTACATTATAGCATATATGGAATAGAGGAAAAAGAAAACTAAATCTAAATTGCAATAGCAAGTTGCACACTTTTTTCAATCCTCTAGGCTGCATAGATGCGGTCTAGATATTCATCAAAATACTCATTGGGTGACTTGTACCCCAAGCACTTTCTAGGCAGGTTGTTTGCCCACTCCGTAGCAAAGAAGATATCGTCTTCTTGGT
>NZ_JBGVLF010000007.1:0-37056 GCF_045124115.1 Phascolarctobacterium sp.
TACAATGAAAAACGGATTAAAGAGAAACTAGGATGGATGAGTCCTGTCGAATATAGACTATTCTCCTTGGCTGCATAAAAATAGCGTAGCAGCCATAAAAACTGCTACGCTTAAAAAGTCTAACTTTTTGGGGTCACCTCACATACCAACCTCTTTTTTAGCGCTTCCAGATTTACAACTTATACTGCTTCTGCAGCTTCTCCATATGCAGCTCCAATTCCGCAGTAGTAGCGAAACCACGGGAATACTCCAGCACCTGCACCGCCTCAGGCGCATACTTTTTTATCGCAGCAAAATAATCCTTCCAAGGAATCGTCCC
The DNA here is from genome assembly GCF_045124115.1 of Phascolarctobacterium sp. Taxonomy (GTDB): domain Bacteria; phylum Bacillota; class Negativicutes; order Acidaminococcales; family Acidaminococcaceae; genus Phascolarctobacterium_A. Next base: position 320 of record NZ_JBGVLF010000007.1, read on the forward strand.
TTGCCCTACAGGCAGATGATCGTCTCCACTGCCATCGTTATCGTGAATATGGCAGGCCGCCAAACGCTCGCCCAAAGTCTGTACCACCGCAGGAATATCCCAACCGTTCACATGAGCATGACCTGTATCAATAAGCGCCTTTGCCTCCGGAAAAACATCAAACAAGGACATATACTCAGGCAGATCAAAAAGCACGCTGTCCTTCGTCCGCAGGCCCACGTTCTCAATCAGTACCTGCACGCCGTATTTATCAGCCAAAGCCATAAGGCGGCGCAAACGACGGACAACCCGCGCCTGCACCTGCTCCTTATCCCCTTCCCAACCTTCGTTGGTATGGACCACTACAAAGTCCGCCCCAATCTTTTGGGCATAAGCAAAAGTCTTAGTAAAGACCTTCGTATAATTTTTCTGCTTCGGTGCAGCCAAATTAATGGCTACACAAGGTCCATGAATGGACAAAGAACGCTTACCCCAGCTTGCCACTTGGTCGTCCCAATAATAATCCTTGCCAAATTCATAAAAGAATTCAATACCATAATCAGGAAATAAATGTTGCAGTGCTCCCTTAGTGAAGCCTGCAAAAAGTAAATCGCTAACTTCAAAACGCATGGTTCTACCTCCCCAGCTCTAAATTAACACCGGTTTCCGCATCGAACAGACATACCTTGTCCCAAGTAAAGTCAAAGCCCTTCACAGTACGCAAATCAATGCTCTGGTTGCTATCCTGCAGACAAAAGCTTTGACCGTCCTGCAAATGCAGGGACGCAGTCTGCAGATTGCCTGTGTTCTCCAAAAAATCCACCTTGCCTGTAATCATAGCACAGTCAAAGGCAGGAGTGCAAGCCTCGGGGCGCAGGCCAAAGAGCACTTTCGTACGCTCACCTAAAAGTGCCAGCTTTTCTGCAGGAACATTTACCGGACAACCGCCTACAATAAGCTTGCCGCCTACCAGCTCCGCAGGCAGGATGTTCATAGCAGGGGAGCCGATGAACCCTGCCACAAAGGTATTGGCAGGATGATGATAAATATTTGCAGGAGTATCCACCTGTTGAATAATACCTTGATTCATAACCGCAATACGGTGTGCCACCGTCATCGCCTCAATCTGGTCATGGGTTACATAGACCATGGTCGGCTTGAACATTTCGTGGAGCTTAACCAGCTCCGTACGCGCTTTTTGGCGCAGCTTGGCATCCAGATTGGAAAGCGGCTCGTCCAAAAGGAAGTAGGGTGACTGCTTAACCAAAGCACGGCAAAGAGCTACACGCTGCTTTTGACCACCGCTAAGCTCATGGGTCTTTTTATTTTCGTACCCTTCCAAATGAAGGATTTCCATAGCTTGACGGGTACGGCGTTCAATTTCTTCTTTGGGCAGCTTTTGCAACTGCAGGCCAAAGGTAATATTTTCCCACACGCTCATGTGAGGAAACAAAGCGTAGCTTTGGAATACCATAGCAATATTGCGTTCTCCCGGAGGCACGTCGTTGACTACTTTGCCATCCATAAAAAGCTCGCCACCGGTGATTTCTTCAAAACCTGCAATCATGCGCAGGGTGGTAGTCTTGCCACAGCCACTAGGTCCCAGGAGGATCAGGCGCTCGCCTTTCTTAATCTCCAAATTTAAATTTTCAATAACTACAGTTTTGCCATAAGCCTTTTTTACATTAGAAAATATAATGCTGTATTCGTTTTCCTTGTATTCCATCTTTGTTATCCTTTCACGCCTGCTTGCATAAATGTATTAATAATAAATCTTTGGCAGAAGCCGTAAAGCACTAAAGGCGGCAGACTGGTCAAAGTTGCCACTGCCATAGCTACGCCCCATTCACTGCCACCTTCAGCACTGATGAACATTTGCAGCGCCAAAGGCAGAGTCAAATTCAGATTATCCTGCAAAATCAGCAAAGGCCAAAAATATTCGTTCCAGCTGTTGATAAAGAACAGGATGGAAATCGCCAAAACAGAAGGCTTAATTAAAGGCATTACTACTTTTGTCAAAATCTGGAAAGGCTTGGCACCATCAAGAATTGCTGCCTCCAGCAAGGGCTTGGGAATACCGCGCATGGTCTGGCGCATCAGGAATACGCCCATACCGTCCACCAATCCAGGCAGCATAACGCCGTAAGGCGTATCTAACAGCCCCAGCTTGCTCATTAACAGATAGTTGGGCATAACTAGCACCGTAATGGGAATGAAGAAAGTCAACAGCATACCATTGAAAATAGTTTCCTTATATTTAAAATCATAATATACAAAACCGAAGGCAGCCAACACGCTGGTAGCAGCTTTACTGATGGTCACCACAATAGCGATGTAGAAAGTATTCCAAATATAAGTAAAGAGTGGGAAGTTTTCCAACACATTGGTATAGTTGTCAAAGGTCGGTGGAAAGGGCAAAGGGTTCAAGGTGGACTCGAAAACTTGGTTCAAATCCTTTAAGGAAGTGGAAAGCATAAAGACAATGGGCCACAGCATCAAGAACACTGCAATTAACAGCAGCACATGCCACTGCCATTCTTCACGCCAGCTTTGCAGATCAGTTTTCATAGTACACCTTCTTTTCCAAATATTTATTCTTCACAAACAGGAAGACCAGATAGCAAACCATGGTAATAACCGCGTAGGCTGCACTGCGTCCTGTTTGGAAGAAAGTAAAGGCATATTGGTAGATAATATAAACTAGATTGGAGCTGCCTTGGTCAGGACCACCCTGGGTCAGCATATTTACCGGTACCAGTACGTACTGCAAACCAAAGACCACCGTAATAGTAAACACATAAATAGCTGTGGAGGAAGTCATGGGCAGGATAATCTTTTTGAAGATAACCCAGTTGGAAGCATTCTCCAATTTAGCAGCCTCAATCATTTCCTTGGGCACTGCCACCATAGCTGCCAACATAACGATAAGGTTGTAGCCAAAAACCTTCCAACCGATAATGGTGCAGATGGAAAAGATTACCAGATAATCTTCTTTGAACCAGCGAGGGGACTCCGCACCAAACCAGCCCAAGATAATGCTCAAGGGACCTGCCAATGGGTTATAAATCCACAGGAAGAGGATGCTGGCTACAGCCAAGGACAGGGTGGAAGGCAGGAACAAAGCGCTACGATAGAAGCCCGTCCACTTTTTCACCACGTGCCCTAGGACGAAAGAATAAGCGTAGGGCAGCACAAAATTCAACACCAACATAATCACTACGAAAAAGACAGTGTTGAACAATATTTTTAACAGCTCCGCAGAACTGAAAATCGCGATAAAGTTTTCCACGCCCACAAATTTCATATTAGGGCTGACCATATTCCAAGCAAAAAGACTGAGATACATATTCTGCAGCAGCGGCCAGTAGTAAAAGACTATAAAGAGCACTGCAGCAGGCAGCAGGTAGAGAAAAGCCTGCAAACGGTTCTTACTCATAAGGGGTACTCCTTTTTGATATAAAAATTATGGCTGGGAAAACTCCCAGCCATAGTAGCGATATCGCTACGAGTTTTAGATTTACAGCAGCTTGTTAATCTTTTCTGCGGTTTGGTGCAGAGCGTCAGCAGCGCTCATTTTGCCGCTAAGGATGATGTCGCGAGCGTCGATCAGCAGTTGTTCTGCTTGCAGACCGTTAGCACCGGGGAAGCTAGCCCATTTAGTAACTTTGGTCATTTCTTGCAAAGCCATCTTAATGTTAGCGTTTTCATCAACCAGTTTCTTGAAGCCTTTCGGATCGTCAGCTACACCTTTGCGAGGAGGCAGATAGCCGGTACCTGTGCTCCATTTAGCCAAAGCTTCGGGGGATTCCAGATATTTGATGAATTCTACAGCAGCTTTTTGTTTTTCTGCATCTTTAGAGAAGACCATGAGGAAGTTGCCGCCTGCAGGGATTTTTACTTCTTTGCCTTCAAAAGCCGGGAAGGGAACAGCTTTCACAGGGAATTTAGCGCCTTTTTCAAAGTTAGCGCGTTTGCCGATGGTGGTGCAAACCATGCCCAGCTTACCGCTCAGATAAGCTTGGAAGCCTTCTTCGTTAGTAGCATGGAGACCGTTGCCTGCTTTTACCATATCAGCGATTACTTGGTAGGCAGCTGCGGATTCCGGATTGTCGAAACCGGCCTGTACTTTACCGTTCACTTTAACCATCATCTTGCCACCGTTGGATTCGATCAAAGCTTGTTGAGTCCAGTTATCAGCATATTCCTGCATAAAGAAGCCCATGTTGCCGGTTTTTGCTTTGATTTGTGCGGAAGCTTTAGCAACCTCGTTCCAAGTTTTAGGAGGATTTTCCGGGTCCAGACCTGCTTTAGCAAAGATTTCCGGGTTGTAGTACAGTACCGGTACGCTTACGGAGTAGGGCAGACCGATTTGTTTGCCATCTTCAGTTTGCGCCAGATTCAAAACGTTGGGCAGGAAATTGTCCTTCATAAAGTTTTCATCGCCTGCAGCTTTGAAAGCAGTGTTCAGGTCAGTGTATTTCAAGTTTTCTGCTGCGTAGTTCAGGAAGGAGTAACCCATTTGTACTACATCCGGATTTTTACCGGAAGCCATAGCGGCCTGCAGGTTTTGTGTCAAGCCCTTGTACATATCGGGATTATATTTAGCAACTACTTCAATATTAGGATGCTTGCTGTTGAAATCAGCAACCAATTCCTTTACAGTGCCGCCGCCAAAGCTTTCAGCAGCAACGTGCCAATATTCGATTTGTACTTTTTTACCGGAATCAGCTTTTTTCTTATCGCCGCCGCAACCGGTCAATGCGCCAACAGCCAGCATGGAAATCATGGCAGCAGCCAAAACTTTTTTCAATTTCATTTCTTGTAATCCTCCATTCACATACTCGATTAGTTTCGTTTGGGATGCTTTAATTTTATCTACAAAATGTTAAATCCGAAACACTATTCTGTAAAATGGAAGTAAAAAAAGAACCACCTGCTATTCTGCAGATGGTTCTTCTGTTAGTTTGCTATTGAATTTTTCTTCGTCCCAGCCAGCGCACAGGGCAAGCTTTTCCCTGCGGGTGAGCTTCTTCACCGCGCACTCCCGCTTCAAGGCGCTTTCCTTATCAGGCAGCGCTTCCGCGTAGACCATGGTCACAGGTCCGCGGCCGCGGGTATACTTGGCGCCCTTGCCCGCGTTGTGGGCAGCTAGGCGATGCTGTAAATCATTAGTCCAACCGGTATATAGGCTGCCATCCTTGCAGCGCAGCATATATACAAAAGCAGACATTATTTTACAACCTCTACCTTTTCCATAACTACAGCTTCACGGGGACGATCACGGAAGTCAGTAGGAACAACGCCGATCAGACGTACAACATCCATACCTTCAACGATTTTGCCGAAGATAGCATGATGGCCGTTGAGCCAAGGGGTAGGAGCCAAAGTAATAAAGAATTGGCTGCCACCGGTGTTGGGGCCTGCATTAGCCATGGACAGAATGCCTTCGTCATCATGCTTCAGGCCGGGGCCGAATTCGTCTTTAATTTTGTAACCGGGGCCACCCATACCGGTACCGGTGGGGTCACCGCCTTGAATCATAAAGTCTTCAATAACGCGATGGAAAATTACGCCATTATAGAAGCCTTTCTCAGTCAGTTCGATAAAGTTTTTAGTGGTCAGAGGAGCTTTATCCTCAAACATTTCTGCAACAAAGACACCTTTGTTGGTGGTAAATTTAATTTTTCTGTTTTCGCTCATGGCAAAAAACCTCCTAAAATATTAGTATTTCTTAAAAGAAACTTGGTGACGAACTAAAGAATACAATAGGAAGATACCGCAACCGATACCTGCCATAATCGCAGGCAGCAACTGCTGGCCTGCTGCACTGCCGTGCAGGAAAACTGCACCGAATAAACCCATCAGGTAGAAACAGCCCATAGCCATCAGACGCTTGCTGTAAAGGCGCTTGCCGTTCTTATCGCCTTTTGCTTGGATATATTCCGTAATACGCAGCATGGGCAGATACAAAATCAAGAGAGCGCACAAAAGACCGATGTAGATAATATCCAAAACATTAGCCTGCTTGCTGAATTCAGCAACAATCAGACCTGCCAAAGAAATGCCTGCCAAATACAGGCTGCGGAAATAACCGCCTTGGATCTGGCTTTCCACAATGTAGGCACCTGCGGTCAGAATAGGATATACCCAGAAGCCTTCCTTGCCCAACCAAACAGCAGAAGCAATAATGATGATATTGTCGCCAATACGATGGCGGTCACCGGAAGAACGGTTAAGCATACGCAGGGTGAACAGCATCCACAAAAGCGCCAAAGCATTGCCTGCACCTAAAAATTCGTAGCCGATTAAAGTCAAGCCACCGCCGATAAGGCCGCCAAGCTGACGGTCAGGGTCAAGTTCCAAAGCAATCATGTAGCAGAGCAGGAAGCTCAAACCTGCTTCCAATGCGTCCACCACTGCAGGTCCCGGTTCCACACCGCCGTTCATACGCCACAAGGTAACTGCAATCACTACCATCAACGTAAAGAACATAGCAGATTTAGTAATCTTATTGTCAAAATCAATGGGTCGCCCTAAACCTAAGTATTGGCTGATGCCCGTAGGATCGTACGCGCCGCTATTAGGGTCGTAGCCCGCATATTTATTGGTTTTCTTTGCCATGGTAACACCTCTAAAAAATATTCTAACTCGTTTATTATATCACGGAACAAATAAAAAAAGAAGTCGAAGTTTTAAGGCTTCGACTTCTGCTTGTGTTATTTTAGAACACTTCTGCCAGTTCTGCCAGTGTTAAAGCAAAGGCTGCAGTACGCGGTACAGCAGTATTCAAATCTACGGATTCGTGGTCCGTATGCTCGTCGTAGTTTTCTACGCCCAAAGCGTCCAAAGTAGGTACAAATTTGGCAGTACGGTTGCCGTCGGTCAAACCGCCTGCTACCCATTCGCTTACTTCGCCGCCAAATTCTTCCTTAACGATACGCTTATATACGTCCACCATCTTTTGGGCTTGAGCAGTCTTCTGCATGGGACCGGTAACAATGCCGCCGGTAACGGTCACAGTAGTGCCGGGGATGACGATTTTGTCTGCCAAAGCTTTCACCGCAGCATCAAGACGTTGTTGTTCTTCAATAGTGAAGCAACGAATATTTACTTCGCAGAAAGCATCGCCGGGGATAACACTGATTTTGTCATTGCTAGAACCAATCACGCCCACATTAACGGTGTTTTGAGGAATGAATTGACCTGCATCCACAATGCCGCGTGCTTTAAGAGCCTCTGCCGTAAAGTCAGCAGGATTGCCGGGCATGGGGCTTGCCAATTTATGCAGCTCTGTAATGGTGTACGCCAGTTGGTGAATGGCGTTGGCACATTCTTGGGAAGCATTGCCGTGATGGCCGCCGATACCTTTCACATCGATACGGTATTTGGCATTGCCCTTGCGTTGAGTAACAATGCCCCAATTAGGACGGGCAACGTCCATGATGATAGCAAAATCAGACTGTTGGCTCAGTTCCGCTACAATACCTTCCGCAGTCTTGGAACCGCCTTCCTCTTCGCCATTAGTATAGTAAATGATTTCTTTGAAATTATCAAAGCCTGCTGCCGCTAACGCTTGCAAGCCGTAGATAACCTCTACTACAGTTGCCTTGTCATCGCCTACGCCGGGACCCCAAGCATAGTTGTTCTCGTCCACACGGAAGGGGCGGCGGGCAGCCTCACCTTTTTTGAAAACAGTGTCCACATGGGCTACCAGTAGAATGGTATACTTGCCTTTGCCCTGCAGGCGGCTAATCAAGTGGCAGGCGCGGTCGTTATAGCGGAACTCCGTAGTAGCGCCTAAAGCCTCCATCTTAGAAGCAACGAATTTATTGGCAGCTTCGGTGCCTTCGCGGTCGCCATTGCCGGAATCAATATTAGTCAAGGTCTCTAAGTCCTTAACGTAATCATCATAATGGTCTGCAAGATATTGTTTTACAAATTGGTTCATGAGTAGCTCCTTTCGGTAGTTACAACGAGGCTGGGATATCCATATATCCTAGCCTCGCATTATATTTCTCTATGTTATTCTCTATAAACTAAAACAATTCCTGCTACAGCATTTATTTCCAGCATTTATTTCTCGGCGCGATTAATTGCGCAAATGATACCCTTCAATGCAGCCACGTTGATGTTGGAGTGGATGCCTGCGCCGAAGATATGGTCGCCATTGGTCTTCTTCAGCTCGATGTAGCAGATACCTTGAGCATCGGAACCGCTGGAAACAGCATGTTCATGGTAGTTGACGAATTTGTAGCCTGTAATGCCCACGCCTTCCAAAGCTTGGAAGAAGGAGTCAATCGGGCCATTGCCCACGCCGGTAATATATTTTTCTACACCGTCAATAGTAATGGAGCCTTCAAAACGGCTGTGGACGCTGCCATCTGCTTCGTTAAGCTCGGTGAAACGATGACGAAGCAAGGAATATTTACCGGTCAGGTCAATGTATTCGTGTTTGAACAATTCTACAATCTGCTTGCTGGTCAGCTCGTCGCCGTAAGCATCGGCTGCAGCTTTGACGATATTGCCAAACTCCGGATGCATTTCTTTGGGCAGGTTGTAGCCCACGGTCTGCTGCAGTACGAAAGCAGCGCCGCCTTTACCGGATTGGCTGTTGATGCGGATAACAGGTTCGTATTCGCGGTGCAGGTCGGCAGGATTGATGGGCAGATAAGGAACCTCCCAGAAAGCAGTACCGCTGTTCTTCATATATTCGTAGCCTTTGCGGATAGCGTCTTGATGGCTGCCGCTGAAAGCAGTAAAGGCAAGCTCGCCTGCATAGGGTTGACGTTCAGGCACATGCATACGGGTGCATTCTTCGTAAACTTTTTTAATAGCCAAGATGTTGGAGAAGTCCAGTTGCGGATCTACGCCTTGGGTGAACATGTTAAGAGCCACAGTTACGATGTCCAGGTTGCCGGTACGTTCGCCGTTACCAAAGAGGGTACCTTCAATACGGTCTGCGCCAGCCATTAATGCCAGTTCTGCGGAAGCAACGCCGGTACCGCGGTCATTGTGGGGATGGATGGAAATGATAGCAGCATCACGGTTCTTCATGTTGCGGCAGAAATATTCGATTTGATCCGCATAGGTGTTAGCAGTGCACATTTCTACGGTAGAAGGCAGGTTGAGGATAATGGGATTCTCTTTAGTAGCGCCCATTTCTTCCATAACTGCTTCGCAGATGGAGATTGCAAAATCAATTTCCGTACCGGTAAAGCTTTCCGGAGAATATTCATAGCGGATGTTCATACCGCTGCGGGCAATTTCTTCTTCAGTCAATTGCTTGATCAGGCGTGCGCCCTGCACGGCAATATCGGTGATGCCTTGCATATCTTTGCCAAATACAACTTTACGTTGCAGGGTGGAAGTAGAGTTGTAGAAATGGATAATAACATTTTTCGCACCGCGTACTGCTTCAAAAGTTTTGCGAATCAGTTCCTCGCGGGCTTGCACCAGTACCTGCACAGTTACATCGTCAGGAATATGGTTGCCTTCAATCAAAGTGCGCAGGATTTCATATTCGGTTTCGCTGGCAGAAGGGAAGCCTACTTCGATTTCCTTGAAACCAACATCAACCAAGGTGTGGAAGAATTTCAGCTTTTCTTCAATACCCATGGGAGTAACCAGCGCTTGGTTGCCGTCGCGCAGGTCAACGCTGCACCATACAGGTGCTTTATCAATAATCTTGTCCGGCCATTGGCGGTCGGGCAGGGATACACGGTTAAACGGTACATATTTTTTCTCTTGTTGCATTTTCAATTCCTCCAATTTTTGTAAATAAAAATCCGCCCCCGGCATAAACACCAGGGGCGGGGAATATTCCACGCGGTACCACCCTTTTTCAGCTGCTGCGCAGCCCTTTAGCCTCCAACAAGGCCTTTGCCTGTAACGTAGCCGTACGTCCTTCCCTACATATCAGGAAGGCAACTCAGGGACCAGTATCCATACAGCTTCCGGCACTGCCTTGCACCTAACGGCAGCTCTCTTGAGCCTTTCACTATATCTTCTTCCCTTCGCAGTCTTTAGGGGACGGTTTGTAATTGTTAGTGACTATTTTACTTTTTTTGCGACAAAATGTCAACACCTCAGCCAAAATATTTTTTCAGCCACAGCATTCATCCAACCAAGCTGCTGCTGTCACAGCATCCACATTGCGGATCAGCATAATCTCGCTTTGTAGGATCTGCTTGGTATTGTGGAGCAAGCGCCTTTCGCCTACGGAAATCTTCTTGTTCTTCTCCAAAATGGTCAAGATTTTGAAGATGCGCGCCACTTCTACCACACTGCCGCTTTTGATTTTATCCATATAGAGCTGAAAACGACGGTTCCAAGAAATGCTTTTCACCGCCTGCACATCAGGAATTTCTCCCAGCACACCCTTGATGATAGCAAGGGAGCCTTCGTTGCCAATAGGACGCAGGCCAAGCTTTTCAGCGCTAGTAACAGGCAAGGCCACAGTCATGCTCTCGAATAGCATTTGTAGAATATAGTAATCCACCTGTGCGCCACCTTGCTCGCGCCGTTCAACCTCTTTGACAATAGCCCCGCCATGGAGCGGGTACACTACTTTGTCGCCTGCAGCAAACATTTTCCACCCTCCTACAGCTCAAATATGACTTTGTAAAAATTAAACCTATGTGTACATTGTACCACCCGTGACGAAAGTTGTCAAAAATTTCTTATTTTATCACTCTCTTTTTGCTATGTCAACAGTATTGACCATAGTTCTCTAAAAAAACACAATTTTTCTAGGAAACGTGTAAGAAAAGTTTACAAATTTTTAACGGCTATCTAACCTCCGCAGGCTGCTCCCATCTTGCAAAATCAACAGTTTTCTTTCATAATAGGATTGTATAGAAAAATAATGATTATGTGTACAACAAAGGATGATAAACATGAATATGCAAGAACAACTTTTAGAAACTTTACGTAGCAAACAAGGCTTTATTTGTGATATGGACGGTGTTATCTACCATGGCAACCGTCTGCTCCCCGGTGTAAAAGAATTCATCGACTGGCTTTACGCCAACGATAAGCGTTTTCTCTTTCTGACCAACTCCAGCGAACGCAGTCCCAAGGAGCTGCAGCAGAAGCTGGGACGTATGGGCTTAGATGTGGACGAAAGCCATTTCTACACCAGCTCTTTGGCAACTGCCAAGTTCATCCACTCCCAAGCCCCCGGTTGCAGCGCCTACGTTATCGGTGCTCCCGGACTGGTCAATGCTTTGTACGATGTGGGCATTACCATGAACGATGTTAATCCCGATTACGTCGTTGTCGGCGAAACCAATACCTATAACTACAATATGATCATCAAAGCCTGCCAATTAATTAACAAGGGCGCTCGTCTAGTAGGCACCAATCCGGATATGACCGGTCCTTCCGAAGACGGCATTATTCCTGCCTGCCGCGCACTGGTAGCCCCCATCGAGCTGGCTACAGGACGCCAAGCCTATTATGTGGGCAAGCCCAATCCCCTGATGATGCGTACAGGTCTGCGTATGCTGGATGTCCATTCTGAAGATGCAGCCATGGTCGGCGACCGTATGGATACGGATATCGTAGCAGGCACGGAAAGCGGCTTGATGACATGCTTAGTGCTGAGCGGTGTCAGCACCTTGGAAAATATTAAAGAATTCTCCTACCGTCCCTCCATTATTTTGGAAGGCGTAGGCGCAATCCCCGCCAAATAATGCGGATTATCCTTCTTATTGGTACGGTGGATTTGCTGTTAAGCTTGCTAGGCTTCTTCTACTACCGCTACCAACTGCCCTTTGGCAAAACCACCGCTTTTAGCGTAGCCTATCTTGTTTTAACACTTAACGCCATTTTAAGTAGAGCTGTTTCCCCTGCCCTCCCTCATTGGCTAATGAAAATTTCCGCTTGGGCAGAAGGACTGTGGCTAGCCTTTAGCTACTACACCCTGCTTTTGGCATTGCTCCACCTGTTAGCCTATCTTGCTGCCAAACTGTGCAACCTGCAGCTGCCCAAAACGCTGGCCGTCATCGCCCTAGCCTGCGCCTGCTGCGCTGTAGCTTGGGGCTCCTGGCGCGCCTTCCACCCTGTAATCCGCACGGAAAAAATCGTTACCAACAAACTGCCTGCCAATACCCATTACCAAGCAGTGCTTTTGACTGACGTACACTTGGGGCGCATTTTGGGGCGCAGCTATGCAGAAGGACTTGTAGTTAAAGTCAACGCCCTTAACCCTGACTTTGTTCTTATTGCAGGCGACCTTGTAGACGAAAAAATTGCCTACGTGCAGGCTGAAGACTCTCTGAGCGCCTTCAAAGCACTGCGTGCTCCCCAAGGCGTGTACCTAGCCTACGGCAATCACGAGTATATTGATAACCCCAAACTGTGGCAGGAAATGGCCACGGACGCAGGCATCACCGTACTGCGTGACAAAGCAGTAACCATTGCCAACCAAGTAAAAGTCGTAGGCCTTAACGATTACAGCCGCAGTCGCGACACCATTGCTCTACAGCAGCTTGCCGTGAACAACGAAGACTACTACAGCATACTTTTAGACCATCAGCCGCGCAAAATGGCAACAGCCCAAGCTGCAGGCTACGACCTTTACCTTTCCGGCCACACCCACACGGGGCAGCTCTTCCCCAACCGCCAAATTACCAAGCGCATGTACGCCTTAGACTATGGGCGCATGGATTTAGACGGCTTTAACGCCATCACCAGCGCAGGCTACGGCTTTTGGGGACCGCCCGTCCGCACGGAAGCACGACCGGAAATAGTTGTAATTGAAATTACAGGCAAATAAAAAGACGAGGTAATGACACATATCTATAGTATCATATTCCTAGTCGAACCATTAGCGATTTTAGCTTACGAGTGCCTAGTATCACCGAAGTGAAGCGAACCGTACACAAACTTGTTCTGCGAACAAGATCGGCCGCGAATCTTCGTCGTGATACTGCACGAAGTAAGCGTCAAAATCGCGAGTGAGACAGGAATATGATATTACGATATCAAACCATTACCTCGTCATATTTTTATAACTCGAAAAACTCCACTTGTGGTGCCTCCCCCTTTTGCAGCGTCAGCACTGCGAAGGAAGGCTTGCTGCCTCCGCGGGGTCGGGCAGGACTGCCCGGGTTAATGAGCAAAGCATCGCCATAATACTCGCACATAGGAATATGGGTATGCCCAAAAATAACAATATCTTGATCAAGCTCCTTAGCCCAATACCCTAAATCCGCTTGAGTATTCCATTGAATGTACTTGTGCCCATGAGTCAGCCACACCTTGAAGTTTTCCAGCACCAAATATTCGTCCACCAAAGCATCCTGCTCCTGCCAATCGCAGTTGCCACGTACCCGCACAGTCTTAATCCCCGTCAGGTTATGAAGCAGGTTGGCATCCGCCGCATGGTCGCCTGTATGCAGCCACAGCTCCACCGGTGGCGTGGTGCTGACTATTTTACGAATGGCTTGCAGACTGCCATGAGTGTCGCCAGTAATGCCTATCTTCATTTTTTCTTCGTCCAAATAGCCACCAGCTTGCGAATCGCTTTGCCACGGTGGCTAATTTTATTTTTCTCCTGCATAGAAGCCTCGCCCATGCCTTTGTGCAGTTCGGTGGACCAAAAAAGAGGGTCATAGCCAAAGCCTTGATCGCCCAAAGGAGCGTGGAGCAGCATACCCTCGCAAATACCATCAACCTCGTTGAGCACTTTGCCGTCAGGCTGTGCCACGCATAAAGCGCAGCGGAAGCGGCAAGTACGCTTTACTTGGAACTTCATATTGTGGAGCAGCAAGTTGTTATTATCTTCATCGGTCGCCTTTTCGCCTGCATAACGGGCACTGCGCACGCCGGGAGCGCCATCCAAAGCCTGTACTTCCAAACCGGAGTCATCAGCAATGCAGGGCTTGCCTAGCTTTTTAGCGTAATACTGCGCCTTCAAACGAGCGTTAGCGGCAAAAGTACGGCCTGTTTCCGCAGGCTCTTCCACTGCCTCAAAATCTGCCAAATATTTAATTTCAATGGGCAGATCCTTCATCAGAGTTTTAAACTCCTCTACCTTGCCCGCATTATAGGTAGCTACAATCAATTCCTTGAGCATTATTTTCTAAACCTCGTTTCAAATATTCTTTCTAAAGTGTCTCCACATTACCCGTGGCAATATCCTGCACTAATACATACTGCCATTTTCCGGTCTTCTTCTCCCGCAGGGCTTCGTCATAAGCCTTGGAACGGCAATGAGGACACAATCCCCGCCGCAGGCAGACGATAAAAGCGCTTTGGTCGCCGAAACGCGTACCTTCCGCTGCTGTCCCAATGGTAAAATAGCCACCGCAGGCATGGTAATCGCAATAGCGCAGTGTTTCCAACTGCTCCTCACGGATACCCTCTTCATCATAATAGATATGTTTGCGCCGCTGCCAAGTATTACCGCACTTAGCCAAAAGGTGCTGCTGCATTTCCTGGCGGTGGAAATAAAGATCCCCCACCTGCTCAATAAGCTGATCCACACGCTTTTTGCAACGCGGATCCTGCCTACGCAAAAGGCTGGTGTCAGGCTCCACTACCTTGCTGTAGTCCATGCCTGCCATCGCTAGAATGATACCTGTATTCACGTAGGGCAGAGCGCTTTCAATAGAATAACCGCCTTCCAGCACAGCAATATCAGCCTGCAGTTTGTCTGCTAATTTAGCATAGCCCTGCGCCGTAATCTGCATGGAAGCCAAAGGATCGCTAAAATGGTTGTCCTGCCCGGCGCTGTTAATAATCAGCTCCGGTTGGAAATCTTCCAAAATATGGGTAATCAGCCCATCGTACAAACGATGCAGGCCTTCATCCCCCGTCCCCGGCAAAAGGGGCAGATTAATATTAGTGCCCCAAGCAGCAGGACTGCCTGCTTCCTCCGGAAAGCCAGTCCCCGGGTAGAGAGTGCGCCCATCCTGATGGAAGGAAATATACAATGTATCGGGATCGTGGTAGAACACATCCTGAGAACCGTCGCCGTGATGGACGTCCGTATCTACAACGGCAATCCTGCGAATGTTATAACGGCTCCTTAAATATTCTACCATTATTGCTTCAATATTAACAGTACAAAAACCACGAATTCCGTGAACTACGCGCATAGCATGGTGTCCGGGCGGACGCACCAAGGCAAAAGCACGCTGCACTTCCCCCTGCATAACAGCATCAGCTGCCACCAAACACCCTCCCGCCGAAGTCAGATGGGCAGGGGTAATCAAACGTGCCACACTGGGCACGCCTACATGAGCGCGCTGTAAGTCGTTGATTTCTGCCAGACGGGGACGATATTCACGAATTTCTTCACAGTCGAATAAGCCTTCTTCCTCCAATTGGTCACGGGTATACAAGAGCCGCTCTTGGCGTTCAGGATGCCCGGGACTGATCATCCAATCGAAAGCAGGGAAAAACACTAAACCCAAAGTATCCTTTGCCATTAGAAATCCACCTCCCTACCCTGTACCTTGTGGAGAATGCCCGGTGCCAGCTGCATCCGCAGACTGTAAATATCGCCTGTATCGTAGTAGCCATGAACAGTGTGAAAATGCTCATAGCTAATAAGCTCCGTCGTTTGGTTAGGCAAATGCCAAGCTGCTGTTTGTTCCTCTAACCATGCGCCCAAAATTTCTTCTGCCATCTTTTTGTTAAAGCCTTTGGGCAGGCGCTCCCGCCGTCCGCTCTCCGGAATAATGTAAAAGCCATCCGTAGTGTCCGCACGCAGGCCGGCGCTCAAAGTTGGACGCGCCACTGCCGCACCTACAGCGTTGGCTACCATAGCCCCCAAAGGAATGTCCACAGGTAACCCCATATCCTCGCCTAAAGCTTTAATCAGGCCGGGAGCACCGCCGCCTACGCCGATTAACTGCTCAGGCACAAACTCCGTGCCTTTAATCACATCATCAACTGTATAAACAGGCTGTTTCGCCCATTCTGCCAACATTTCTTCAATAGCCGCTTTAATAGCTCCTGTAGCTGCAGCAATTATCTTCCGCGCCTCTACCCTAGGATCGCCGCCTAAGGTAGCAATTGCACCGAGAGACAGCCCCGGGTCGCCAAACTTAACGTAACCTGCAGCAATCAATGCATCCGAAAGCGTAGGACGCCATCCGCCCACTGCCGCCGCAGGACCTTCACGTTCAGGACCAACCTGGTAGCCTGTAGCAGTCTTATGAATCCTGCTGTCACCGCCAATGCCGATACTGCGCATGTGGAAGGAACGCACAGCTGTAGGATAACCGTTAATTACCGCACCACGCTTCGCCATTAAGGGCAGACCGTTTTCCCAAAAAGCAATATCCGTGGTCGTTCCGCCCACGTCTAAGGAAATACTGTTCACATGGGGAGTCGCCAAAGCTTCAATACCCAAAACAGAAGCTGCAGGCCCGGTGAACACTGCTTCCACAGGTTGCTCCAAGGCTACATCCAACGGTAGCGTGCCTCCGTCCGCTTTGAGAATGTGCACAGGCGCAGTAATGCCCCGTTGCGCCAAAGCATACTTAATACTATGGCTGAAGCGGGCAAAAAGGTCGTACACCTGGGCCGCAAAATAAGCAGAGTTCGTCCTGCGGATAAAGTTCAATTCGCCGCTAAGACTGCTGCCCAAGAAAACCTTCTTGTAGCCGCATTTTTTCAATTCATGTTCTGCCATAAACTCCAGCTGAGGTTCACGCACGGAAAACTTGCAGCTGACAGCGCAGTTCCCTCTGCCCTTGGCATTCAAGAGATCACGATGTTTCGTCCAATCAATCCGCGCTGTAATTTTACCGCGATGATCAACACAGCCACTCAAATAATAGGGAGTTACCGGCACGTGTCCTTTAATGTTCATGCCGGGACCCGTAATCACTGCCAAAAAAACAGGATCTAATTTTTGTTCTGTCAAAGCATTGGTAACGATGGTACTGGAGATAACTACACGCTCTATGCGCGCAGGCTCCTGCCTTACTAAAACTGCATCCAAAGCGCCCAAAAGGCATAGCAGCACATCTTCATGGATTGTGGGAACCTTTGCCTGAGCCACCACCTTGGCATCCTCCAAAAGCACTGCATCCGTAAAAGTTCCGCCCACATCTATTCCTAACAGCATTTCTTTCCCTCCTTTACGCACATAATCATCATGTTCTAATTCCATAAAGCTAGGAAAAGTTCCTGCCAAAATTCGCAATTCTTCACCGCAAACATTTTTCAAGGCACACAAAAACTGCCGGGAGCAGTTACGCTCTCGGCAGCTCTTGTTAGGAAAGGATGGATGTGTTTGACTTTATTAGTATTGAAGTGCATCAGCCTTCAATGGCAATGTACTTCTTTTCTTCAACTTTCTTGGGCTCTACTTTCGGAATGGAAACCTTCAGGATACCATCTTCAAATTTAGCCTTAATGTCTTCCTGTTTAACGTCTTCACCGACAAAGAAGGTTCTTGCACATTCACCTGTGTAACGCTCTCTACGGATGTAAACACCTTTATCGTTCTTTTCATCCTTGTCGAGACCTTTAGCAGCGGTAATAGTCAGATAACCTTTTTCAAGTTTGGCGCTGACGTCTTCTTTCTTGAAGCCCGGCAAATCAATATCCATTTCATAGCCTGCATCAGTTTCCTTGATATCGGTCTTCATCACATTCTGTGCACGTTTGCCATACAACGGATTGCGACGGCTAAAGAATTCTTTTTCAAACGGGAAATCCATAAAATCATCAAATAAGCTTTCACCAAATACACTAGGCATCATCATAGGTCATTCCTCCAATTATTTCGCTTGTAGTCTGCATTTTCATGTTGATGCTGCAAGTATTGATTTGATTTTTAACTCGGAATCGAGTTGCTTACTTGTTTCAGTAGCTCTTTTCTTTTGTTGATTATGTTATACCACTTTCTGTTAGCACTGTCAAGCGTTGAGTGCTAATTTCTGACGATTTCACACAATCAACACAAAAACTGCCGGGAGCAGTTACGCCCTCGGCAGTTAATAGAGTCACTGTTTAATTATTTAGGATAGTTGCTGTTGGAATTTTCTTTCAGCAATACGTCATGCGCACCGCCTTCAACCAAGGAGGTTGCAGAAACCAAAGTCAGTTTAGCTTTAGCTTGCAGTTCAGGAATGGTCAGTGCACCGCAGTTGCACATGGTGGAACGAATCTTAGCAAGAGTCAGGTTTACGTTATCCTTCAGGCTGCCTGCATAAGGAACATAGGAGTCAACGCCTTCTTCGAAGGACAGCTTAGCTGCGCCGCCCATGTCGTAACGTTGCCAGTTACGAGCACGTGCAGAGCCTTCGCCCCAATACTCTTTCATGTAGGTACCATTAATGTTAACTTTGTTGGAAGGGCTTTCGTCGAAACGAGCGAAGTAACGGCCCAGCATCATGAAGTCCGCACCCATAGCCAGAGCTAAAGTCATATGGTAGTCATATACGATACCACCGTCGGAGCATACGGGAATGTATACGCCGGTTTCTTTATAGTATTCGTCACGAGCTTTGCAAACTTCAATCAGAGCAGTTGCTTGGCCGCGGCCGATACCTTTTTGTTCACGGGTAATGCAGATAGAACCGCCGCCGATACCAACTTTAATGAAGTCTGCACCAGCATCTGCCAAGAAACGGAAGCCTTCAGCGTCAACTACGTTGCCTGCGCCAACCTTTACGCTGTCGCCATAGTGTTCGCGGATCCAATCCAGAGTAATTTTTTGCCATGCGCTGTAACCTTCGGAGGAGTCAATGCACAGTACATCTACGCCTGCATCAATCAGAGCAGGAACGCGTTCTGCATAGTCGCGGGTGTTAATGCCTGCGCCTACGATGTGGCGTTTTTTGCTGTCCAAGAGTTCCAAAGGATATTCCTTATGAGTTGCATAGTCTTTACGGAACACCATGTACAGCAGACGGCCTTCTTCATCAACGATGGGCAGAGTGTTCAGTTTCTTTTCCCAAATGATGTCGTTAGCTTGTTGCAGAGTGGTTTCTTTGGGAGCAACGATCATTTGCTCAATAGGAGTCATGAAATCGCGAACTTTAGTAGCGCGGTCCATGCGGCTGGGACGGTAGTCACGGCTGGTAACGATACCTTCCAGTTTGCCGTTTACAGTGCCATCGCTGGTAACTGCAACAGTGGAGTGACCGGTGCGTTCTTTCAAAGCCAGGATATCAGCCAGGGTGCTGTCCGGACGGATGTTGGAATCGCTGCTTACAAAGCCTGCGCGATGCGCTTTAACACGAGCAACCATAGCTGCTTCGTCTTCAACGGATTGAGAACCGTAGATAAAGGATACGCCGCCTTCTTTAGACAGGGCAATAGCCAGTTTTTCACCGGAAACAGCCTGCATGATTGCGGATACCATAGGGATGTTCATGGTAATAGCAGGTTCTTCACCTTTTTTGAATTTAACCAGCGGAGTGCGCAGGTCAACATTGGTGGGAATGCATTTTTCAGAGGAATAACCGGGAACTAACAGGTACTCACTAAAAGTATGAGCAGGTTCATCATAATAAAAAGCCATTCTTTCATCATCCTTTGCTTTCAAAATTTTTGTAAACTACGTAACTGTTTTATGGATTTTATCTATTTTACCTCTTTAAGGCTCTCCATGCAATATCTTTTCTGTAAAAAGCTTTATCGAAGTTGATTTTTTCTACGGCTGCATAAGCACGGTCGCGAGCAGCTTTAATGGAGCTGTCCACTGCGGTTACGCCCAACACGCGGCCACCGCTGGTAACTACTTTCTCTCCATCGGCTTTGGTGCCTGCGTGAAAGACAACAACGTCTTTATCTTCTTCCGCAACTGCCAGACCGGTAATTTCCTTGCCTTTTTCGTAGCTTTCGGGATAACCGCCGCTAGCCATTACTACGCATACAGCAGCTTTATCATGCCAGAAAACATCTACTTTATCCAAAGTGCCGGTTGCACAAGCCAACATAATTTCCGCCAAATCGCCATCTAAAAGCGGCAGTACGACCTGGGTTTCCGGGTCGCCAAAGCGGCAATTGAATTCTACAACTTTAATGCTGTCGCCTTTAATCATCAAGCCTGCATAGAGGCAGCCTTGGTAAGGCATACCTTCCGCAGCCATAGCTGCTACTACAGGTTTCAAAATAATTTCCGTAGCCTTCAAGCGCAGTACGTCAGTCATTACGGGAGCAGGAGCATAAGTACCCATACCACCTGTGTTGGGACCTTCGTCGCCATCAAAGACACGCTTATGGTCTTGGGCGGCAATCATGGGCACAACAGTTTTGCCATCGGTGAAAGCCAAGAGAGATGCTTCTTCGCCTTCCATGAATTCTTCCAAAACTACGCGGGCACCGGCAGCGCCAAATTTATGGTCGCCCATCATATCATCAATAGCATCCAGTGCTTCCTGCTTGGTCATAGCAACAACTACGCCTTTGCCTGCAGCAAGGCCGTCAGCTTTAACAACAATGGGAGCACCTTTTTCTTCTACATAAGCTTTGGCAGTTTCAATATCCTCGCAAATCTTGAAGAATGCCGTAGGAATATTATATTTTGCCATCAGCTCTTTGGAGAAGGCTTTGGAGCCCTCCAACTGCGCTGCAGCTTTGGAAGGACCAAATACGGGCAGGCCGCGACGTTTGAACACATCTGCCAAACCTGCAACCAAAGGAGCTTCAGGACCTACAACAGTCAGGTCGATGCTTTGCTCTTCGGCATAATCAGCTACGCCTTCCAAATCGTCCACATTCAGACCGATGCATTGGCATTTAGGCAGCATTGCCATACCGGGGTTGCCCGGTGCCGCAAAGATAACCTCTACCTTAGAGCTTTGTGCCAGCTTCCATGCCAAAGCATGTTCGCGTCCGCCGCCGCCAATCAGTAAAATTCTCATAATGATAACCTCGCTTATTCAGCCAATTGTTTTTTTAAATAATCGCTAATCATAGCGTCATATTCAGCAGTGTGGGTGAAGGCTTCATAAGCCAATTCCTTACGGGTACGAGCGTCGATATCGCCATCTTTTTCCAGCATAGCCATCAAGCCTGCATAACGACTGGGATAAGTAACGATAACAACATCTTTGAAGTTTTTAGCGGAGGCACGTACCATTGCGGGACCGCCGATATCGATGTTTTCAATAGCCTCAGCTTCGGTTACGCCGGGTTTGGAAATAGTTTCTTTAAATGGATACAGGTTTACTACTACCAAATCAATGGGAGTAATGTCATGCTCCGCCAAAGCCTTCATGTGCTCAGGATTGGAACGTACAGCCAAAATAGCACCATGAATCTTGGGATTCAAAGTCTTTACGCGGCCATCCATGATTTCCGGGAAACCGGTTACATCGCTAACATAGGTTACAGGCACGCCTGCTTCGCGAATAGCTTTCATAGTGCCACCGGTGGAGATGATTTCTACGCCGTTTTTGTGGAGGAATTTAGCCAGTTCCACAATACCTGTTTTATCAGAAACGCTTAATAATGCTCTCTTAATTTTCATTTGCACACCTCATTATGCCAAAATACGCACCTTGCGACCTTCAATCTGCAGTTTGCCTTCCGCCCACAGCTTCAATGCTTCGGGCATGGCAATATGCTCCTGCACCAGAATGCGATCTGCCAAAGTATCTTCAGTATCATCATCCAGCACCGGCACAACCTTTTGCAGAATAATGGGACCGCTGTCGGTGCCTTCGTCTACAAAGTGAACAGTGCAGCCGGAAAATTTCACACCGTATTCAAAAGCCTGTCTTTGGCCGTGGAGACCGGGGAAGCTAGGCAACAAAGCAGGATGAATGTTAATAATCTTGTGATGCCATTTATTTACAAAGCTGCCGCTTAAAATACGCATAAAGCCTGCCAAAACCACCAGCTCGCAACCTGCATCTACCAAAGCTGCTTGAATCTTGTCTTCAAACTCATCTTTGGAAGCACAGCCTTTACGCTCAATGGCAACGGTTTTAATCCCTGCCTTAGCAGCACGCTCTAAAGCATAAGCGTCAGCCTTGTCGCTAATGACTACAGCGATTTCCAAGGGCAGGTAGCCATCTGCAATGCGGTCCATTACAGCTTGCAGATTGCTGCCGCGACCGCTAACCAATACGCCAACCTTACGCACCGAAAACGCCGCCTTTCATGATGGTCTTCTTAGTACCGGGGATTACTTTGCCCAGTTCATAGTAGGTTTCGCCTGCAGCTTCCAAGTGGGCGCGTACAGCGTCTGCTTCTGCAGCATCGATAACCAATACCATGCCTACGCCCATGTTAAAGGTGCGGTACATTTCCGGCCAAGGCACGTTGCCCCATTCTTGCAATTTTTTGAAGACAACAGGAACTTCCCAAGCTTCAGCATTAACTTCTGCATCGCAGTCTTCAGGCAGAATACGTGGAATATTTTCATAGAAACCACCGCCGGTAATATGTACCATGCCGTGGATATCGAATTTTTCAATCAGAGGCAGGCAGGTTTTGGGATACAGACGGGTGGGAACCAGCAGTTTTTCGCCCAAAGTGCAGCCAAAATCTTCAATATAGGTATCCATATCGTAACCCATTGCTTCAAAGCAGATTTTGCGTACCAAGGAGAAACCATTGGAGTGTACGCCGCTGGAAGGCAAGCCCAGCAGCACGTCGCCAGCCTTAACCTTTGCACCGGTAATCATCTTGGATTTATCAACTACGCCTACGCAGAAGCCTGCGATATCGTATTCACCTTTAGCATAGAAGCCTGCCATTTCTGCAGTTTCACCGCCGATAAGAGCGCAACCGCTTTCTTTGCAGGCACCGGCAACACCTTTAACGATGTTGGCAACTTTTTGGGAGTCAACCTTGTCTACAGCAATGTAGTCCAGGAAGAACAGAGGCTCTGCGCCTTGTACCAAAATATCGTTAACGCACATAGCAACAGCGTCTTGACCGATGGTGTCATGTTTATCAGCCATGAAAGCCAATTTCAGCTTAGTGCCAACGCCGTCGGTACCGCTTACCAAAATGGGCTCTTTGTATTTGCCGCTGTTCAAAGCGAACAGACCGCCAAAGCCGCCCAAGTCACCGATAACTTCGGGACGATAGGTAGCACGCACGCTTTCCTTCATTAATTCAACAGCTTTGTTACCGGCATCAATATCTACACCGGCATCAGCATAAGTAAGTTGTTTCTTTTCTTCGCTCATAACTGCCTCCTAAAATTACTCCTCTATGCTCTTGGGTTCTTGCTTAATAGTTTCATCAGCCTTATCAGGATAGCAGGAGCTGAAGCATGCACAGCACAGTCCCTCGGGATCAATGTGGCTGATAGCGCGTTTCATGCCATCCATGGAAATATAATGCAGGCTGTCCGCACCAATGTAGCGGCAGATTTCGTCTTGAGTGCAGCGAGCTGCAATCAGCTGCTTGCGTTCGGAAGTATCGATACCATAGTAGCAGCTATCTACTACCGGAGGAGAGGAAATGCAAACGTGAACTTCTTTCGCGCCTGCCTCCTTCAGCAATTTTACTACCTTGCCGCTGGTAGTACCGCGAACGATGGAGTCGTCAACCATAACAACGGATTTACCTTCCACTACGCTGCGTACAGGGTTCAGTTTCAAACGTACAGCATTGGCACGTTGCTTTTGGGTAGGTTGGATAAAAGTACGGCCTACATAACGGTTTTTAGTAAGACCTTCCAAGAAAGGAATACCGGATTCCAGTGCATAACCGATAGCAGCAGGAGTACCGCTGTCGGGAGCGGAAATAACAATGTCCGGTTTAATATCCATAGTTTCTTTAGCCAGTTCGCGACCCATTTGAATACGGGCATCGTAAACAGGCTGTTTATCAATTACACTATCATTACGCGCGAAATATACATATTCAAAAATGCAGTGAGCAGTTTTTTCCGGCAGTTTATCAGCCCACATCATGCTGCGGGGTTCAGCGTTATCGCTGTCGATAATAACCATTTCACCGGGTTTAACGTCACGCACAAGTTCTGCGCCAACAAGGTCGAAAGCGCAGGATTCAGAAGCTACGCACCAGCCGTTTTCCATTTTGCCCAAAACCAAGGGGCGGAAACCGTAGGGATCACGAACAGCGATAATCTTATTATCGGTCATGATCAAAATAGCGTAAGCACCACGAATTTGTTTAACAGCTTCAGCAACGCGTTCTTCGATAGTAGGACGAGCGCTGTAGGCAATCAAGGAGAGAACTACTTCAGTATCAATGGTGGTAGTAAATACGGCACCTTCCTTAGCCAAGTTAGCACGCAGCTGGCCTGCATTGGTCAAATTGCCGTTATGGCTCAATGCCAAGTTGCCACCATCAAAATATACCTTCAAAGGTTGGATGTTGTAGGGCATGCTGGCACCGGTGGTGGAATAACGCACATGGCCGATAGCAGCAAAACCGCTCAATTCGGCAACGCCATCTTTGAATACATCAGGAACAAGCCCCATACCTTTTTTTACCTTCATGGTACGACCGTCAGTAACAACGATACCGGTACTTTCCTGACCACGATGCTGCAATGCGTACAGACCCCAATAGGTGTTGAGGGCTACATCCTCAGTATGGCTGAAAATGCCGAATACGCCACATTCTTCATGCAGCTTATCATCTTTGAAAAAATCTTCCACAATAACTCTCCTTACCATTAAATGTGCTTCTATATTATAGTTATAGTTCGGATACAAGCAACTTTTATTTGCTTTCCGCTCTCAGCTTAGCTAATTTTTCCCCTTTAGCTTTAACTTCTTCCTGCATTTGCAGGCGGTTAGCTGCCAGCTTTTCTACCAGTTCCGGATATTTTACAGCCAAGATCTGCACTGCGAAAAGAGCTGCATTCTTAGCGCCATTGATAGCCATGGTTGCTACAGGAATACCGGAAGGCATCTGTACAAAGCTAAGCAGTGCATCCATACCATTGAGCGGAGTAGCATTAATGGGAATGCCGATTACAGGAACAGTGGTATAAGCAGCGATGACGCCACCAAGATGTGCAGCTGCACCGGCTGCAGCAATGATTACCTCTACGCCGCGTTCACGAGCACCTGCTGCGAATTCGTGGACAATATCAGGAGTACGGTGTGCAGAAGCAACAACAACTTCTACCTCCACACCAAAGTCCACTAAAGTTTTCTCTGCAGGTTCCAAAATGGGCCAATCGGAATTGCTACCCATAATGATTGCTACCTTCATTATAATCAACCTCCCCAACGTCTTACAAAAACAATAAAACCCAAGTAAGCTTCCTCACTCGTCAAACTAAGTAAAATCTTCCTCGGGTTGTCTATACTACAGTGTACTTATGATAATTATACCAATATCAACGGCTAACGTCAAATAAAAATGTGAACTTTTTAACAGTTTTGGAGAAAATCGTTCGGAAAGTATTTTCTTCCATTCCCCACGCCTTGCGTTTTCTTCCTAAATACTATATAATTTACGCAAAAATAGGAGGTGTGCTTATGAACATTTATCTTTGGCGTCATAACAAAACTTACCACAGCCACAGCATGATTGAAGAACCCTGCATCAACAACGAGTTCTATCTTGATGCTTTGGCAATCGTAGTGGCTCATGATCTTGAAGAAGCCCTAGCCAAATTGGCAGAGCAAAACAAGGGCTGGCGTGTTGAAGATTTGCGCGCACTTCCCTGCCAGGTCTTCCCTGCAGAAGAAGCAGCAGTCATCTTCACCGAACTACGCGGTATGATTAATCATTTGTAAATACAGCATAGAAAAAGCAGGCTTCCGTACATGGAAGCCTGCTTTTTTACTTACCAAATAGTTTTTAAGATTGGCAACAGAATAGGCGTTAAAACAGAAGTAGCAATACCGGTTAAGGCAATAGCCACACCGCCAATAGCCAACTGCACCGGACTTACTGCAGCGCACACGCTAGTGCCTAAGCCGTGACTTGAAGCGCCAATGGCAAGACCAGCTGCCAAATCGTTCTTAATCCCCATTAACGCCAACAGCTTATGGTTGAAGGTAGCCCCTAGCATACCGGTTACAATTACTGCCGCTGTAGTCAACGCGGGGATACCGCCAATGGTCTTGGACACTTCAATAGCAATAGGTGTGGTTACAGATTTTGGCAGCAAGCTCAACAGCACCTGCTCGCTGGCACCCAAAAACTTTCCACTGCAATAGACGACCACAATGGCTACAACAGTCGCAATAGTAACGCCGCCCAGAATAGCAGCAGCGTTCGCCTTAATAGTTTGGCGATTCTTGTAAAGCGGCAGCGCCAACGCGATAGTCGCAGGTCCCAACAGGAAGTTAATAAATTCCGCACCTGCGGCATAATGCTTGTACTCCACCCCCGGAGCCAACATAATCACAGCAATTACAATGGGACACGCCAGCACGAAAGGCGGCACAATGGTCAAGCGCAAGCGGTCGACTAAAATCTCACACAAAGCATAAACAATAACAGTCAAACCCAAGCCGAAAATAGTAGAGTTAATAATCGCTTCCGGAAACATCTCAGCGACCTCCCTTCTTTAGCATAGCCTGCAGAAAGAGCGCTGTAACCGCCAATACTGCCAAGCTACAGAGAACAATAGTTACCATAATAGGCATAAACTCCGCTTGGATAACATCAAAGTACAGCATGACGCTGACACCCGCAGGCAAAAAAAGCATCCCCATTTTGCTGATTAAAATATCACAAATATCTTCCACGGACTCCGCAGGGATAATGCCATAGCACAACAGCCCTGTTAAAATCAACATCCCCAGCAGTGCCGGCGGAAAAGGAATACCTAAGGCATTAATAATTACTGTAGAAATCCATTGCAAAAGCAATAGGAACGCGATACCGCGTAATAAAGATGTAGGGTTCATATTATTTCCTCCTCATTTGCCGCTTCCCCCAATACGCACAGCTTCTTTATAATCTACGCATCTGCCAAGGGAAGCACATAAAAACAAAGCGTATACTATTGTGGCACAGTGACTCCGCCCTGTCAATAAGAATGGGCAAAGATTTCACCAAATCTACATAATTTGACGTTTGACTTTTTGACTTTTGCTGTTATAATAACAATTGAAGGACGAAAAGTCCTACTAACACCAATAAATTATTTTCCTATATAGATGGGAGGAGATTCCATGAACGAAAAATTCAGCGAAGAAGTTAAATCCATACTGGAAGCAGCCCAACAGCAGGCTGTGATGAATTATCATCAAGAACTGACCACCGCCCACGTACTGGCTGCACTGTGCGGCAGTGACGGTTTCTTTAAATATTTGCTGCAAAGCCTGCACATTGATGCAGACGCCTTTGAACGCGATGCCAAAGCTTTGGTACAGCGTATCCCCGGCGTAAAAGGTCAAGACCGTCAGTTGATGATGGGTACCGCCTTTGCCCGCGTCATGGCTCTGTTAAACCAAAACGTGCAAGGTGAAGTTACCGTAGGTCAATTGGTAGCAACCATTGCCAGCGACGGTGACAGCGATGTCGTATCCCTGTTCCGCAAATACGGTATTGATAAGAAGAAAGTTGAAGCAGCCTATATGCAATATCAAAGTGCTGCAGGCGACGAAGAAACCAAGAAAACCTTAGAAAAATATGGCCAAGATCTTACCGCCAAAGCTAAAGACGGCAAGCTGGATCCTGTAATCGGTCGTGACGAAGAGATCCGCCGCGTTATTGAGATTCTGAGCCGTCGCAAGAAGAATAACCCTGTCCTCATCGGTGAACCCGGCGTTGGTAAAACCGCCATTGCCGAGGGCCTTGCCCGCCGTATTGTCGCCGGCGACGTACCCGAAAGCTTGAAGAACAAAACCCTCTACGCTTTGGATCTGGCTGCACTGGTTGCAGGTGCCAAATTCCGTGGTGAGTTTGAAGAGCGTTTGAAAAAGGTATTGAAAGCCGTTAGCGACAGCGCCGGTCAAATCATTATGTTTATCGATGAACTGCATACTGTAGTCGGTGCAGGTGCTGCCGAAGGCGCTATGGATGCAGGCAATATCTTGAAACCCATGCTTGCCCGCGGCGAGCTGCGCTGCATTGGTGCCACTACTCTTAACGAATATCGTAAATATATTGAAAAGGACAGCGCCTTGGAGCGTCGTTTCCAACCTGTTATGGTTAAAGAGCCCGGTGTAGAAGATACTATCTCCATTCTCCGTGGTCTGCGTGAGCGCTACGAAGTCCATCACGGCGTACGTATTAAAGACGCTGCTTTGGTAGCTGCAGCCGTGCTTTCCAATCGTTATATCAATGACCGCTTCCTGCCTGATAAAGCAATCGACCTAGTAGACGAAGCTGCTGCCCGTCTGCGTACGGAAATCGACAGCCTGCCTACAGAATTGGATGAAAGCAAACGCCGTATTCTGCAATTGGAAATCGAAGCTCAGGCTTTAGGCAAAGAAGACGACGATGCTTCCAAAGAGCGTTTGGCAAAAATCAACGAAGAACTTGCTAAACTGCGTAAAGACAATGACGAGCTGGTTAAACGTTGGGATGCAGAGAAAGCTTCCATCGCCCGTGTACGCGAAGTAAAAAAAGAAATCGACGCTGTTAAACAGCAGATGGAGCAAGCGGAACGGGACTATGACCTGAATAAATTAGCAGAGCTGAAATACGGTCGTCTGCCTGCCTTGCAAAAAGAACTGTCCACTCTTTCCGCTAAAGACGAAAACGGTAACGACAACGTCCTGCTGAAAGAAGAAGTGGACGAGGAAGACATTGCTAGAGTTGTCAGCACTTGGACAGGCATTCCTGTTTCCCGCCTTGGTAGCGGCGAACGCGAAAAATTGGTACATTTGGAAGAAATCCTGCACCAACGTGTTGTTGGTCAGGATGAAGCCGTTAAAGCCGTCAGCGAAGCTGTAATCCGTGCCCGCGCAGGCATCAAAGACCCCAACCGTCCCATTGGCTCCTTCATCTTCCTTGGCCCTACCGGCGTAGGCAAGACGGAACTGGCGAAAACCTTGGCGGAAGTCCTCTTTGATGACGAACGCAACATGGTGCGTATTGACATGAGCGAATACATGGAGAAACATACTGTATCTCGTTTGATTGGTGCGCCTCCGGGATATGTTGGTTATGACGAAGGCGGTCAACTGACGGAAGCAGTACGTCGTCATCCCTACAGCGTTATCCTGTTGGATGAAATCGAAAAAGCCCATGCCGATGTCTTCAACGTTCTGTTGCAAGTATTGGACGATGGCCGTTTAACCGATGGCCAAGGTCGCAGCGTAGACTTCAAGAACACTTTGATCATTATGACCAGTAACTTGGGTAGCAGCGAAATCATGAAACACGGCGGTACCATGGACAGGGAGCAAATTCAGCAAATGCTCATGAGTTTCTTCCGTCCGGAATTCTTAAACCGTGTAGACGATATCGTAACCTTCAAACCTCTGCAGGCAGAACAGATTAAGGATATCGTTAAACTGGTACTCCACGAATTGAGCGACCGCCTCAATAAGCAACTGGAGCTGACTTTGACCGCTACCGATGAAGCAGTTGCTTTCTTGGCAAAAGCAGGCTTTGATCCTGCCTTCGGCGCTCGTCCGCTGAAACGCCTTATTGTACATACTGTTGAAAACCTGTTAGGTCGCAAGATTGTAGCAGGCGAAATCAAAAATGGTCAAGCAGTAGAAGTCGTTCTTAACAACGGCGCTATTGATGTAACCGTAAAATAATCAGCAACCCTTTCCCCTAACATAATAAGCACCCCTAAGATGGTCTCTGCTACATGTTTATGTAGAACCACCTTAGGGGTGTTTTTGTGTACGAAGATTATTTTTTATGCCTTTGCACCATACTTTTCTGTCTTATCCGCCACTTGGAAATGTGTTTCAACCTTATGACAGCCATATTGCTTTTCAGCTTCTTCGTTTTTTACAAATTCTATTTTTAGTTTCATCCCCAGCCCTGCAGCTAATTTACGCAAAGTACGCAGGGACGGATTTGCGTTGCCATTTTCCATCCTGCTAATATCTGCCCTTGCAATACCACTACGTTCAGAAAGCTCTTTTTGCGTGAGCCCTGCGCTGTTACGTGCATCAATAATAGCTTGAATGATGCTGAACTCTGCATCCAAAGCATCATATTCTTGGGCAAATTGATGATTTTTCATCTCTTCTTTAAGCATATCTTCAAAATGTTTCATTTTTTACCACCTTCTCTTTTTAGAAAATCTAGCCGATATTTCTTTGCTAATTCGATTTCACGCTGTGGTGTTTTTTGTGTTTTTTTGATAAAACCATTAGTTAATATAATTTTTCTACCCACAAAGAAAAAATATAGAATCCGCGATATGTCAGTACCAAACTTTATCCTTAGCTCCAGAATATTATCATCAAGATATTTTGAATATGGTTCCCTTAAACTACTGCCATTATGTGCCAATAAAGCTATATATTTATACGCTCGAGCCCGCATTTTCACGTCAAGCGAATCAAGAAAAGTTTTTATAGGAATTTCGCCATTCTCTTTTTCGTAAAATATTACATCATACTCGTCCATAGGCGCCTCCATATGTGTGATATATCACACATATTATATCACGCTGTACTTTGGCAGTCAATTATGGCTATCGATAAAAAAGCCTCCAAGCTTATGTGTTATCAACACTAAAACTTGGAGGCATATCTACTTTTATTCTCTTAGAACTGTTTTTTACGTGCGAAAATTATTGTGCAGCGTGCTTACGGTCGTAGTAGTTCCAACCAAAAACTACTGCCACCAAAGCTATTACGGAAATCACTGTCGCCATGGAAGAATTGGTAAAACCTGCGATGATGAAGCCAAAGAAAGCAATCGCACCATTGATGCAGGCGTAAGGCAATTGGGTACGCACATGATTAACCAATTCGCACTCTGCACCCATGGAAGACAGAATAGTAGTCTCTGAAATAGGAGAACAATGGTCGCCGAAAAGGCCACCGGAAAGCACTGCGCCTACGCAAATGCCATACGGAATATTAAAAGCGTGCCCCATGGGAATAGCTAAAGGCATCAGCATGGCAAAAGTGCCCCAAGAACTACCAGTGGAGAAGGAAATTCCCGCGCCAAAAAGGAAAATGAAGGCAGGAATCAACACAGGGGTAAAGTTGACGCTTTGCAAAACTTCAACGATATATTTAGCAGTACCAAGTTTGCCCAGCATGGCACTCAAAGTCCAAGCCAACAGCAAAGTAATAGCTACGCTAGTCATCCCCATCATACCTTTGACATACAGATTAAAAGTATGATCAGGTTTCATAACCTTGAAGCCACAAATCATCAAAATCAACAGTACGCCTGCCATAAAATAACCGGTGGTCAGAGCAATACGGAAAGCATTACCGGGAATTTTGGTAAAAGGGAAGCCCAATGGTCCCAAATCAATCAGCAAAGTAGCAAAAACTATCAGAATCGGTAGAATCAACATAAAAGGATTAGAATTACCCAAGGAATAACCATCTTCATCCTTGGGCGCTACATAATTTTCATCCATTTCCTCGGGAGCAGGTCTAGTCTTAGCAGCATCCTCTGCTTCCTTCATGGCGGTGAAATCCTTTTTGGTAATCGCAATTAAAGGAATCATCAACACTGCCAAAATAGTGTAAATTTGAAAAGGAATCGCTTCCATAAAGGTTTCATAATCGGACACGTTTACGTTAAGCAGTTTATATTGGGCTTCGATAAGACCCATAATATATACGCCCCAACCAATAAAGGGAATCAACACTGCCACAGGAGAAGATGTGGAGTCCAATACCCATGCCAACTTTTCGCGTGACAATTTCAGCTTATCGAACAACGGACGGAAAACAGGACCTACCAAAAGCGCAGTACCTAAATCAGTAAAGAAAATGATTACGCCGCCCAACCAGCAGCCCAACTGCGCTTTCAGCGGAGTATCCACAATTTTATGCACATATTTAGCGAAGGACTGCGCACCACCGCCATGCTCCAATAATTTAATGAAGCCACCAATGAAAAGAATCAGAACGATATTGCCTGCATTATAGCTATCCATAACCTGTTTAAAGAAATAGTCCCCAATCAAAGCTTTAGAAGCTAAAAACGGATTACCATTGCACAACAGCATAACACCGGCAAAGCAACCGCAGAACAAAGAAAAAATAACGTTTTTCGTCTTAATAGCCAAAACAATTGCCAGTAAAGACGGAATAACGCTCAAAAAACCAAAACTCATTTGTAAACTCCCTTCTCATCTTGAATAAAAAACGCAACGAGACTGCGCCGTTGCGAACGTTACCGATTATACACCATCCCTATGTATTTTGCAACAAAAATCCGCATAAAAATACAGCGAATAAACAAAAAAAGCTGGGACAACAATGTCGTTGTTACCACATCCCTAGACGAATCATTTGCGATTTTAGCTCATGAGTGCTTAGAATCACCGAAGTGAAGCGTACCGAATAAAAACTTGTTTTTCGAACAAGTTTGGCCGCGAATCTTCGTTGTGATTCTGCACGAAATGAGCGTTAAGAAATCGCACGTGAGTCGGGATGTGGTGACATGACTATAAATGCCCCAGCCTATCCCTGTGTATTTACATTTTTATTTACCAAAAACTTCGTTAACGTAGCTTACAGCACTAACTGCGTTAGGCGCATAATGATCTGCGCCAATTGTAGCAGCATAGTCGGCAGTAAGCACAGCACCGCCAACAACAACCTTGCAATCGCTAACCTTGCGCAATTCCTTAATGGTTTCCTCCATAGCGCCAACAGTAGTAGTCATCAACGCGGACAAACCTACTACCCTAGCACCGCTTTCCTTAGCAGCCTCCACGATAGTAGCAACAGGCACATCCTTGCCCAAATCCATAACTTTATAGCCATAGTTTTCCAAAAGCACCTTCACGATGTTCTTGCCAATATCATGAATATCCCCATGGACAGTAGCGATAATAGCAGTTTCGCCCTGGGTTTCGCCTACGCCTACAGCTTCGCGAATTACTTCAAAGGCAGCCTTGGCTGCATCCGCACTCATGAGCAATTGGGGCAGGAAGAGGGTTTTCTTTTCAAAACCATCCCCCACATAATCCAACGCAGGAATCATGTACTTATTAATTACATCTAAAGGCTTTTCACTAACAAGTGCCGCGCTTGCAGCCTTGCGTGCTTCACCTTGCAAGCCTTTGACGATGGCATCATAAAGGCCCATTTCGCTAACAACAGTTGCAGCAGCCTTGGGCGCATCAGCATAATGCTGTACATATTCCTTACAGCCTTCATCATAGCCTGCTAAAGCACGATAACCATAAAAGGCATCCAGCATAGCCTTGCTTTGAGGATTGATAATACCGCAGGAAAGACCTGCATTCAAAGCCATAGTAAAGAAGGTGCTGTTTACTGCTTCGCGACCGGGCAGACCAAAGGAAATATTAGAAACGCCCATAACAGTATTAATACCTCTAGCCTTCATCTCGCGAATTACTTCGCAGGCAATGGCAGCATTTTCTGCACCGGTGGAAATAGTCAAAGCCAATGGGTCCACAACGATGTTGCGACTTTCAATGCCATATTCTGCTGCACGAGCAATAATCTTCTCAGCAATGGCAATACGCCCGGCTGCAGTATCAGGAATACCACTATCATCCAAGCACAAAGCAACCAGCACTGCGCCATATTTTTTTGCCAAGGGAAGCACGTGCGCTAAGCTGTCTTCCTTGCCATTGACGGAGTTCAGCATGGGCTTGCCATTGTACAAGCGCAATGCACGCTCCATAGCTTCGTAATTAGAGGTATCAATCTGCAAGGGAGTATCCGTAATCGCTTGCAATGCAGGCACAGCCTTGGCAATCATACCGGGTTCGTCAATACCGGGAGTGCCCACGTTCACATCCAGAATATGGGAACCACTGTTAATCTGCTCCAAACCTAAACAGCATACATAATCCAAATCACCTGCAACCAAGGCTTCCTTCAAGCGTTTCTTACCGGTGGGGTTAATGCGTTCGCCGATGATGACAGGCCCTTCGCCCAAATGTACAGCCTTGCCATAGGAAGAAACCGCAGTCAGCTTGCAGTCACGATAACCACCGCAGGGCAAGTCCTTGCATTTTTTAATCATAGCCTCGATGTGAGCAGGAGTTGTACCGCAGCAACCGCCCACGATACTGGGTCCATTCTGTGCCAGCTCGTACATCAGCTCCGCATATTCTTCCGGCCCAACTTCAAAGCAGGTTTTGCCATCCTTTTGCACAGGTAGACCTGCATTAGGATTGATAATTACAGGCAGACTGGTAGCAGCCAGCATCTGGGGCAGCAGCTTGCCCACCTGTACAGGCCCAAGGCCGCAGTTAAAACCAATGGCATCAACGCCCAAGCCTTCGCACATCATAGCAGCAGCCTCTACGGTAGCACCGGTCAGCAGCTTGCCATCTTCGTCAAAAGTCATGGTAACGCAAATGGGTAGGTCGCAGTTTTCCTTGCAAGCTAAAACAGCAGCCTTAATCTCATAAGTATCGCTCATGGTTTCAATCAGGATCAAATCCGCACCTGCAGCTGCGCCATAGCGTACCATTTCACCATAGGCTGCCACTGCCTCTTCAAAGGGCAGATCCCCATAGGGAGCCAAAAGCTTGCCTGTAGGGCCCAGATTGAGAGCGACAAATTTATTTTCACGACCACCGCAGGCACGCTTAGCAATAGCCACAGCAGCTTCAATGGTTTCCTTGCAATCTAAGTCAGTTCCTTTCAGCTTAATAGGATTAGCGCCAAAGGTATTGGATTTTACGATATTGGAGCCAACATCCAGATAACCGCGGTGTACGGCTTCTACAATCTCCGGATGGGTAAAGTTCCAGCGCTCAGGCAGTTCCCCGGGCTGCAGACCACGCGCCTGCAACTGGGTACCGGTAGCACCGTCAAAAAACAGCATTTGCTTGCCTAATAATTCTTTAAAATTCATTTCTCTATCCTCAACTTCTATCAAAAAATTATCCTTCACTTCTATAAGGGCAGTTCACATTACCACAGGTCATGCACTTGTTCCACACGCACTCCACGCTTTCGCTCAAGCCGATAATGGCAGTAACGGATTTAGAAGGCGCCATCATCATGCCATCGGTCAAAGTCAGACCAATCTGCTTAGCGCAGTTAAGCACAGGGAACAATTTGGCTTGCTCAGCCAAATCCCAGTCCCCATAGCCAGGGGAAAAACGCGGACGCTGCTGCAAAGCACCTGTATCAACCTTGGCTTGCACTTCGTCACAATAGCTTTCGATCAAAGCTGCCGCTACAGCCTGGGCTGCAGCCCCCTCCGCCACACTACCAAGAGCCAGACGACGAATAGCCACATCCACCTTACTACCCAAGGTAGCACCTAAAAGCAGGACGCTGTCGCAACCTTTCAAATGACGTGCCAAATCACGGGAAGTAAAGCGCACACCTGTATCCAAAGTTACGCCTGCATCATCCACAGTAACGCTATGACGTTGCAGTACGCTGCGTGCCTGCACTTCGTTACGCAGCTTCAAATAGACTAAATCCACTAGATTTTGGGAATCCTTGTCTTTGGGATTAGCGCGAAGATAGCGCAACGCCTCTCTTTGATTAAATTCCATGGTCTTAGTCCTTAACGATTTCGGACAGATTCTCCATAATACCGCCAATGATTTCCGGACGGTTCATAGTATAAATATGTACATGACTAAAGCCATTGGAAATCAAGTCGATAATCTGACCGGTTGCATAAGCAATACCTGCCTGTTGCAAGGCTGCAGGCTTATCCGCAAATTTTTCTACCATTGCGCGGAATTGGGGCGGCAGTTTGGTTCCGCTCAGTTGGCAGATACGAATAATCTGCTTGGCG
Source organism: Phascolarctobacterium sp. (assembly GCF_045124115.1). Lineage (GTDB taxonomy): Bacteria > Bacillota > Negativicutes > Acidaminococcales > Acidaminococcaceae > Phascolarctobacterium_A. Next base: position 36,023 of record NZ_JBGVLF010000007.1, read on the forward strand.
TTAGTCACAGGCATAATGCCGGGTACGACGGGTACGTTAATGCCTGCGGACAGCAAACGGAACATATAGTTATAAAGGATGGTGTTGTCGAAGAACATTTGGGTTACTAGGAAGTCCACACCTGCATCCACTTTGTACTTGGTATTTTCAATATCTTTAACTAAACTGCCGGACTCAGGATGACCTTCCGGATACGCAGCACCGCCAACGCAGAAATCACCTTTAAATTTAATATAGCGCATCAAATCGCTAGCGTGTTTAAAGCTACCCATATCTGCATCTTCCATGCCTGCAGGAATGTCGCCACGGAGAGCCAAAATATTTTTAATGCCATTGTCGGACAGCTGTCCCAGTACATTGCTAATCTTTTCTTCACTAGCTTGAATACAGGTCAGATGGGCCAAAGCAGGAATACCATTGTCCTGAACTTCCTTTGCCAAGGCAGCAGAATAACCGACGGTGCTGCCACCTGCGCCATAGGTTACGCTCATGTAGGACGGTTTAACTTTGGCAATTTTATTTACAATCTCTAGGCTGTTTTGCAGCTCTGTGCCTTGCTTGGGTGGGAAAAGTTCGCAAGAAATGCATACTTTATCATTTTTCAAAATATCAATAATTTTATCCATTTTATTTCTCCTTGTAAAAAGCCTCGTAAGTGGTATTTTACCACTATCCACCAGCCTTTGGCAAACTTTAAGCAATATTTTACAAAAGTAGTAGGTTTAACACCCGGGAAGTGTAAAGAAGGATACAAAAAAGAGAGATGCACAGTAGATTTCAACTATATCACACAATCTCCACTAACCATTTCAAGCTTTTTCTATATCTACGCACATATCCTTTATTTTTAAGTGACGTGGACCCTATAGTTTGGACACCCCCCTTATATTTAGACTGCTAGTTGCAGATATCTACTATATTCGAAGGGGGTCTTCTGCTTGAGATTTTCTTGGTAACGCTCATATCTGTAGAAATGGATGTAAGAATCTACGACAGATTGGAGTTCTTCAAAGCTACAATTCTCGTCAAATTTT
>NZ_JBGVLF010000008.1:0-39004 GCF_045124115.1 Phascolarctobacterium sp.
GCCGTTAAGACGGCAGCCACGACAGCGGGCAACGCCTTAAAGACCGGTTTAACAACCGCATGGAACGGCATTAAGACAGCGGTTAGCACCGCGGAAAATGCAATTAAGACGGCAAGTAGTACCGCGTGGAATGCTGTTAAGACAGCGGCAACCACGGCAGGCAATGCGCTAAAGACCGGGTTAACGACAACGTGGAACGGAATTAAGACGGCAGTTAGTACGGCAGAAAACGGCATAAAGACCGCGAGTAGCACCGCATGGAATGCGATTAAGACCACAGCCACAACAGCCGGTAACGGTTTGAAAACGTCGTTAACGACGGCGTGGAACGGCATTAAGTCGGCGGTATCGAGCGCAGAGAACGGTATAAAGTCGGCAAGCAGTACCGCGTGGAACGGAATTAAGTCTGCAGCAACGACAGCAGCGAACGGGTTAAAGACAAGCGCAACCACGGCGTTTAATGCTACAAAGACTGCAGCAACCACGGCGTTTAATGGCATTAAGTCAACGTTAAACGGTTTAGGTTTGAAGCTGCCAACGATTAACACAAGCGTTTTAAATACTGCGAAAAGCGCGGTATCAAGCGCGTTAAGCACAATCAGATCAACGGTAAGCAATATTAGATTGTCGTTACCAAAAATCGGCGGCGGCGGTATCTCATTACCGCACGTCGGCATATCTGGACGTTTTTCTATTAACCCGCCGTCCGTACCACATTTTTCTGTTAGTTGGTATAAAGAGGGTGGTATTATGATGAACCCTACCGTTTTCGGAATGACAGGAAATAGACTGTTAGCCGGAGGAGAGGCAGGAGCAGAAGCAATATTGCCATTGGCGGGCTTTTATGACTATCTGACAGAATTGTTAGACAGGAAAATAGATAAAATGACGGGCAGCAACACCATTGTAGAAAATCATTTCTATGTGGACGGCGACGAAGTAAGCGCGCGGACATATCAGCGCGTAAAGCAGGAATTAGCCGAAGATTATAAAAGTAGACGATAAGGGGGCGAGGAAATGTTAATTAACGGAACACCGGTTAATTTATACGGGGCAAAGCAGTTAACAGTAGACTTTGCCCCGTCTACTCAAAATATAACGTATGAATGGAACCCAGGCGCAAGGCTGCCGTTATTGGTAGATCAGCGGGTAACGTTCAAGGAATTAACCGTTGTTTTGAAAGTGACCGGAAGCAGCAGGCAGGAAGTAAACAGGAATATATCACGGTTGCACGCACTGGCAGCAGGCGAGGCACAGTATAAATTAGACGGTTATAAAGGTTGGGTATTTATTGGCGTACTGCAGGAAAACCCGACAGCAAAGAAAACGGTTGATCCGGGCGTTTATAAAATGACGATCAAAGCAACCGGTTATATGCGCGACGAAGAACAGCAGGTTATAGAAATCGGCAGGAAGTCGCAGGAATACGTTTTTGCAGAGGGAACGCGCGACACGCCCGTTATGATCGAGATAACGCCGGAATTTGATTTAGCAACGTTCGGCATTTATGGAATTGCAGAACGCGGCATAGAAATTAAAAACCTAACCAAAGGGCACACGATTTATATTGACGGGCTAACGGGTACCGTAACGCAGGACGGGCAGAACAAATTTAACGACGTGGTTATGTTTGAGTTTCCGCACCTGCAGGCGGGCGAACAGCTTATAACGTTTTCTGAAAACGTATGCAATATAACACTGCGTTACTATCCTATGTGGTTATAGGAGGGCGGCGCAATGTTAAAAATCTACGATAGGAACCATAACGCAATAGGCGTTTTAAAAGGCGATAACGAAACGTGGGAAAAGTTCGATTTAAAGAACAGCGACGCAACGTTAACGTTTAAATATCCGTATAACGGGCGTTACGTGGAATATCTGGAAAATGAGAACTATATACAGACTGAACACGCGGAATATGTGATTAAGTCCGTTAAGCCGGGCGGCACATATATAACCATTTCCGGGCAGCAGAATATAGAAGAACTGGAAAGCGATATAGAAAAGTTTACGTGTAAGCGTAGGCAGTTAGATTTAGCGGTAGAGGATTTAGTAGCGGGCACGGGTTGGCACGTTGCATATTGCGACGTTAAACGCCGACGAAGCATTACAAAAACATACTGCAGTATGTGGGACGTGATAAAGCAAATGAAACGAACCTATACCGCGGAATTAGTCGTAGACAGCATAAACAAAACGTTATCTTTCTATGAGCAGTACGGAGAGGATCGCGGAGCGTACTTTATCGAGGACTTAAACCTGCGGAAAGCAAGCGGAGAGAAAACGACATACGATTTTTACACCGCTATTTTACCGATAGGAAAAGACGGGCTAACAATCGAGAGTGTAAACGGCGGCAGCAGGATAATAGAAAATCACCAGTTTAGCGACAAGTACAAATTGAAGATTTGGAAAGATGAACGCTACACCGTTGTAGAGGATTTGTTAGAGGACGCAACGTATAAGTTGGAAGAATTAAGCAGACCATACGCAGCATACACAGCGGACGTTATCGACCTTGCCAGAAAGTACCCGGATAAATACGGCATATTGTCGTATTGGATCGGGGACACGGTAACACTTGTTAGCAAGAGAACCGGCACCAGATTAAAGCAGCGTATTGTTAAGCTAACCGTATATATGCACGAAACGGCATTAAATGAATGCGAGATCAGCAACCCGCGGTTAGATTTTATCGACATACAGAAAGAAGAGGCAGACAACACGGCCGCGTTAAGTAGCGCAATAGGAACGGACGGAACAATAACGCCGGACGCAATGCTGCAGACGCTAATGGAATTAACCGGCACCAATATAGACGGGGGCAACGCCGCAACGGTTGAAACAGTCGATTTAGACGACGGCGACGCGGAAAGCGACGAACTAATAACCATAGAGGGCGGCAACGCCTACAACTAAAGAAAGGAGAACCCGCAAAATGATTTATGCACATTTTGAAAGCCCGGAGCAGAAAGAGGCGCGAGCGTACAACGTTTACCAGTACGACTGGGGGCAGAAACTGCAGGTAACGGGTTTGGAGGCGTTGGAACTGCCAAACCATACAGAAGTACATTTTGCATTAGACGGAGAGGAAACAGCAACAACCCGTGTGGGTACCGTATCACATGGAATTTTAGTTGCAGACGTGCCGTTTAAGTGCCTGCAGTTTGCAAAAAAGGTTTACGCGTATATCTATATCGTGAACCCGGACGCGGACGGGGGCAAGACCATTAAACAGGTTACATTTACCCCACAGCACCGCGCCAAGCCGGACGACGACGTAACGCCGGACGAGGAACGCGTAGTAGATACCATGATTAGGGAACTGAACGCGGCGACCGAACAGGCGCAAGTAGACGTTAAGGGAGCGAAAGAAGCAGCGCAGACGGCGACGGCAGCAAAGAACACAGCAGTAACAGCAGCGGAAACGGCAACGGCAGCAAAGACAGCCGCCGGAAATTCTGCGGCAGCTGCGGCAACGTCTGAACAGCACGTAGCAGACAATACGGCAGCAGTGCAGACAATGTATAACAATCTCACGATTAACATTGACGGCGGCGACGCTTTAAACGTTGATACGCACAATATCGACGGCGGCACCGCGGAAACACGACCATAAAGAAAGAGAGGTTTAAAAGATGGCAACAAGTACCATTAGAATTAAAACCGATACTACCGCTAATTGGAACGCGAGCGACCGCGTTTTAGAGTATAAAGAGTTAGCGATTGAGGTTAGAACAGACGGCACAAAGGCGTTAAAGACAGGCGACGGCGTGACCGGTTGGAAGAAACTGCCGTACCTCTATGATCCTGCATGGGTAACGGGACAGGTAGGACAGGCGAACACATACGCGCAGCAGGCAGCGCAGGCGTTAGCAGCGTGCGAGGAAGTGTTAGCAGAACTGGCAGACAAGACAATTAGACGTTACGGCGTTCGTTGGCTTGCAGGCAGCACAGCGGCAAAGGGTACCCGCGTAGGCGACGCGGTAAACATGAAAGCGGGCGTACAGATCGGGGACACCGTAAACGAAAATGATTTTGATAATCTTTACCCGTGGAATGCAATGCGCCGTTGTAATGGCGATTGGAACGTAGAAACCGGGCTTTTTGAGGTTGATTGTTACGAATACGGAACCGACGGAGTAAAGAACCCACAGTTTAAGGCAGACGGCAGCAACGGCAACGTATGGGTAGAAATCCCGCTGTTTTGGGCGAAACACATTTACGACACCGAGAAAGAGGAAAAATGGGTAAGCGGCGCACCGGGCGACGGTTACTATATCCCTAAAAAGCTGCAGCGTTCACTTGCAAGGGGACAGAACAAAACATATCTTGCAGCATACCGCGCAAGCGAGGACGCAGACGGTAATTTAGTTTCCGTTTCCGGCGCGATCCCGGCATACGGCAGCTTTAATAGCTTTATGACAAAGTATAAAGCTATGGGCGTGGGTATTTCCGGTACAACGTCCGAGGACGAGGAAATTATTGATTTACTTATGGACGTAGAGTTTGCAACCAGAGATCAGCAGTCTATCATGTTGGGCGAAACGTCCCGTTACTGGGGCAGCGACAGAAAGGCGCAGTTATCCGAGGAAAACACAAACCGTATTATTGTTACCAACGCGCACGCTGACAACTTCTTAGTTGGGGACTTAATCGGCGTGGGTACAAGCTGCGACGCAAGAAACGTTTTTGACGCGCGCGAAGTTCTGGAAGTAAAGCCGTTTAATGATACACATACGGCTATCGTTTTCGACGGCACACCGGTAAACATTACCGCGCAGACACACTGCGTAACAGGTTTTCCGAACAAGACCGGACAGACCGACACATTAACGGCACCGTCCGGCACCGTAGCAAATGACGGTTTACACGACTGCCGTTACAGATGGATTGAAACGCCATACGGTAAGCAGTTCGACATTATCCATGACCTGTTAATTAACGATTATCAGACCTATTTCTGCGACGATATGCACGGCGGCAACTATGACAATAAACTGACAGATCATTATATCCCGGTAGCGTATGAGAACGCGCACGAAACAGGCGTATATATCCGTAACATGGGATTTGACGAACGTTACCCGCACATTAAAAACCCGGTACAGACAGGAAACGGCGCGGGCACTACTACCGGTTTTGCTGCTAACTACTACTCTGCCGCAGGGCTTCTGGTTGTTTGGCGCGGTGGGTATTTGACCTATGGGCGTGTTGCCGGGCGTTCCTACTCTGATTGCGACAATGCCCCGTCCGCTGCGCATGCGTACCGCGGTTCCCGTCGTTCTTACACTGCGTAAGGGCGCGGAGCGACCAAAGGGGGAACGGGGGAGCAATCCACCGCTATGTGTAGCATAAAACAGTAAAGTAAAAATCTAAAGAAAGATAAATAAGGCGATACGGCGCACGTCGGAGCCGGTTTTGCTGCTAACTACAACTCTGCCGCAGGGCTTATGGTTGTTTGGCGCGGTGGGAATTTGAACAATGGGCGTAATGCCGGGCGTTCCTACTCTAATTGCAACAATGCCCCGTCCAATGCGAATGCGAACCGCGGTTCCCGTCGTTCTTTAACATTATTTGTAATGGCGCGCCGTACCGCTTGCCGCAGGTGGAAATCCACACGCCGGGAAACCGGCGGGCAGAAATTAACCGTTCGCAGCACCTAAAGCCCGCGAGGGTGGAGGGACGCGCCGACGTGGGCGGCGTTGTGTGGTTAGTAGTAAAAACCGAAAGCCATTGAGGTTAAAGAACGAAGATAACATGAAACGTGTTAAATATATAGATTTTAACAACCTGCAGCTAATAGACAGCGCAACACGCCGGGTATTATGCAACCATACGAAACGGCGCAGGCTATGGGATAAATTAGCAGACGGCGACCGGACAGTAAAAGAAAATATAGAGTTACACGCGAAAGCGTGGAGCGAGGCGACAGGGAAGCCGGTAACGTATGAGCAGGCAAAGAAACAGCTTTACAAACGGATCGGCAGCAAGAAAGAGCGCGAACAGCTGCAGGAGATATTAGCGCATGACGAAACCAAGACCACCCAACAGAATATAGAACGGTTCGTTATATGGGTTAGAGATCGGATCATAAACCGAGACTGGGTGCCGGACGCGTACCGGGAATTTTATATAAATGACGGTATAAGGCGCAAGCGCAGGAAGATAGCGGCAACGACCGTAGTTAGCCAAGTTTTTCACTGGGTTTTAATTATGGCGATCACGCCCGTTATTATGCGGGGTATGGTAGCGCATACCTGCGCGAGCATACCGGGGCGCGGCGCACACTATGGAAAGCGGTTTATAGAAAGATGGTTGCAGGACGAACCAAACACGAAATATTGCGCAAAGATAGACATATCAAAGTTTTACCAGAGCATTAACCAGACAGCAGCAAAACGGGAGTTTCGCAGGTACATAGCGGACGAAACGGCGTTGTGGTTGATAGATACAATTATAGGTAGTTACCCGGAGGGGCTGCCGATTGGTACATATACGTCACAATGGTTTGCTAATTGGATTTTGCAGCGGTTAGACCATTTCATAAAAGAGCAGCTGCGCGTTAAATACGCAATGCGCTATATGGACGATTACGTATTGTTTGGGCGCAATAAGAAAGAGTTACACAAAGTTTTAGAGGCAATCGACGTTTATTTAAAACCGTTCGGTTTGCGTCTAAAAGATAACTGGCAGGTTTTCCGCGTGGATCATATCGTTACGGAATACGGGATTGTAATTGATAAGTGCAAACGGACGGACAATTTAACAGTTACCGTGGAGTTAATCACAAACGACCTGCGGCGGCTGAAAGTGCCGTATAAAGTGGTATATAGGCGAAAGCATAAGGACACGAAAGCCCGGAAGAAAACGCACAAAGGGCAGGAACAGTATAAACAGATATTTATACAGATACCGCCCGCGTACATAGGGCAGGACGCGCCCGCGCTGCCACATATAGCCACGATCTGCGAACAGGTGCGGCAATTATGCCCGCATATGCGGCGCATGGAATACGGGACAATCACACGCCACGCGGGGCGGGACGTTGATTTTATGGGGTTTAGGTTTTACCGGGATCATACAAGCATAAGGCGTAACAATTCCCTGCGTATACGCCGACTATATGCAAAGGCGGCAAAGATGGAAAACGTAGACCCTCACACGGCGGCGGGCTGTTTAAGTTATTTAGGTTGGACGAAGAACACCGACAGTTACAATTTTACCGTAAAGTATATTGATAACGTGATACCGATACACGATTTAAAGGAGGTTATAAGGCATGAAGCAGAGAACAGCAGAAAAGCCGGAGGGCGTAAGGATTGAACCAAGCGCGCAGGCGGGATTTGTGGAGGTTGTCGTAGTAACAAACATTTTCCCGCAGCCGGTTATCCATGAGGACGGGCAGGAGGCGACCGAGTACGAAAGCGATATTTACCGTTTGACATACCCGGAAACGGCGAACCTGCAGAAGTACGCCGAAAAGAATAAAGCCGTATTTATGGAACTGGCAAAGGCAGAAGAAGCAGCCGGACAGCCAACACAGAGCGCGGACAAGTTGGCGGCGTTAATGGTAGAAAATGGCGACCTGCGCGCAACACAGGACGACATTTTAATTTTAATTACTGATTTGATCGGAGGTGTAGAGTAATGTTAAGCCCGGTAAAGTTAAGAGTATTTGTTAAAGCTGTTATTGTAAAGGTAAAGGCAGGCGCAGAACTTGACGCGGTTATTAACAGCTATACTAATCTGGACGACGAAGAAAAAGAGCAGCTGCGCGAGGCGGTTTTAAAGGAACTGCAGCCGGAAGAGGAAGAACCGGAGGCAGCGCAGGCGGTGGAAAATGTTATTGAAAGTAATTAACGACCTTTGCACAGTAACAAATATGTTAGTCGAGTTGGTGCATGATCTGATAACAGAATTAGAACACCAGAAAAACGTAGACAACATAGAATTTATACAACCGGGGCATGACGGCACCGAAGAAAGAACGCCCGCTATTGAGAAATTCAAGGAAAGAGCGGAAGAGGCAGAACGTCTATTAGATACGATTGAATACAATAGCAGGAGGATTTAACAGCATGGATAAGTTGTTAGAAGTGTTAACGCAGATCATGCACAATAAAATTATTGTGTTAGTTATGGTTGCGGTATGTTTTGATACAGTTTTCGGAGTGATCCGAGCAATTAAGGAACACAAGTTTAATAGTTGTTTCGGCATTGACGGGGCAATTAGAAAAATCTCTATGGTTATCAGTATTGCAGGTTTGGCAATCGTTGACCGACTTGTAAATATTAACCTCATTGGATTTATCCCGGAAGAGGCGCGCGCATATATCGGAATGGACGTTATCGGAACCGCGGAGTTTTTCGGGCTGCTTTATATCTGTTATGAGGTTGTCAGCATTTTAAAGAATATGTATTTGTGCGGGCTGCCGGTTCGTTGGGTATGGGCGAGGGTAGAAAAGTTTTTGCACAACTACACCGACGAACTGCCGGACAATGCAGACGAACTTGTTATTAACAAACCGCGAGAGATTGGCGCGACCGGTACCGGATCAGCAGGCGGCGACGAGGAAAAGAAAGAGTAAATGTTAGAATACTTTATTAGTTTCGTAAAAGCAGTATTAGCGGGGGCAACGTTGACATTTTGCGGCGCGTTATATTGTTGCTGCATTGTGTCCGGGCGTTGTTCCCGGATAGAAGAGGAAGAACGAAGAAAGCGAGGCGCAGAAGATGGCGACAGTTTACACAAAGAGTAAAGCGCAGTTTATTACAGAGATTGCGCCGCACGTCGTAGCAGATATGAAGAAAAACGGCGTTCTTGCGTCGGTAACGATCGCGCAGGCAATATTAGAAAGCGGGTACGGCAACACCGATTTAGCCCGCGAAGCTAATAACCTTTTTGGTATGAAACGCGTTTTATCCGGCAACGCCTGGGCGGGCAGTACGTGGGACGGCGTGAGCGTCTATACGAAGCAGACACCGGAGGACGACGGCAAAGGAAACATTTACTACATTACGGCAGACTTTAGGGCGTACCCGTCCGTTGCGGAAAGCGTAGGCGACCATAGCGCGTATTTACTGGGAGCAATGAACGGCAGCAAAAAGCGTTATACAGGGCTGAAGGGAGAAAAGGACCCGCGCACCGCTATAACGATCATTAAAAACGGCGGTTACGCAACAGATACACAATACATTGATAAGATTATGAAGTTAATCACGGAAAATGATTTAACGGCATATGACAAGCAGGCTGCGGCAGCAGAGAGCAACAAAGAAAGCGAGGCGCAGAAAATGGCTATTACATTAGTTGACAAGACCATGAAAAACAGCCCGTGTTATAAGGCGGGTACAAAAATCAAAGTGCAGGGAATGTATATTCATTCTATCGGGTGCCCTTGCGAAAAGGCGCAGAACATTATTAACAATGAGAACCAGAGCGGGGCAAACGCAGCGGTACAAGCGGTTATTCAGCACGACGGGCAGGTACTGCAGGGACTGCCGGTATACCCGGAGAATGGAACCGCTATTAGAAACTGGCATTGCGGCAGCGGCAGCAACGGCAGCGGAAACAATACGCACATTGGTATTGAAATGTGCGAGCCTGCGACGATCAAGTACACAAGCGGCAGCGGTTGGGTAGAACTGGGCGACGGTTCCAACACAAAAGCGGTTGTACTGGCAAACTACAAACACGCGGTAGAATATTTCGCGCTGCGCTGTCAGCAGTTCGGGTTAGACCCTATGAAAGACGGCGTTATTATTTCTCACAAAGAGGGACACGCGCGAGGACTGGCAAGCAACCACGGCGACCCGGAACATATCTGGGGCAAGTTCGGTTTAAGTCCGGCAGGATTTAGAAAGGACGTAGAGGCAAAGATGGCGGGCGGCAAGATCAGCGTAGACGGAACACCGGCAGTTACCGACGACGGCGCACAGAAGATTAACCCGTTAGCGGGAACCGTTACCGTTATCTATGAGGGAACCCACGGCGTTAACGACGGTATCAACATTAGAAAAACACCTGCGTTTACCGATAATGTGGCGCGCGTGGTTTATACCGGCGCGACATTTACCGTTAACGGCATTTCTGCAGACGAAAAATTTTATCAGATCGACGACGGCGGTAGCAGACGTTATATTACTGCAGTGCCGGAGTATGTGAAGTTTAAGGCAACACCGGAACAGAAAGAAAGCACAGCCGGAACCGGTTATTACAGAGTGCGCAAAAAGTGGGAGGACAGCAAAACACAGATTGGAGCATTTAAGCAGCTGCAGAACGCCGTTAACGCGTGCCTTGCAAACGTAGGCTATAAGGTATTCGACAACGACGGAAAACAGGTTTACCCGGCAGTAACACCGGCTGCGACGTTCCCGTACACAGTGCGCGTAGAGGTTGACGACCTGCGCATTAGAAAGGGAGCGGGCACAACCTACGATTACCACAAAGAGGACGGAAAGCCAAAGTACACCGGAAAGGGCACATTTACCATTGTTGCAGAGAAGAACGGCGCGGGCGCGTCTAAATGGGGATTGCTCAAAGCATACGCCGACGGTAAAGACGGTTGGATTAGCTTAGATTTTTGCACCAAAGTAAAATAAGAGAAAGCGAGGCATGAAAACAATGTACTACGTGGGAACATCTTTTAACCCTGCGGACGGGGGTTATAAAACAATCCAGAACGCAAAGAAAGCCGCGGACAAGATCGGCGCGAACGTGTACGACGAAAACGGCGTTAAGGTTTACCCGGCAGAGGAACCGGCAAAACCAACAGCGGAAGAACTGGCAGCAGCTATTAACGAACCGGAGGAAGAAAAGCCGGAAGAAATCAAGGTAGAGTTAACCGACGACGTACCAGAGGGCGCGTTAGAGGAAAACCCGGACGGCAGCGTAAACACCTATAACGCCGAGGGGCAGCAGGTGGGAACGATCACAAAGGAAGAGTTAGAAAAGCTGCAGGAGGCAGCAGGCGAGAAGTTCACAAGCGTAAACGGAACTATTACCGTTGTGCGTGCGGGCATGATCGCAATTAGAAACGCGGCAAGTTGGGAGGACGGGCACAAGTGCGGTATTGCAAAGACCGGACACAAAGCACGCGTTACCATGCGTTTAGACATTGCGGGCGGCACTCTTTACAAGATGGAAAACGGGCGTTACATTTCCGGCAGACCGGAGGACACAGAGTTTACACCAGACTAAACGCACGCAAAACGCACGTTTAACACACGGCGCGCGTTTCTAACGCGTTAAACGCATTAAAACGAATTAAGCTAACACGCAGGCGCGTTAAACCTGCGTGTTTTTTATTTGACGGACATTTATAGGCACCGGAAAAGAAACGGCAGTTTTGAGGAAAGAAAAAAATATTTTAACATTATGCGTATAATACTATTGACATTATGCGCATAATGCAGTATAATAACATCATCAAAGCAAACAACACATGAAAGGCGGTAACGAATATGTTAAAGGTTATGAAGATCACAGCAAAGGAAATGAACGGTAAATATTGCGGAGCACGCGGCGGCTATATCACCGGTACACACTACGCATTAGTAGAAGAGGGAAAGGGCATTTGCTCATTAGATGGCAAAAAGCCTTATATCCTCAAAGGCAACACCGGTAAAAACGCCCTGCAGTCAATCATTGACGCGGGCGGGTTCGTTGGAACAGTTACATATTTACCGGCTATATAAACCGGATCATACCGGCGGCAGCTGCCGCCGGGAAAACATCAAAGCGGAGGTTAAAGAAATGAGAAAAGTTAATTTTGAGAAGATCAAACCGGGGGATTTGGTAGAAGTACCAAGAACACAATTTGCACCAAACCGCAGAGGTTGGAACGGTTGGTTATTCAGTAACGCGGTTGTAATTAGTAAAGGTTTAGGAGCAAAGACAGGAAGACCGTGTATAACGGTAACAATGCAGACACCGGGAAGAGAAAGAAACAATTACAACGAAGTTAAAAGAACGTTCTTTGCAGAACACGTATTTTATACAAACAGTTTAGAAACCGCTAAACGTTTCATGCAAGAGGACGGCGTAACAAACAAAGAAGAGTTTGAGAAGTTCGCAGCACGCGAGGACGTGACCGGGTGCGATTGGATCAGATTTTTAGTTGATAAAGGATTTTTATTTTAAAGAAAGCGCGGGGCGATCAGAAACCCCGCGTTATTTTATTTAACATTTTGCGCATAATACTATTGACATTATGCGCATAATAATTTATAATAATATCATCAAAGCAAAGCACAAACGAAAGGCGGTAACAACATGAAAGCAGCAGAAAAGGCAATGAAGAAAATAGCAGCATTAAGCAACAACCAGTTATTTGAGGTTTGGGAAATGACAGAACATAACCACAGCGCAGAGGTTCCAACGGTGCGCGGTTGGTTAATGGACGAAATCGAAAAGCGTTTCCCGGAAGCGTTCGACAGATGGTTAGAGAGCGGCGAAGCAGCAGACAACGAATTAAGAAAGTATTGTTTAGCATAAATAACACACAGGGCGGCGCAGCTGCCGCCCGGATCAGAACGGGAGGCGCAGAACATGGCAAGAAAAGCAAGCGGGAATTTTAACCAAAGTCAGTATATTAACGGTTATATCAAAGAGAAATACGACCGTATCAATTTAACGGTACCGGCAGGGCAGAAAGCAGTTATTGAGAAGCAGGCAGCGGCAGCAGGAAAGAGCATTAACGAATATATCCGCGATCTGATTAGAAAAGACTTAGAGGAAAGCAAGGCGGCAAAATGAATAAAGCGGGCGAAGAAATGACGTTGCAGCAGGCAATAGAAGTTTTAGAAGAGTATGGCGGGTTATTCCCGCAGGCACGCGGGGAATGCCGGGCAATAGATATAGCAATAGAGGCAATAAAAGAAAAGATAGAAAGAGAGAACGGGCAGCAGGAATAACCGCCGCCCGTTTTATACTTGTAATTAACACTAACCGACAGGCAATTACCAGTTACAAGCATAACAAGGCTATAAAAAAGTAACGGTGTAATTGTGGTTTTCGTCGCTTGTAATTTCCTTTATGACTGAACGCCACAAATACCGTTTTTCCTCATTGGTTAGCGTTTCGTATATCTTTTCTATATCCATTTCAAGGAACCGGCGCAGCCCGTCTAAATCCTTTACGGGTGCGCTATCGTCCTGCAGTTCGTCTAATTGCCGCAAATATGCGGCTTTATCTTCTTTAAATTCATCTAACGTTATCAGATCATTAACAAACAGTTCTTTTAATTTATCTATCTTTTTATAGATCGCGGCGCGGCGTTGGGCGTTATCCATAATCGGCGCAGCTTTAACCTCATATTCGACCAGATACCCGGAAAGCAGCGGTTTTATATTATCCAGTAAATAGCGTTCTAAAGTGTGTTCGTTAACAATTTTACGGTTGCTGCAGCGTTTGTTAGGATATGCAGCAGTGCAACGGTAGACCGGGTATTTATAAACGCGATCGCGGCGGCGCGTGGACTGCATAGCACCCGTCATAGCATGACCGCACCGACATTTTAAAAGACCGGTAAACACATATACGTATTTCTGCGACGACTTGACGTTAATAGAAAGTTTTCGTTGCACGTCGTCGAACAGATCACGCGGGACGATTGCCGGGCAGTATTCCAGATTGTCCCGGAACACGCCTATATATTTTGTATTGGTTAGGATAGATTTTTTTAAATTAGCCTGCGACATAACTATACCGTGCCGTTGTTCCATGTAGGCAATAGTAGCGTTTAGCGATCCGGTGCGGGCGTAGTATTTGAATATATCCAGAGCAACCGGCGCGTTATCGTCCGGCTGCAAATGTTTATTAACGATAGAAAGACCTAACGGCGCGCTGCCGCTTAATACCTCACCGTGCCGGTATTTATAATCGAACACCGATAAAATACGTTCGCTATCGTTCTGCGCCTCTAATTCCGCAAACGTCATAGACTGGGCTATAAATGCCCGTCCCTGCGGGGTTGACGTATCATAATAAGGCTGCGACACGGCAAGCCAATTAACGCCGTGTTTTTCTAATGTGTCCTGCGTATTCAGATAATGCCGGAGATTACGAAACCACCTATCTAATTTTGTGAATATGATAAAGTCCACGGAACCGGCGCGCACGTTCTCCATGAGGCGGGAAAAGTCGCCGCGGTTAAGTTTTTGCCCGCTTATACCGTCGTCAACATAAACGCCCTGCAGTACCATATTGTCGTTACCGTCTATGTAATTGGTACACGTTTCTAATTGTTCGTCCATGCTATCGCCCTTTTTCGCCTGTGCGTCGGTTGATACACGGATATAGACAGCGACGCGGAGCAGCGCGCCGGGCACCTGTTTAGTTAGCTTTTTGTTTGCCATAGATAACACCACCTAAAAAAGAGTATAAAAAATAAAGCCTATGCAAACGCGGCTTTATTGTGGTATAATCTATAACGCCAATTAAAGAGAATACCAACGCCGCCGCACAGGTGGAAGAGGGAACGCCGCCGGGAAACCGGCGGTTTTCTTTTTATATTTAACGAGTAATAACAGGATCGGAACCGGGCGCGGTTTCCTCTAACATTGCAACGTCGTAAGCGTCGCCGCCGTCGGCTTTATCGTCGCTGCTATAATAAAATACGGTATGTAAATAATAATCGTCGTTGCACACGTCGTTAAAGACTGCGGTTAATTCGTCGTCCGAGAGATCGGAAGAAACAGAAACACGGTAAGTAATACACTTTTTGCCGTCGCGCGCATATTCACTATTTGAGATATTTTTATAATCTGGAATAGCTGCCGTTTCCTCTAACTGGGAAGAAACAGAGGAAACGGGGTTACTGCCGTTATTACCATTGCCACCACCGGAAGCGGCAGCGACAGCGGCAATAACAACAGCAGCTACAATAAACCATTTCTTTTTAGAACCTTTTTTCTTTTCTACGTTTTTACGTTTCAAAAACAAAACCCCCTATCATGTAAAATCTATTAAGCCTCTTTTGTGTCGTTTTCTGTAAGCACGTCGGAAACTGATAATTTTCCCGCCCGTCTTGCTTCTAACTCTAATTCTGCGCGGTATGCGTCGAGTTCCTTTTCTATTTTATCCTCTACGGTTTCGTTTCCATTATCAAAAACAGATTGCAGGAAATTAAAAATAATATCCTTTTCGTTTTCTGGAAGTCGCAGGAAGTTAGAAACAAATTTAAACTGCGGATCAGTTAAGCGGTATTCACGGCGTATAGCTTCTAAAGTATCGGTTTCACTAGGTAAAAACATATTGCCGGTACCGGTACGTAACCATTCAATATTAACGTTGTATTCGTCCCAGTTGGAAAGCATTACTAAATGTTTTTCAGTAACGTTGCGCCTGCCGGTTTCAATATCAGCGACACCAGAGCGGGAAAGACCAAGGATTTTAGAAAATTCAGTTTGATTTTTTTTACACGCTTTTCTTAATTCAATAAAGCGTTCGTTGATAGCGTCCATATATCAGCACTCCTTTCTAAAGAGAGTATATAACAACAGACCGAAAAAGTAAAGCGGAAAATGTCGCAAACAGTACAAAAAGAGATTGACAAAAGAATGTAAGCGACATATAATAGACGCATACAGTACAGAAAGGAGCGTTGCACATGGCAAACAAAGACAATTTTACAATTAGCGAAAGAGATAAACGCGCAATATTTTTAGTTGCAAAACTGAATGAAAAAGAATTGTTCGGTTTGGAATGCTATTTAGCAGGCACACGCGCGGCAACCAGAGAAGAGGACAAAAAGAAAACCGAACAGGTATTAGCACCGCAGCAGCAGGCAGTAGCAATTTAATAGATGGAAAGGGGCGACGGAATGGACGTAGAAAAGTTTTATAGAGCATTAGCGGAAATTATCGCAGCCCGTGAGGGCGTGACCGTCGCGGTTAAAGAAATTAAAAAAGCCGCAGATGGGACAAGCACCTGCGGCAATGCCAAAAGGCATTTAGAGCAATTAGCAGTATAACACATACTGCAGGGGCAAGTCAAGAAAGGCGGGCACAATGACAATTTATGAAGCGTTTAGAAACCGCGGGTTATTAGCTACGGAAGTAGGAAAACCGTATTACCGTATCACATACGGGCGCGGCAGGTTCGACAAACAAACCGTTACTTTTCAGTGTAACGATTGGAGAACCGCAAAGGAAGAGTTAACGGAAATGTGGAGGACATACGCAGAGGCGCACCGGATCAGAGAGGACGAAGTATTAGAAATACATTGCATACCGGAACCGGGCAAGAAAGAACGAGGTTTTTAAAATGGATTTACCAGAAGCAAAGAAAGTTTTTAAGCAGATCGGCAGCAGCGACGACGACCAGGAAAAGAAGTTAGTAGCGATACAGACGTTATTAGACAGGGGCGGTTTTAGCAATGTAACAAAACACGATTGCATAGAGGCGTTGCGTTGGTTACTGGAAGAATATTTATAACAGGAGGTTAACGGCATGATCTTATTAGTATCACAGGATAAAGAAAGCGTTATCAATTTTACTAACTATTACGGGCTTGAAGTAAAGAGCAAAGGCAAAAAGCACGTACTGCAGGTACACGACGGCGGGTTAGGCGAGGCGCGCGTTATGGCAGAGTACGACAGCAAAGAGGACGCGAAAAAGGTTTTAGAGGTTGCTGTTATGGGCATTGAAAACAGCGGAGAAAAAGCAGTAACAATAATGCCGTTTTCAACACCGGAAGAACTGCCGCAGGTTTTCGCGTTATACGACCACTTAAAGCAGATCACGGACGCGGCAGCAGCCGACGTTTTAGGAGATTTAGCCGAGGTAATGTAGGCAATGAGGGGCTAAAGATGGAGCAGAACATAGAAAGCACATTAACCGTTAACGGGCTGCCATTACTGGAATATGAACGCCTGCGCGCTGCGGATCGCGAGTTAAAGAAACTGAAAAAGGAACTTGCAAGCTGCGCAACGGTGAACATTGAAGAACTGGAAGAAAAAGAAAGAGCGTACAACGAGTACAAACGGAAGATAACCGGCAGGACGTTAGAAGAGGCGTACAAAGGAAAGAAACCGACGGCGGCGCAGCAGAAACAGTTAGACAAGCTAGAACAGGCAATGAACGACGCAGAGGACGCGCCGGAGGTTATCATAGACGGCAACAAAGCAGTAGCCGTTATTATGAGATATGCAGGACTGCCAGAGGGCAGCCGCGTAAAAATTGAATAACAAAAAAGAACCGCCCCGTTTGTGTTATTTGGCGGTAACACGGGGCGGCACATCAAAGCAATATTATTGTACTGTATTATGCGCATAAAGTCAATAGACAGCCGCAAAAGTGCCGTATTTTTTACGGGCTAAAGCAGTATAAACCGGGCTTGTAATTGATATTAACAAGTCAACATATACCGCCATAAAGATATAAACATTATACATATAATGTAAATAGATAGAGGCGGTACAGATGGCAGGGAAGAGAAAGAGGAAAGCCCAGGCAGGGAGGAAACGCCGAAAGAATAGATACATAGATTACGACTATGAGGCGTTATACAGTCAAAGCGTAGAGGACTGGGACGAATATTTAATAGAGCAACTTTTAAAAGAGGGCAAAGTAAAAAGCGTTTACGCCACTAAAGAGGTTTACGCAGGCGATCAGTTGGAAATAGAGATATACCCGGAGTTTACGAAGCAGCAGGCAGCAGCGGAGGGAATAGAACCGGTAAAGAAAGCAGAACAGAGAGCAGCGCAGAAAAAGCTAAACAGCAAGAACAGCCGTAAACAGTTTTGGAGATTGGCAGAACACAATTTTACTAACGCCGACTATTGGTTAACCCTCACGTATGCCGGAGAACAACCAGAGTTTGAAGAGGCGCAAAAGTGCATACAACGCTATCTGCGGAACATCAACGGCAAGAGGAAACGCCGGGGCTATGCTAACGCGAAATACCTATACGTAACAGAAACGGTTAGCGAAGAGGGACAGCCGGTTAGAGCGCACCACCATTTATTTTTACAAGGCGATTGTTTGACACTGGACGAAGTAAACGCAATGTGGAAATACGGGCAGCGTAACGAACTGCGCAAGATAGAAAAAGACGAAAACGGCATAAGAGGCGCGGCGGCGTACATGGTTAAAGAGAAGCAGGACACCACGCGTAAGAAATACCAAAAGCGTTGGAACGGATCGGCAAACCTTGAAAA
Source organism: Phascolarctobacterium sp. (assembly GCF_045124115.1). Lineage (GTDB taxonomy): Bacteria > Bacillota > Negativicutes > Acidaminococcales > Acidaminococcaceae > Phascolarctobacterium_A. The sequence continues at coordinate 18,166 of NZ_JBGVLF010000008.1, forward strand.
GCCACCGGAGAAGAAACACCACCAGACGAAACAGAAAACAGTTAACCAGATGGTTAAAGACCGCGATTATATCCGGCGTTACACCGAAACACAAAAGCGTTACGCCGGTTATATATACACAAATGCAGAAATCTATTTTAACGATTGGAACGCCCGGTATTATATCCGGGTACGCATGAGGAAAGGCAGGTTAAAAGATGGCAAAGAAGAAAAAGCAGGAGGGGGCACCGTTCACAGCAGGTAATTTAATTGAATACCTGCAGGGGTTCCCAAAAGACGCGCAGTTACTTATGACACCGGTAGCGCGCAGGGGAAAAGAGATTTTTGGTTATCCGGTTGAGAAGTTCACGTTAATTACGGATTGCCCGCAGCCGCATATTTTAGTTGAACTGGGAAAGGCGCAGCAGTTGGAGCGACCGGCGCAGAGGATTGAAAGGCAGATGAAAGAGAGGGGGAAGAAATGAAAAAGAAAGTAAAATGCGTTTTGCTTTTAACCGCGCTTGTAATTGGTTTAGGCTGCGGAATTCACTACAACAATTTGAAAGCCATTGAAGAAATGGACAGAAACGAACTGCATTACGACGCGGACGGTTGGTTTCTGATGGTAAACAAAGGCAAAAATCTAGTTGGTTTATATTACGCAACAGAACCGGTTATGCACAAGTTCTGCGACACGTCTAAATTTATCCAAAACAGAAGCGACTTGAATATACCAACGCTTGTATACGGCGGGGCAGATCAAACATGGTATGAGGGACACACGGAAGAGGAAAAAGGCGAATGAAAGAAGCAGAATTACTGCAGGGCGATTGTTTGGAGTTAATGCGACAGATACCGGATAAAAGCGTAGATATGATTTTATGCGATCTGCCGTATGGAACAACGAAAAACAGTTGGGACAGTGTTATAGACCCCGTGGAACTGTGGGGGGGGTACAACCGCATAATTAAAGACAACGGCGCAATAGTTCTATTTTCTGCGCAGCCGTTCACGTCGCAGCTTGTTATGAGCAATTTAAAATATTATCGCTATGAATGGATATGGAGAAAGACGCAGGCGAAAGGGCATTTAAACGCTAAACGAATGCCGCTGCGGGCACACGAAAACATAGAGGTGTTTTATAAAAAGCCGCCGACGTATAACCCACAAATGACGCACGGGCACAAACGAAAGTTTGCACGTAACCAGTATGTAAGGGAGAACACCGGCGCGAGTTGCTACGGATCAGAGAAAAGAAACACCGTTTACGACAGTACAGACCGTTACCCGGTAGACGTGCAGACGTTTTCTAACGGCGATCAGACGCACCGTTACCACGTAACACAAAAGCCGGTTAGTCTATTGGAATATCTGATAAGGACATACACCAACGAGGGCGAAACGGTATTAGATAACTGCATGGGCGGCGGCAGCACAGGCGTAGCTTGCATTAGAACCGGGCGGCAGTTTATCGGCATGGAATTAGACAAAGCGGCGTTTGAGATTGCAAAAGAGAGGATAGAAACAGAGGCGGCGCAATATGCGAAAGATAATTGAGAAGATCATACACATGATTAAAACAAAAGACTGCAAACATATTTGCTTGTTTTGCGAATATTGGGACATTTGCAGCGAGGAAGTAAAAGCAGAAAGAGAGGGCGCATAACATGGCGCGACAGTATTACGGGAAACGCTGCGAGGACAGCGAACAAGCGGCGGTTATCCAGTGGGCGGCATTAAACCAGACAAGACACCCGGCGTTAAAGTGGTTGCACCATATCCCGAACGGGGGGAAACGTAACCCGACAGAGGCGGCGCGCCTCAAAATGCAGGGCGTAAAGGCAGGCGTTAGCGATCTGTTTTTACCGGCAGCAGTTGGCGGCTATCATGGGCTTTATCTTGAAATGAAATACGGCAAGAACAAACCAACAGACCTACAGTTAGAGTTTATGCAGGATATGAACGCACAGGGCTATTGCTGCCGGGTAGCTTATGGAGCAGAACAGGCGGTTTTATACCTGCAGCAGTATTTAGCCGGTACGATAGACACCAATGTATAACAGATTGCTAAACGGTGCGCAGTTATGTATGAGCATGGGACAGGCAGAAAAGCTATTACAGAAACGGCGCACAAAGCAGATATACATTTTTGAAACGGTGTATATACCAAAGGATTTTATAGAACGCTGCCGGGCGCGCGGCGTTGAAATCATAATAACCAGATAGAAAGGGCATTTAGAGCATGAAGAAAGTAGCAGTATTAAACCTTAAAGGCGGCATAGGTAAGACCACGACAGCCGTTAGCCTTGCGCACATCATAACGCAGCAGTTCGGAAAGAACGTTTTGTTAATTGATTGCGATATGCAGGGCAACGCAAGCAAAGTATTAAACCAGTACGACCCGGACAGCCCCGGAACACATAACGTTATGAACGGCAGCAGGACGTTAGATAACTGCATTTTTAGCACCGGTTACGACTTGTTAGACATTGTACCGGCGAATATGTATTTAATGCAGGCGAACGTAGACGTTATGAGAGATACCGAGCGGGAGCAGTTACACCGGATCAGTAGCGCGTTAGACGACCTGCAGGCAACCGGGCGTTTTGATTACGACGTTGTTATTATGGATTGCGCGTTGGGGCTTGATATGACCGTGTTAAACGCCGTGATTGCAGCGGATTTAATTATAGCCCCGGTACCGTTCGGCGGCTATGAGATAGACGGGCTGCAGCAGTTGGGCGAACAGTTAGAGGATTTAAAAGCGATCAAACCGGACATAAGGTTAAAAGTCCTGTTTACCATGAAGCAGGGAAACAAAGCAAACCGCGAGTTTGAGGACTATTTAAAGAATTATAGCGGGTTCGACGTGTACGAAACGGCAATACGCCGCAGTATTACGGCACAAAAGGCGACATTATCAAAAATGCCGTTACCGGCGTTTAGCAAGAACGGCGCAGCAACCAAAGATTACACCGAAGTAGCACGCGAGTTATTGCACGATCTGGAAGAAAGAGAGGTTTAACACATGGCAGGAGGTTTTAGCGTATTGAACGCATTAAACGGCAGTACGAAGCAGCAGGCAGAGGACAGACCGGGCGGCAGATTTAGAACCAAAGATATTAACATATCAGACATTTACCCGAACGGGCGCAATTTCTACGCTATGCAGGATATAGAGGCATTGGCAGAGGATATTAAAGCCGTTGGGTTATTGGAAAATCTGACCGTTACATATTGCCCGGCGGCAGAGGGCGGCGAAAACTATAAACTGTTAGGCGGGGAAAGACGTTGGAGGGCGTTAACCCTGTTAGTGCAGCAGGGTTATAAAGAATTTGCCGTTGCTACGTGCCAGATCAGAAACGCGGAGAACGAACGCGCCGAAATGATAGAAATTATCATGTGCAACCGGCAGAGAGTTAAAACCGTGTGGGAGCAGATCGAAGAGGAACGGCAGTTAAAAGAAACCCTGCAGGCAATGAAAGACAACGGCGAAAAACTGAAAGGGTACGACCTGCAGAACGGGCGTTTACGTGACACCGTGGCGGCGATCTTGAATTATAGCGCGGCGAAAGTCGGACAGATGGAAACTATAAGCAAGAATTTAATACCGGAACTGCAGGACGCATTAAAAGCCGAACGTATCAATTTTAGCGCGGCGTATACCGTGGCAAAGATGGACGCAGCAGGGCAGCAGGCAGCGTTAGCAGCTTATGAGGAACGCGGCGAATTAAGCAGCAGACAGGCAAGAGAGGCAGCGGAACCGGCAGAGGCAGCAGAAACGCCGGACTACGGGAACGATCAGCAGAACGTAGAAAGCATTTGTTACCGTTGCACGCACTGGGGCGACTGCTATAACAAGTCGGCAACAACCGTTAATTGCGGCACGTTCGAGGACAAGAACACGACAAAAACGGTAAATACCGCAGAACAGGAGCAGGTGCAGACAAAACAGGAGCAGCCGGAAACACCGCAGGCGCGCGTTGTAGACAGCACAACCGGCGAGGTATACGAAAGTATGCAGGAAGCGCAGAAAGCGGCAGCAGGGCAGCAGGAACCGCCACAGAATAAGCACAAAACGCACTATATCCGTTTAGCTGCCACAAACTACGACGACGTAGCGAGCGGCAAAAAGGCGTTTGAACTGTTAAAGAATGACCGCGACTATAAAACCGGCGATTTACTGGAAATGTCCGAGTTTAAGGACGGAAGAAACACCGGGCGCGTGATCACTGCGGAAATTGTCTATATGTTAGAGGGTTACACCGGTTTAACAGATGGTTATTGCATTTTAGGCACAAAGGTTATTAAGGAGGGCTAAACAATGGCGAAAGCAGGAATTACAAAAACAGGGCTGCAGGCACTGTTTAACAACGCAAAGGCAAACAATGCGCGTTTTGTGGGCGCGCGTATCGAAACAAAGGGCATGAGCGAACCGGAATATATCATTAACCCGTATGCCAACATTGCGCAGAAATTGGTTTATTACAATGCTGCATATAACGACGATCTGACATTGAAAGCCAACCCCGGAATTAGAATTACTGCAGTAGCCCAGGGCGACAACATTAAAGACGTTATGGCGTGGTTGGGAGAAATGGACGCATGAAGCAGGAACGGTTAGAAAAGGCGTTAGAGTGGATAGACCGCGTTATCATGATCGCGAAAAACTACGAACAGCACATAGCACCGCGGGCAAACGGGAAAATGGCGGCAATGGTTGGAATGCGGTTAAATGCGCTGAACATCTATAAACCGATACGGTACGCACTGACAAAGGCAATTAAAAAGCCGGTGCGCATGGACGGCAGCCGGGCACGGTGCCCGGACTGCGGCGCAGGTATCAGAATGAAAACAGATAATTATTGTTTCCGGTGCGGGCAGAGGTTGGCACCGGTTGAGAAGAAACCGCGGTATAACGGGCGGGCACATTAAAGCAAAGCAGAAAGGACATTTAGAGCATATGGAACTTATTAGACCAACAGTAGAAAGAGTAGAAACCAACAGAGAACCGGGCATTAAGTGCGAATTGATTTACTGGCAGCGAGAAAAGAAGCTGAAAGAAGAGATTGAGGCAGCGCAGAGAGAAACCGGAGCGGCAAAGCAGAGAAACAGAAAGTTAATTGTATTGCTTATGATCGCCGCAGTATTCGTTTTGTTCGTTGGGGGGGCAGCTGTTAGAGCAAGCAGAGAGAACACAGCAGCAACCGCAACCGTGGGCGTACTGACAGAGTACGAAAAGCAGTTTAAGGCAACGGACGACCTGTTAGAGCGTATCGAGATCGCAAAAGAGGTTAACAAGTTGTTTGGCAAAGTCGAAAGTATGGATTTACCGGAAAAGAACGCAGATTTTGTAGAGGCTTGCAGAACAATAACGGAAAGATTAGGAGGCGGCAACCATGAACAGAAACAAGATTAAAACCGAACAGGATTTAACACCGTTTTTCACGGATCAGACGAAAGCGGCGGGTATTATTACCGCCGCGCGTTTAGTAGAGTTTGAGGACGGCAGAAAAGAAATGCAGCTTGCATTTAATGACGCAGTACCGAAAGTAGAAAGAAGCATTAGAGTTATTGCCGTGGGTGAAAACATCTTGAATATGTGCGAGGAAATGAGCAAAGAGGGGCAGACACAGGAAAACAACGAACTGTTAGAGTTTCTGGACGGTGCAATTATTAAAGAATGGGAGAATTAAGAGCATGAGCAGAGCAGTTAACAATATTTTTAGACAGATGGAGAACAGAACGCCAAAGGAATATAAAAGGGGCGATATTTATTACATAGAGCGAGGCGGGCAGGTAGTAGGCAGCGAACAGGCAGCAGGCAGACCGGCGGTTATTGTATCAAATGACACCGGAAACAAGCACAGCGACGACGTAACGGTAGTTTATTTAACGACGCAGCCTAAAAAGGATTTACCGACGCACGTTTATATTTGCAGTTCACAGAAAGTAAGTATTGCATTATGCGAAACTATTTCAACAGTATCGAAACAGCGTATAGGCGGCTATTACGGGACAGCGACAGCGGGAGAAATGCAGCAGATAGACGAAGCGTTAGCGGTTGCACTGGCATTAAAGGTACCAGAAGCAGCAGGCGAACCAGTAGACGCGGAAAAGCTGAAAAAGCAGATTACAGAAGAGTTAACAGCACTGCATGAGAAGCAGTTAGAAACACTGCAGGGGCAGCAGGCGGCAGCGATCCGCGAAAAGGATTTTTATAAATCACTCTATGAGGATATGTTAGAGAAAAACAGGCGTTTAGTTATTGGGGGGGGTACGACGTGTTAACAATTATGGGAACCGTGGAAGAAACCGACAACATAGTAGAAATGATGGCGTTAGCCGGGGCGTGCGATATATGCCCCGGTGCGCATGAGTGCAAACAGCACAAAGAGGAACCGGAAAACACCGGCGGCGCATGGGAAAAGTTAAGCTGCGGCGAGGTTATCCGTAAAAATGTGAATATCATAGCAAAGGGGGCGGGAAAGTGCTAGAAACAGCGACGGCGTTATTAGAAATAGCCTATACGTGGTTAATATTACTGTTAACCGCTACCGGCTGCGTTATTTTGGCGTTAGTCCTGTTAGGATTTGCGGTTATTGTGTTAGCAGTTGCAGCAAGCATTATAAAAACGATCTGGCAGGACAGAAAAGAGAAAAGGGCGGCACGCAAAGCAGAAAAGAAGAGAAAACAGGAGGGCAGGAAGTGAACAAGGTTATTTTAATGGGGCGTTTTACACGCGATCCAGAAATTAGATATACGCAGGGACAAGATCAGACGTGCATAGCACGTTTTACGCTTGCGGTAGACAGAAGAGGCGCAAGGCAGGACGGGCAGCAGTCCGCAGACTTTATTTCATGCGTTGGATTTGGCAAAACTGCGGAATTTATCGAAAAATACATGAAGCAGGGGACAAAGGTAGTAACAACCGGAAGAATACAGACCGGATCATACACAAACCGCGACGGGCAAAAGGTTTATACCACCGACGTTGTGGTAGAGGATATAGAGTTTGCAGAAAGCAAGAACGCCGGAGGAAATAGCGGAAATAACGCAAATGCGGCAGCAGGCAGACCGGCACCGGCAACAGATAGCGACGGTTTTTTGAATATACCGGACGGTATCGACGAAGAATTGCCTTTTTCATAATACCGGTTAAAGGGGGCGAGGAAATGTTAAAACGCTTATTTGGATTTATCAAAAACGCGCTATTGCCGGTAAAATGCGAAATTACAGAAATTGCGGAAAATGCGGAAACTGCAGAAAATGCAGATTGCGAGAAAATGGCAAAAGTGCAGATTGAGGACACAAACGACGCGATCATAGAAGTGGCTAACGGGTTTAGAAAAACAGGAATTGCAGCGGAAACGGCAGAGGACGCATTGGCAGACCTGCAGCAGCACGTTTTAGCAGCAAGCGTGATTTTCTATAAAGAAATGGAGGCAGAGGCACAGCGGCGGCGCGAAAAACGGCAAAATACGAATAATTGGCGTAAAATGCACGGTTTACCAATGCGACGCAGGCACCGACCACAAAAAAAGGCAAAATAGCCACAAAGGGCAGGAGGCGGCAGCAGTGGAAAAAGAGGAATTAGAAAAAATCATAGAAAGGGCGGCAGATCGGGCAGCAAAGAAAGCGATTGAAGCATACCAGAGGGAGCAGCAGGCGCAGGAAAGCCGAAAAGCCTATAATATGACTTTTAAATACTTGAAACAGTACGGGAATTTGATTAGCAGCACAAAAAACGGCGTACTGGCAGCAGGCGGCGCAGAAAATGAGTTTTTGCAGCTAATCGAAAAAGCGCAGACACCCACGAACGCCGTTATTGGGATTTTAGCCCGTGGAATTGCAGAAATGCAGGAAGAAACCGAAAAAAGCAAATTTACAGTTTTTGAAATGTACTTTTTTGAGAAAATGACGTATGAGCAAATAACCGATAAAATGCCAATGGGCGACAGCACGCCGCGCCGTTGGGTTAGCGAATTAGTGAACATATTAGCGGTTAAATTGTTCGGGATTGAAGCAATCCACAAATAGCGCGTTTTTACGGTGGATAACTGGGGCGTAAATGTGGATAAAATGAAAAAAACGTGAAAAAAACATGAACTGTTAAAACAGAAACGGCACAGATACAATATATAGTGTGCCGGAGTAGGAAAGCGGCTATATTTGGTGGTCGCTTTTTTATTTGGCGCAATATACGTTATGCCTCTAAAGGTATACGCCCGTCTATCCGGGCGGGCGTATATACGGGCTATAAAGGGGGCTATATAGTGCTATTGCATATGTGCAGGTGCGGTAAATTGATACCGCAGGAAATAAAGCTATGCGACGCGTGCGAGGCAGCAAAGAAGCAGCGTTACATAGACTATAACGAGCATAGGAGGGACAGCAAAACGGCGGCGTTCTATATCTCTAAAGAGTGGCAGAGAACCCGCGGTATTATCCTATCTTCCTACGATTACATAGACCTATACGCCTACCATGTGCTGCATGAGATAAGGCGCGCCGATATAGTCCACCATATCACAGAGTTAACAGAGGACTGGGCGCGCAGGCTTGACGCGTACAACCTCATACCATTAGCGAGCGGGACGCACAACACAATACACGCTATGTATGATCGCGACCCCGTGACAAAGGCGGCAACACAAGCGACCCTGCGGCAGTTGGTAGCGACCGAGTGGGACAGGGTGGGGGTATCAAAATTGTTTTGAGGCAGGCTAAATAGTCCCGCTTCCCCTCTTCCGTGGAGAGAACTCCCCACCGAAATTTCTCCCGTATAGGCTGCCGGGGGCGTTATTAGTGTCATATTGTGACACATTACGGCGAAACGGCAGAAAGGGGGTTAACAGATGGCAGGAACACGACAACCGGTTAGCGTTCTGCAGGCAAAAGGGCGCAAGCACCTAACGAAAGCAGAGATTGAGAAGCGCGAAAAAACAGAGATCAACGCAAAGGACGACAACGTAGTACCGCCCGCGTTTCTGGGAGCCAAACAAAAGAAACGGTTTAGAGAAATTGCCGGGCAGCTATTGGAACTAAAGATAGTTACAAACCTTGACTGCGACGCGTTGGGGCGTTTGATCGTTGTAGAGGACGAATTTATAAAGATTAACCGGCAGCTAAAGAAAACAAAGCTAATGGTACCGGTGCGGGTATCGCTGCAAAGGACAGACGAAAACGGAAACCCCGTTTACGTCGAAATGGAAGAAATGCAGGTTAACCCCGCATACGATAAGCTGCAGATCATGCGCGGGCGTGTTTTCAAAGAATGCAGGCAGGGCGCGGCAGATTTTGGGTTAACCATATCGAGCCGCTGCAGGTTAGCGGTGCCGGTATCTAAAGAACCGCCGCCGGAAAACAAGTTTATGAAGTTTGCAAAGGCGGGCAATGATTAACGTATCAGATCGAACGACGCAATACGCCGTCGAGGTATTAGCCGGAAAGATTGCCGCCGGTAAAACAGTAAAGCAAGCCTGCGAAAGACACATAAACGACATTAAGCGCAGCAAAGACGACCCGACGTTTAATTACTATTTTGACGTTGACGAAGCAGAGGACATTATAAACTTTGCGGAAACACTGATTATAGCAGAGGGCGAGGATCAGCAGAACGTTATTTTATACCCGTTCCAGTGTTTTATTTTGGGATCGCTGAACGGTTGGCGTAAAAAGACGGCAGACGCAAAAACGGGCATACACGCCCGCCGGTTCCGTACCTCATACGTGCAGTTAGGACGACAAAACGGTAAATCATTTCTAAACGGCATTTTGGCGGCGTACTACGGTAATTTTGTAAGATACCGCCACGGGCAAATTTATTGTACGGCAACCAAAAAAGAACAGGCAGACATTGTTTTTAAAGAGGTTGTCAAGTTTATAAACAGCGATCCAGAGTTAAAGGCACTGTTTAAGGTGCATGAGCATAACAGCACGATAGATTGTTTGATTACTGAAAGTATCATACGCGCGCTATCGGGCGACACGAAGAGCATAGACGGTTTTAGACCGTTGTTAGGTATCGTTGACGAATACCACGCGCACCGCACAAACCAGATGTATAAACTTTTGGAGGGCGGCATAAAGAAAATGAAATCTGCGCTAATATCCGTTATTACTACCGCAGGTTTTAACCTCAAAAGCCCGTGTTACAAGTTATACGAAACGTGCAAGAAGATTTTAAACGGATCACTGACAAACGAAACACAGTTTGTATTTATCGCAGAAATGGACGAGGGCGACAACCTTTATAAACCGGATAACTGGGTAAAGGCTAACCCGGCGTTAGAGTACGACCCCGAAGCACTGGAAAACATGATACCGGTATCTATAACCGCTAAAGAAATGGGCGGCGAGGATTTAAGGGACTTTTTAGTAAAGCAGCTAAACCAGTGGGTACAGTGGGCGAGCAACCGTTATATCAAAGATATAGCAACATGGAAAGCACTGGGAACGGAAAGACAGTTAGAAGCGTTCCGGGGCAAGAAATGTTATTGCGGCGTGGATTTGTCCGCGGGCGGCGACTTGACAAGTATAGCGTTAGTTTTCCCGTTCATGGCGGGCGATATGAAAAAATACTATATCTACTCACATTCTTTTATGCCGTCAAAGAGAGTAGACGAACATATACAATACGACGGCGTGCCGTATGACATTTACATTAAGCGCGGACTTTTGACCGTGACGGAAACATTAGGCGGCATAAAAACCGATTACAAATATATCATTAGCCATTTGTCAAAGCTGATAGAAACGTATGACCTTGACGTTAAAATGATTTGCTACGACCCGCACAACGCAAGCGCGTTTGTTGGCGATCTGGAAAGACTGGGTTACGACTGTTTAAGTATCACGCAAACACCGAGAATATTAAACGACCCTACGGTAGATTTTCGTTTAGAGATCATGGCGGGAAATGTGGAGTATGACCGGGGTAACGAACTGTTAACATTGTCTATTGAAAACGCAAAGACGATTAGCAACAGTTACGGCGAGATAAAAATAGACAAGGATTTAACCGAGGATCGCATAGACCCGGTAGACGCGGTTATAGACGCGTGGGTTATGGCAATGAAAGACGAATATTTGGTTGATACGTCCGAAATGGTAAACGAGTATTTGGCAATGTTGGAACAATACAAAGACCAAAAGTAAAGGGGGTGTAAAAATGAATTTGGCAAGAAAGATAATTACAAATATACGCCGTGATTTAGGTTTTGCGCCCGCGGATCAGCAGACCGGGTTAGGACAAACAGCAAATATGAACGACGAAAGTTTGTTAGAGTGGTTGGGAATTAGCAAAAAGCGAAAAGGCGTTATGTCTGAAATCACATACTTTACGTGTCTAAAAATGTTGTCGGAAACACTGGCAAAAATGCCCGTTAAGTTCTACCAGAAAACCGCCAAAGGAACGGTAGAGGCAGAGTTAGACAAAATGGCGTATTTGCTATGTAAACGCCCTAACGAAATTATGACACCTACGGTTTTATGGAACGCAGTAGAGATGAACCGCAACCATTACGGCAACGCCTACGTTTGGAAACAAATGAGGTTTACACGCCGGACGTATGGCGGCGACTATGAACCAGTCGCGTTGTGGTTAATGCCGTCGGAAAATGTGCAGATCATTATAGACGACGCGGGCATATTTGAGGGCAAAGGGCGTATTTGGTATTGGTACACAGACCGTTATAGCGGTAAAAGCTACGTTTTCGACAGCAGCGAGGTAATGCACTTTAAAACCTCACATTGCATTGACGGCATTTGCGGGCTGCCAGTGCAGCAGATTTTAAAAGAGCAGGTAGAGGGCAATTTATCGGCGCAGAATTACCAAAGCAGCTTATACGAAACGGGCATGACAGCAAAGGCGGTTTTAGAGTACACCGGCGACATAGACCAGAAGAGCCGCGAAAAGCTGCGCGCAGCGTTTGAAGAGTTCGGAAACGGCGCAAAGAACACCGGGCGCATTATGCCGGTACCGTTGGGTTTTAAATTAACACCGCTTGACGTGAAGTTAACAGACGCGCAGTTTTTTGAATTGCGCAAATACAACGCCCTACAGATCGGGGCAGCGTTTGGCGTAAAACCAAACCAGTTAAACGACTACGAAAAGAGCAGCTACGCAAATAGCGAAATGCAGCAGTTGTCGTTTTTGGTTGATACGGAACTTTTCATACTCAAAGGGTACGAAGAGGAAATAAATTATAAATGCCTCACACCGGAGCAAGAGGAAAAAGGATTTTTCTATAAATTCAATGAACGCGCGATCCTGCGAACAGACAGTAAAACACAAACTGAAATTCTGGCAGCAGAGGTTAACAACGCGATCAGATCCCCAAACGAGGCACGCCGCAAAGAAGATTTACCGGACAAACCGGGCGGCGACGATTTGTATATTAACGGCGCATATATGCCGCTGCAGCTGTTAATTAAAAAAGCTGAAAACGAAGTAGCCACAACCGCCGGAGCAGGGAACAACGGCAGCACAGGCGAAACAGCAGCACCCGGAACCGGGCAGCAGACAGGAAAGGAGGACGGAGCCAATGAGAAGAAAACGTTTGAACTTTAAAGCCCGTGATTACATCACAGGAGAATTAAAGAACGTCGGATATGTGGAAATGCGAAACGCGGACGAAGAACCGGAGGAAACCGAGGACGACGGCGAGCAGGAAGAGGGAGAAAAAGAAGAAACGCTATTATTCCCGCCACAGAGCGAAGAGGAAGAAAACCCGGACGAAGAGCCGGAAGAAACACCGGTAGCACTCTATTTCTACGGAGATATTGGCGGCGCGGCGTGGGAAACTGCCGATTTTGCAGAGGATAAATGCCCGCAGGACGTGCAGGACTTTTTTAACGCTATCCCGGACAACGCGCCGGTAGATATTTTTATGAACAGCGGAGGCGGCGACGCATACGCGGGGCTTGCTATCGCTAACATGATCCGCAGACACAAAGGAAAGACAACCGGACACGTAGACGGTTTAGCCGCGTCTATTGCGTCGGTTATCGTTTCCGGCTGCGACCGTGTAGTAATTCATACCGGCGGGCAATTCATGGTACACAAGCCGTTAACGATTGCATGGGGCAACGCGAACGACTTTAAAGACGCTATTAAACGCCTTGACGCGTGCCAGGACTGCATGACCGATATTTACATGACAAAGGCGAAAGCCGGAGTTACCCGCGATCAGATTACAAAATTAGTAAACGCCGAAACATGGTTAGGAGCAACCACGGCGCAGAAATACTTTAATTTTGATACTGATAACGGAACTGCAGCAGTAGCGGCAAGTAGCAGCTATTACGGGCAGTACAGACACACACCGCAGAACCTGTTAAAGCCTGCAGACAGCACAGCCGATATTGTGGCGGCAGTGGTTAAGGCACTGGACGAAAGAGAAGCGGCAAAAGCAGCAGCAGAAAAACAGGAACTGCAGGACATCATTAACAGCCTTGATAATTACGGGGCATAAGAAGAAAGCGAGGTAAAGCATATGAACAGACAGGCACAGGCACTTTTGGCAAAGATCAACGCAAAGGTAGCAGAGGTTAAAGCCCTTGCACAGTCCGGCGATCTTGCAAAGGTAAAGGCAGCTAAAAAGGAACTGGACGAAATGCAGGAAATGTTTGACTGCATTAAAGACCTTGACGACGAAGCAGCGGGCGCAGCAGGTGCGGCAGCAGCAGGCGGCAGCGCAAGGGTAGTAGATAACGCGCCTACTATCGGGCAGAAAGTAAAGGCGTTTATTGGCGTACTCACAGCAGGCATTAGACGCGTAGAAGCGGACGCAGAGGACGTTAAAATTTATAACGCTATGGCAGAGGGAACAAACAGCGGTAAAGACGGCGGTTTAACCGTGCCACAGGACATTAGAACACAGATCGAGGAACTGCGCCGCACTGACGACGATTTAGAGCAGTACGTAAACGTGGAAAAGGTTAGCACTTTAACCGGTTCCCGCGTGATCGAAGAGGACGCAGACGCGACACCATGGGACAACGTAGACGAGGCGGCACAGTTCCCGGATGCAGCAACACCACAGTTTAGAAACGTGGAATATAAGATTACCAAAAAGGGCGGTATCTTAAAGATTACCGAAGAGTTGCTGCAGGACACCGCAGAAAACATCATGGGTTATCTGAAAAAGTACATTGCAAAGAAAACCCGCGCTACCCGTAACGCGTTTATCCTTGCAAAGATTAAGGACGTTGTAAAGTTCGGCAAAGAGGGCAGCACCGTAAAGCCTATTAACGGCATTGACGGGCTGAAAGACGTGTTTAACGTTGATCTTGATCCTGCGATTGCAGCAGGCGCAGTTATCATTACTAACCAGTCCGGTTTTAACTATCTGGACAAGATGAAAGACAGCGACGGTAACTATATCATGCAGCCAGACCCTACACAGCCTACAAAGAAAATTCTTTTTGGCGCATATCCGGTTGTTAAGCTGATGAATAAGACACTGCCAACCAGAGAGGTTAAGGCGGGGGAAGCCGTTACCGGCTACGCATACCCTATTATTTGCGGCGATCTTAAAGAGGCTATTACTCTTTTCGACCGCGAAAACATGACTATCGAGATCAGTAACACCGCGGGCGACCTGTGGGGCAAAGATCAGACCGGCGTAAAGGTGCGCGACCGTTTCGACGTTAGAGAGGTTGATACCAAGGCGTTTGTATTTGGCGAGATCACAGAAGCAGTTAACGGATAATATCGGAGGGCGGTTTATATGTTGGATTTAGAAACGGTTAAGCAGTACGCCCGCGTCGATTATGACGACGACGACGAATTGTTACAGTTAATGCTAACTGCCGTTCTGGACGATCTGACCGAAAAGAAACCGGACTTTAACAGAGATAAGCCAACAGCCCGGCAGCAGTTGTTAATTTTGGTTAGCGTGAAAGACCTTTATGACAACCGGGACAAATACACAGACAAGCCGGGCACGCTGCAGGCTGCCGTTTCCTCTATGACAATCAAAGAATTATTGTAGGAGGGCGGCAGCAATGGACGTAAAAATAGACATTTTGGAAAAGCGCGAAGAGGTAGACGACGGACGCGGACACGTTGATTATGTGGACTACTATAACAACGTGTGGGCGACACCGATAGACCTTTACGGTGAAGAGATTTACGACGCGCTAAACGCCAAACTTGAAAATACGATCATTTTTGAAGTGAGGTATTGCAAAAAGGTTAAAACACTGCGGGCACACTGCAAAAAGTACGTTGTACGGTATGAGGGCGAGTTATACGACCTATACCACGTTAGCCTAAAGAAGAACGAGAAAACAACGGCATTACTGAAAGCGAACCGGCAAAGCTAAAAAGTGTCATATTGTGACACAACGGCAGGAGGCGGGAAAGATGGCGTTTATAACTATGGATTTTGAGGGGCTAAACGAGTTAGTGCAGCAGGTTAACGCCCTTGCAGACGAAAACGAACTGCAGCAGATAGAAAGGCGCATTGTTACGAAAAGCCGGGACATTGCCGCCGAACGCATGAAAGGCAAAATTAAACGATCTGCAAACAACCGGAAGAGCGGAAAACGGGGTTATAGACCACCGGGGCACGCTGCCGACAATATACCGGTATCGGGTATCAAAATGAGCGGCGGCGAACCGTCCGCGTCGGTAGGTTGGGAAAAAGCCGACAGCAGCGCGTTTTTTTACATGAAGTTTGTAGAGTGGGGCACGTACAAAATGGCACCGCGCGATTTTATTTATAGCACTATAAACGAATGTTGGGCGGCGTTCGACGCGGCAGCGGAAAGCGAAATGCAGAACTATCTAAATAGCAAACTGGGCAACGATTAGAAAGGGGCGGCAATATGGATATTATCGCACTTGCAGCGAAAGCATTAGCCCCGATCAGTAAGCGGGGCATATCAGTAAAACAAGGTTGGTACGACGAGAAGTTGCAGAAAACGCATATTACGTTATGGAACCTAACGGACACCGACGAGGGGCACTGCGACGACGCGGCAGAGTTAACAGAAGCATACCTGCAGGTTAATATCTGGGGCACATACGACGCGGTAGACCTCAAAAAAGAAGTAAAGAAACTGTTAACAAACGCGGGGTTTGATTATCAAGAGGGGCAGGACGTAGAGGAAAAGCCCGGACTTTATAACAAGGCAATGCGTTTTTACATGATGGACGAAAGCGAGGAATAAAAGATTATGGCAGCAGCAGCAGAAATTAAAAGAAGTCGTTTTGTTGGTTTGCGTGACTTTTATGTAGCACTTGTTACAGAAAACACTGAGACCGCATACACAACTGGAACACCTATTAAACTTGCGCGCGCGATCAAAGCAAAGATTAGCGACAAGCGCAGCACCGAGGATTTAGAGAGCGACGACGGAACCGAAGAAAGCCTTGACGCATATGAGGGAACCGAAGTTGAACTTGAAGTTAACAGCCTTGCACCGCAGGATTTAGCTTTTCTTTTCGGGCACAAGTTCGAAAATGGCTATCTGATGAAGAGCAGCGACGACAAAGCACCGGAAGTTGCACTGGGTTACAGAGAAAGAAAGCTGAACGGCAAGTATGAGTTTGTATGGCTTTACGTCGGCAGATTTGCCGAGGGACGCGACGAGAACCGCGAAACAAAGGGCAAAAAGCCAAACGCACAGACCGAAACTATCAAGGGTAGTTTCCATGAAAGAGAGATCGATCACCTTTACGACGTGCGCGTAGACGAGGACAACTTAGTAGCAGAGAACACCGGAGCGGCAGCAGCTATTAAGAAGTGGTTTGAACAGGTGCAGGAACCAAAGGCGACAGCAGCATAAAAAGAGCATAAGACAAACAGAGGCATAACGGATATTAGGAGGATATAACGGCATGAAAATTACAATGATCTTAAATAACAAAGAGTATGAGCGTAACGGGATCAGCGCGGGCGATTATGAAGAGTTCTGCGACATTAGGGACACCGTAAACCCGGACGGCGACTATAGCCGCGACGACATTAAAAAAATGCGCGAGGGGCTTGTAGTTGCGTTTGGCGGGCAGTTTACCGCGGAAGAACTGAAAGCAGCAGACGCAGGCGAGGTAGTTTATCAGTTTATGGCGGTTGACGCTATGGTAGCTGCGGGACTGAAAGAGAAAGTTGAGAAGATGAAAGCAACTTTTGGAATAGGCGAGTAATACCGGAAATCTGTATTACTTGCCATTTAGACCGCTTGCACCGCAGGCATTACGAAACAAATAAAGTGAGCGTTGAGGCGTTCCGGGCGTATTGCGATCTTATGAGTAAGAACAACAGCAGCGACGTAATGGAAAATATATATTTCAATATGCGAATACTGCAGGAGTTATACCCGGAACACCCGACATTAACGGAATTAAAAACCGTTGAAATGGGGCAGTTTTTAAGGGCTGCCAATACCGCACATTTTGTTATGCAGTCCATTGTAGCGGCTAAATTTAACGAATTATCAGACGAACCGCCGGTAGAGGTTGAAAAGTCCGCGTTTGACGATTACGACCGGGAAAACGGCTATGAGGAAGAAGAAGAGGCGGGCAACGTTTGGGCGGCGTTAAAGGAAAGCGTAGACCGTGTTATTAAGATCGGAACCAGAGTATTAAGCACAGGTTACGACGAATGTATGAAATCGGACATTATGACACTTTTGGAATATGTCAAATTTGAAATTAACACCGTGGACGAAAACAAAGAGTAGAAGCAGAAAGGGGGTATACCGTGGCTAATGCAAGCGTAAAGATTGGGGCTAACGTTTCCGAGTACAAAAGCGGGATGAAAGAAGTAGCCCAGTCCATGAAAGACATTCAAACGGAATATTCCCTTGCAGCGCAAAAGGCTAAATTATTGGGCGACAGCCAAGGACAGCTGCAGGCGAAAGCTGAACAGTTAACGGCAAAGATCGACACGCAAAAAGACAAGATCAAGTTAAACAATGAGTACGCCGAAAAGCTGCGAGAAGAATTAACGAAGTTACAGAACAAAGAGGGCGATTTAAAAACAAAAATTGCCGAAACAGAAAAGGCATTAGAGGACAGCAAAAAAGCCACCGGAGAGGACAGCGAGGAAACAAAGAAATTAGAGCAGCAGTTAGCCGCTTTAAAATCCGAACTGGGTAACACCGAGGGCAAAATACAAAGCACCGCGCAGCAGTTAGAGAACGTAGAGAAAGCCACCGATAAAGCCAATAAAGAACTTGCCAACATGGAAATTGAGTTAGGCAACGTAGAAAAGAAACTATCTGCAGCCAATATAAAAGAATTTGGCGAAAAGATGGAAACGGCAGGCGGCAAGATCAAAGGCGCGGGCGAAAAAATGATGGGAATAACGACCGCTATTGCCGGGGTTGGTACCGTATCGGCAACAATGGCGGTAAGTTTTGAAACCGCGCTTGCCAAAGTTGGAACCATTATGGACACGACAGAGGTTAGTTTAGACGATATGGGAAAGGCAATTATAGGATTGTCTAACCAGACCGGCATTAGCAGTACAGAAATTGCCGATAACGTTTATAACGCCATTTCTGCCGGGCAGTCAACGGGCGAGGCGGTTAATTTTGTTACTGCAGCTACACGCCTTGCAACAGCGGGTTTTGCGGAAAGTTCGGACACTATCGACATTTTATCAACGGTATTAAATGCGTATGGTTTGGAGGCAGGAAAAGTAACGGAAGTTTCCGACCTGTTAGTACAGACACAGAACAAAGGTAAAACGACCGTAGGCGAGTTATCAACGGCTATGGGTAAAGTAATACCGACAGCGAACGCAAACAACGTAGCATTTAACCAGTTATGCGCGTCCTATGCGATCGTGACCGCAAACGGCGTAGCAACAGCGGAAAGTACGACATACGTTAACAGTATGTTAAACGAACTGGGAAAGACCGGCAGCACAACGGACAAGATTTTAAGGGAGAAAACCGGAAAATCATTTAGCGAGTTAATGGCGAGTGGTTCCAGTTTGGGCGACGTTCTGGAAATCGTAGACGGGGCAGCAAAAGAACAGAATTTATCATTAAGCGATATGTTTAGCAGCAGCGAGGCAGCAAAAGCCGGTTTAATTCTGTTAGGCGACGGCGCAAGCGACTTTAACGATATGTTAGGGGAAATGAATGCAAGCACCGGAGCAACAAACACGGCGTTTGAAACCATGAGCAACACGACCGCGTATAAGCTGCAGCAGACATTAACAGAACTGAAAAACACCGCGATCCAGTTAGGACAGAGCATTTTAACCGTGCTGCAGCCTGTTTTGCAGACAGTAGCAGAAAAGGTGCATAGTTTAGCGGAATGGTTCGACGGATTAAACGACAGCCAGAAAGAAACCATTGTTAAAATTGGTTTGGTTGTCGCTGCTATCGCGCCTATGTTGGTGGCGGTGGGAAACGTTATTGAGAAAGTCGGAACCGTAACGAAAAAGTTTGGTAACGCTATGGAGGCTATCAACGGAATGGGCGGGGCTATGTCACTGCTAACAAGTCCGGTAGCAATAGCGGTAGCGGCAATAGCAGCGGTAACGGCGGTTGTTATCACGCTATGGAACACTAACGAAGAGTTCCGGGCGGCAGTTATACAGATTTGGAACGGCGTTAAAGAGGCGTTTAGCGGTTTTGCAGACGGAATAAAGCAAAGGTTAGGAGATTTAGGCATATCGTTTTCAGACATAACGGAAACGATAAAAAATATATGGGTTGGTTTTTGCAACCTGTTAGCCCCGATCATAACCGGAGTTTTGCAGCAGATTTTAAACGTGATCAATTTGGTATTAAACCAAGTATTAAACGTATTTGATTTGTTTAAGGCAGTATTTACGGGCGACTGGGACGGCGCATGGACGGCGGTTAAAAATATCTTTAATACCTATTGGACGTTCATTAAAGACACGTTTAACACCATTATAGGCGTTATTAAAGGCATTGCGGACGTGTTTTTAGGTTGGTTCGGTACGTCGTGGGATCAGTTGTGGACGGGCGTTAAAACGTTCTTTACGAATACGTGGAACGCTATTAAAACGTTCTTTACAGGAGTTCTGGACGCGATCAAGTCAGCAGCTACGACCGTATGGAACGCCATTAAGACAGCGATAGAAACCACGGTAAACGCCATTAAGACGGTAGTAACGACCGTATGGAACGCCATTAAGACAGCGGTAGAAACCACAGTAAACGCCATTAAGACGGTAGTAACAACCGTATGGAATGCGATTAAGACCGCGGTAGAAACCGCAGTAAACGCTATTAAGACGGTAGTAACAACCGTATGGAACGCGATTAAGACAACGGTAGAAACCGTAGTAAATGGAATTAAGACCACCGTAACAAATGTATGGAACGGAATTAAGACCACGGTAGAAACGGTTATTAACGCGATCAAAACGGCGATTACAAATATTTTCAATGCTATAAAGTCGTTTTTGTCTGGAAACATCAACGAAACAAAGACGAATTTAACGAACGCATGGAACGCGATTAAAACGGCGATCACAACCGTTATTAACGCGATCAGTACGGCAATTTCTACGGTATGGAATGGAATTAAGACAACCATAACAACGATTGTAAACGCGATCAAAACAACAATTACAACCGTATGGAATGGAATTAAAACCGCCGTATCAACAGCAGAAAACGCCATAAAGACGGCAAGTAGCGCAGCATGGAACGCCGTTAAGACGGCAGCCACGACAGCGGGCAACGCCTTAAAGACCGGTTTAACAACCACATGGAACGGCATTAAGACAGCGGTTAGCACCGCGGAAAATGCAATTAAGACGGCAAGTAGTACCGCGTGGAATGCCGTTAAGACGGCAGCCACGACAGCGGGCAACGCCTTAAAGACCGGTTTAACAACCGCATGGAACGGCATTAA
>NZ_JBGVLF010000009.1:0-10358 GCF_045124115.1 Phascolarctobacterium sp.
TTACAGGACCAACGTAAATCGATACTACTACCGAAGCCACTTCTGCAACGGTTTTCTGCATTCAGCAAATCTACCAAATGTACTTCTCTTACGAGAGCCACGTGCACTTCCATCTTAGGGGTGCACCCACTTTACGTTTCACCTTCAGTATAGCACAACAAGGGTGTTTTGCATAGAAAAAGGAATGTGAAACCTGCGTTGCTATGGCGTGGTTCCTTTTGTATCTGCACCTGTTGCTATAATTTTTGCTTTTCATAGTAAACTACTGCGTATATCGGAAAATTTACAGTGGTAAAAACTCGGCTAATAAGTTATAATAAAAAGATACCTGCCCTAGGCATTTACTTGCAATATTTTTGTAAATTGTGAGTGGCAGGGGGGATAACCTCTTGCATTGGTAGGTAAATACTTTTATAATAAAGATAGAAATTCATACTAAAAAAATGGGAATTAAAAGTCTGCTTGCGGCAGACGATTGGAGGATAAATATGGCTGAAAATTTATTAGAAGTTAGAGGCTTGCAGGTTAATGTAGAAGACAAGCAAATCCTGCACAGCATTGATCTTGATATTAAGCCTGGCGAAACCCACGTACTCATGGGTCCTAACGGTGCAGGCAAGTCCACTTTGGGCTACGCTCTCATGGGCAACCCCAAATACACCATCACCGATGGCACCATCACCTTCAACGGCGAAGACATTACTAAGCTTTCCGTTGATAAACGTGCTAAGGCAGGCTTGTTCCTGTCCTTCCAAAATCCTTTGGAAGTGCCCGGTATTTCTTTGAGCAGCTTCTTGAAAACTGCTTTGGAGCAACAACGTGGCGTGCGCATTAAGGCTTGGGATTTCCGCAAGGAGCTGAAACAAGCTATGGCACTGCTGCAAATGGACAGCAAATATGCTGAACGTGATTTGAACATGGGCTTTAGCGGTGGCGAAAAGAAAAAGGCAGAGATTCTGCAGCTGTTGATGCTGAACCCCCAACTGGCGATTTTGGACGAAACCGATAGCGGTTTGGACGTTGATGCAGTGAAGATTGTTTCCCAAGGCATCAAAACTTTCCAAGAGCATCGCAATGGCGCTTTGCTGATCATCACTCATAACACCAAGATTCTGGAAGCGCTGCATGTGGACAAAACCCACATTCTGGCTCAAGGCAGCATCATTAAAAACGCAGGTCCCGAGCTGGTGGACGAAATCAGCAAGCATGGCTTTGAACAATTCCTGCAGAAATAAGACGGAGTGACCTATGGAAGAAAAAACCTTTGTTGAAGATATAGATAGAAGTCTTTATGACTTCCGTAATGAGGACAAGGACGCGTACCGCATTGAGGACGGCCTGACCCGCGAGATTGTTGAGCAAATCTCCCGTGAAAAGCACGATCCTGAATGGATGCGTGAGTTCCGCTTGAAGTCCTTAGAAATTTATAACAATTCCCGTATGCCCCAGTGGGGTCCCTCCATTGATGGCCTCAATATGGACAATATCGTTACCTATGTACGTCCTAACACCACTATGCAGGGCAAATGGGAAGACGTTCCCGACGATATTAAAGACACCTTCGAGCGTTTGGGTATTCCCCAGGCAGAGCAGACAAGTCTGGCAGGCGTAGGCGCCCAATACGACAGCGAGGTTGTTTACCATAATGTGCGCAAAGAGGTGGAAGACCAAGGCGTTGTGTACACCGATATGGAAAGCGCTTTGAACGGTCCCTATGCGGATATGGTTAAAGAGCATTTTATGAAGCTGGTTCCGCCTACGGACCACAAATTTGCTGCTCTCCACGGTGCAGTATGGTCCGGTGGCAGTTTTGTTTACGTGCCCAAGGGAGTTAAGGTGGCTATTCCTCTGCAGTCCTACTTCCGCTTGAACGCTAAAGGCGCAGGCCAGTTTGAGCACACCCTGATTATTGTTGACGAAGGCGCGGATCTGCACTTTATTGAAGGCTGCAGTGCTCCGAAATATAATGTGGCCAATCTTCATGCAGGCTGCGTAGAGCTGTTTATTGCCAAAGGGGCAAAACTGCGCTACAGCACCATTGAAAACTGGTCCAAGAATATGTATAACCTGAATACTAAGAGGGCTTTGGTAGCAGAAGGCGGTACTATTGAATGGGTATCCGGTTCCTTTGGCTCCCACGTGTCCTATCTGTACCCCATGAGCATTCTGAATGGTGAAGGTGCTCACAGCGAATTTACCGGCGTTACCTTTGCAGGCCATGACCAAAACTTGGATACAGGCTGCAAGGTTGTCCACAATGCGCCTAAAACTACCAGCATTGTCAACACCCGTTCCATTTCCAAGAGCGGTGGTATCAGCACCTTCCGCAGCAGCGTTGTAGTGACTAATAAGGCAAAACAGGCCAAGTCATCTGTTTCCTGCCAAAGCCTGATGCTGGATAATATTTCCCGCTCCGACACTATTCCCGCTATTGATGTGCGTACTGCTGATGCTGATATCGGACATGAGGCAAAAATCGGTCGTATTAGCGACGATGCAGTTTTCTATCTCATGAGCCGCGGTATTAGCGAGGAAGAAGCGCGCGCCATGATTGTTAGCGGTTTTGCTGACAATGTATCCAAGGAACTGCCCTTGGAATATGCTGTAGAAATGAACAATCTGATCCGCCTGGAAATGCAGGGCAGTATTGGTTAAGGAGAAGCAAAATGGAAAATATTGAAATGATTGTTAACCAGCTGCCTGCGCCTACCTGGAACCGTCTGCGCATGAACGAAAGCCATGTGCAGCTTGCTGTTCCTATGGATGAATGCGAGCCCCGTGTGGCCCTGCAAGGCAGCGTATGTTTAAATAAGAACCACATCCCCCGTATTCCCGGCAGAAATTGCTGTGGCTGTGCTCAAGCGGATGCCTGCCCGGTACATGGCTTGGATTTTGATGCCATCCCCACGGGAATGGGTGAAGAAATGGAGCAGTTGGGCGAGGGCAAAAAGCTGCATCTGGTTGCGGATGCAGGCAAGAGCACTGCAGCTGTTACCCTGCGTTATGCAGAGGGACAAAACTGCTACAACCGTTTGGAAATCGAAGCTAAACCAGGCAGTGATCTGACTGTTTATATGACTTATATCAGCACTGCTACTGCAGGCGGTACTGCCAATGTGCAGACCAAGATTGCCGCTGCAGCAGGCGCCAAGGTAAAACTGGTGCAAGTACAGCTTTTGGGTCATGGCTTTACCCATCTTAATGATGTGGGCTGCCAATTAGATGGCGATGCCCGCTTTGAAGTGCTGCAAATCCAGTTGGGCGCAAGCAAGATTTATAACGGCGTGCGCACGGAGCTGGAAGGCGACGGCGCTAGCTTTGATGCTGCTATTGGCTATTACGGCCGCAACAAGCAGCACTTGGATATGAACTTTATTGCCAACCACTATGGCAAAAAGACTGATTGCAACATGACTGCGGATGGTGTACTGCAAGGCGGTGCCTTCAAAATCTACCGCGGTACTATTGATTTTAAAAACGGCAGCGCCGGTGCCACCGGTGATGAGAAGGAAACCGTCCTCATGCTTAGCGACGACGTGGTGAACCAATCCATCCCCCTGATTTTGTGCAGCGAGGAAGATGTACAGGGCAACCATGGCGCCAGCATCGGCAAGCTGGACGAAGACCTGCTCTTCTATCTGATGAGTCGCGGTTTTGCTGAGCATGAAGCCATTGATATGATGGCCAAGGCTAAAATCGAGTCCCTGTGCCGCCGCATTGAGGACGAAGAAACGGTCCAACTGGTGGAACGTTATCTGGAAGGAGTAATTGCAGATGGTGAGTGATTTGCTTACTGTTGATTATAAGAAAGATTTTCCCCTGCTGGCAGCTACGGATGTAGCTTATTTGGATAATTCCGCTACCAGCCAACGTCCTACCTGCGTTATTGAGGCGGAGCGCGACTTCTATTTGAAGCATAATGCCAACCCTCTGCGCGGTCTGTACCAACTGGCTATGGAAGCGACTGATGCTTACGAAAATGCCCGTATTGCTGTGCAAAAATTCATTAACGCAAAAAGCGAGCAGGAGATTATCTTCACCCGTAATACTACGGAAAGCTTGAACCTAGTTGCCTACAGCTACGCTTTAAGCGTACTGCAGCCCGGGGACGAAATTGTAACAACTATTATGGAGCACCACAGCAATATGCTGCCTTGGCGCATGGCTGCTGCCAAGACCGGTGCTGTAGTAAAATATATTGACTGCGATGCGGAAGGCTATATTTCCGATGCAGCTTTGGCAGAGGCCATTACTGCTAAGACGAAGATTGTAGCCATGGCGCAGGTGGGCAATGTCCTGGGCCGCCTGAATCCGGTGGAGAAGGCTATTGAGCTGGCTCACGCCGTTGGTGCGGTAGTAGTAGTGGACGCTGCGCAAAGCGCACCCCATATGCCTGTGGACGTACAAAAGCTGGATGCTGATTTTGTTGCTTTCAGCGGTCACAAAATGTTCGGCCCCATGGGCATTGGTGTACTTTACGGCAAGAAGAAGCTGCTGAATAAGATGCCTCCCTATTGCTATGGTGGTGAAATGATTACCTGGGTTAGCCGTGATACCCAGGAATACGCGCCCCTGCCCCATAAATTCGAGGCAGGCACGGTCAATGCTGCCGGTGCCGTTGGTCTCCATGCTGCTATCGACTATATGAACAGCATTGGTTTTGAAGTAATGGAAGCCCGCGAAGCTGCTTTGACCAAGCTGTGCTTTGAAGGTATGCAGAAGCTGGAAGGCATCAACATTATCGGCTCCCAAAAGTGGGAAGAACACAAGGGTATCATCACCTTTACTATTGACGGCGTGCATCCCCACGATATTGCAGCCATTATGGATGCGGACGGTGTCAATATCCGTGCCGGCAACCATTGCGCCCAACCGCTGTTGGACCATCTGCACTGCGGTGCAACTGCCCGCGCTAGTCTTGCCTTCTACAATACGGAAGCAGATGTGCAGAAATTTTTAACCTGCTTAGGCAGCATAAGGGAGAGAATGGGTTATGGCAGATAATAGAGCCTTTTATAACGAAATTTTAATTGACCACAATATGCATCCGGGCCATAAGCACGAGCTGCCCGATGCAGATATGGAAATGCGCGGCTACAACCCCACCTGCGGTGACGACATTACTCTGCGCTTGAAGGTGGAGAACGACGTGGTTGTGGACGGTGCTTTTACGGGCAGCGGTTGCGCTATTTCCCAAGCCAGTGCCGATATGATGCTGGATCTTGTTATTGGCAAGCCCCGTGAGGAAGCGCTGCATCTGGCAGACATCTTCCTGCGGATGATCAAGGGCACTGCTACCGAGGACGAAATCGACGAGCTGGAGGAAGCAGGCATCCTGAAGGATGTAAGCCACATGCCCGCCCGCGTAAAATGTGCAGTCCTTGGCTGGCACACCTTGGAGCAAATGCTTGATGGCGAGGAAGAATAACGAAGAGTAACGACATATTTTAGTTGAAAAACGAGCTTGCCTGTTTTTAGGCGGGAGGATATTATGTTCAATAAGCCTTATCGTTTCTTAGCTGTAGTTTTAAGCCTGTGCGTTGTTGGCGCTGCAGGCTTTTACTATATGGCAAATCTCGCTCAACGCCATGCGGAAGAAATTTTCGCCAGAGAGATGCTGAAACAGCAGGTGCTGCAGGGCAGCGTTACCGCCCAAAAGGTGGATGCAGATCTTTATGGCAACGTTTATTTGGAAAATCTTAGCTGGTTAGACACTAAGGGAGAGCCTGTAATTTTTGTGCCCAAGGTACGCTTCAAGGTGAGCCTTTGGGACGCTGTTACAGGCAGCTTCGGCAAAGACTCTATTAAGGAGTTGGAGCTGACAGGACCACGGTTCATGGTTGCCTTTAACGAAAAAATGCAGCCGGAGATTGGCCAACTGCCGCCCCCTCCCAAGCAGGGGCAGAAGCCCGACGGTTCGGAAATCAAGAGCAAAAGCAAGCTAAACTTGGCAGGAAAGCTGCTCCGCATGCAACTGCTTATCCATGATGCGGAACTGCTGGCAGTGCAAAAGAAACGTATCTTTGCTTTGCATGATGTGGATATACAGTTAGCAGTGCTTAACGATAACGAATTGCAGCTAAAGCTGGTCAGCGGTCCCTTCGGCGGTGTTATGCAGGGTGCCGGTTTGCGCCTAGAGGGCAAGGTGCGCCTAGACGGCAAGCCGGGGACGGATATGCACCTGGCTTTGGAAGAAGTAGTGCCTAAATCCCTGGGCTTAGGCAATATCGAAGACCCTGTTACTATTACAGGTCAAGTTACAGGTACGCCTGTGGACCCTTTGATTGATGGCGTGATTAGCTTCGAGGAGCTGCACCTTCCTGCGCTGCTCTTTAACAAAGTGGCCGGAAATTTCCATTATGAAAACGGTATGGTAACTTTAAGCGATGTTACAGCAGGCCTCTACGGCGGCAACGTAGACGCTAGCGGCTGGTATAATTTCGATACCCGTGATTATGCGGTGGATGCCAAAGGCCACGAGCTGATTGCTTCTTTGGCAGCGCGGGACCCTAAGGTAAGATGCAGTGTGGAACTGGAGCTGCACATGCGCGGCTACGGTGCTACCCGCGACGTACACACCTACGGCAAGTTCACTTCCGGTGGTGGCAGCATCTACCTTGTGCCCTTCCACGAGATCAGCGGCAAGTTCAGCAACAGGAAAAAGCATCTGCAGTTCCGTGATGTAGAAGTGCGCACTAACTTTGGCACCTTCGTTTCTGACGCTTTCAGTATAGACAACGGCAAGGTACACATCGACGGACTCTTTATGCAGGAGAACAAAAACCATCGCTACAGGCTCATGTAAAAAAATTTACATAAAGCTTGCATTTTTTCTGAGCTTTCCGTGTTTTAGGTATATGCTTTAAAGGTAATTTTTGGTATAATATTTAGATGAAAATGGAGCAGTGTTGCTACACGCATAAAATGGAGGGAATATTTTTGGAAGAAATTATTCGTGAGGAATCAACTACCAGCTTTGAACGCAAAATTTTTGCTGCCGGTGCTTTAATTTTAATCGGCTGCTTGTTTGTGTACGAATGGAACGGTCTGCAGGAGACCAAACGCTTGAACTTGTTGGGCTGGGGCATCGACTTGGTGCTTTTGGCATTGTGGGTATGGCGCGTTTCCTTTAAGTACACTTTGATTCTGTACAAGGATCATCGTTTGGAGGTTATTACCAGCGGCTTGGGCTTTGTTAAGCACAGCTATTTCGTTGACCTGACCCGCACCGAAAGCTTTACTGATAAATACGTGAAGAGCTTCTTCCGTAAAACCAAAATCAGCCACTATATTCATCGTTACAACTCCTTGGATAATAATCCTCAACGTTTATTGGTATTTACCGAGGGCAAGAAGAACAAATTGGCTGGTCTGCTCTTTAAATGCAGCGACCGTTTCCTGAAACAGCTGCGCAGACAAATGCCTGACAAATACATCCAACTGTAAGTTTTAGGGAGGTTTAGAAATTATGGAAGGACTTGAACATGTACATCCTTTGGCCATGTGCGGCAGGGTTATGACTATATTTTTCGCTTCCTTTGTCTATATTTTCTTGGTAGCGAAGTATATTGGCCCGGAACGCAAGGCATTGTGGTTTAGAAAACGTAAAAAATATACTTTCTTCAACCGCCGTGGTATTTTTGGCGAGGACTTTAACTTTGGCTATCCTGTAACTTGGC
The DNA here is from genome assembly GCF_045124115.1 of Phascolarctobacterium sp. Taxonomy (GTDB): domain Bacteria; phylum Bacillota; class Negativicutes; order Acidaminococcales; family Acidaminococcaceae; genus Phascolarctobacterium_A. Next base: position 7,680 of record NZ_JBGVLF010000009.1, read on the forward strand.
AGGGCTGCTTAGCATTCTTAGCTATTTACGGCGTTATTTTTGGTGCCGGTTATTTGTATATTTTTGCATATCCATATTAATAGAGGAGAGGTCTAGACTTCATGGCGGAAATTAGAGGTATTGTTGTAAAAAGGTATGGCGAAAGAGCCGAGATTAAAGTTAATAAAGCTGAGAGCGAACTTACAGGTTTGCCTAAGTATTTAGATTGTTGGAACCCTATCGGTGCTAAAGCAGGCGATGTAGTGGGCGCTGAATATCGTGAAGGCGATCAGACTAAGGCGAAGCTCATTGTTTATGGTCTGCCGGTAGCAGGTGTTTTGGCAGGCTTGGCCTTTGGCAACAGCCTGGCAACCTTCTTCCATATGGACAGCATGCCGTTTATGATCGGCGGCGTGGTGCTGTGGGAAATCGTTACCATCAGCTATGCCCGCATCTTTAAACGCGATGCAGTGCGCCAAGGTAGACAAGTTGTTATTTTCGAATTAGAAAAGCAAGAAATGGTTATCGACATGAGCAAGAAGGAAAGCTAAGCATTATGGAAGTGGTATTAGCTTCAGCTTCTCCCCGCAGATTGGCGCTGCTAGAGCAGGTGGGCATCGCTGCCCGCGTAGTTCCGGCGGATTTTGCGGAGGAAGCAGGCAGTGCTGCCGAGGCACGTTTGGTGGCGCTGCATAACGCCCAAGGCAAATGCAGGGCAGTGGCAGCTGCAGTAGGGGACGCTGTTCCCGTAGTGGCTGCGGATACGATTGTTGTTATTGATGAAGATATTTTGGGCAAGCCTGCCGACGCCTGCGAGGCGAAGGCCATGCTGGCCCGTTTATCAGGCCGCAGCCATCAGGTAATGACAGGCGTGGCCGTTCGTTATCAGGGGCGCGAGCTGTCTGAAGTCTGCGTAACTGATGTAAAGTTCCGTCCGTTAGAGGCGGAGGAGATTGACGCCTATGTAGCCACAGGCGAACCCTTGGATAAGGCGGGGGCCTACGGTATACAGGGCAGAGGAGCGCTGCTGGTGGAGCAAATTCGCGGCTGCTACAATAATGTAGTAGGTCTGCCTTTGAGCCGTCTGCACATGATGTTGCAGGAAATCGGGGTAGGTAGAAGTGGCGAAGCTCGGCAAAAATTGGCAGGCAAAGGAAAGTGAATCCCACTATCATGATGCGCAAGCACATGAAGCAAAGGAAAATTTAAAAAATCTTCCTTTAGAAGACAGACCGCGGGAGAAAATGCTTCTGCGGGGCGTGGAAGCGTTGACTGATGCTGAACTGGTGGCAGTTTTGCTGCGTACCGGGACAGCGGACAGGTCGGCGTTAGCAATTGGCAGGGAGATGACTGCGGACAACGGTTTATACAAACGGTTGGCAGGCATTACGGACCTGCAGGAACTTATGCAAATAAGGGGCTTGGGACAGGCGAAGGCGGCCACGGTGCTGGCGGCTTTGGAGCTTGGCAGGCGCATTGCGTCCGCCCGCCCTTTAGATAAAGTCCGTTTTGGCAGTCCGCAGGAAGGGGCAGCGTTTTTGATGCCGCGTCTGCGTTACGCCAAAAAGGAACAATTTGTAGTAATTTTGTTGGATACTAAAAATAAGGTAATAGGTACGGAAGTTGTTTCCGAGGGCAGTCTGACAAACTCCACGGTGCATCCGCGGGAGGTGTTCCAGCCGGCAATCCTGCAGCATGCTGCAGCCATTGCGGTGGCGCACAACCATCCTTCCGGAGACCCTCACCCCAGCAAGGAGGACAGGCAGCTGACGGCCGTGCTTCTGGCAGCAGGCAAAACCCTGGGCATTCCTCTTTTGGATCATCTGGTTATTGGCGATGGTACCTATTACAGTTTTCAGGAAGCAGGCTTAGTAGATTAGGAGGACAGACGGAAATGAAGTTTACATTCCCTAATATTAGTATTTTTAACAATATGTCCGATGATATGGGTATAGATTTAGGCACTGCCAACACTTTGGTGCACTGCAAGGATAAGGGCATCATCATCCGTGAGCCTTCTGTAGTGGCAGTGGAAAAGGACACCAACGAGGTTCTTGCTATCGGTGCGGAAGCAAAGCGCATGATCGGCCGTACTCCCGGCAATATCATCGCTATCCGCCCCATGAAGGATGGCGTTATTGCTGATTACGAAATTACCCAGTCCATGTTGAAATATTTTATCAAGCAAGCTATGGGCAACCGCACTTTTGTACGTCCCCGTATTTTGGTAGGCGTACCTTCCGGTGTTACTGAGGTAGAAAAGCGCGCCGTTATCGACGCTACTATTGAAGCAGGCGCCCGTGAAGCTTATTTGATTGAAGAGCCTATGGCAGCAGCTATCGGTGCAGGTATGCCCGTACAGGAAGCTACCGGCAGCATGGTTGTTGATATCGGCGGCGGTACTTGCGAAGTTGCCGTTATTTCCTTGGGCGGCATTGTAGTTTCCAAGAGCGTTCGTTGCGGCGGTGATGCTATTGATGCAGCTATCGTCCGCTATGTACGTAAAACCTTCAATATGTTCATTGGCGAACGCACTGCAGAAAACATCAAGATTGAAATCGGTACTGCCATGAAGGTGGAAAATCCTGCCGTAATGGAAGTACGCGGCCGCGATTTGCTCAGTGGTCTACCCAAGAGCATCGAGGTTAACGCCAACCATGTGTGCGAGGCAGTGGATGAGCCTGTAAGCATGATTGTAGA
>NZ_JBGVLF010000010.1:0-2013 GCF_045124115.1 Phascolarctobacterium sp.
TAACATGTCTCTCATGCGATCACGTAACCCCGGAATCAAATAATCACGACACGGTAAGCCGACACATAACACGACATCTTGCTCCGTTACGACTTGACTTAACGCAATTAAACACTCGATCAAGTATTGTGGGCTAAAATAACGGTCGCTGCTACGTCCGCCGCTACTAATTCCCGTCTTGGATAAAATATATCGTTCGCCATTGACTTCATACACTGTTTCATTGTTCACATCTAAGGCGTCAAATTCTAACCCGGTTAATTGCGTTAAACGATTTTCATACACCAGGTTAGTCCCGTTCTCTAACGCGACTTTAATAAACCCGTTGGCAAGGTCTAAACCGACACGTTGACTCATGCGATCTCCCCTCTTTCTTCTTTTTCTGATAGCTGACTCATACCACTAACCTACCTTTTTTGTACCGTATACACGACTTATTATATGCGGTTGACTTCTTTTTTATTCCCGTCATAATGACAATTTTAAGTATATCACAAGTTTTATAAACGTTGTATCATTATTGTTTTCCTTTTATTTCCTAGTATCAAACTCGTGTCGTTTGAGTAGCCTTTTTCTATTTTTGGGGTGCTAAAACACCTCACAAAACACGCCCCCGCGCGCTCTATTATAGGGGCCGGGTGGGGTGTGGTGTGCTGCTGCGCGTGCTGCTGCGTGCTGCTGCGTTCGGCTACGCCATGCGATGCGCTGCGCGTGCTGCTGCGTGCTGCGATTAAATACCCACTATACCCGGGCCATGTTCCCGCTACTATACCGGGGTACCCTGGGGCCAGGTGGGCAGCGGGACGTCCCGCTGCGGATAACGTCGAAAGATGTAGACAAAAAGTTGAATTTGAGTTGTATAAAAGTTTTGCTTATGTAGTATAATAATAGTGTAAACAAATTTAACTAGCGGAAAGCGGAAAGAGGGAATAAAAATGCAAATCGAATTCATTAACTACACAAAAGATTTCACGGGAGAACAAAGCGTGTTCTATTTTGAGGACGCGACGGAAGCCCTAGCGTGGTATGATAACTACATGGAACAATACCCGGACGACGAAACGGGCTGCACTCACTTTTCAGCGTATGGCGTGGAATTGATGGCAAGCGTCGACATGATAGCGGACTATGAGGACCTGGAAAGAACCCACGACAGCCACGAAATGGAAGCCGCGTGTCTATTGATTGAATACGGCCACGACGACACACTACGCGGCGCCCTGGATACGCTAAACGACCACTGCTATTTCATCAGCGGCCACGGGAAGCTGGACGCGTTTGAAAACTATCTAGATGAAATAGGCTATCTCGAGGGCGTGCCGGAACATTTACGATGGTATATTGACACTGATGCGATTATGCGCGACTTTGAATTTGATGGATTAACCATTATCGAACTAAACGACGGCGACGACTTTCTATTTTTACACAATTAAGCAACAAAGCAGCGGGACCCGTCCCGCTGCTGATAAATATAAAATGAATATCGACTATCGGAAAGGATGAATATAAAATGAATAAAAAAGAAGCGACTACTTTATTAAATATGCTAAACGCTGGGGACGTGGACGGAATCCGCGCGACCCTGGTAAATCAACTGAAAGAGTTAGACACCAAAGACATGTTAGGAAATAAGTTTTTAGCGGGAATAAAAGCAGCAAAAAGAGAACTAAAAAAATCTAATAAATCACGACCTATTTTACAATATAGCCATATTGAAAATGAAATACAATATTTTACGGACTCATATTGGGTCGTAGCATTAAAAAAAGAATATCATACCGACTTAATAGAGCACCACGGCGGGAATTATGGAACCTATCCAAATGTTGAAACATTTATACCTCAGGCGGCGAACGGCCACGCGGTAACGGTAACGGCGGACGACATCGCGAACGCCTGGGAGCCTAGCGACGATTTGCCAGGCTGCCGTAAATTTGTAGTATTACCATATCATGAAAGTAACGTGTTTTTAAATGCTAGCTATTGCAAAATGATAATGCAAATTATGGG
>NZ_JBGVLF010000011.1:0-3405 GCF_045124115.1 Phascolarctobacterium sp.
CATCGGGGATAAAAGAACTCGCTTTCCACGCAATAACAGCAACGCTAATATGCACCGCTCAGACAGCTTTTATCCTATTCCCGATGTCTGAACGGTTGTTTGCTGTGTTTTTGATAGTGCCGGAGGTTTAGGGAATTACCATTGCTAACCGTTAGCCGAAATAATAACGCCAGGCAAGTACCCCTCACCGCTGCGCGGAGCTCCCCTACAGAGGAGCAATTTGTTTGCAGCGACAAAACTCCTCCCCTGTAGGGGAGGTGGCTGCCAAGCCGGAGGGGTACAAAAGTGTAATGTCTATTGTTTAACGTGTAACGTGTAGGGGCGGGGTCTGCCCGCCCTTGACACATACCCCTCACTGCTGCGCGGAGCTCTCCTACAGGGGAGCAATTTGCTTGCAGCGATGTTAAAATTCCTCCCCTGTAGGGGAGGTGGCTTTTAAGCCGGAAGGGTACCCAAAATGTGTATTGTGTAATGTGTAATGTTGTTTACAACATCGGTTCCGTAGGGGCGGGGTCAGCCCGCCCTTGAGTATATTATTTTAGACATAAGTACATAAGTACAAAAGGCAATGTACACGGGTTAAAGGATGCACCCCTTGCAGTTATGGCATAAAGCTTCCGCAAGTGAACCTTGCGATGCATAAAACATTAAGGCTATGGCCTTGAAAATACATTTTCAATTGCCCCATCCTTAATGTTTTATCTACATGGAAATCCTGTTCCATGTGCCTATGCTCATAACCTAAGGGGCTTTTGTTCTTCTGTCTAATTTATTTATTCTTGTGGTGTTGCGTGTTCTTCTTTATGGCTATGCTGTAAAGGAGAATTTCGCGTTTATGTTAAAACGTTAATGCGTGAACAAACATCAGCGAAAAGCTTGGTTAATATATATTAAAGAGGTAACTTTGCGAAAATTTTTGAGGAACTCCCCATAGGGGACTGAAAACTCCTCCACTTGCTGTTGCGGAGAGGTGTATTCAAAACCTGTTTTTGAAGCCGGAGGGGAGTGTGTAGAAAATTCACAAAACAAAATAAATTTAATTATTATGAAAAAATTTTTACTTTCAATTTTTGCTGTGCTCTTCGCATTTGCAGGAGCGCAGGCGCAGGAGACTGCTACATTGTCTTTTGCGGACAAAGCTCAGCGTACCTCGTTTACTACAACACAGCAGGTGTGGGCGCAGAATGGTATTACTTTTACAAACAACAAGGCAAGTTCTACAAATGCTGTTGCAGATTATGCTAACCCTGTAAGATTGTATCAAAGTTCCGAGATCATGGTGGAGTGTTCTCTTGGCAATATTACAAGTATTGTTTTCGATTGCAACAGCTCTTCTTATGCAACAGCGCTTGGTAATTCTATTTCCGGAAGCACTGTAAATTCAGATAAGGTGACCGTAACACTTGATGGCTCAAGCAACAGCTTTTCTGTTGCTTCTTTGTCAAAACAGGTTCGTTTGGATGCTTTGACTGTTACTTATGCTGCAAGTACAGGTGTTTCAAAACCCGTAGCTCCAACACTTACCGCCGGTGGTAACTTCGTTGGTTCAAAAGAGGTTGAGATTTCTTGTGCTACAGAGGGTGCTGCAATCTATTATACAACAGATGGTTCGGATCCTACAGAGGATAGCGATGAGTATTCCGAGGCTTTCGAGATTACAGAGACAACAACAGTTAAAGCTATTGCGGTTAACGAGGCTGGTGCAAGTAGCGTTGCTACCGCAGTTTATACACGTGTTGCTGCAACTCCAGAAATCTCTTTCGACGAGGCTACATTCGAGGAGTCTGTTGAGGTTACTATCACTGTTGCCGAAGGTACAACAGCTTACTACACATTGAATGGCAAGACTCCTACAGAGAACAGCGACGAGTGCCCCGAGACTTTGACAATCAAGGCCGATGCAACTCTTCAGGTAATTGCATACGACGAGGATGGCTATGCAAGCCCCGTTGTAAAGCATGCGTTCAAGAAGGCTGCAAGCGGTGCATCTGGTGCTGCAACAGGTACAGCTACTTTGGTTGAAGATGCTGCAGACTTGGCTGTTGGTGATAAGGTGGTAATTGTTGGTGTAAATGCTGGGAAGTCTTACGCGCTTTCTACTAATCAGAAAACAAATAATAGAGGTGCTGTTGAGGTTAACGTTGTAGGAAATTCAATAGAACTTAATTCGGATGTTGAGGAACTTGGCTTGCAAACTGGTGCAAGTGCGGAAACTTTTGCTTTAAAGGCTGCTGCTGGTTACCTTTATGCTGCATCGTCATCTGGAAATTATTTGAAATCTAAGAGTACGAAAGATATTCATGGTTCTTGGGCTATTTCTATTGAGGGTGGAAAGACTTCTGTTGTTGCGACAGGTTCTAGCAATAGAAATGTTATGCAATTCAACTATAACAATGGTTCACCATTGTTTGCTTGCTATGAAAGCGCAAACCAGTCCGCTGTTAGTATTTACAAAGTAAATATTGCATCTATTGAGGATTATGTTCTTAATGTAACAAACGTAGGTTGGGCTACATTGTACTTGGGTTACAATGTGGTTATCCCCGAGGATGTTACTTGCTATGTGATTTCTGAAGTTGCCGCAGAGAGTGTTCATTTGGAAAAGGTAAAAGGTGTTCTCCCAGCAAACACCGCCGTCATTGTTGAGGCAAAAGAGGGTGATTATACATTTGCTGTTACAGAGGAGACTGCTGGTGTTGAGAATGTGATGGAAGGCACACTCAACAATGAGTATATTACTAAGGAGGCTTACGTTCTTGGTGTTGTAGAAGGCGAGGTAGGTCTCTACAAGGCTAAAATGGCCGGTGGTGTTTGGTTGAACAACGCCAACAAGGCATACTTGCCAGCAAGCGTTGCAAATGGTGCTGCTTCTTACAGTTTCCGTTTCGGCGAGGGCACAACAGGCATTGACGAGATAACAGATAACAGAGTACAGAGTACAGTTATCTACGACCTTACAGGCCGCCGCGTTGAGACAATTACTGAGCCGGGTATTTACATTGTAAACGGTGTAAAGAAGTTTGTTCGCTAACACGTGTAAAAAGATTTTAGACATAAGTACATAAGAACATAAGCCCTATGGCGCGAAACCTATAATAAAACAAATTTAGTGAACTGCACGCAAGCAGTTTGTGTGCAGCTTCATTAAATCTGTTTTATAAAAATGCATAGCGTGCATTGCAACGGCACCGTTGCCCGGTTTCACGAGAATCTGCATTTTGCAATCTTTTGTCCTTCTGTTCTTCTGTCAAAAAAACATAACAGAAAATAATTATACAAGATATGAAGAAGACATATGTATCTCCTCTGATGACAGAGGTAAATATCGAGGCAGCACAGATGCTTGCAGCTTCATTGAACATCAACAACAATCAGACAGTAGACACCTCTAACGGCGAACAGCTC
>NZ_JBGVLF010000012.1:0-2440 GCF_045124115.1 Phascolarctobacterium sp.
GTATCTAATACTTTTACACGCTTACCAAAATCCTTACGGATGCGTTTTTGCTCAGTGTAGGAGTAGACCATGGATAAGGTGATCCTCTATTTGATCTGTTTCCGGATAAGACACGATTGCGTCTTATGTGTTTTTAGGCACCGAACCCGATCCCTCTAAAATGGGGGATCGGGTTACGTTTTTGACAGCATATTTCTATCTGCCACAGGCCCGATGCGAGCCTGTTATGTGAAGCTAGCTATTAAGCTAAAGCTGCATCTGCACCAGCGTCAACTAGAGCCTTTACTAAAGCCTCTGCGTCAGCCTTTGGCATTGCTTCCTTAACCTTAGCAGGAGCTGACTCAACTAAGTCCTTAGCTTCCTTTAGGCCAAGACCGGTAGCACCACGAACTGCCTTAATAACAGCAATCTTGTTAGCGCCAACGCCCTTTAACATAACGTCGAACTCGGTCTTCTCTTCAGCAGCAGCTGCACCAGCTGCTGGAGCTGCTGCAACAGCTGCAGCTGCAGAAACACCGAACTTCTCTTCCATTGCCTTAACTAACTCTACAACTTCAGTAACAGATAGAGCAGCAATTGCCTCAATGATTTCATCCTTAGATAAAGCCATTTTTAAACTTCCTATAAAATAACCAGGCTATGCCTGAAAAAAAACAATCGACTAAATTTAGTCTAACAAACCGCGCAGTTGAAATTATTCTGCAGCAGTCTCTGAACCAAGTTTCTCGCCCAATGCAGCAAGAGTACGAACAAGTTTGCCAGCTGCAGCCTCTTTCATGGTTGCCATTAACTGAGCGATAGCCTCGTCGTATGTTGGTAATGTTGCAAGAACATCAATGTCTTTGCTGTCGTATGCCTTACCTTCAAAAGCTAAAGCTTTAACTTCGAAAGTCTTGCACTCTTTAGCAAAATTCTTGAAGATTCTAGCAGCAGCACCTGGATGCTCAAGAGATAAACCAATAATGGTTGGACCCTTGCATGAATCCTTGATGCACTCAAACTCAGTGCCTTCTAAAGCACGGGTAAGAAGAGTGTTACGAACAACGTGTAAGTAAACATTGTTCTCACGAGCTTCTTTACGTAGTTTGGTTAAAGTTGCTACTGGAATACCGCATGAATTTGCAGTAACAGCTGACACAGCTTTCTTGGCTACTTCGGCGACTTCAGCAACGATTGCCTTTTTGTCTTCGATATTCAATGCCATTTTTAGCAGTGACTCCTGGAATGTCCATAATGGACTATACCCTTTCGGGACCACCAGAGCTATTTCTAGCTCCGCCTACGCAGGATGATTAAGGTACTACCCCCTGCGGTCTTTGGTTTGGCGGCAATGCCCCCTTTCCAAATTCTTTTATAAGCGCCTAGTACCAAGGCGCTTAGCTAACTTAAAGCTTAAATTAAGCTTGTGCGTCAGCAGCCTTGTCTGCAGCTAGGCTTGCCTTATCGATAGTTAGACCAACACCCATAGTGGTTGATACACAAACTTTCTTGATAAATGCGCCTTTAGCAGCAGCTGGCTTTAACTTAGTGATAGCTGCGATAAGAGCAGTTAAGTTCTCTGATAACTGCTGAGCAGTGAAGCTTACCTTACCGATTGAAGTCTGGATGTTACCAGCCTTGTCGTTACGGAAGCGAACCTGACCTGCTTTAGCATTCTTAACAGCAGTTGCAACGTCGCGAGTTACGGTACCAACCTTAGGGTTAGGCATTAAACCACGTGGACCTAAGATCTGACCTAACTGACCTACAACGCGCATTGCATCAGGTGATGCGATAACAACGTCGAAGTCTGCAAAGCCTTTCTTAACTTCAGCTGCTAACTCGTCCATACCAACGTGATCAGCACCAGCAGCCTTTGCCTGCTCTGCTAAATCGCCTTGGGTGAAAACTAAAACGCGAACAGTCTTACCGGTACCATTTGGTAATACGGTAGCACCACGTACGTTCTGGTCTGACTTAGTAGCATCGATACCTAACTGAATTGCAACGTCAACGCTCTCTACGAACTTTGCCTTTGCAGTAGACTTTAATAGCTCAAAACCTTCAACTGCAGCATACTGCTTGGTCTTATCAACAGCTGCACGGATTTCTTTTAAACGCTTAGCAATCTTAGCCATTGATTAACCCTCCACCTGGATGCCCATTGAACGAGCAGTACCAGCAATAGTACGAGCAGATGCGTCTAGATCTGCACCAGTCATATCAGGCTCTTTAGCCTTAGCGATTTCGCGGCACTGGTCCATAGTGATCTTACCTGCAACCTCAGTACCAGGCTTGTGAGAAGCTGACTTTAAGCCTAAGGTCTTCTTAATTAAGTAAGAAGCTGGGGTAGACTTTGATACGAAGGTAAATGATTTATCTGAGTAAACGGTGATGATAACAGGAACTGGTAAGCCCTTTTCCATGTTTGCTGTCTTAGCATTGAATGCCTTACAGAACT
>NZ_JBGVLF010000013.1:0-4255 GCF_045124115.1 Phascolarctobacterium sp.
ACCTTCGGCGGCGACAAACTGATGACCCGTTATGAAATGGCTCAAATCGTTGCTAAAGCTATGGCTAAAGGCGCTAACGTTGACAAACTGGCTGCTGAATTCGCTGACGAACTGGACAACCTGGGCGTTCGCGTAGCTAACCTGGAAAAGAAAGCTGACAACGTTAAAATCACCGGTCAAGTTCGTTATCGTTACTCTGACAGCGATTTGAAAGGCAACAGCAACAACAACCTGCGTTCCCGTCTGTGGATTGCTGGCGAAGTTAACGAAGACTGGTCCTACACCGGTATGATTCAAAACATCCAAGACTTTAGCAATGACAGTGGCGACGAAGAAACCAAATTCCAACGCGCTTATGTTGAAGGTAAAGTTGGCGGTGTAAAAGTTCTGGCTGGTCGTTATAATGCGTTCTTCGGCAATGGTAATGTTTATGATACCCGTGCTGATGGTGTTGAACTGTCCTATGGCGAAAAAATCAAAATCAAAGGTTTCGCTGGTAAAGCAACGGATACTTCTGTAAATGATAAAAATGGTTCTGATGGCGATTACTGCGGTGGCGAAATCAGTGCTAAACTGGCTGGCGTAAACCTGATGGGTGGCTATGTAAACTTCAAAGACATGGGCACCAACGAAGATATCAGAGAAACTAACAAAGACAATGCTATCTGGTATGTTGGCGCTGATTACACCGTTGGCGATGTAACCTTGAATGCTATGTACCTGAAAGGCGACGAAAGCAAAGACGACGTTGACACAAAAGATGGCTATGTAGTAGGTCTGTCCTACAAAGGTGCTAGCGCTGCTGAAGTAGGTTCTTGGGGCCTGTTCGCTAACTACTATGACCAAGGCAAACAAACTGCTGTTGAACACACCACTGATGCTAACTGGTTCGCTGGTGAAGGTTTCAAAGGTTATGGCGTTGGCGTAAACTACACCTTCGCTAAGAACATCGTTGGTACCGTTCACTACTATGACACTGAGTCCAAAACTGAAGACAAGGATGACCAAATCCTGTACGCTGACTTGGTATTCAGCTTCTAATTCAAAACAAAAAGTTTCGCAAAACTTTTCTGGGAGCCTCCGCAGGGAGGCTCCTTTTTTGTTTGCACACCTCAATCTGCTGGACAATCTCATATACACAAAAAAGACCTACGCAGACTATTACATCTACATAGGTCATTTTAAATTACGTTCTTTATAAAACTAAGGTAGTATTAAGGCTTTTAGCGATTTCTTCCAAGCGTTCCATGGACAGCTTGGTGTATTTCATAATCTTATTAGCCGGCTCGCCGTCTTTGATCATGTCGGTAGCGAAGGAGTTTGTAGCTTCGGTGCGTCCAGCTACTTTTCCTTTAGCTTCATATTCATCTTTCATCATAGTAGAAAATCTGTCCATAGTATTCTCTCCCTTCATAATAGCAGTGGGAATAATTTCCTCAAAAAGTTTATTGTTAGAAATTGCTGCCATGAGCTTTAAAAATGCATCAACATGCTTGATGGTACCCTGAGATGGTACGTAATTGTTATTTGTACGCATTTGCACTATATAATCTGCAATGTACTTGAAATCGCTTTTAAACATATTTATTTGCTCTTGGGATAAGTAAGCAATTTCGAAAACTTTTATTTTATAATCATTATGCATGTCATCAGGAAAGACAGTAGCCTTTTTTATACAGTCGCTAAGCCTTTTAGGTGCAGTCCAACGCTTAGTGCCAAAATAAAGGACAAGCGTAATTACTTCGCATGGTTCTTTATCGCTTAGCTGTGCTCTGTAACTAGCTCCGTCATATGAAATCACTCGCAGAGGCATTCGAAAATCCATATTAGTTTGATTTTCAAAGCCTAAACAAGCAATTCTAATATCGGATTGATGCTTTGTCCAAAATTTAGCAACATCACGTTCCTGCTCGTGAAGGTTGCCATCCACTTTCATTTGTGAACGGACATTGACTCGTTGTAAGCTTTCTGGAGCAACGATTTGCTTGCCACCGAAAACAAGCACATTGATAATATCTGCAAAGACGTCATTATAGTCTTCCAGTAATTTTTCGGCAATATCTTTATCTGCCATAAAATCTCAACTCCTGTACGTTTAGATATAGGGATGAGACCATAGCAGTATAAAAATTGAATTTTACGCATAGTACGGCACATCCCTTAAAAATAGTGTGGGAGTGCGTACTACTATGCGGTGGAACTTCCCAAGGACTACCGCAATGTCGGCAGCACGTGCGTTGCTTACACCGCTGCGTCAAACCGTAAAATTTCTTTGATGACGATACCTGCCTTTATAATGAGATGTTCGTAGTGCAACTTTTCTACTACCTACATTATAGCACGAATAAAGGGAGAAGTAGTTAAAATTTCTTGAAATGGCATGTAAATATGAGAAATGGACGCCCCCTCTCAGTCAGCGTCGCTACGCTCCGCTGACAGCTCTGACGCAACGCCCCAGTTAGACACGAGCGTAAGCGAAGTGTATAACTGTAGGGCGTGCTAATATCCGTAGGATGCCCAAAGGGAGAGCCAAGAACGAATAGCGAATTTCTACCATCTCGGCTCTCCTTGGGGAGAGCTGTCAACAAGCTGCGATAGCAGCGCAGTTGACTGAGAGGGGAAAATTATATAAGTTTAGCTTATCTTCCTATCTCTTTTTCTAATTTGTCATTAGCTTTTCTACAGTTTACAATAAGTTTAACTAATCAGTAACTTTTTGCGTAAAGGTGGTTGAACACATGCTATTACGACAAATGAAATATTTTTTGGCAGTTGCAGACTGCAAAAGCTTTAGCGAAGCAGCGGAGCAATGCTATATTTCCCAAAGCGCCATCAGCCAGCAAATCAAAGCCTTGGAAGATGAACTAGGCATCGCCCTTATCCAGCGCAGTAACAGGCGTTTTTTGCTGACGGAAGCTGGGGAATATTTCTACGCCCACGCGCAAGCAATGCTTCAATCCGTGGACGAACTCAAAGCAGGACTTGCAGAAATCAAAGCCAAGGAGCACCGCGTCTTCCGTTTAGGCTGCGATGGGTGGTTCCCCATGGGTGCCATGTACCAAGCAGTCAACAGCGTTTTAGCTGAAAACAGCAATGCAGAAATCACTATTTCCTTTCACACCCACGAAGATGCATTGGATATGCTCCACCAAGCGCAACTCGATATGTTTTTAGGCGATCTGCGCAGTGCGGATGAAGAAAATGATTTTAGTTACCACGGGCTAACCAAAACTAATTTAGGCGTCATCGTTCCTGCCCGCAGCGAACTTGCTGCCCAAGAAACCCTTGCTCCCGAAGATTTGGCAGAACTGCCCTGCGTGCTACCCGAAGATGTAATGAGCGTTAACGATTGGAAAAAGTTCCGCTCACTCTACGGTTTTGCGGATAATCGAATTACCCCCCCCACTCTCCGGGCAGCCCTTGCCCGCCTTATTACAGATGGTGGCTATTTACTATTGCCCCACCGCCTTGGCCTGCCTAGCGAGTACGCAGGCTGCCTGCAACTGCATCCTTTAGCAAGCAATTCTACAGCCATCACTCTTGACCAAGGTGCCTTTTGGCAACCGCAAAACACGCCCTTCCATATAAAGGAAGTACGCTCCCAACTATTAGCCAATCTATCAGCTGCGCTTATAAATGTATAAGCAAGCAGAATTGTTCCAAAATTACAATTGTCTTATAATTGACTTGTAAGTCAAGCAAGGATGAGACTAGGATTTACCTCAGGGGTGGGGTTTGAAGGTTTCATCAGCGAGTACTTGTTTGGCATACGGCAGGCCGGGGACACGCCTTACGTCCCTCTCCTGCGATGACCCTGTTATAAAGCACTCTCACGATAGCTGAAACGGAAATCAATAGCAGAGGAAACAAGGCAACTCTTGCAAGATTTGATGGAAGGGCTAGCTCTCCTAAGGAGTGTTTTGTAAAATAAACATTTTTCCTAAAGGAGGAAAACATCATGAAAAAATCTTTAGTATTGGCAATGGCTATGGCTCTGGGCGTAACTGCTTCCGCATACGCTGCTAACCCGTTCTCCGATGTACCTGCTGGTCATTGGGCTTATGACTCCATCAACAAACTGGCTGCTGCCGGCGTTATCGACGGCTACGGCGATGCTACCTTCGGCGGCGACAAACTGATGACCCGTTATGAAATGGCTCAAATCGTTGCTAAAGCTATGGCTAAAGGCGCTAACGTTGACAAACTGGCTGCTGAATTCGCTGACGAACTGGACAACCTGGGCGTTCGCGTAGCT
>NZ_JBGVLF010000014.1:0-67696 GCF_045124115.1 Phascolarctobacterium sp.
CATCTACGCTGCAGACCCGCCAACGGAACTGCAGATAAACCAAATGGCTGTAGTCATCGCTATCCTGTGCATCGCTTTGGAACTGCCCATCGACTTCGAGCATGTGCGCACTCACTACGAAGTGGCTGTAGCCGATGGCTACGGTCCCAACAGCAATGACCCCGACTGTCGCTGGGACCTTTCCTGGCTCAGCGGTATGCCGGAAACGAAAACCTTGCGCCCCGGTGGAGAAATGCTCCGCAGCCGTGCCCGCTACTACCGCCAGTTCTTTTTGCAGAACACCTTGCAGGTTCCCCAACAAAAGGCAGAACTTGCGGAAGCGCTGTTCGCGTAAGAATGAATGGCAATTCCCCTCTCAGGCGCTCCGCGCCAGCTCTCCCAGAGGGCGAGCCAAGTATTTCGGCGTTCACTTTAGTATCTTGGCTCTCCCTGGGGAGAGCTGTCAACGAACTGCGTAGCAGTGAAGTTGACTGAGAGGGGCAATCAAAAAATTTTGAAAGGAGATTTTACTTATGGCAATTCAAGAGCAAATGAACAAAAAATCTTTAGTAATCAACGTGGAGGATGGTGTAAATACCAATGGCAGCATCAAAACTAAAGCCCGCACCTACAGCGGCATCAAGGCGGAAGCTACTGCTGAAGACTGTTTTGCAGTTGGTACTGCGTTGGGTAATCTCATGGCTAACACCGTCCAAGGCATCGCGTTGAGCGAAAAAGTTGATTTGGTAGAACAAGCGTAAGCACGTCTTTATTTCTCGGCCCCCTTTTAAGGGGGCTGCTGAGGAACGTAGTGACGAAGCTGGGGGTTTTCTAACGCTAAACAAAACCCTCAGTCAGCTGCGCTACTTCGTAGCTTGCTGCCAGCTCCCTTGAAAGGGAGCCAAGCTTTATATAACATTGAAGGGAGATTTTAACTATGGATAAGACTTTGGAATTAGTATTTAAAACTGAGGAAGGCTCTAAGAAGACCATTTCCGTGAGCAACCCCCGCGAAGATGTAACCTATGACGATGCAAAAGCTGCAATGGACACTATCGTGGAAAAAGCAGTGTTCAAAGGCACCGAAGCCGCCGGTGAAATCAAAGAAGCTTACGAAGCACGCATCCGCACCAGTGATGTAACCGTGTTGCTGTAATCTTGTAAATTCCCCTCTCAGGCGCTCCGCGCCAGCTCTCCCAGAGGGCGAGCCAAGTTTTTCGGCGTTCGCTTTAGTATCTTGGCTCTCCCTGGGGAGAGCTGTCAACGAACTGCGTAGCAGTGAAGTTGACTGAGAGGGGTTCGCTATCCAAGGAGGTTCATATGGAACTTGACCAATTTTTGGCAGCAGCTGCCGATTACGGCTTCCCCATGCTAGTGAGCGCCTACTTGCTCATCCGCATGGAAAACAAGATTGACAAGCTCAGCGCCAACATTGAAGCATTGACCAGAGTGCTTGCTGCAGCATAAAAAACGAAAGGCTTACGTAGACGTAACAATCTACGTAAGCCTTTAATTTTATATGTTAGCGTAAGCCCTACATAAACAGCCTCAGCAGGAACACCACTGCCGCGCCAATGGCAGCGAAGACGATGAACGCAGGCATCAGGAAGAAAATCAAGCTCACAATCACGCACAAGATAAGCAGCGTCATTAAAATACCACTGCCGCAACCAAAGGTATGCACCTTGATTCCCGGAGGCACGTTGCCGTAGCCTTGGTCGTCACCATAGCTGCCGCGCTCACCATAGCCGGCGCCACTGCCATAGCCCTCTCCAGCAGCTACGTCCTTAGTATCCACAGTACTGCCATCTTCTTCAATAGTCACACCGTCAAAAGTATCCCGTTCGTCAGGCGTCAGCACTTGGGCATCAATCTTAAAACGGTAGTGGCAATAAGGACACTCCGTAGTCCCTTGCTCCACTTCGCGTCCGCAAAAATCACATTTCATAGCTATCTCCTTTGTTATGACAACAACAAAATCAGCAAACCTTCCTCATTAATATAACGAGGATCGTGCTTGATCATGCTCAAAGCCTTCTTGATCTCCCCGCTGGTTCTGTGGAAAGCTTGGGGAGGAACGCCCCAGCACATGGTGGAGATTTGGGCAGAATCGTAATTATACACGCCATTGGCCCAAATAAACGCATCGATAATCCCTGCAGCCCAAATTTCCCGACGCAGGATATTTTCCACATTTTTGCCGCTCCAATGGACGAAATCCGCCCACATGGTCTGCGCCAAGAAAATATCATGGGCAGAAAAAGCAAAAGGCCTCATCATCTCCGCAATGCAATGGGTAATCTCATCCTGGCGTATCGGTTGTGGCAGCAGCTGCTCCGGCGGCAGATTAGTTTCGTAATCAAAATTATCCACCCGCACAAAGGCTGCGTAAAGTAAAGAAACATGGCGCAGGAAGATGGGATAGCGGGCAATAAACTCCTTCCAAGACAGCTTGCCACCGTTACGCAGGGCCACGTAGGCTTTGCAGTCCTTCATCACCTTCATAAAACGCTTGTAGGCAGCAGGCAGCAGCACCGTGCCCCGCAGGCAGTTCATCACCATGCTGTTATTATAGAAAATATGCCCCATAAAGTACATATTCTTGGTGTCCACATCATCGCCTATGGGCAGCATCAGCATATAGTCCTGCCCTGTAAACACGTTGATGCAGCTGTACAAGCCGTCCTCCGTGCGTCCTTCCACGGAAAACAGCACCAACTCCGCCTTTAGCAGCTCCAAGAGCACATCGCGGCTCACCTTGCCGTCGCGGGTAAAGCCCCCTGCGCAGAATTCATCGTAGAAATGCTGCAGGGGAATCTTGTCATTTTCAATCATGTGGTAGTCGAACAGGAAATAATCCCAAAAGCACTGGAGATATTCCGGTGTCCCCGGTTTTTCCTCTGCCGCACCGCTGAGCAGCACGCCGCCGTAAAGGAAGTTGGCGCGCTCCACATCCCTGCGGAAACGGCTGTGGCTAAAATAGGTCTGCAAGGATTGCATCAAATCGTTGAGCCTTTCGCCAATGTTCAAAAAAACTTTGGCAGGCAGATCAGGGGTGGAGTACAAATTGTAGCGGTCCACTTGGGACTGAAAATGCCCTGTACTATCCAAAAGCTGCAGCTTGCCGTCCACGATTAGCTTGGCTTTAGCCTCTGCAGGCGCATTATTTTTAGTAATAACCTTCTTCTTTTGCAGATGGCTGTACAAATCAGCCATAGTATCCAAAAAATCTGCTACATGATCAGCATCCAAGGGAAAATCCGACACGTTACGTCCGCACCAGCCTACGCAGTCAATAAAGTCCTCCCTGCGCATATCCCCCAAAAAGTTCTCAGAATTGCCCAAGAAGATGCAGAGCATAGTAATGTGCTCCCATATTTGCATCAGCCGATCATTATCAGCACCCTGCCAGGATTTGGTGCGCAGATAGTTATCCACATAATTCTGGCGTAGCACGCTGTTCCATTCCGGGTCCTGCTCATAAAAATCAGCTACATAATCAAAAACGTTATCCATATCTATTCCTTCACTATTCCTTCCGCTGCCGCATACACAGCCTGCAAAGGCACATTTTTCGCTGCAGCTACGGCAGCAGCGCTGTCATACTCCACGTAGGTGCGCTCCCCTACAGGAGTGACCACAGTCTTTACCGCCACAGGGCCGTAGACCGTCTCCACTACGCCTGCACGTCTGGGCAGCACCGTACGCTCCATAAGGCAATGGCGGATGCCAATGGTAGTGGTTTCCGCGAAGATAATTTTTTCCATAGCTTCCCGTGCCTCCACTTGGCACAGTACCTGCAACTGCCATGCTGGGCGCTGCTTCTTCATATAGGCAGGCAGGATTTGTACATCCAGCGCCCCTGCCGCCAAAAGCCGCTCCATAGCGTAGCCCAAAACTTCACCGCTGCAGTCGTCAATATTAGCTTCCAGCTTGCACACTTTAGTAGCGCTGCACGGAGCCTCATGCTCAATAAGCAACGCGCGCAAAATGCTGGGGCGTTCATAAGTACGCTTGCCTGCGCCCAAGCCCACTGCCGCAATGGTAAAGTCCGCAGGCAGCACGTCGCTGGTTTTAATGGCCGCCACTGCCGCTGCACCCGTAGGTGTAACGAACTCCCCTTCCACCGGCAGAATGCGTACCTTCAGCTTATAGTCACGCATAATGTTAGCCGTTGCCGGCACAGGTACGGGTAAGATGCCATGTTGGCAGCGGATGGTGCCCTGGCCTTCGCACAACACAGGGACGATGACCTCCTCCACCCCTAAACTGTCTAAGCAAACAGCAATAGCCACAATATCCACAATGGAGTCAATGGCGCCTACTTCGTGGAAGTGGACCTGCTCCTTGGGCACAGCGTGGGCTTTGGACTCTGCCTCCGCTACAATGTCGAAAATACGCAGCGCTGTAGCACGGGCACGCTCCGTCATCTGCACCTGCTGAATAATATTGATAATCTCCGGCAGGCCACGGTGCTCATGGTGGTGGTGATGCTCGTGGGGCACGTGCTCATCATGATGATGTTCATGGTGGTGCTCATGTTCTGCATGGGTATGCTCGTGATGATGGGCGTGAGTGTGCTCATGCTCCTGTACAGGAAACGTATCGTGACGAAGCTCGTCATGGCCATGATGATGCTCGCCTTCCCCATGGAGGAACGCCATATCGTGGTCATGGTTTTCGTGCTCCGCATCCAGCACCACATCAAAATCGCAGCAATCCACGCCTGCTTTGCTTACGCGGCTGATTTTATAAGTAAAGCCGTGGGCAGGAATGGTGCTTAAAGCTTGCTCCAGCGCCTTACGGTCAGCGCCCACATCCAGCAAAGCTGCTACCAGCATATCACCACTAATGCCCGCATTACATTCTAAATAAAGAGACTTCATTTCAATACCTCGTTCATGCTACCTGTTCTGTAGCCTTGTAAATCTATAGTAACATAAGTAAACCCGCTATTTTGTAAAACCTTTGCAACATCTGTCCGCAAGGGCTCCGCCACAAGGCGCGCCATTTCTTCCGGCAGCACTTCTATCCGCGCCAAATTACCATGGACCCGCACTCTGAACTGGGTAAAGCCTGCCTCGAACAAAAACTGCTCCGCCTGCGCCACAGCCTCCAGTTTAGCTGCGGTAATCTGCTCCCCGTAGGCAAAGCGCGATGCCAAACAGGCAAAGGAAGGCTTGCTCCAGGTGGCTAAGCCCCTGCTTTTAGAAAGGTAGCGGATTTCTTCCTTGGTCAAGCCTGCATCCTTC
Organism: Phascolarctobacterium sp.; assembly: GCF_045124115.1. Classification (GTDB taxonomy): domain Bacteria; phylum Bacillota; class Negativicutes; order Acidaminococcales; family Acidaminococcaceae; genus Phascolarctobacterium_A. The sequence goes on from NZ_JBGVLF010000014.1 coordinate 5,232, forward strand.
AAGGGACTGTGCACTGCCAATTCCTGCAGTGCCTTGAGACCAGGGCGGTAGTCACCCAGATCATCCAGATTGGAGCCTTCGCACAGCACAGCAGCCTGCGCCCGCGCCATATCGAGGAAATGGCTAAAGAGCGTCTTTTTACAGGTGTAGCAGCGGTCCTTGCGATTTGCTGCAAAGCCTTTAATCTGCAATGGATCGAAAATATAGTACAGCTGGCGTAAGCCCTGCGTCTTGCAGAAGGCTGCTGCTTCCTCCACATCACGTTCCGGTACCAAGGCACTGATGGCAGTAACAGCCATAGCATCCTCACCCAGCGCTTCCTTGGCAGCATACGCCAAAAGAGTGGAATCTACGCCGCCGCTAAAGGCAACCATCACACGCCCCAAAGCACGCAGATTGTCTAACAACGCCTCATATTTTGCTTCCGCTTGGGAATTATACAGCATCACCATAGCCTATTCCTGCCTTCCGCCCACTGCCAGACGATTGATCTGGGTGGCAATATAGCCTGCGCCGTAACCGTTATCAATATTCACTACGGAAACGCAGTTAGCACAGGAGTTGATCATGGTCAAAAGAGCGCTGACACCGTGGAAGCTAGCGCCGTAGCCCACGCTGGTGGGCACAGCAATTACAGGGTTACGCACCAGTCCGCCAATAACGCTGGCCAAAGCGCCCTCCATGCCTGCCACCGCCACTACGCAGTTAGCCTGCTGCAAAAGCTCCGTCCGCGCCAACAAACGGTGCAGACCGCTTACGCCCACGTCGTAGATACGCTCCACATGGCTGCCGAAAAACTCCGCCGTCTGCGCAGCTTCCTCCGCCACAGGGATGTCCGCCGTACCTGCAGTACACACCGCAATGCAGCCGATGCGCTTTTTAGCAGCACGCTCCACCTTCAGCGTCCGCGCCACCGGGTCGTAAACAACCGCAGGCAGCACCTGCCGCACCAGTTCGTACTGCGCCTCTGTCGCACGGGTGCCAAAAACTTCCCCCTGCTCTGCCGCTATCTTTTGGTAGATAGCCTGCAGGTACGCGTCCGGCTTACCTGCGCAGTACACCACTTCGGGGAAGCCACTGCGTATTTCCCGATAGGTATCGATTTTGGCGTAGCCCATATCTTCAAAAGCTTTGCGGTCAAAATAACGCTGGGCATCCGCCACACTCATGGCGCCCCTTTGCACCTGCTCCAAAACACTCTTAACGTCCACTTCAAACTCCCTTATAATTAGAGGCTGGGACTACCAAGTCATCGTTCTCATATCCCTAGACGAATCATTGCGATTTTAGCTCTTGTAACCCCCTGTCATCTCGCTACGCATCGATGACATCCCCCTCAACAGGGGGAACAAGGCACTGTAGCATATTTCCCATAAGTGTACTTAGAATATCTAGTAGACAAGCGGAAATAAACCTAAAGTGTCTTGGCTCCCCTGCTAGGGGAGCTGGCACCCATGCCACTTCAGTGGTATGGGTGTCTGAGGGGTTATAAATGAGCGTTAAGAAATCGCACGTGAGTCGGGATATGAGAACATGACTATACTTGTCCCAGCCTTAAACTCTTCTACTTATAACAAATTTTTAACTACAGCCAGTTCCATTTCGTTGGCAGGAATAATCTCCTCGTGAAGCACAGGCAGATCCTCCAGCGCCAACATCCGCGGCGGAATTTCTACACCTGTCTTAGCATTGAGCTCCTGCAGATTAGCAAAGGGATCCTTGGACACGTTTTGGCTGTCATCCAACGCTTCCAGCACACTGTCGCTAAACTTGTAGGGACTGGCAGTGGAAAGTACCACAGTGTAGGTATCGTCACTGGTCAGGAAACGATATTTTTCCAAAGCACGCCATGCTACCGCTGTATGGGTATCCATCAAATACTTATAATCGCTGTAAATGCGGCCAATAGCTTCCTTAGTTTCCAGCTCGTCCACCCAAGCGCCGAAGAACTCACGTTGGATACGTTTCAGCACATCGCTGTCAACCTGGTAGAAGCCTTCCGTATTCAGACGTTTCATATAGTCCGCAACTTCCACTGCATCACAATCCGTAACATTGTACAGCAAACGCTCCAAATTACTGGATACCAAAATATCCATGGAAGGAGAAATCGTCTTAAAGAATTCACGGCGCTTGTCATAAGTACCGGTGTTAATAAAGTCGGTCAATACATTATTACTGTTGGAAGCGCACAGCAAACGCTCTACAGGCAGGCCCATCAGCTTAGCGTAGTAGCCTGCCAGAATATCGCCAAAGTTACCGGTGGGAACTACAAAGTTAATGGAATCCCCCGCTTGAATCTTGCCTGCTTTAACAGCATCCACATAGGCGCTGAAGTAGTACACAATCTGCGGCACCAAGCGTCCCCAGTTAATAGAGTTGGCGGAGGAGAAGCTAAAGCCTTTCTTGCACAGCTCGCTGCTTAAATCAGTATTGCCAAAGATTTCCTTTACACCACGTTGAGCATCGTCGAAATTGCCTTCGATACCGAAAACCTTGACGTTCTTGCCCTGTTGGGTAATCATCTGGCGCTTTTGGATATCGCTGACACCTTCGCAAGGGTAGAAGACTATAATCTGGGTGCCTTCCACATCAGCAAAGCCTTCCAGTGCAGCCTTGCCCGTGTCGCCGGAAGTAGCTACAAGGATGACTACTTTGTTCACTTCGCCTGTTTTCTTCATGGAACGTGTCAAAAGATGGGGCAGCAGCTGCAGCGCCATATCTTTAAAAGCGGAGGTAGGACCATGCCACAGCTCCAACACGCCTGTATTATCGTTGACCTGCACCAAAGGCACAGGATTTTCGCCAAATTTGTCAGCACTGTAGGCAGCAGTTACGCATTCGCGCAGCTCGTCCTCGCTAAAGTCAGTCAAAAACTGGAGCAGCACATCAATCGCACGCTCCGTATAAGGCTTATTGCCCATAGCTTTAATATCAGCCATACGCAGCTGAGGAATATTTTGGGGCACAAACAAACCACCGTCATTTGCCAAGCCACGGGTAATGGCATGGGCAGCAGATACTAAATCGGTTTTACCGCGAGTAGAAACGTATAACATAATCTAACCACCTTTACGAGCTCCCACTGCCGCCACAGCGGCACTCCCAAAAGAGCAGGAGAATAGTTTATCTTTCTAAATCAAGACTTTTCCCTAGCCTGAGCCAAAGGAAATAGGTACAAAATTATAATATCATATTTGCCCCGTCGTCACAAGCATTATTAATCAAAAATCAAGGGTGCGACCACTGCTTTGGTAGCTTTTTGTAAATCTGCGGGAGCAGCGATAATCTGCATGCCCCGCTGACCTGCACTAATGGCAATCTCATCCCATAAATCGCAGGTTTCGTCCATGTACACAGGATAGTTCTTTTTAGCGCCCAAAGGTGAGCAGCCGCCGCGGATGTAACCGGTAAGGGGCAGTACTTCCTTCAGGTGCACCAGCTCCGCCCGCTTGTTGCCGCTAACCTTGGCAAGAGCCTTTAAGTCCAACTCCCCATCCCCGGGGATAACGGCAAACATAACGCCGTTCTTGTCACCGCGTACGCATAAGGTTTTAAACACTTGGGCTGCAGGCATGCCCACTTCCGCTGCCACATGGACAGCGTCCAGATGCTCTTCGTCCACAGGATATTCTACAAGTTTATAAGTAATCTGCAGCTCGTCCAAAATGCGGGCTGCATTGGTTTTTTTGTTATGCTTCATAGGAAATCTGCCTCCCATACTAGAGAAATTATAAACAGAACGGATTAACATTTAATTTACCAAATTCATTCCTTGTCACCATTATCATCAACTTGGGCTTTCAAAAGATTTTGTAATGATTCTTTGCTTGGAAGCACTGTTTCATATTTGCTCGCAAAAATTTGGCTATTATCTTCAGGTAACGTCATTTCTACTACAGCTTGATTTTTATCTTTACACAAAATAATACCAACAGTCTTATTTTCATCTGGAAGCTTAACTTTTCGATCATAATAATTTACATACTTTTGCATTTGCCCTATGTCTTGATGTTTTAATTCACCAATTTTCAGATCAAATAACACAAAACAGCGAAGAAGACGATTATAAAAGACTAAATCTACCCTAAAATGTTCCTCGTCAAAAGTAAAACGAACCTGTCTGCCAATAAAAGCAAATCCAGTTCCCAGCTCTAATAAGAATTGCTGTAAATGGTCAATTATTCTTGTCTCTAATTCCGTTTCTGAATATTCCGGTAGTTCTTTTAATCCGATAAATTCAAGAATGTAAGGATCTTTTACCATATCCATTGGCGCTTCTACAACTTGTCCCTGCAACGCTAACTGTGCAATTTTTTCTTTGTTTGTGCTAAGCGCTAAACGTTCATAAAGTGAGCTGTTATACTGTCTCTTTAATTCCGTTAAGCTCCAATCGTTCTTTGCAGATTCAATCTCATAAAAATGTCGTTCATCAACATTAGAAATTCTCATTAATTTTAAGTAATGGGACCAACTTAAATAAAATTTTCTACCGGTACTAACAGTAGGATGATTATTGAATTGGCTAAATGCTGTTTCGCCAATCTGGTCTTTTGCATACACTTTGTAAAATTGTCGTATATTCTTTAAATTGCCAACAGAAAAACCTTTACCAAATGTTTTAGTTAGATGCGCAGAAAGGCTTACTAAAAGCCGTTGTCCATATTCAGCACGGTTTTTGCCACTTTGCTCTTCTTCAACAATTCTCTTACCAATTTCAAAATACGCATAAACCATTGTCAGATTAACTGCAGTCTTAACATTTTTTCGTGCATTAACCAACATTTCTGAAATTTGTTGCAAAAATTCCTTTCTAACTTGTTCCATAGCCATCCACCCATTTATATAGTCATTAATATCTTTTGAATTTACATTTAAGTAATATTTAAATGTTCGTCTTTTCATTTTACCACATTTCTGGGGATAGGGCAAAACACCTGTACTTAATCAAAGAGACTCAATATACTAATTGTAATCTGCCTAAAAGATTTCCATAAACAGACCTGTTATATAGATGCACTTCCTTCTGTATTAAATTTTGTACTGAACATTACTATACAAAAAATTCCGTCCTTATAAGCTAGAGAAATTCCACGTTCTTTGATATAATAACTTTATATAAAATGTGCTATTTTTTCTTTGGAAGTGATAGAATTTGAAGGTTAAAATCATCTGCGGCCAAATGGAAGTTACTCCCGGCCGTCCCGATGTAAACTACAACAAAATATTGCAAGCCATGGACGAAGCCCGCGCACAAGGCGCCCACATCCTGCTGCTGCCGGAAATGTGCCTGCCAGGCTATCTCATTGGCGATTTATGGGAACAGCAAACATTTTTAGATGACTGTGAATATTATGCGCAGCAAATCGTTAGCGCCAGTCAGGATTTATGCGTAATGTTCGGCAGTGTCGCCGTAGAACCCGGCAAGCTCAACGAAGACGGACGTGTGCGCAAGTACAACGCTGCTTTCGCCTGCCAAAACGGCAAACTGCTGGGAGGCTACCAAGGACGCAATTTTATTATTAAAAACTCCCTGCCCAACTACCGCGAATTCGACGACTGCCGCCACTTCTATAGCCTGCATAAGCTGTGTGCGGAGGAACACGCCTCTGTAGAAACAGCACTCCAGCCTTTGGAGCTGACCATTGCAGGCGAAACAGTCCGTATCGGCCTTATGCTCTGCGAAGATGGCTGGACGGAAAACTACCATTTAAATGTTCCCCAGACTTTGGCGCAGAACGGTGCCCAAATCCTCTGCAACCTGTCCTGCTCCCCCTACACTTTGGGCAAGAATAAAAAGCGTAACCGCCTTTTTAGCGCCCAAGCTAAGGAAGCAGGCATTCCCTTAATCTACTGCAACAACGTAGGCATCCAAAACAATGGCAAGAACATCTTTACCTATGATGGCTGTACCTCTGCCTATAATGGCGACGGCACCCTTGTTACTTCTGCCGAAATGTACGCCGATACTTTGCTGCCTCTCACCTGGGACACAGATGCCAGCACCATCATCCCCACCTGTCCCCCTGCTACGCTGCCTCAAGAACCCCGTTCCGTCTACATGGCGCTGAAATACGGCACCAGTAAATTTTTGCAGCAATGTGGCATCAAAAAGATGACGGTAGGCCTTTCCGGCGGCATCGACAGCGCTGTTACAGCAGCTATGTATGCTGATATTTTAGGAGCGGAAAACCTGCTTTTGGTCAACCTGCCCTCCCAATACAACTCCGATACCACCCGCAATCTCGCCTACCGTTTGGCGCAAGCTTTAGGCGCTAACTACGCCGTGCTGCCCATTACGGACAGCTACCAAATGACGGTAGCACAGCTGGAAACTACGCCCATTACCTGTCTGGGCACGGGCGCAGCATTTCATCTAGAGCTCAACGGCTTGGTCAAAGAAAATATTCAGGCCCGCGACCGCGGTGCCCGCTTAATCGCCTCTGCCTCTGCCGCCTTCGGCGGTGCCTTCAGCTGCAACTCCAACAAGGCGGAACTAGCAGTGGGCTACGCCACCTTCTACGGCGACATTGCCGGTGCTTTAGCTATGATCGGCGATTTGTGGAAGCATCAGGTCTACGCTTTAGGCCATTATCTCAACGATACTGTTTTTCAAAGAGAAGTTATTCCCGAAGAAATCTTCACCATCCGCCCCAGTGCGGAACTATCCGATACCCAGACCGTAGGCAAGGGCGGCGACCCCTTGATTTACACCTACCATGACTACCTGCTCCGTGCCTTTATCGAAAATTGGCACAAGACCACCCCTGCCGACATTTTGCGTTGGTACAAAGCAGGTACCTTAGCAGATGAACTTGGTTGCAGCCAAGCTGCTTTAGAGGAAGCATGCCCCACTGCCCAAGCTCTCATTACTGACTTGGAGCGCTGGTGGAAGCTCTTCGCAGGTTTTGCCGTTGCCAAACGCATCCAAGCACCGCCGGTGCTGTCCCTCACCAAGCGTGCCTTTGGCTACGATCACCGTGAAGCCCAGCTCACCCCCTACTTCTCTAGAGAATATTACCAACTAAAGGAAGAACTGCTAAAGTAAAACTTGGTCTATATCGTCCCTACGCCCCCGCCTAATGGCGGGGGCTTTTTCGTGCGCAAAGAAAGCGAAATGAACGTTACTTTACCCCATTATTAGGCATACTAAACAATAAAATTTTCTACCTTTCCTTTGTAAATTCACCATTTGTGATATAATATAGATAAGGAGCAGTATGACATATAAGTATTTAGTACTTATATTGAACACACTGTTTTAGAAAAAGCTAAATATGTAGGAGCCGGCGCTGTCAAAACATTATGATAGCAGTTGGGTGGTTCGTCAGCAAACACGCGATGATTAAAGCTTTTTCCCAAGCGCCACAGTAATAGGAATAACAATTTCTTTACCATCTCTAACGGATGGTACTATTACACTGCCTACATTTAACTGCATACAGCAAATAGTATCATCCTCAATTTTCACGAAAGGATTGATGCTATTTGAAAAAGCAACGTAACGAAGAAAAAATTCAGTGGCATCCGCCATTTTGTAGCGCAGCAGAATTAGAGTTGCGACATGACGCGGATATTTTGGAATTTATACAGGAACTACCACTAAGCAAAAAGCCATTGAATATTGATTTGTTCATCATTAAGAAGATGAACAACAGAACGATAAAAAATGATATCGGTAAACTTTTCCGCAAAAACAACATCTGTGAATATAAAGGTCCAGGAGACTATATCAGCATAGATGACTTCTATAAAGCTATTGCTTACGCTTGTTTATACAAAAGTCTCGGAACAGAGGTGGATGAACGCCCCGCATCGCAAATCACCATTTCTCTAATTCAAGAGACTCACCCCAAGTTGTTGTTCAAACTTCTACCTAAAAATGGTGTTTCTGTTAAATTGGCGTACCATGGCATCTACTACATCGACGGTAACATACCTTTTCCTATGCAAATGATTGTTACCAAGGAATTGGAAAAACTCAATCATAGTCCTCTCCGAGTCTTAACTAAAAATGCGGATAAAGAAGATGTTCGACAACTTTTAAAACTAGCCAATGAATTAATGTCACAACGCAATAAAAACAATTTTATGTCAGTAGTAAACGCTAGCAGTTCTGCTAACATCACAACTTATGACGATATAAAGAAGGAGGATGAAACTATGGCTGGAATTATAGAAATAGCTGAACGTAAAGGTAGAGCTGAAGGCATGCTGCAAAAGGCTTTAAGCACCGCTAAAAATCTAAAAGCAATGAAAGTTCTCAGTGATGAAGAAATCGCTAAAGCGACCGAACTCACCCTCGAACAAGTAAAGGCTATAGCTGTCTAATCTAAAAGATAACTATTCCCTACGCCCCCGCCTAATGGCGGGGGCTTTTTGCATACAAAAAGGTCGGGATGCTGCCATCCCGACCTAAAGTCTGTTCTCACAAGTTGTCAATTTGTGTAGTTTTTCCTGTTATTTGTTTAGATTATTTCTTTTCGATGAGTTTCAAAGGAGCAGAAACCTTTGCTTCAACCTTTTCGCCTTTAGCAGCTTTTACAGCTACTTCCAGACCTTGTTGACCCATAATTTCAGGTTGTTGAGCGATGGTTGCGCTCATGGTGCCGTTTTCAACAGCTTTTACGCCGTCAGCAGTGCCGTCGAAACCAACGATGAAAATTTTCTTGTTGGCAGATTTAGCAGCTTCAATAGCGCCCAGTGCCATTTCGTCGTTTTGTGCGAAAATAGCTTGGATACCGGGGTTAGCTTGCAGCATGTTTTCTGCTACAGTCAAACCTTTGGAACGGTCAAAGTCTGCGGATTGTTTTGCAACAACGGTCAGTTTAGCGTCAGCGATTTTGTGGAAGCCTTGACCGCGTTCACGAGTAGCGGATGCACCCGGAATACCTTCCAGTTCAGCAACTTTTACTTTTTCACCCAGTTTTTTGATAATGTATTCAGCAGCCATTTCGCCGCCTTTTACGTTATCGGAAGCAACCAGGGAAGCAACGGTGCCTTGGTCAGCGCTACGGTCCAAGCATACTACAGGAATGTTAGCCTTGTTAGCAGCTTTTACGGAAGTAGAGATAGCAGCGGAGTCAACAGGGTTAACCAGCAGAACGCTGATGTTTTGTTGCAGCAGGTCAGCTACGTCATTAGCTTGTTTTGCAGGGTCGTTTTGAGCGTCAACAACTTTAACGGTTACGCCCAAATCTTTAGCTTTAGCGTTAACGCCTTTAGCCAAGTCTACGAAGAAAGGGTTGTTTTGGGTAGAAACGGAGAAGCCAACAACAATTTTTTTGCCGTCAGCTTTCGGAGCAGCCTTCTTGTCACCGCTGCTGCAGCCAACAATCACCATAGCCATAGCTACGATGGCGATTAATACCAATAAGATTTTTTTCATTTGTGAAAATTCCTCCTAAGCTTTTTTGCGGTCCATGAGGACTGCCAGTAAAATTACAATACCTTTGACAACTTGTTGATAGAAGCTGGATACATTCAAAATGTTCAAGCCATTGTTCAGAGTGCCGATAATCAAAGCACCGATGATGGTGCCCACAATACGGCCTTTACCGCCGCTAAGGCTGGTGCCGCCCAAAACAACGGCAGCGATAGCATCAAGCTCATAACCGGTGCCTGCAGTGGGCTGAGCACTGTTCAGACGGCTGGTGAGGATAGCACCTGCCATACCGCACAGAAAACCGGTAACGGTATAAGCAAAAATCTTAATGCGTTCGATTTTGATACCTGCAATATAGGAAACCTTTTCGTTGCCACCTACAGCGTAGGTTTTGCGGCCTAAAGTAGTCTTATGCAGGATGAAATAAAGGACGCCGAACATAATCAGCATCATTACCGCAGGCACAGGCAAACCGAAGAAATAGCCTTGGCCGAAGGTGTGGAACAATTCGTCTTCAGTCAAGCTGCTGATGGGGTTGCCGTTGGTATAAACCAAAGTCAGGCCGCGGAAAATGGTCATGGTCGCCAAAGTAGCGATAAAAGGCGCTACCTTGCCGTAGGTAATAACCAGACCGTTAACGGAGCCTAAAATAGCGCCTAAAAGGCACGCCAGCACAATGCCCAGAACAGGGTCCATACCGCTTTTAATAAAGCTGCCCATAACTACGCTGGACAAAGCCAAAATACTGCCAACGGACAAGTCGATGCCGCCGGTGAGGATGACGAAAGTCATACCGAAAGAAATCAGCGCGTTGATGGAAACCTGACGCAGCAGGTTCTTCAAGTTGCTGGGGTCGATAAAGCTGCTGTTCAAGCAGGAGATTACTGCAAACAGCGCCACCAGTCCGATAACGGAACCGGATTTTTTCAACATTGCTTTTACATTCATTTTTTATTGCCCTCCCGTTGCCAGTGACATGATTTTTTCCTGATCCGCTTCGTCGTGAAGCAGTTCTCCGGCAATGCGTCCTTCATGGATAACCATGATACGGTCGCTCATGCCCAAAACTTCGGGCAGCTCGGAGGAAACCATAATAATAGAAACGCCTTCAGCAGTAAGTTCGTTCATCAGCTCGTAGATATCGCGTTTCGCGCCTACGTCAATGCCGCGGGTAGGTTCGTCCATAATAATGATGTCGGGCTTCATGCCCACCCATTTAGCAATAACGACTTTTTGCTGGTTGCCGCCGGACAGGGCGCCTGCTTCCAAATCAAGGTCTGCAGCCTTTACCCCCAGCTTAGTCGCCATTTCGCTGGCAAAAGCAGTCAAATCACGGAAGTTGATCACAGTCTTCTTCGCAAAACTATCCACACTGGGCAGAGCAATATTGCGCATAATGGAAAACTCCAAAATCAAACCTTCGCTCTTACGGTTCTCCGTAACAAAGCCAATGCCTGCGTTAATGGCATCTTCCGGCTTTTTAATAACCAAAGGCTTGCCCTTCAGCACAAGTTCGCCACTTTCACAGCCGTCCACGCCGAAGATAGCACGCATGATTTCCGTACGGCCTGCACCCATCAAGCCAGCTACGCCTAAAATCTCGCCTTTGCGCAGATTAAAGTTGATATTGTGGAAAAGACCACTTTGGTGGAAGTTTTTAACCTCCAACACCACTTCACCGGGCTTGTTGCGGCGGGGCGGGTAGAACTCCGTAATGGAACGGCCAACCATATCGTGAACAATATCGCCCAAGGAATATTCCCCTACAGGCTTGGTTGCAACGGAAACACCATCACGCATAACGGTAATGGTATCGCAGTTATTGAACACTTCTTCCATACGGTGGGAAATATAGACCATGGCTACGCCCCTCTTTTTCAAGGAACGCATTACTTCAAACAGCTTTTCCGTTTCTCTTTCCGTCAAAGCAGCAGTAGGTTCGTCCATAATTACCACTTTGGCATCTACCAAAAGGTTACGCACGATTTCCGTCATCTGCTGTTGCCCCACGGAACATTCCCCTGCTTCCGCATCCAAAGGCAAATCAATCTCAATCTCTTTGCACTTTTCTTCCGCAATACGGCGCATTTCCTTAAAATCCAGCACACCAAAGCTATTGGACACGCTGTGCATCATAAACAGGTTCTCCAAAATGCTCAGGTTAGGCCAAATATTCAGCTCTTGGTGGATGAAGGCAATACCATGAGCTTCTGCTTCCAAAGGATTTTTAAAGCTTACTTCCTTGCCGTCCACGAAAATCTGGCCTTCATCCTGCTTATGAATACCGGTCAAGATGTTCATAAGGGTGGATTTGCCGGCACCGTTTTCGCCCATCAGGGCATGGACTTCACCGCTCTTCAATTTTAAATTGACGCCTTTTAATACTTGGTTCGTACCAAAGGCTTTATGAATATTTCTTAATTCTATCTCCATAGGTATCCCACCTTATTAGAAGAATACGTTACTATGCAGGATGACATTGGCATAGGGAGTGATTTCGCCGGTGCGGATAACGCATTTCGCTTTTTTAGTAGCTTCTTTAAAAGCTTCGTGATCCACATCCATAATCCATTGCTCCGTGGGGAACAGCTCCTTCATAGCTGCAAACACAGCAGGATTGCGTTCTTCCATTTCGCTGGCGATTTCTACTTTTTCAATAACCATGTTCTTAGCAACTTCAGCCACAACTTCCATAAAGGAAGGTGTACCGGGCTTCAAAGCCAAATCTATCTTTTGCACGCCTTGAGGTACGGGCAGACCGCAATCACCGATAACGATGGTATCGGTATGACCTAAATCAGCCAGAACCTTAGCAATAGCGCTGTTCAACATTCCACCCTTTTGCATTATTTCAGCATCTCCTCTACTTCATTAAGATAAGGCATACCGCCTTGGGCACCCAGCTTCTGCACAGAAAGCGCAGCAGCAGCGTTAGCAAAGCTGATGCTATCGTACATGGACTTGCCATTGGCGCGGGCTACAGCAAAAGCACCGTTAAAGGTATCTCCGGCACCGGTTGTATCCACAGGCTGTACCTTGAACCCGGGCACATTGTAAACTTGGCCCTTTTCCGCATAGGCTACGCCCTTGCTGCCCAAGGTCATGATTACTTTGCCTTGGTTGCGGCCTAAAATATCCGCCTTGCCTTGGCCGTCAAAAAGGATGGCAGCTTCATGCTCGTTGGGAGTCAGGTAGGTAACCTTTTCCAACAGCTCTGCAGGCACGGGGGCAACAGGCGCAGGGTTAAGCATAACTTTGACACCTGCAGCAAAGCATTTTTCAATAACGTAGGCATTGGTAGCCGCAGGGATTTCGTGCTGCAGAAGCACCATGTCCGCTTGGCTGATAGCCTCCCACGCTTCGTCAATCAAAGCAGGGCTCACCAAATCATTGGCAGCCTTGATTACAATAATGCTATTGTCATCCTCCGCAACAGTAATATGGGCAGTACCGCTGTTTTCACCGGGCAGCACCTTTACATAATCGGAGTTAACATTATTCTCCTTTAAAGCTTTCAGCACCAGTTGGCCGTATACATCATCGCCGATGCAGCCTACCATGGTTACATCTGCCCCTAAACGTGCAGCTGCTACCGCTTGGTTAGCGCCTTTGCCACCGGGAGAAACAGTCAGACGGTTGCCAAAAATGGTCTCACCGGGTTTGGCCCAGCGATCGCATTCCACTGTAATATCAATATTACAGCTGCCGATTACTACGATTTTAGCCATAATTTCTACCTCAAAACGTAAATTATCTTACCTTAACACATATTAAAGCTATACTAAACAATATCCATCGGGATATTATACCACAACACAACAAAAAATTCCCGTAAATTTTACAAATTTTACAAAACTCTTGTCTAAATCACGCTTTGCAGCAATTTTTCGTAGGCTGTAGTAATAGCGCTGGGCTCCAGCAAATCCTGCAGATAACGTACCTGCTTGCGACTGGTTTTGGGACGGGTGCCCTGCCAATAACGGATGGCAAGCTGCCACAGCAGGCGTAACCGTCCCTTTCTCTGCTTGTCCTCTCCTGCCATTTGCCACAGGTATTGATACCATTGGCGGAAGATGTCCATATCGTCCACCATAGTACTGCGGGAAACATTGGCCACCATATCACGAATACTGCGCAATGCCAACTGCAGATAAGCAACCTGCAGTGCAGGGGCTACGCCTGCCTTCCCTGCGCGCCGTACCAGCAATAGGTAGAGCAGCTGCAGTTCGGGGTAGGCAGCGCAAGCGTTAGGGAAACCGTCCCAACGGGCGTACACTGTAAAATGCAGTCCTAGCTGTCCCAAAATATTCTGCCAAAACTTGATGTCATTGTGGCGTACTGCACCCCACAGGACGATTTCTAAAAGCAATGTAGTTTGGCTGCGCCAACCGCGCCTTGCCATCCGCGCCGCCAGATTCAACCATTCGCTCCAAAAGTTATCTGCACTAGACGTAGCACCGTACTTCCGCAGCCAAGCGCAAGCAGGCTTGCGCAAAAGCTGCGGCTCTACCTCCCGCCTGTCACAGACGGCAAAAGCCACTGCCAAAAGCCATTGGCGCCCTGCTTCCGCTAGGTCGCCCTGAGCCATAAGCCGGCAAAAATGCTTCCCCGCTTCCGCGTACCATTGAGCGAACAAATCCTGTCTGCGGCAGCGCAGCGCTCCTAGCAGCACGTCTTCCGCTAGCGCTAACCACAACGGTGCATCCGCCACTGCCATAATCTGCCCAAAGCCCTGCCTTGCGTCCTCCTCCCTACCTTGGCGGAGAGCAAGGCAGACATCTAAAGCTAATGACTTATCCATAAGCTTACAGGTTAATATCGCCTTCGTAAACAACGCCTGCTACGGGGTCGAGGGTTGCCAAAGCACCGTCAGGCAGCACAGTAGAGGCTTTAGCTGCGCCTACAATAACGGGCAGGCCGCAAGTAATGCCCACAATAGCGGTAGAACTGGTCAGGCCGCCTTCTTCCGCAATAATCGCAGCTGCTTTACTGCTGGCAGCAGGTACGTATTCGTCGTTGAGGACGTCCACTACCAAAATATCGCCTTTTTGTAATTTAGAGCTAAAGTCTGCTGCGGTGCTGCATACGCACAGCTTGCCGGTTACGGAGCGTTTGCCGATACCGGTACCGCTGATTAATTTATTTCCCACTGTTACCACCTTGATTAAATTCGTACTACCCGGAGTACCGATGGGCACACCGGCTGTAATAACTACGGAAGCACCGTAGCTGATGGCGCCGTTACGCAGCGCACATTGCAAAGACATTTCAATCATTTCGTCAGTATTGGCGCTGTAGGGTCCCAGCAAAGGTTCCACGCCCCAATACAGCTGCATTGCCCGCACGCTCTTAGGCAGACGGGACACAGCCACAACCTTGGAATTAGGTTTATATTTAGCAATCATCCTAGCAGTAAAGCCGGATTCCGTAATGGTCAAAACAGCATCCGCTTTGATTTCCTGAGCAATCTGCGCTGTAGCATGGCTGATAGCGTCAGTGGAATGAATGCGCTCACTGATACCCTTCTTGCGGAAAATATCCACATAATCCAAGGATTTCTCCGTGCGTACGGCAATCTTCGCCATGGTCTCTACTGCTTCCAAAGGATATTTGCCGGATGCAGTCTCGCCACTGAGCATAATTACATCACTGCCGTCAAAAATAGAGTTGGCAACGTCGCTGGCTTCAGCGCGGGTAGCACGGTAGCTGTTAACCATGCTTTCCAACATCTGGGTAGCAGTAATAACAGGCTTGCCTGCTTTATTGCAGCGGGCAATGATGTCTTTTTGTACCAAAGGTACATCTTCCGTAGGAATTTCTACGCCCAAATCGCCGCGGGCAACCATAATGCCATCGGAAGCTTCAATAATCTCATCAATATGCTCTACGCCGGCAGCGTTTTCAATTTTAGAGATAATGCCCATGCTGTAGCCATTTTCTTCCAATACTTTGCGAATAGCAATAACGTCATCCGCCTTTTGCACAAAGGAAGCTGCTACGTAGTCCATCTCATTTTCAGCAGCAAAAAGAATGTCGGACTTATCCTGCTCGGACAGGAAGGGCAGCTTTAATTCTACACCGGGGCAGGCAACACGCTTACGATTGCTTACTTCGCCACCATTGACAACCACAGTGTGGATTTCACAGCCGTCAATGGCAGTAACGCGCAGGGAAAGCAAGCCGTCAGCTAAGAGGATGCTGCTGCCTACGTTCAATTCTTCCGGGAGACCTGCATAGTTAACATGGGCCTTGTGAGCATCGCCCATGTATTCTTCCGTAGTCAAGGTGAACTCGTCACCTTCGTTCAAAACAACTTTACCGCCGGCAAAAAGACCTAAACGCATTTCCGGTCCTTTAGTATCAGCGATGGTAGCAATGACTTTGCCTGCGCTATTGGCAGCTTCACGCACTAAAGCCAAGCGTTTGCCATGGTCCTCATGGTTGCCGTGGGAAAAGTTGAAACGAGCCAGGTCCATACCTGCCAACATCATTTTTTCCAGCAAAGCTACATTATCCGTACTGGGACCCATGGTGCAAATAATTTTAGTTTTCTTCATTCAATCGACCCCCTAGCACTGAAACTTGTTCTCGCACAGTACCTCGTAGGCATCTTCCGCCTCGGATACGGGCACACAGATTTCATAGGCTTTATTATGCTTACCGCCAGCACTTTTTACCTGCACCAGAAAACCGTTCTGTTCCAGCAAGGTGCGGATTTTCTGGCATTGCGCATCGGTGGTGGCGATGTAGAGTACCTTCCACATAGTTACATACTCCTTCAAGTAGCAAGAAAGAGGCTAGGACAAAAGCTACTTGTCCCAACCTCTCCCAATGATACGTATTTTATTCTTTGTAAGCTTTGATCTTAGCGATCAGTTTCGGCAGGATGACGTTAACATCGCCAACGATGCCATAATGAGCTACGGAGAAGATGGGCGCGCTAGCATCTTTGTTAATAGCGATAATAATATCGGAATCCTTCATGCCTGCCAAGTGCTGGATAGCACCGCTGATACCGCAGGCGAAGTAAATGTGAGGAGCAACGGTTTTGCCGGATTGACCAACTTGTTGGGAATGGGTAAGCCAGCCTTCGTCAACAACTGCACGAGAGCCTGCTACAGCACCATTTTCAAACAGGGCTGCCAGTTCTTCCAGCATAGCGAATTTGTCTTGGCTGCCCATGCCGCGGCCGCCGGAAACGATAACTTCTGCGTCCTCGATTTTGATGGTATTGCCACCGCTGAGAGCGGATTTCTTCAACAGCTCAACTTTGGATTCAGCGCCTGCTGCCGGAGTGAAGGTAATAACTTCGCCGGTACGGGAAGGATCTGCAGCCAAAGCTTTGAAAACTTTCGGACGAACGGTGCCCATTTGCGGACGGTGTTCGTCGCAAACGATGGTAGCGTAGATGTTGCCGCCCAGTGCAGGACGGGTCCAAGCAACCAGTTTGTCTTCGGTCATATCGATAGCGGTGCAGTCAGCGCACAGGCCGGTGTGCAGACGTGCTGCAACACGGGGAGCCAGGTCGCGGCCGTCAGCGGTAGCACCCAGAACCAAAGCGGAAGGTTTGTAGGTTTCTACCAGTTGGCAAACTGCATCGGTATATAATTCGGTGTTGTAATCAGCATATTTAGCGTCAGCAACAACATAAACTTTTTCTGCGCCTGCAGCGATCAATTTTTGCGGAATATCGCCTGCTTCTGCAGCAATCAGAACTGCGCAGCATTTTTCGCCGGCTTTAGCAGCCAGTTCGGTGGTTGCGCCCAGCAGTTCGTAAGTTACGTTCATGGGCTCGCCGTTTTCCAGCTCAGCGATTACCCACAGGTCTGCACCTTGGGAATTAGCTACTTCTTTCTTTTCAGCAGCGCCGCCTTCGGGAGCAATTGCTTCCACCGGGCATTCGCCTACGCAAGCGCCACAAGAAATACAGGTTTCGCTGTCAATCATAGCCTTGCCGTCTACCATGCTGATCGCGCCTACGGGGCAAACTGCCATGCAGGACTCACAGCCAATACATTGTTCTCTATCTACTTTCATTGCCATCTACATTCACCTCAGCGAGAAATAATTTGCGCTTGTACAAGCTTTTCCATCAGCATATCTACTGCTACATCCGCATCTTCTTCAGCGATGATTTCGCTGTGGATTTCCGGCGGCATGGGAGAGAATGCTTTTCTAACTTTGGTCGGAGAACCGGACAGACCAACAGTTGCTTCGTCCAAGCCCAAGTCAGCAACAGTCAATGTGGGGATCTTAGCCTTACGAGCTTTCATTTTGCCTTTAATGCTAGCAAAGCGAGGTTCTTTTTCAGCCTTGGTAATGGTAACCAGCAGGGGAGCTGCAGCAGCCAAAGTCATAGAGCAGCTTTCATTTTCGCGTTCTGCTACGAATTTGCCGTCAACATATTGCAGGCTCAGAGCGCCGGTGATTTGGGGAATGCCCAAATGTTCAGCGATTTCCGGACCAACTTGGGCAGTGTCGCCGTCTACAGCTTGCTTGCCGCAGAGTACCAAATCAAATTCGCCCAAATGTTTAATAGCGGCAGCCAAAGCTACGCTGGTTGCCAAAGTATCGGAACCTGCCAGCGCACGGTCAGTAATCAGGGCAGCATCATCTGCACCCATAGCGATTGCTTCTTTCAGCACGTCAGCAGCTTGGGGCAGGCCCATGGTAACAACAGTTACTTTAGCGCCTTCCTTATCCTTCAAGCACAGTGCGGTTTCCAAAGCCTGACGGTCAAAGGGGTTCATAATGTTTTCTACGCCCTCACGCAGCAGAGTGCGGGTTTCGGGGTTGAATTTTACGGTTGCCGTATCAGGCGTTTGTTTAATACATACTATAATATTCATTTGCATCCTCCTTGCAATGTTATGAACATATTCATGCTCTTATTTTACCATTTTTTCGTATAGACTTGCAAGTCTATTCTCTCTATTTCTCAATAATGCACCCTTTTCCCAAGATTTTTTCCATAGCATCCTTGAAACCGGGGGCACTGCTATCCACCCAAAAGTTGTCCGTGGTCTTAATCAGCTTGCGGGAGCCCATCAATTTTAAATAAACCACATCATTACCTTTAAAGCTTTGGAAAGCCTGCATCAGTTCCCTTTGCACCAAAGGATTTTCTAAATAGGGCTCGATTTTAAGGTATACTGCTTTGGGTGCGGCAGTAGAAAGCTTGCTGATAACCATGGCCACAATCTTGCTTTCCCGCTCATCCACACTAAAGCGTCCCTCAATGGCAACCACGTTGTCTTGATAAACCTCTTTCAAGAATCGATGATAGGTTTTAGCAAAGACAATAACGTTAAAGCGACCTGTTAAGTCTTCCAAAGTCAAGAGCGCCATAGTGTCGCCCTTTTTAGTTGTTTTGATGGTGCAGGAAGAAATAATACCTGCCACCTTTACCTGCTGTCCATCAGTGAAGGAAGTATCGCCAACGAATTGGTATAAGGGCATATAGCGTTTCAACACTTCTTTATATTCGCTCAGAGGGTGATCCGTTACGTAGAAGCCCAAAAGCTCCTTCTCGTTTTGCAGGATAATCTGCTTGGGCATTTCGTCCAGCTGGGGAATCCGCACATTACTATAGCTTATATCTTCGTTATCGTCAAACAAGCCAAGCTGACCACTGGCGCGGTCTTTCTGCACCGCAGCGCCTTGGTCCGCAGCTTGGTCCAACACCGCCAGCAGTTGGGAGCGCTTATAGCCAAAGGAGTTCATGGCACCGCAGCGGATCAAGTTCTCCACTACCCGCTTGTTGACGATGCGCATGCTTACGCGGTTGCAAAAATCTTCAATACCCGTAAAAGGTCCATCAGCGCGGGCTGCAATAATCTCGTTGACCGCTGTATCGCCCACACCGCGAATGCCTGCTAACCCAAAACGGATGGACTTATTGGCGTGTACCGTAAAGTGCAGACCGCTTTCGTTTACGTCCGGAGGCAGGATGGAAATACCGTAATTACGGCACACAGCAATATACCAGCTCAATTTATCCGCATCAGTAATCACACTGTTTAAAAAGGCTGCCATAAACTGGGGTAACCAGTGGGCTTTTAAGTACGCCGTCTGGTACGCTACCAAAGCATAGGCAACGGAGTGGGATTTATTAAAGCCGTAGCCTGCAAAATGCTGCAGCAAATCAAAGACACGCCCGCTCAGCGCCTCGGGAATATCGTGTTCCCGTTTGGCGCCGTCTACAAAGTCTTGACGCATGGATGCCAGTACGGAAGCTTTCTTTTTGCCCATGGCGCGGCGCATAATGTCCGCTTGACCAAGGCTGAAGCCTGCAAGAGCAGAAGTAATCTGCATTACCTGTTCTTGGTACAGGATAACGCCGTAGGTATCCTCCAAAATAGGCTCCATTAAAGGATGTAGCACTTCTGCCGTCCTCTGGCCGTGACGCCCTGCGATAAAGTCTTCCGCCATACCCGTTCCCAAAGGACCGGGGCGGTACAGAGCTACCAAAGGAATCAAATCCTCAAAGCTTTCCGGCTCCAAGTCCACCAGCAGCTTGGTAATACCTGCGGACTCCAGTTGGAAAACGCAGGCAGTATCGCCACGGCGCAGCATAGCGCAGGTAGCAGGATCGTCTAAAGGAATATTGTCAATGTCCACCACTTCTCCGGTGGTTTCTTTGATAAAGCGAATACAGTCGCCAATAACGGTCAAGGTACGCAGCCCCAAAAAGTCCATTTTCAAGAGGCCCAAGCCCTCTACCTTGTCTTTATCATATTGGGTAATAATGCCGCCTTCAGCGCCAAGCTGCAGGGGCACGTAATTTTTCAAATCATGGGGTGCGATAATAACGCCTGCAGCGTGAGTGCCTGCATTACGGGGCATGCCCTCTACACTGCGCGCCAAATCGATGAGTTTCTTTACTTCGGGACGAACTTCGTAAGCCTGTTTCAAATCCTTGCAGCCCACCAACGCTTTGTCCAAGGTAATGCCCAGCTCCCTAGGAATCATTTTGGCAACTTCATCCACGGAAGCATAACTCATGCCCAAAGCTTTGCCCACATCACGCACCGCAGCTCGTGCCTGCAAGGTACCGAAAGTAATAATCTGCGCTACACGTTCCTTGCCGTAGCGGTGCAACACGTATTCCAACACCTGGTTACGCTTTTCATAACAGAAATCCGTATCAATATCAGGCATGCTGACACGTTCAGGATTCAAAAAGCGTTCAAAAAGCAAATGATAGCGCAAAGGCTCAATATTAGTAATACGCAACAGGTAAGCTACCACGCTGCCTGCTGCACTGCCACGACCGGGACCCACAGGGATATCGTGCTCCCTACAGTAATTGATAAAATCCCAAACAATAAGGAAATAACAATCATAGCCCATATCGTGAATAATCTTCAGTTCGTACTCCAAGCGCTGGCGCACTTGCTCGTCCACTACTTCGTAACGCTTGGGCAAGGCTTCCTCGCACAAATGGCGTAAGTAAGTGCAGGCGTCAAAGCCTTCCGGCACAGGGAATTCCGGCAAAAGCAAATGACCGAACTCCAACTGTACATTGCAACGGTCAGCAATCTTCGCTGTGTTTTCTAGAGCCTCCGGACAATCCCCAAAGCGCTCCGCCATTTCGTCATAGCTTTTCAAATAATAGCTGTCGTTATTAAAGCGCATTCGGTCCGGTTGATCTACCGTGCTGGTAGTTTGGATGCACAACAGCACATCCTGCGCCACTGCGTCCTCCCTGCGGACATAATGCAAGTCGTTGGTTGCCACCAAACCCACGCCAAACTCTTGGGCAAGCTGCTTGAGCCCTGCAGCCACACGGCGTTCCTCCGGCAAGTCATGGTCTTGAATCTCCAAAAAGTAATTGTCCTTGCCGAAAATGTCAATATATTCCTGCACACAGCGGCGTGCACCTTCCATATTTTCCTGCAGTACCAGTACGGGCAGTTCGCCTGCCACACAGGCACTGAGGCAGATGATGCCTTCACTGTAAGCGCGCAGTACGTCCTTGTCCACCCTAGGCTTGTAGTAGAAGCCCTCGACCTGTCCAGCACTAACAATCTTCATCAAGTTGTGATAGCCTGTATCATTCTCCGCCAAAAGAATCAAATGGTACATACCGCGTTGACTCTTTTCAAAATGAGAACCGTTGCAGAGATAGACTTCGCAGCCAATGATTGGCTTGATGCCCTGCTTGGTACACTCTTGATAAAAATCCACCACGCCGTACATAACACCGTGGTCCGTAATCGCCAAACTGTCCATGCCTAACTCTTTGGCATAGGCAACAAGTTCCGATATCTTTGATGCACCGTCCAGCAGGCTGTATTCCGTATGGACGTGCAAATGAGTAAAGCGTTTATTCATAAATCAACCTGCCTCCAATGCAAATTTCACATAGAAATATTATACAACTTTTTCTAGACTCCTGCAAAAATAAGAAAAGCCCACGCCGTGCCATACATTACTGCACCCAGCGTAGGACATGAATAATTTTACGAGAACATTTTCTCCGTTATTCGCATTAACGTTTGCTTTCGTTCACTTAACATGCTATAATATTCGTGACAACCGTGTTACAGGGTGGTCATTGCCGAAGTTCATAACGAACGGAGGTGATGTCTATGGAGATTTATACCTTTCAGGACTTAATGTCCTTTGGCATTTTCCTCATAGCATTACTCACATTCATTTCTGTAAAAAAGTAATGCCGAACATAGAAAAACTACCCTATACTTTGACCGAGTCCGGGTAGTTTTTCTTATCTTATAAAACTCGGCAACCCACCCAGTGGGCGGTTGTCTTCTTGCTTTTATTATATAGCATCTCCAAGCCAGTTGTCAAATATTTGTTTATCCTAATCTATACCTTGCCCACGTCACAGAAAGTTCATTCACAAGCAGACGAAAATCTAGTATAATAGTAGTGTAAGTACAGGTGCTTTTCGCTACTAACGCGAAGGGCGAACTGCAAAGGAGGTTATTTTTATGACAGCAAAATTCCATTATATCAACCATGCTTGCTTCGTTGTAGCAAAAAATGATTCTGCCATTATCTTCGACCCCTTCCTGGACGGTAATCCTGAAGGCTTAACTCCTAATGATATTAAAGTTGATTATATCTTCATCAGCCACGGTCATTTCGACCATCTGGGCAGCGCTTTTGAAATTGCTAAAAACTGTGGCGCAACCATTATTTCCACAGCAGAAATCGCCGGCATGGCGGAAGCAGCAGGCTGTAAAGCACACGGCATGCACTTAGGCGGCACTTATAAATTCCCCTTCGGCAAAGTACGTGTAACCCTTGCCTTCCATGGCGCAGGCGTACCCGGCGGCCATGCGTGCGGCTTTGTCGTTGATTTCTACGGCACCAAATTGTATTTTGCAGGCGACACCGCCCTCTTTAGCGATATGCAGCTTTTGCCTAAGCTGGATCCCTTCGACTATGCAGTGCTCCCCATCGGTGGTAACTTCACCATGGACCCCCACGATGCAGCTATTGCCTGCGAATTCCTGCAAGCCAAAAACGTTATTCCCATCCACTACAACACTTGGCCACCCATCACTCAAGATGTGAATGCCTTCAAAGCTGATGTGGAAAGCAAAACTGCAAGCAAAGTTCTAATCGTTAAACCCGGCGAAGTTATTGATATAGAATAAATAAAAAAACGAAGGCTGTGACATATATTGTCATTTATCATATCCCCGCCTCACTCGCGATTTTTGAGCTTACATAACCCTCTGCCATCCTGCTACGCATAGATGGCATCCCCCTAGACAGGGGGAACTAGGCACTTTAATATTTTTCTTTAGGTTACTTAGAATATTTAGTAACCATTCAGCAGCAAAGCCAAAGTGTCTTGGCTCCCCTGTTAGGGGAGTTGGCACCCATACCACTTTGTGGTGTGGGTGTCTGAGGGGTTAGAAATAAGCTAAAATCGCTAATGATTCGTCTGGGAATATGATAGTAATGACTGATGTCACAGCCTTTTTTTGTATTCTCCTATGCTTCTTTTACATCTTCCAGAATGGAAGTGCAGTGCGGACAACGGGTTGCGTCATCAGCAATCTCAGATTTGCAATAAGGGCAAAGACGCGGTTCCGGTTTCGGCGCAGGCGGAGGTGTCAGCTTATTAATTTGGCGAATCATCATAAAGACAACAAACGCCAAAATCAAAAAGTTCAGCACCGTATTAACAAAGCTGCCGTAAGCAAGTACAGGCGCACCTGCCTTCTTGGCAGCCTCCAAAGTAGCGTACTCCTTACCGTTAAGAGCAATAAATAGATTAGTGAAATCCATCTTGCCTACAATCATGCCCAAGGGCGGCATAATCACATCATTAACCAAAGAACCTACAATTTTGCCGAACGCGCCGCCAACGATAACGCCAACAGCCATATCTATAACATTGCCGCGCATAGCAAACTTTTTAAAATCTTCCTTAAAGGACATAAAACTACCTCCCATGTATCTTTTTCACACTTATTCTACTATTCTACCCACAAGCAAAAATTCCTGCTGCTTGACTGAAAACTATTCCTGACATATAATATTAGGGAACAAATCTTGCACAAAGCGAGTTCACTTATATTAAAAGTTTGGAGGAATAAAAAAATGCGTGAAGATTTAGTAGTACCTGGCGAGGGCGAGGAAAATTACGTCCTGGCTCGAGACGCCCGCGTTGTAACCATCCCCTTCTCCCCTCTGGAAGAACGTATGCAAAAAGAAAAACCAGAAGTTTTTGCCCGCCTGCAAAAGCTGAAAGAAATCATTGGCGAAGAAACCTTTAAGCGCTTGGTAAGCAAAGTGCACAACATTAACTATGCTGACACCCGCATCATGCTGGTAGCAGAAAGCGAACTGCACCGCACCAACATCGAACGCGAAATTCTGCCTGCTATTGCAGAAGCTTTTGAAGTAACCAGCATTCGCGTAGTTACCCAAGGCTAAAAAATAAAGCAAAAAGTAGTTGACAAGGCTACAGTTTTGCTTTATAATATTATTCGTTGCTGATGTGCTCAGCAAACAACCTAAGTCGGGGCGTGGCGCAGTTTGGTAGCGCGCTTGTTTCGGGTACAAGAGGCCGTGAGTTCGAATCTCGCCGCCCCGACCAATTTAAAAAATCAGAACCGCATGCTGTGCGGTTCTTTTTTATTTTCCCAACAAAGTAAAAAGACAGGTTGCAAATTTTTTTACAAGATTCGTGCGTCCTGTCTTTTTGTTTAAAAATCTACTAGGAAAATCCTAATGCTAATCAAATTGAAAGTGCCTCTTTTCTCGATTTTCTTAACATCAGCCGTTAGTAGCTTACCTGCATCCAGCAAGCGAGAAAAAATTAAGACTTCGACCATCATTATGACAGTCGAAGTCTTAAAAATTGTATTTTATTATTCTTTAGATTTAGTATCTACTGCTTCCTTCAGGATAGCTGCAAAATCGTCAAAGCTCATAGCGCCCAGGTCGCCTTTAGCGCGATGACGCGGGGAAACAGTACCGTTTTCCATATCGCGGTCGCCAACAACCAACATATACGGAATCTTTTCCAATTGTGCTTCGCGAATCTTCTTGCCAATCTTTTCGCTACGTGCGTCAACAGTTACACGATAGCCGCCTTCTTCCAGCTTGCGAGCCAAATCGTAGCAATAATCAGCAGCGCGGTCGGTTACGGGCAGGAAACGAACTTGTTCCGGAGCAATCCAGCAAGGCATTGCACCTGCATATTTTTCAATCAGCAGAGCCAAGGTACGTTCATAGCAGCCCATGGAAGTACGGTGGATGATGTAGGGCAGTTGTTTTTCGCCGTTTTCATCAACATAGTACATACCAAATTTTTCTGCCAAGAGCATATCAATTTGGATGGTGATCAAAGTATCTTCCTTGCCAAATACGTTCTTGATTTGGATGTCCAGTTTAGGACCATAAAAAGCAGCTTCGTCAATACCAACTTTGTAATCAATGCCCAAATCGTCCAGAATGTTCTTCATAACGCCTTGTGCATGCTCCCATTGTTCCGGAGTGCCTTCATATTTATCGGTGTTGTTAGGATCCCATTGGGAGAAGCGGAAGGAGCAGTCTTCCTTCAAGCCCAAAGTTTCCATGCAGTAGTTTGCCAGTTCAAAGCAACCACGGAATTCTTCTTCCAATTGGTCCGGACGGATGATCAGATGGCCTTCAGAAATGGTGAATTGGCGAACGCGGATCAAGCCGTGCATTTCGCCGCTGTCCTCGTTACGGAACAAGGTGGAAGTTTCACCCAAACGCATAGGCAGTTCACGATAGGAACGTTGGCGGTTCAGGAATACTTGGTATTGGAAGGGGCAGGTCATAGGACGCAGAGCGAAGCATTCTTTAGTTTCGTCATGAGGATCGCCCAATACGAACATGCCATCCAGATAGTGATCCCAGTGACCGGAAATACGGTACAGGTCGCGTTTTGCCATCAACGGAGTCTTAGTCAGCAGATAGCCGCGTTTTTGCTCGGTGTCTTCAATCCAACGTTGCAGCAGTTGGATTACACGTGCACCTTTGGGCAGCATAATGGGCAGGCCTTGACCAATATAATCAACGGTAGTGAAGTATTCCAATTCGCGACCTAGTTTGTTATGGTCACGTTTCAAAGCTTCTGCTTGTTGTGCCAGATATGCATCCAGTTCTTCTTTCTTGGGGAAAGCTACACCGTAAATACGTTGCAGCATTTTGCGTTTGGAATCGCCACGCCAGTAAGCACCGGTAGCAGAGGTCAGTTTAATAGCGTTGCCTTTAATGCGGCCGGTAGAATCCAAATGGGGACCTGCGCACAAATCGGTAAAGTCGCCTTGTTTGTAGAAGCTGATTACTGCATCTTCCGGCAGGTCGTTAATCAATTCAACCTTATAGGGCTCTTCTTTTTCTTCCATGAATTTGATTGCTTCAGCACGAGGCAGTTCAAAGCGTTCCAATTTCAGCTTTTCTTTGCAGATTTTGCGCATTTCTGCTTCCAGATCTGCCAAATCTTCGGGAGTGAAGGGAGCCGGAGTATCGAAATCATAGTAGAAACCATTTTCGATGGAAGGACCGATGGCCAGCTTTACATCGGGGTGCAGGCGTTTCATAGCTTGCGCCAATACGTGGGAGCAGGTGTGCCAATAGGTACGGCGATATTCTTCGTTTTCAAAGGTAAATTTGTTTTCTTCAGACATGTTTCTTTCCTCCAATCATATAGTCAACTGCGAAGGACGGGCAAAAAATAAACCCCAATCCCTCACAAAAAAGGGACGGAGTTATCCGCGGTTCCACCCTCATTGGTCTATGTAATGACACAAACCCACTCGGTACCGTTAACGCCGGTAGTACGGACTGGCATACTTGCAAATGCTTTCCGCAGTCAGTTTGAAGGCGGTGCGCCCACTGTATTACCCTGCTGCTCTCAGCCATGGCAGCACTTTCTGTAGGGAGTAGCCCAAGGGCAAGTCCTTCGCATTACTGTTACAATATTTCAACTACAGCCTATTATAGCACACTGACAGTTCTTGTCAAGTCCGCTAAAGTTAATAAAATTTGACAAAGACAAAGCAAACGCTTATAATAATGGCAAGAGATAGCTGGCTTGGGAACGTCGGCTCTCCTCTGTATGAATTAATATTGAAGGAAGCCGCGTAACCACAAGTTATGCGGATTTCTTTTTTTTGAGGAGTTTGTTATGAATATTTATAATTTACTGAAGCAAACAGCCTTGTGCCTTGCTTCTATTTTTATTATGCCTAACGCCTACGCCAAGGCACCTACAATTATCTATATTCCTTTGGATAATCGTCCTGTATGTGCTGCCTATGCAGAGCAAACCATGACAGCCGCAGGCTGCACCATTATCCAGCCCCCGGAAAAATACATCAGCAGTGTGGACCGCAACGGCAAACCGGAAGAACTGCTGGACTGGTTAGAGCACAAAGCTCCCAAAGCAGATGCTGCTGTCATCAGTACGGACAGCCTGCTCTACGGCGGTCTGGTAGCCAGCCGTACCCATCACTATACTGAGGCGGAATTGAGTAACAGACTGCAACGACTGGGAGAACTGAAGAAGAAACTGCCCATTAATCTGTTCACTTTTTCCACCATTATGCGTACCCCCCGTGCTAGCAAAGGACGCGTAGAACCTCCCTACTACAGCAAAATCGGTCCTGATATTTTTGCCTACACTCAATTGATGGACAAAAAAGATCAACGCCGTTTGACTTCTGCCGAAGAAATCCAACTGCAAATGCTTACGGATAGGCTGCCTGCTGCAGACCTGCAGGATTGGCTAGAACGCAGGGAAAAGAATTTTAAAGTAAATACCAAGCTGACCCGTATGGCACTTAACGGACGTTTTCATTATCTTGCTGTAGGCAAGGACGACAACGCTCCCCTGTCCGCAACTCACATGGAAGCACGCCACCTTAGTTTAGACACCTTCGGCACTCCTGCCCACACTTTCCAAATCATCGACGGTGTGGACCAATTGGGTTTGCTGCTTCTCGTCCGTGCTTTCAACGAAATAACTAATAATACTGCTGCCATTTATACCCTGTACAGTCCCGGTCCCGGTGCTGCCGTTCTTCCCCAGTACAGCGATTCCCGTCTGCAGGACTCCGTCCCCCAGCAAATCCTTGCTGCAGGTGCAGTAGAGGCCAAAACCGCTGCCCAAGCTGACCTTATCCTTGCCATCAACGCCCCCACTGACGGCGTCAGCAAAGACTCTACTGCCGACGACAACCAATACTTCGCCTCCCCAGCCAACCGCAGCTTTACCAAGACGATAAAGGCACAGCTTGACGCAGGTAGGGATATTTCCCTTGCCGACATTAGCTACTCCAACGGTGGCGACAACGGGTTTATGGCGTTTTTAGCCAAAGAAGGCATCCTCGAAAACCTGCAAGCCTACAATGGTTGGAACACTGCCGATAACGCCATTGGCTACGCCATCGCCCAAGGCATTATGGCTGCCTACATGGATGAAGATAGCAGGAGCAAACTGCTCCAACAACGTCTTATAGATGATTGGTTCTATCAAAGCAATATCCGCAGCAGCATCTCTAACGAAATGGTTAAGCACAACCGTGAAGACTTGAAATATGATTTAGGTCGCACAGCTAAAGACGTTACCAGATACGTTAACACAGAGGCTAAGCGCTTAGCAAAAAGATATGCTGTAACTAAAGACTGTCAATTTGAGATTGACCTGCCGTGGAACCGTCTTTTTGAAATCGATGTAAAAATTGAATAAATGCGCACTAAAAAAGAGGCTGGGACAAAACCAGTCATAGTTACCATATTCCTAGACGAATCATTGCGATTTTCGCTCATAAGTGCTTAGAATCACCGAAGTGAAGCGAACCGAACAGCAAATTGTTTTGCGAACAAGATTGGCCGCGAATCTTCGTTGTGATTCTGCACGAAATGAGCGTTAAAAAATCGCACGTGAGTCGGAATATGGTAACATGGCTATATATGTCCCAGCCTCTTTTTGTTTATCAGAGCTAACTTAATCGACAACCACTACTACTGCGACGACCATAGCGCTACGAAGCGTGAGCAATGGTAAAGGTATTCTTTTCAAAAGCAATTATACCTTCGTCACGCATTCTGCCCAATTCCCTAGTCAACGCGCTTCTATCCGCATCAAGATAATTTGCTAAATCAGTTCTATTGAAGGGAATAGTAAAATGGTTGCTGCCACTATATCGTGCTTCCTGTTCCAAATACGCCATAATCTTACTACGCAAGGTTTTTTGGCACAAAATCTCATTTTTCTCTAACAAGCGCGTATTATTATCCGCCAAAGCGCCTACAATATTGCACAGCAGCTTTTGTACTGCATAACAATTTCCCAAACTGTCGTAATAATCACGACCTATTGGTAGCATTAAAATACGCGTGTTGCTGGCAGCAAAATAACTAACGCTACTGCGGTCGCCCAATTTACCTAGAAAGTTTTCCGCAAAAACTGCCCCTTCTTCTAAATTAGCGATAATGGATTTTTCGCCCCAAGCATCCTCTTTGAGCATTTGTACGGAGCCTTCCAAGACAACGCACAGATTTTCCACACAATCGCCTGCTAAATAAATATAGTCATTTTTAGGATAATACTTTATGCTCCCTCGGAACAACTGCAGAATTTCGTTAATCTCATTTCTGTCCAAACCTGCAAAAAGAGAGATTTCTTCGTAACGCGGTTCATACATTTTGGTCGGCATAACGTCCACCACCTTTTGCCTAACTAATCTTTCTAATTTAATTATGGCAAAATTATGGGGTTAAGTAAAGTTTTGTAAGTTTTTTAAGTAGTTTTGTAAGTTTGTTGCGTATGCAACAGAAAAATAGACCCGATCTTACGACCGGGTCTAGGAAAGTCAGCTTATTTTGCTTTTTTCAGGAATTTTTCGTACATTGCATGGTCTTCAGCCATCATCTTATCAGCTTCTTCACCAATGATGCAAGTAGGATCGATACCTTGTTTCATGAAATAATCTTTGAATTCTTTGGATTCGCAAACCTTTTTAGCAGCTGCGCGCAGTACATCCAATTTTTCTTTCGGAGTGTTTTTAGGAGCAACCAGAGCAGCCCATGCGCGAACAGTCATATTGTGACCAAGTTCTTTAAAGGTAGGAACGTTAGGATAGATTTCGCTACGGCTTGCAGCCATGATAGCCAAAATCTTCAGGTTGCCAGCGTCAACTTGGCTCTTGAATACTGAAGGATCAGCCAAAGTTGCATCAATGTGCTTGCCAGCCAGTGCTGCAGCGATATCTGCAGATCCTTTCGGATAAGGAACGTGTTTGAATTGTACGCCGAATTTTTCTTCAAAGGACAGTGCAGCAATGTGCCAAATAGCGCCTACACCGGAGTTACCCATTTTAACTTTGCCGGGGTTAGCTTTAGCATAAGCAACGAACTCGTCAACAGAGTTGTAAGGAGCTTCTTTAGGAACGATTAAAGCTGCAGGAGCTGCGATAGGTGCGCAGATGGCTGCGTAATCTTTATAAGTGTTTTTGCATTTGCCTTGGTGGGGGAACATTGCCAATTCAACAGTTACCATGCCCAAGGTATGGCCATCAGCTTTAGCATTAGCAGTTTCTACCATGCCGGTAACACCGCCGCCATCGGGTTTGTTAACAGGAACGAACTTGCTGCCTTTCAGCTCTTTTTCCATAAATTGGATTACGCCACGAGCAGAGGTGTCGGTACCGCCACCGGGAGCTTTCGGAATGATTACGGAAATATCACCGTCAGCAGGATAAGCTGCTTTTTTGCTGTCGCCACCGCAACCGGTCAGCATAACAGCCATGGCCAGCATAGCCATGAGGACTACTAAAATCTTTTTCATTAAAATTGCCTCCTTTTATAATATATAAATTATATATTAACAATGGGAATCCGCACACAGGCAATATTCTGCCTATTGTGGGTATAGGTGATGTAAATTACACCGTCATGAGCAATAATCGCAGGATAAGAAAATTCCCCGGGCTCCGTCTCCAAGTCCAACAGCTTTTGCCAAGTTGCGCCTTCGTCCGTAGATTTGAACAAAGTCAAGGGAGAACGCATACCCCAATTGGCAGCTACAGGATTGCACACTAGATAAATAGCACCGTCATCTGTACGCACCAAATCCAGACCGCTGTTGTTGTTGGGCATTTCCAAGGGATAGGCAGCACACCAAGTTACGCCCTCGTCCTTACTGTCGCTGCGATAAACATGCCCCTCGCTGGAGCGCAAGAGCATGTGCACGCTTTTATCAGCACTTTGCCACAGGCTGGGCTGGATGACGCCCCTGCCGTAGAAAGACTGCTGGCTCACTGCAATATCGCTATCTGCTGTCCGTTCCCCTGCCGCATATTCCAAGCCTGCAATAACTACAGGTGCGGACTTGCGCCAAGTTACGCCGTCATCATCGCTAATGTCCGCAAAAGCCTGCCAAATGCCATGTTCCGTAGAAGCCCCCGCCAGCACGCGACCGCTAGCCAAGCGCACAGGTTTGTTGCGCACAGGGCCACGTCCACCGCTAGCATCCCCTTGTACCAATTCCGCAGGTGTGGACCAAGTTCTACCGTCATCATCAGAAAGCATGACCAAGGTTCGCCAAGAAGCAATCTGCTGTCCCTCCTTGTAGAACAATTGCAGCACGCCGTCATTGCGGTAGAAAAGCACAGGGTTCCAGTTGGCCTCTGCTCCGTCCGCCAGCTTGGCAGGTTCACTCCACCGTCCGTGGCTGTAACGGCTGCCATAAATGGCAACATCAGCCTCTCCTTCATGGGTACCGCCAAACCAGCAGCACAGCACCCCACCATCACGAAGTACGCATACGGTGGAAGCGTGACAGAAAGCCGTTGGCAATTTATTCATCAGCAAGTCTTTTTGCATAACTACATCCTCAAGAATTCATAAAATTCCAATTCTAATAACATATTTATTGTACCATATATAACAAAAAGCGTAAACATTTATGTGAATACTTTTTGAAGAAATGCACAAAAAACGAGACCGGCTACAGATGGACTCTGTTTCCGGTCTCGTATATTTTTCAAAAATTAAAGCTTAGCTTGCAGCTCTGCCAATTTCGCTTGCTGTACTGCCAAAATTTCGTCACCCATAGCCAATTGCTTTTCGTTTTCAGAGAAAGCAGGACCACCATAGGAGCGACGTGCTTCTACACAGTTAGCAGGGTCGAGAGCTACCAGCAAATCCTCTTCAAACAAATCGGAGAACTGCTTGTATTCCCCAATGGGAATTTCAGGCAGGAACTTGTTTTGACTAATAGCATAAGCAACACATTTGCCAACGACTTCATGTGCTTGGCGGAAAGGCAGGCCTTTACGTACCAAGTAGTCTGCCAAGTCAGTAGCATTGGAGAAGTCATGAGCAACTGCTTGCGCCATTTTGTCCACATTGACAGTCATGGTCAGAATCATATCCCGATAAACTGCCAAAGTAAATTTAATGGTGTCAATAGCGTCGAAGAACCCTTCCTTGTCCTCTTGCAAATCCTTGTTGTAGGTCAAGGGCAAACCTTTGGCAGTGGTCAGCATAGCCATCAGATGACCATAGACACGACCGGTCTTGCCACGAACTAATTCGGAAATATCCGGGTTTTTCTTTTGCGGCATCATGGAGGAACCTGTTGCAAAAGCATCATCCAGCTCCACAAAGCCAAACTCCGTGCTGCTCCATAGGCAGATTTCTTCGCTAAGACGGCTCATGTGCATCATGAGGGTAGCAGCAAAGGATAGGAATTCAATAACATAGTCACGGTCGCTGACTGCGTCCATGCTATTGGCATAAACCTTGCCAAAGTTCAATTCCTCAGCAACCATAAAACGGTCAATGGGGAAAGTAGTGCCTGCAATTGCGCCAGCACCCAAGGGCATCATGTCCGCGCCTTCCCATACGCCCAGCAGACGGCGGAAGTCGCGCTGCAGCATATTGAAATATGCTAACAGATGGTGGCAGAAAGTAATGGGCTGCGCACGTTGCAGATGAGTATAGCCCGGCATGAGAGTTTTGTCATGCTTTTTGGCTACAGTCAGCAGCGCTTCTTCAAAGCGCAAGAGCAGCTCTGCAATTTCCGCAACTTCGCGTTTCATATACATATGCATATCCAGCGCAACCTGGTCGTTACGGCTGCGGGCAGTGTGCAAGCGAGCACCTGCACTGCCGATACGCTCGGTCAGACGTGCTTCCACGTTCATATGGATATCTTCTAATGCAACTTCAAAAGAGAAGTTACCTGCTTCAATATCCGCAAGGATGGTCTTCAATCCGGCAATGATTTTCTCCCCGTCTTCTGCCGGAATGATACCGCATTTCGCCAGCATACGCGCATGGGCAATGCTACCGCGAATATCCTCGTGATAAAGACGCTTATCAAAATCAATGGACGCATTAAATGCGTCCACTAATTCATTAGTATTCTTACTAAAACGACCGCCCCAAAGCTTAGCCATTATTTCAAGGTGCCTTTCTTCATCATAGCACGAACTTGCAGCGGCAAGCCGAACAGGTTGATGAAACCGGTTGCATCAGCTTGGTTGTAAACTTCGTCTTCGCCGAAGGTTACATACTCTTTGCTGTACAGGGAGTACGGGGATTTTACGCCTGCGCTGTAGATGTTGCCTTTGTACAGTTTCATGCGAACAGTACCGGTAACAGTTTTTTGGGTTTCGTTTACGAAGCCGTCCAGAGCCTCACGCAGGGGGCTGAACCACATGCCATCATATACCAGTTCAGAGTAGCGGATGGAAACTTGTTGTTTGAAGGATTGGGTTGCACGATCCAAGCACAGGTTTTCCAGATCATTGTGGCCGAAGTAGATGATTGCGCCTGCGGGGTTTTCATAAACACCACGGGATTTCATACCAACCAGACGGTCTTCAACCATATCGGTAATACCAACAGCATTGCGGATACCGATTTCGTTCAGCTTTTCAACCAGTTTAGCCGGGCTCAGCTTTTCACCGTTTACAGAAACAGGAACACCTTCAACATATTCCAGTTCTACATATTCCGGTTTGTCCGGAGCTTTTTCAGGGATATTGGTTACGATGAACAGTTCATCTTTAGGTGCATTCCAAGGATCTTCCAAGTCGGAACCTTCATGGGACAGATGCCACATGTTGCGGTCCATGGAATAGTCATGGTCATGGGATACAGGAATAGGAATGTTGTGTGCTGCAGCGTAGTCGATTTCTTGGTCACGAGAACGCAGTTCCCATTCACGCCAAGGAGCGATGATTGCCAGGTCAGGATTCAGAGCTTTAACGGACAGTTCGAAACGAACTTGGTCGTTGCCTTTACCTGTTGCACCGTGAGCAATAGCGTCAGCGCCTTCAGCTTCAGCAATTTCAACTAATTTTTTCGCAATCAAAGGACGTGCGAAGGAGGTACCCAGCAGGTATTTCTTTTCATATACAGCACCGGCTTTAACAGTGGGCCATACATAGTCGCTAATGAATTCTTCTTTCAGGTCCAGGATGTAGCATTTGCTAGCACCGGTTTTGATAGCTTTATCATGAACCGGGTTCAGTTCATCACCTTGACCTAAGTCTGCACAAGCGGCAATAACTTCGCAGTTATTATAGTGCTCTTTCAGCCAGGGGATGATTACGGATGTATCCAGACCGCCGGAATAAGCGAGAACTACTTTCTTGATATCTTCTTTTTTCATTATCAAAAGCCTCCTAATAATTGAATAATTTTCCTATTCAATTGAATAATCTTGCAAACTTCTTGTATTATAACACTTTTCAATGTATAATCCAATAGTTTATGATTATGTATACAAAATTTTTTACAGAACTTCTTCGCTCATGAGCAATGCCATAATAGCCTTTTGCACATGGAGACGGTTTTCAGCCTGATCAAAAACTACGGAGTGAGGTCCTTCCAATACCTCCTCGGTGATTTCTTCACCGCGGTGGGCAGGCAGGCAGTGGAGTACGATGCACTCGGGACGGGCAGTCTCCACCAATGCTTGGTTGATTTGATAATTATGCAGAGCTTTGAAACGAATATCGCGTTCTGCTTCTTCGCCCATGCTGGTCCATACGTCGGTGTAGAGTACGTCTGCACCTTTAGCAGCCTTGAACAAATCTTCCTCTACAGTAATGGTGCAGCCGGTTTGAACAGCGTCTTCTTGGGCTTCACGCAGCACTTCCGGATTGGGTTGGTAGCCTTTAGGGCTAGCGCAAACCATGTTCATGCCAACTTTAGCGCAAGCAAACATCAAGGAGTGAGCCATGTTGTTGCCATCGCCTACATACACCAGCTTACGACCTTTTAAAACTTCCATATGTTCTTGGATGGTGAACATATCGGTCAAAGCTTGGCAGGGATGCAGCAGGTCGGTCAGACCGTTGATAACGGGTACGCTTGCATATTTAGCCAGCTCAATTACAGAATCATGGGAGAAGGTACGGATCATGATACCATCAACCATACGGGACAGCACGCGGGCAGTGTCACGGATGGGCTCGCCACGACCAATCTGGGAAGCAGCATCGCTTAAATAAATAGGATGGCCGCCCAATTGCCAGAAACCGACTTCAAAAGAAGTTCTGGTACGGGTGGAAGCTTTGGAGAACAGCATTGCCAAGGTTTTGCCCTTCAAATATTGATGGGGTTCGCCTTGTTTTTGTTTACGTTTCAGTTTTTTAGCTACATCAAGAATAGTAGCAACTTCACCTACTGTTAAATCATGGATGGAAATTAAATCCTTATGTCTTAAACCCATTTCTTATTCCCTCATTTTCATCACAGGGCAGCCAAAGCTCTATCCAGAGCGGCAACTACCATGTCAATTTCTTCTTTATTGATAATCAGCGGCGGTACGATACGGATAACAGTACCGGCAGTGCAGTTAACGATTACTTTATCTGCCAAGCAATGCTCTACAACAGGACGACCTTCACAGGTCAGCTCCATGCCTAAGATTAAACCTTTACCGCGAACTTCTTTCACAATAGCAGGATATTTTGCCTGCAGTTTTTGCAACTCGCCGATAAAATAAGCGCCCTTTTCCGCAACTTTATCGACTAAGTTTTCGGACTTAATGGTTGCCAATGTTGCATATACTGCTGCGCAAGCCAAGGGGTTGCCACCAAACGTGCCGCCATGATCGCCGGGTTTGAATACGTGAGCCAAACGCTCAGGCACTGCAAAACCTGCTACAGGGAAGCCACCGCCAATGCCTTTGGCGAAGGTCAGCACATCGGGCTTTACACCGCTGAGCATGTAGCCGAACCATTTGCCGGTACGGGCTACACCAGTCTGTACTTCGTCAAAAATCAGCAAAGCATCATATTTGTCGCACAGGGCGCGTACTTTTTGCAGATACTCGTCACTAGGAACATGGACGCCGCCCTCACCTTGGATGGGCTCCAAGAGTACAGCGCAAACGTCTTCGTCCATAACTGCTTCCAAAGCATCGATATCTGCATAATCTACCAATACGTGGCCCGGACTCAAAGGGCCATAGCCTACATGATAGTAATCATGGCCTGTAGCAGCCAAAGTATCGAAAGTACGGCCGTGGAAAGATTCTTGTGCGGAAACAATTTTGTACTTAGTAGGAGATTTGCTAACACCGTACTTACGAGCCAACTTCATAGCGCCTTCGTTGGCTTCTGCACCGCAGTTAGCAAAGAAAATGCGATCCATGCCTGTAGCTTCTGCAACAAGGCGCAAGGCTTTAGCTTGGATTTCAGTATAGTACAGGTTGGAGCAATGCATAATCTTAGCAGCTTGGTCAGCAATAGCCTTTACCAGTACAGGATGATTATAGCCTAGGGAGTTGACAGCAATGCCGGCAAAGGCATCAATGTACTCATTACCTTCGTTGTCGTACACGCGGCAGCCCTGGCCATGATCCATAACCATTTGGTATCTACCGAAAACAGGCAGATAATATTTTTCAGTCTGTTCAATAACAGTTTTCTTATCCATTGTGCAATCAACTCCCGTTATGTCAAAAATTACAGTTCTTTGACAACTTCGGTGCCAACGCCTTTATCGCTGAAGATTTCCATCAAGATGGTGTGTTCGGCACGGCCGTCGATAATGTGGGTCTTTTTAGCGCCACCGGACAGAGCAGTGATGCAAGCACGAACTTTAGGAATCATACCGCCGTCAATATTGCCACGGATAATCAGTTCTTGTGCTTTTTCAAAAGTCAAAGTGGAGATAAAGCTGCTTTCATCGCGATAGTCGGAGTAGATGCCGCGAACGTCTGTGAGAACCAGCAGTTTTTCTGCTTTCAGAGCGCCTGCGATTTCGCCTGCTACGCTGTCGGCATTGATGTTGTAGGTTTCGCCTTGAGCGCCTACGCCGGTAGGAGCGATAACAGGGATAAAGCCATTGTTCAGCAGGCATTCAATCAATTCGGTGTTGATGTGTTCAACATTACCAACATAACCAATATCAACCAGGTTAACTTCACCGTTTTCATATACGTCAGCCAAATGTTTTTTAGCTTGAATCAATTTTGCGTCTTTGCCGTTAAGGCCAACAGCTTTAGCGCCCAAAGTGTTCAGACGTGCTACCAAATCAGTGTTGATTTTGCCAACCAAAGCCATTTCTGCAATGCCAACGGATTCAGCATCAGTTACACGCAGACCGCTTACGAATTCGCTCTTTTTGCCTGCTTGGATCAGCACACGGGTAATTTCCGGGCCGCCGCCATGTACTACAACAGGGCGCATGCCTGCACATTTCAGGAAAACGATATCTTGCAGAACTTTGTTTTTCAGTTCGTCGTTGAGCATAGCATTGCCACCATATTTAACTACAATGGTCTTGTCTTTAAAATCGCTCAAATACGGCAGAGCCTCCATCAAAGTATCAACTTGTTTGTCAGTCATTAACATAACTAAATCCTCCCTTGTATTTTTATAATTGCCAACTCTCTGCTTTGTAAATCAAAGTAAAATATAGGGATGTAGCAGAGAGTCATAATTTTCTTTAAGCAAAATTTTAGGTATGGTATTCACCATTGATTTTTACATATTCATAGCTGAAGTCACAGGTCCACACAGTTGCGCTTTCCTCGCCTGCAGCCAGATCGATAGTCATGGAAATATCATGCTGGCTCATGGTAGGCGCCAATTTTTCTGCAGGTACATTGCAGTTCATACCGTTTTCTACCAAACGAATACCGCCGATTTCCAAGTTAACTTTTTCAGCGTTCATCTCTGCACCGCTGTAACCGGCAGCACAAACAATACGTCCCCAGTTGGGGTCTTCGCCAAAGAAAGCAGTTTTAACCAACGGAGATTTGGCAATGGCCATTGCCGCAGTTTTAGCATCTGCCCAAGTAGCAGCACCCACTACATTTACTTCCAAGAACTTGGTTGCGCCTTCGCCGTCATGGGCAATCAATTTCGCCAAATCCGTAGCACAAGCAACCAAAGCTTCAAAGAAAGCAGGATAGTCAGGATGTTCCTCGGACAGAATAATTTCATTTTCTGCCAAACCGTTAGCCAGAACAATCATGCTGTCGTTAGTGCTGGTGTCGCCGTCAACAACAACCATGTTGAAAGATTTATCAGCAGCAGCTTTAACAGCACGTTTCAACACATCGGGAGCAATGGCAGCGTCAGTAGTAATAAAGGTCAGCATGGTAGCCATGTTGGGATGAATCATGCCTGCACCTTTAGCAATGCCTGCAAACTTAACGGTTTTACCGCCAATTTCAGTTTCGTAAGCAGCACGTTTAATAAAGGTATCCGTGGTTTGGATTGCCATAGCGCAGCTTTCGCCTTCACATTCGTCCAAGGAATCAACTGCATCCGCAATACCTGTCAGCAGCTTATCCATGGGCAGGAATTGACCAATAACACCGGTGGAGCAAACAAATACTTCTTCCGGTTTAATGCCAAGCAGCTCGGCAGTATGAGCCTGCATTTTTTTAGCGTCTGCAAGGCCCTGTTCACCGGTGCAGGCGTTAGCGCAACCGCTGTTAACAGCAATCGCTTGGGCGTAGCCATGAGTATTTACTTCACGGCTAACCAAAACGGGAGCAGCGCACATTTTATTTTGGGTAAATACAGCGCCGCAAGCAGCAGGCGCAGTGCTGTAAATAACTGCCACGTCATGGTTGCCGCTAGCCTTGATGCCTGCTTTGACACCGGCAGCGACGAAGCCTTGGGGAGCAGTTACCCAGCCTTCAATTTTCTTCATAATTATTCCCCCTCTAGGATATTAAGGAACAATGGGCAGAGCACGTAAGCCCGCAGTTTCGTCTATGCCGAACATGACATTCATGTTCTGTACAGCTTGACCTGCAGCACCCTTCACCAAATTGTC
Source organism: Phascolarctobacterium sp. (assembly GCF_045124115.1). Classification (GTDB taxonomy): domain Bacteria; phylum Bacillota; class Negativicutes; order Acidaminococcales; family Acidaminococcaceae; genus Phascolarctobacterium_A. The sequence continues at coordinate 44,398 of NZ_JBGVLF010000014.1, forward strand.
AATGCAATTCATAACAATAACGCGGCCTGTACGTTTATCGGTTTGCCAACCTAAGTCCACATAGTTGGATGCACGTACATTCTTCAGCTCAGGACACCCGCCTTTGCCACGCAGACGGATGAAAAATTCTTTGCCATACATAGCCTGGTAAGCTTCTTCAATCTGCCCGTCGGTTACGCCTTCCTTCAACTGTGCATAACAGGTAGCAAGAATGCCCCTGTCCACAGGCAACAGGTGCGGTGTAAATTGGATTACGACAGGCTCACCGGCAAATTCGCTGTAAACCTGCTCGATTTCCGGAGTATGGCGATGGGAAGCAACACCATAAGCTTTAAAGCTTTCATTAACGCTGCAATAAAGGCTGCCTGCCTTCAAGCTGCGGCCTGCACCCGTAGTACCGCTTTTAGCATCAACGATAATTCCTTGATGTTCAATCAAATCGTACTTCAAGAGAGGCACCATAGCCAAAATGCTGCAGGTAGTATAGCAGCCGGGGTTAGCAACCAATTTGGCACCAGCCACCTTGTCACGATAAAGCTCTGTCAAACCGTAAACAGCTTGTGCTTCCGGATCTTCATGCTTCACCTTATACCATTCTTCAAAAACACGGTAATCCTTAAATCTATAGTCTCCGCCTAAATCAATAATCTTAGTATTGCTGCCTCGCAATTTTTTGCCAATTTTCATGGCGTGGCCGTGGGGCAGGGCGATAAAAATAACATCACTGTCTGCGGCAATAGCCTCAATATCCTGCATGGAAGTCAGGTTCTTTTCAATGCGGCCTGCCAAATGGGGATACATAGCGGCAATGGCTTCGCCTGTGCTGCTTTCGGACGTAATAGCGGCAATCTCCGCTTCAGGATGCCCGTCTAACAGACGTAGAAGTTCCACCCCCGCATAACCGGTAGCACCGATAACACTTGCTTTCATATCCATCCTCCTTTATATATTTGATAATTATACATCTATAATACATAATGTTTCAAGTCTTTCTAGAAATTTTTCTAGAAAAAGTGCAAGAAACACTTCACCATTTTATTATACTTATTGTACTACTTTACGCCTCGTTTGTCACGTTGTTTTAAATCACTAAAGCAGTTACTTTTAACTGATGTAATCATAGTTTCACAACTATAACCAGTTAACCCACTCCACGTTTTAGCATACAAAAAGAGGAACCGTCTAACAGTTCCTCTTCATATTATAAAATATTATTTTTTTAAAACTTTTTGGAAGAAATCACGAACGGAACGGTTTGCCATACCTGTAGCATCGGACTCGTAGCTACGATCGCGGTTGGCGGTCATGGACGCAACCAATTCCCCGCTTTCTATATCATACAAGCTATAGGAAGCATTCAACTTAGCCACATTATAGGTTTCCGGTTCAATCCAAACTTCATAAGGCACGCTTTCGGTTCTGCTGCGACGCACGCCCATATTATCATAATAATAAACAGTTTGGTTTCTGTAACGTGTTTCATAATGGCCTGGAGTAGTTTCATTATAATAGCCAAAGTTATTGATGACTACTTTCATTTCCAGCTTAGTGGGAAAATGTCTGGGAACACCTTCTGCATCGGGTTTGCCATAACTGCGTGCATCCTCAACAATCAGATTTTGGCGGCCTGCTGCATCAAAAATAGCACCCATCATTTTTTCTTCTGCTGCTTCATCAGAAAAGAATTTTCTAGTAACTCTTCCCTCGCGACTATCAATATCAGTAACAATAATTTGACGCACATTGGTAAAATTATATTGGGGATGTTTATAAGGTTTTTCTGCCATGGCTACAGCGCTTATGCAAACCATGCACATCGTAAGAATAAATAATACTAGCTTTCTCATTTTACACCATCCTCGTAAAGAATATCATATTTGTAAGTCTCCGCGGACCTACTAACTGTTTTCTTTCATTATATCAATAATATATGAGCCTGACAACATGTTTAGCTAAACAACCATTTTACTTTGCCAAAACAAGCTATTCTTGATACAATAGAGAAAAGAAAATACAAGCGAGGTATGCTTATGATAAAAACATTGCTAATGGCACTACTGATTTTTGCAGGTATGGTCGGCTATGACAGTTTGAATGACAAACCCACGCCTACAAGCCCTGAGCAAAAGCAGGAACAAAAAATTAATAAACATGAAAAATCTGCAGCTATGGCCATCTTTACCGCCCTTTTACCCCCTAGAGAAGAATGGCCTTCTCCCATGCAGAAATTCTACATCGCTTTCAATATGGACGAAGTGATTGATCCCATCCGCCAACACCCTGACTGGACTCCGCTAAAAGCTATGAACCAAGACATCCCTAAAGCGCTAATAGCAATTGAGGATCACGATTTCTACAACCATGGCGCCATTGCTGCCGAAGGCGTTATTCGCGCTATGCTGGTCAACATTAGTGCCGGCGAAGTAGTCCAAGGCGGTAGCACCCTTACCCAGCAGTTCGTAAAAAATGTTTTTCTCACCCACGAGCAAAGTATGGAGCGCAAAATTGAGGAAGCTATTTTATCCCTAATGTTAGAGGATAACTACAGTAAGGACGAAATTTTAGAGCTGTATTTAAATACCACCTATTTCGGCGCCGGTGCCAATGGTATCAAAGCAGCCTGCAACAAATACTTCGGCAAAGCGCCTTCCGCCCTTACCCTAGCAGAAGCAGCAGTCATTGCCTCCCTGCCCTACGCTCCCAGCGCCCTCAACCCTTTAGAAAATCCTAAAGACTGTAAAAAGCGCCAGCTCCTAGTCCTCGCCGCCATGCATAAATATGGCATGATTAACCAAGCCCAACTGGCAGAAGCAAAAAACGCCCCCGTTTACCTAACTAATGGCGGCGTAATGTAAAAAGCAACGTATACAAGAATGAGCAACGCCTATATTTTAGTGCGAATCATTGCGATTTTAGCTTGCGAGTGCTTAGTATCACCGAAGTGAAGCAAAACCGACAGTACCTTGTTTTGGGAACAGGGTTGGCCGCGAATCTTCGTTGTGATACCGCAAGAAGTAAGCGTTAAGAAATCGCGTGTGAGCACAAAATATAGGCGTTGCTCTGTATATCCGTATATTTATCTCTCTGTTTTAACGTTAAAGTCCTTCCCGTCCGTAGTAACGACTAAATTGCCATGCTCATAAGTTGTGTAAACCTTCGCACCTAAATGCTGCAAACTACCAACAACATTCTTGCTAGGATGATGATAAATATTAAAATCGCCACAGCTAATCAATGCATACTTAGGACGCACTTTACTAATAAATTTATAAATAGAAGAAGTCTTGCTGCCATGATGACCTGCCTTCAGCACATCTGCTTTCAAAGCATCGCCGTAACGCTGCTGCAGCACATCCTCCACAGGAGCTTCCGCGTCACCTGTCAGCAGCATTTTGAAATTACCATAATGCAGCATCATCACTAAACTGGTATTGTTCAAATTTTTCAATGCCTTTTGGGGAATAAAAGATCCCGGAGAAAGCACTTCCAGATAGTACCCTTTGCCCAAATCCACTCTGTCCCCTGCCTTTAAAGCACGACCATGATAATGTCCTGCCCGCAGTTCCGTATTGAGCCATTGGGAATTGTTACTTTTAGTATTGGCATAGCCATTATCGTACATAGTATTGACACGATATTTGCCTGCAGTCCATTTTATATTGCCCAGGTGGTCCCCGTGGTGGTGGGTAATGATGACTGTGTGAATGCGGTCTTTAGTAGTTACGCCTGCACGCTCTAAAGCAGCAACGTAGGCATCTCGTCCGCCTTTACCATATTCATCTTTGTGGTTGTCACCCACATCTACTAGCACATTGCGCTTACCATCCTGCAACAGTATGGATTCGCCCTGGCCTACATCGAGAACTGTAATTCGCAGCTTGCCATCAGGCACAGAATTGCTGTTTTTACCCTCCAGACCTGCCATTTGCTGCACTTTTGGCAGATTGCTCTGCACGGCAGCCCGCACCTGCTCTTGGTGGGGTTCATATATTAGATTGTACGCAAACATGGCCACTAAAAAAGCCACCAGCATTTGACAAACAAGTTTTACTCTACGCATACATACTGCCTCCGCAGGATTCCGTAGTCCAGACTACCATATTTTATTACTATTATAACATATTTTGCGAACGATGGAGTAGACGGGAGAACGTAATGTCCTTCGTACCTATCATTGCACCGTACGTACGAGTCTCGTAGACGGCGAATTGTTAGCAGTTTATACTTTACAACCTACCCAAGGCAGTATGCTAGCGGGCCGACTAAAGCTAGTCGGCCCGCTGTTTTCATTCCTATTTTTCTTTTAATTTTTATCTTTCAGAGCAAATGTTGTTTTGATTTATTTCTTTTTTCCACCATACACAGGAAAATGACTATATTCCCCATAATCCTTGATTTTAGGAATGTCTTTCAAGATTTCCATATCCTCATCAGAGATAACAAAATTTAATTCAGCATTTGTACGCATATGCTCCGGGTTCGCAGTTTTCGGAATCACGATTGTACCGAGCTGTATGTCATATCGAATACAAAGCTGTGGAATCGTCACACTATATTTTTCTGCAATCTCTTTAATTTGGGGATTTTTTAAAGCTTCTCCGTGTGCAACCGGAGAATATGCTTCCACTGCAATGCCCTGTTTTTGACAGTAATCTATTAACGAAAGAGGGGTATTGGAAATGTGGCAAAGCACCTGATTTAGCATGGGGTTTACGGTTGCTGTTTCCAAAAGACTGTCAATGTCCTGTTGTAAGAAATTTGATACACCAATCGCCCTAACCTTTCCAGCTTGCAGCGCATCCTCAAGGACTTTCCAGACCTGACGGTTTTCCTCAAAATATCTGTTTTCTGACTGATTTACTTCTACCCAAGGCTGTGGGCTATGAATAATCATCATATCCAAATAAGAAAGCCCCATTTTGCTAAGGCTTTCATCTATCGACTTCGCAGCCGCTTCATAGGTTTTGTGTTCTGCCGCAACTTTACTGGTAATAAAAAGCTGCTCTCTTGGAACACCGCATTCTTTGATACCGATGCCGATGCCTTCTTCATTGCCATAGGCTTGTGCAGTATCAATATGACGATAACCCATTGCTACAGCGCTTTTTACAGCATCTGCAACCTTGTCATTAGCAATAAACCAAGTTCCGAGTCCGAGTTTCGGAATATGAACACCGTTGCTCAATACATATGTTTCATTTAACATTACGTTTCCCCCGTTCTTATTCATCGTCATCTTCATTTGTATCCGCAACAAAGCGAAGCCATACACATCCGTTTTCTGTTACTTCTGCACTTTTTACTTTAAAGCCAACACATTGCTTCAACGGAGCGCCCAGTCTTTCAAATATTGTCGGAGTATTGGAATTACCATCAGCAACAGGTGCCATAACAATACTGACTTCATCAATCAACCCTGCCTCTGCGAAAGACCAGTTCAATATGCCTCCACCTGATACCTTCAGCGTTTCGATATGGAACAATTCTTTCAACTTTTGAACAAGAATCTTACAGTCAACTTCATCTTTCCCGACAAAAATATAGGAAATCTGCATTTCTCTTAAGAATGCCAGATATTCCTCTGATACCTTTTGGGTAAGCGCCTCTATCACAAAAGCTTTAGGACGACCGGAATACTCCACATAGTTTTTCTCCCAGCCTAATTTCCCATGCGGGTCAACCGCAACGATATAGTTCGCTGCGTCTTGTACAGCGATAAAATCGGTATAAAGGATCGGTTCAGCAGGTGCTTTCAGGTTCGGTTTTTTATAGAAAGTGAAATTTTCATCGACAGTAATTCGCCCATTAACCCAAGCTTGCGGAGCATAGAAGCGATTGATAATTTCGTAATCTTTATATGCGCCTTCCGTCAAGGAAGAATCTGCATATTCTCCTGTGATTTTTCCGTCAATAGAAACAGACATATGGCAGACAATATATGGTTTGTTCATTGTGATACCTCCGAGTGATGTTTTTGAAAAACTAATCTTGAATTGTTTTTCCTTTTTTGCTATACTCATCATAATACGTAAACCTAACTTTAGGTCAAGTGCTTTTTGAAAATTTTCAGGAGGTTTTTATGTACACAATAGGACAAGTATCGCAGATGTTTGGTTTGCCCATCTCTACGCTTCGGTACTACGATAAGCAGGGGCTTTTTCCCCGCATGGTACGGGAATCCGGAATTCGTAAATTCAGCGAAACAGAAATTGAAGCACTCAGGGTCATTGAGTGCCTGAAAAAGTCCGGACTTGAAATCAAGGACATCAAGCGTTTTATGAATTGGTGTGTGGAAGGTGTAGCTACTTATACTCAACGCAAGGAGCTGCTTGAACAGCAAAAGCAGAGTGTTGAAGCAGAAATCGCACACTTGAATCGAGCGCTGGATATGCTGAAATACAAATGCTGGTACTACGAACATGCAATTCAGGACGGCAATGAGGATAGAATAAGAGCGTTGATTCCCGACCGCTTGCCAGATGGCATACGGGAAGCGTATGAAAATGCACATAAAGAATAAGCAGGAATAAAGTAGATGAGAGAACCTAAATTCTCCGTACCTCTCATTGCACCATACGTATGAGTCTCGTATACGGCAAACTGTTAGGATTTCATCCTTTACAAGCTACCGCGGGTCGACTAATCCTGGTCGGCTAGCTGTGTTCATTCCTAAAACTTTGAGGCTTGCCATTGTTCAAACATAGCACGTGGCTATAACTACCCGTGACTGGACTTACACTAGTAAGAAATATGTCATTCCCGACACATTAATAAAAGACGGCCGACCCAAACGGGTCAGCCGTCTTAATTTTTAGCGTAGTCCAAACTGAGACTTATTTTACTTCGGATTCTACACGACCTAAAATGAAGCACAAATCAGACAAACGGTTCAAGCATACCAGTACGTTGGGGTTAACTTCTTCAGTTTCAGCCAAACGCAGCAGGCAGCGTTCTGCACGACGAGTAGTAGTGCGGGCAATGTCTAAAGCTGCAGAAGCCACAGTATCACCGGGAATGATGAAGTGGTTCAAAGGTTGCAGCATAGCATCGAACTTGTCAATGGTGCTTTCAAACAGTTTTACGTGGTCTTCCTTGATGTAAGGCTCAGGCAGATTAAGGCTGGCAACATCAGCCATAATGGACATGAGCAGTTTTTGTACGTTGAAAATGGTTTCCTTAACGTCTTCGCGAGTAGCATTAGCACGAGCCAGGCCCAAAGCGGAAGTAATTTCATCCACAGTACCGTATGCTTCTACACGCAGGGATTGTTTAGGAACACGTTCACCGGTGTACAGACCGGTAGTGCCTTTATCACCGGTACGGGTGTAAACAGCAGCTTTTTTCATTCTACATCATCCTTTCAAAAATTGATGGACGTGAGAGTGTGGTTTTACTAAAAAATTAGTAGATTTCTTCAGCGGAGAAGAAGTTGTTGATTTCGCGTTCAGCAGCTTCCGGGGAATCGGAACCATGAACGATGTTTTCGCCGATGCTCAGAGCGAAGTCGCCACGGATGGAGCCGGGAACAGCTTCCAGCGGGTTGGTAGCGCCGTTCAGTTGACGAACAGCTTTAATAGCGTTTTCGCCACGGATTACTGCGCAAACCAGAGGAGCGCCGGTGATGAAGTCAACCAGTTCGCCGAAGAAGGGTTTGCCTTCATGTTCAGCATAGTGGAATTTAGCTTGAGCTTCGGAAACTTTAACCAGTTTCAGAGCTGCAACTTGCAGGCCTTTGTGTTCGAAACGAGCGATGATGTCGCCGATCAGGTTTTTCTTTACTCCGTCAGGTTTTACGAGTACGAGGGTTTGTTCAATTGCCATTGGTAATCTCTCCTTAAATCTAATAAAATAATTTTATACTATAATAGAAACTTCTAAAGAAGCCCTATTTAGATAACAGTTCCATATATTTTGCCTTATCCAGTTTTTGTACCATAGCGGTAATCAGCTTTACAGCACCAAGATAGTCGTCCATGTGGATTACGGATTGATGGCTGTGGATATAGCGGGTGGGTACGCTGAAGGTCAAGGTCAGAACACCGCTGCCGGACAGATGAATGCGTCCGCCATCGGTACCGCCGCCTTCGCTAATGCTGATTTGGGTAGGCACACCAATTTCTTTCGCAGTTTCAAAAGCGAAATCACGCAAAGCAGTGTTAGGAATCATGCTAGCGTCAAAAACGGTAATAGCAATACCTTTGCCAATTACAGCAGGAGCAATATCATCTGCTACGCCGGGAGTACCACCGGCAACGCAGGTATCTAAAACAAAAGCAATGTCAGGATTCAGCAGGTTAGCGCTGGTTTGCGCACCGCGGAGGCCAACCTCCTCTTGTACGGTAGCAACGCCATAAACAGTGTTGGGGCTGCCGCTTTCCAAGACATTATCCATAACATCGGCCATAACTGCGCAGCCAATACGGTTATCCCAGGCTTTACCAACTAAGGTTTTGCCATCGCCCATAGCTGCAACCCTTACGTCAGGAGTAACGGGGCAGCCTTCAAATACGCCCAGCTTACGGGCATCTTCAGCGCTGGTAGCACCGATATCAATATACATATCGCGCTTTTGCACAACTTTGGTGCGTTCTTCCGGAGGCAGGATGTGAGGCGGCTTGCTGCCAATTACGCCCACGATATCGCCTTTGGAGCCATGCACAATAACACGTTGGCTGAGCATTACTTGCTCCCACCAACCGCCTAAGCAGGTGAAACGCAGGAAACCTTCTTTGGTAATGTATTTTACCAAGAAACCGATTTCATCCATGTGGCTGGCCAACATAATCTTAGGTGCGTCAGCCTCATCAGCTTTTTTAGTGAAAACAACGCTACCCAATTTATCATAGGATACATCCTTAAAATTAGCCAGACGTTCTTTCATCAATTCTTTCATACGGCCTTCAAAACCGGATACACCGCAGGTTTCAGAAAATCTGCGCAGCCATTCCATTTTTTCCAGCTTTTCTTTCTTTTTCAAGGGAATCATCTCCTCTTATTGCAATAATTATCTACCCATTGCTTTAGCTTGCTCGCGGAGCAAACGTACACGTTCCGCTGTAGGCGGATGGGTGCTGAAAAGTTGTTTCATATTAGCACCGGAGAAGGGATTGATAATAAACATATGGGCAGTTGCTTCCGTAGCACCGGGCATAACGCGGCGTTTAGCAAAAGCTTCAATCTTCAGTAAAGCATCTGCCAAAGCATCGGGCTTACCGCAAATTTCGCCACCGCTTTTATCCGCCATAAATTCGCGGGAACGAGAAACTGCCATTTGGATCAAGCCTGCAGCCATGGGCGCCAAAATCATCACCAAAATAGTAGCGATAGGATTACGGCTTTCGCCGTTTTCATCGCGACCGCCGCCAAAGAACATGCCCCATTGAGCAATGGTGGAAATAGCACCTGCCATAGAGGCAGCAACGGTGCTGATCAAGATATCGCGATGCTTAACGTGGCTTAATTCATGGGCAAGTACGCCTGCCAGCTCATCACGATCCAAAATATCTGCCAACGCAGTGTTTACGGCAACAGCAGCGTGCTCCGGATTACGACCGGTAGCAAAAGCATTAGGCACAGGGCTGTTAATGATATATACTTTCGGCATGGGGATTTGCGCCTTCTTCGCCAAATCTTCCACGATACCGTAAAGCTCAGGGGCAGTACGTTTATCTACTTGCTTAGCGTTATAGTGTGCCAAAACCATCTTGTCACTGTTCCAATAGGTGAAGAAGTTCATAGCCACACCAAAAATAAGCATCATGGTCATGCCTTGCAGGCCACCGAAATAATCACCGATAACCATCAACAGCATGGTCATTAAAGCCATTAACAAAGCTGTCTTCATTAAAGTAAATCCTCCTCAATAAAACTAACTCTTATAATTATATCAAGAGATACCTTATTTTTCAATTTGCTCTTTTATGGCAGACAACATATTTTCACTGTTTTCACGAACTTTTTTCTTTAAAATGGGGTTCAACAACCCTGCAATCATCGGAATACCAAATTCAAAGTCCACTACTAAGCTTACTTCGCACTCCTCGCCTTGAGGTTGGATAATCCACTGACCTTCCATTTTTTTCAAATCGCCATCGGTTTGAGCATAGGTAATCTTCAAATCATCAGGATAGAAGGTGTCGCGTTCAGTCCATACGATTTTCCGACCATCTACATTACTTACCCAGTGGGAAACAGTATAGTTGTCGCCGCGTTCCAAAATTTCCACGCTTACCAAATCTTTCATAAAGCTGGGGTAAGCAGCCATATCTTTAATAATGTCATAAATTTTTTGGCCTTGGCCTTTAATATTAATCTTACTTTCTACATAAGGCATGGTACATTCTCCTTTATTCCAATTACAGATCTTCGATTACATCCGCAGTTTGCGCAACTGCATCACGGAATGCTTCCAATACGTGGTCGATTACTTCCTTGGGCATAATTAGAGGCGGTTCCATACGAATAACCTTAGGATTGTTCAAAGTATAGGCAACGATAATATTCTTCATAATCATTAAGCTCATAAGCATACCACCGGCGCCTTCCTTAGTAAGCTCAATACCAATCATCATGCCGCGACCGCGTACTTCCGTAATAACGCTGGGGAATTCGGCAGCGATTTTTTCCAAGCCAGCCTTCAGGTAAGCACCTGCTTCGCTACCACGCTCCAGCAGGTTTTCTTCCTTCATAACTTTAATAGCAGCCACACCTGCTGCACATGCCAATTGGTTGCCGCCAAAAGTAGAAGTGTGCAGGAAGGGAGCTTCAATCAAGCCCTTCCAAGCATCGGGAGTACCGATAATAGCGCCAATGGGCATTACGCCACCACCCAAAGCTTTAGCGCAAGCCATCAAATCAGGCTCCACGCCTTCGTGGTCAACGCCAAACCATTTGCCGGTGCGTCCCATACCTGTCTGCACTTCGTCTGCAATTAGCAGTGCACCCTTAGCTTGGCAGATTTCCTTTGCTTTAGCAAGGTAGCCTGCAGGAGGCACGATGATGCCGCCTTCGCCTTGAATGGGCTCCAAAATTACGGCAGCAGTGTTTTCATCAACAGCAGCAGCCAAAGCATCAGCATCACCATATTCTACATGGGTAAACCCGCTGAGCAAAGGTTTAAAGGGATCGCGGTACAAATCACGACCGGTAGCAGTGAGGCTGCCCATGGTTTTACCATGGAAAGCGTTCTTCGCAGCTACAAAATTAGTACGCTTAGTTGCTAAGCGTGCTACCTTGAGACAGCCTTCTACGGCCTCGGTACCACTGTTTACGAAGAAACTGTACTGCAAAGCACCTGGAGTAATGTCTGCCAAAGCCTCTGCCAAATCTGCCATTTGCCGATTGAACAGCACCTTGCCGCACATAGGCATAGTGTGCAGTGCTTGTTCCACTGCCTCCACAACCTTAGGATGGCGATGGCCTAAAGCAAACATACCATAACCGCCTAAGCAGTCAATAAACTCTTTACCGTTGCTGTCCTTAATGATCCAGCCACTAGCTTCCGCTTCTACACTGTCCAAGCCCATGAAACGGAATAACTTTGCTTGAGCAGGATTGATGTATTTTTCATATTTGTTAATAGTTTCTTCAACGTACATCTGCAAAATCTCCCTTAGTATAATAAATCTGTTACAGGAACAAAGGTAATGCCTGTTTTCTTAAATTCTGCTGCGTACTGCTGCCAACATTTGGCAGTATTAGTACGGGCATGGCATATAGCAATAGCACTGCCATTTTTCTCTGCCAAAGCAAAAGCTTTGTAGATTTGACGCCGAATTTCTTCCACATTAGTGCTGTTATCGAGGAAAATATCATTGCGTGCAGTATTAACGCCCATATCCTTGGCCATATCCCTAGCTACAGATGCAGAATTGGTTCTGCTATCTACGAAGAATAACCCCTCATTTTTCAGCACCTGCAGTACCGCCTTCATGGTCGCCTTATCTGCGGTAGCACGAGAACCTTGATGATTATTGACACCTACAACACCTGGCAGTCCTTGTAATGCCTTACGCACCATAGCCTGCTTTTGCGCTGCGCTTTGACTCACGAGAACAGTGCGGGAACCTTCGCTCATAGCGCTCTTGCTCAAGGGCTCCATGGGCAGATGCAGCATGGGCACGCGCCCCTTGCTTTTGACCATTTCCAACACATCACTGCTAAACGCTTTGTCCGGCAGAATTGCATAACTAAAAGGCAGCCCTGTATTCAACAAGGTACGGACGGACGCCATATCTGCACCGCAGTCATCAATAACGATTGCTATCTTGCCTTTGTATTGCCTGACCTCCGGCTCTGCCACAGGTTCTTCCGGCAAATCCTTTACATCCTTATCTGCCTTTTTCAAATTGCCGTTATGGAAGAAGGTAATGGTATCCGTAACAAATTCCTTGCTACCATCGCCAGCTTTTACCTTTACGCCAACCTTAGCAATAAAAGCATCCCACTTTTTATATTTGCCCATTTCCCCGGAAATATATTCCAGTCCGGCCTTTTCTACTTTTTCCTGCAGCCAAGCGCCTGCACCTGTCAAGCTAGTGCTATTAGGCACGCCCACTGCCAAATTACGTTGATTAATCTGTACCTTGGCTCCTGATTCTTCCACTTCCACGCTTTTCTTGCCGTGGTCGTTTTCGATCAGCTGCCAATTATCCTTCTGCAACAGGATGGTATCCACCAAGCGTTGCGCCTCAATAGATTCATCCAACAGACTTACTTCCTTAGGAGTGCTCCCCTTGGTGTCCCCTACGTCCTTCTTACTGCGGCCATTAGCATAAAACATACCGCAAGCCACCGCCAAAAGAGTAATAATTGCTATTAAAACCAAGACAGCATATTTACTGCCTGAAGATTTTTTCCTTCTTCTTCGTGTTGCCATACAAACTCCTCATTCATCATAAAATGCAACTCACGCCCGAGGATGAGCTTTATCGTAAACTTCGCGCAAGCGCGCCACATCCAAATGGGTATAAATTTGGGTTGTAGAAATATCTGCGTGCCCCAAAAGCTCCTGGACCACACGCAAATCCGTCCCATTATTAAGCAAATGGGTAGCAAAGGAATGACGCAGCATATGAGGTGTAATTTTTTTTGCAATGCCTGCAGACTTGCCATAAGCATCAATAATTTCATTAACACGTTGACGCGTCATAGCACCACCCCAACCGGTCACAAAAAGTTCCTTAGCAGAATCCGGCTTGCCATGTAATAGCTGCGGACGTACCACATTCAGATAATGCTCCAAATACCGCAGTGCCGTTCTACCCAAAGGCAGCATCCGCTCCTTGGAGCCTTTGCCCATAACGATTAAGTATTCCCTCTTTAAATCCACATTTTTTACAGGAAGACTCACCAGTTCCGACACACGCATACCTGTAGCATAAAGGGTTTCCAGCATAGTCTTGTCACGATAACCGTCAATGGTACCCAAATTAGGCTGGTCTAAAAGCAGCTCCACCTCTTGGATGCTCAAAACCTTAGGCAAATGCAAACCCTTCTGCGACGCCTCCAGCACAGCGGCAGGATCGCGACGAATGTAGCGTTCCCCCGTTAGAAAGCGGTAAAATGCCTTAATAGATGCCAATTTGCGTGCTACCGTAGAACTGCGCTTACCGGACTGCTTGAGCTGCACTAAATAGCTCAAAAGCTGCCTTCTGTTCACCTGCAGCAGTTCTTCGCTTTCCTTTAAGCCTAAAGCCTTCATCAGCAACCGCAGATCCCGTAGGTAGGCAACCCGAGTGTTATCAGCAAGCCCTAGCTCCACCAGCAAATATTCTTGGAACAAAGATAAGTAGTCAAACATATTCACAAAAAAGAAAAACAACGCCGCAGCGCCGTTTTTCTTAGTCCCTTAATCCTTTTTCTCAGGTTGCATAATGGTGATATTGGTGGCCGGAGAAATAGTTGAGATGGCGTGCTTGTACACCAGCTGCTGCTTCCCTTCGTTCTCAATAATCACTGTAAAATTATCAAAGCCGCGCACCAAACCACGGATTTGGAAACCATTCATCAGATAGATGATAACGCCTAAATTTTCTTTGCGTACATGGTTGAGGAAACTGTCCTGCAAGTTCATTGCGGGTTTCGCACAGTTAGTCATATAAATCCCCTCCAATCGATTCTAAGTTGATATATATCTATATTCAACATTTTACTCCAAAAATCCTCTTTCTACAAGCATTTCACAAATTCTTCCCACAACGGTTACATAATCAGGCTCAGGGTCTAGCTGCAACCAGTTAATATAAGGCATTTTTTTGTACCAAGTAACTTGGCGCTTGGCGAAATTGCGAGTTGCCTGCTTCAACTTGTCTACTGCTTCTTCGTAGGGCATACCATCCCGCAGGTACCACACCATTTGGCGATAGCCAATGCTTTGCATGCTTTGACAGTCAGGACTGACACCTGCGTCCAAGAGACTGCGTACTTCCTCTACTAAGCCTGCCTCCAGCATCAAATCCACCCTGCGATTGATCCTGTCATACAAAGCGCTACGCTCCATATCCAAACCAATGACCAAAGCATCATACGGCATTTCAACAGCTGCACTTTGGGCAACCGTATCCCCCTGCAATGCGGACTCCATTGCCCGTACCACCCTACGCACATTATTGGGATGAATTCCTGCCGCAGCTTGGGGGTCCAACGCCTGCAAGCGGGCATAGAAAGCTTCTGCTCCCTGCTCCGCTGCCTCCTGCTCCAATTGACGGCGCAGGTCGGAATCTTCTTCCGCACTATTAAAGCTATAATTTTCCAACAAAGCTTTAATATACAAGCCGGTACCACCGGCAATAATAGGCAGATGCCCTCTAGCGGTAATTTCCGCAATCAACCGCTCAGCCTGCTCCTTGAAGTCAACAACGCTGAACTTCGCATCCGCAGGCAAGATATCCACCAAATGATGGGGCACTGATGCCAGCTCTTCAGCCGTTGGCTTGGCTGTACCAATATTCATATCCCGGTACACCAGCATGGAGTCACCGGAAATAATTTCGCCATGATATTTCTTGGCAATTTCTATGGCGCAATGGCTTTTACCTGTAGCCGTGGCTCCTAAAATTACCACAACTTTTTCTTTCATTGCTGTCTCCTGATAATTCCAAATTTCACCCTGCTGTACTTGCCGCCTACAAATTCTGTGCAGCCGTACTCCCGCAGGATATATTCGCTACGCTCTTTAATCACGACTTTAGGTGCTGCTTTTAAAGCTAGCTCTACTGCCTGTGGTGATAAAGGTTCTTCCAAAGATAAAGGACGCAATGCTTCCATAGCCTTGGAGCCCTGCACTGGATGGCGGAACATGGGGTCGAAGTACACCACGTCAAAGCTATCGGGAGTACATTGGCATAAATATGCTTCTGCCGTCATTTGGACAGCTTTTATCCTGCGCAGCGCTTCATCTAAAACAGGCCATTTAGTTACATAATGTTTGAGGCCGTAGTCCACAGCAAAGTGGAGCAAAGACGATGCCTCCACGCCCACAACAGTACCACCGGCGCCCACTGCCCAAGAAGCCACCGCTGCGTCGCTGGCTAAGCCCAAAGTGCAGTCAAGCACGCGTCCCCCTTCACCAACACCTAAAGCGTTGAGAAAGTGATCCTTGCCTCCCTGCACCAATTGTTCGATGCGCAACACCGCCATACCTGCATGGTAGGCAAAAGTGCCTGCAGCACTGTGAATACGGGGGCCATCCTTCTCCAACACCACTAACGCTGCCAAGCCTTGCTCCGCCATAACCTCAGGCAATGTTTTATTATGGGGACGCTCCACGTAAACGGCGCCCAAACTTTGGGTCCACGCCTTAGCCTGCTCCAAAGCACCACTGCCCCGCAGATTGCGGGCTACAGTAATGCCGATTTTTCCCTGTAACATTAAAAGCCCGTCCTTTTAAACATTTTATACAATTCCTTGCTATCAATAGCAATCATGCAGGGTCTGCCATGAGGACAAGTAAAAGGATGCTCCGTATTCAGCAAATCAATGATCAGCTGGCGCATTTGGCGCATATTCAATAGTTGTCCTGCTTTAATGGCTGCCTTGCAGGCCGTCATGTGCAGTACCTCCTGACGCAGGTCGCTCCCTGTAATCTCCCGCATTTCGCCCAACATTTTGGCAATTTCGCGAATAAAATCTTCCGCATCTTCTGCCTTAATATCCGTGGGCAAACTGCCAACACGCAGCATGCTTTCGCCGCCTGCTTCCACATCCACGCCCAAACGCAGGAAATCTTCCCGATGTTCTTCAATGCGGGCAATGTCATCTGCCTGCATGTCGATAAAAAGAGGCATCAATAATTGTTGGGCAGGAATTTGCTCATGGCTTGCCACCAGTTTATCGTAAAGAATGCGCTCATGGGCAGCATGTTGGTCGATAAGATACAGTGTATCTTCGGATTGAGCAATGATAAAAGTCTTATCAACTTGACCAATAGGCCAAATATCCGCTACACCGCTATCCGTATCGGTAAAAGTAATGGTTTCTCTAGCAGGTTCCTCAGCAGAAGCGCTTACTACCTTGCCTTCGCTAGTGTTAAAAGGCTCCGCTTGAGCAAACTGTTCCCTTGCTTCATTAATGCTCAGCAAAGTAGCTTGTTTGCCAATATCATATTCCGGTGTTTTAAAAATAGGCTCCGGAGCAGGATTCTTAAACACAGGCTCCATAAAGCCGCGGGGAATACTGCCTGCAGGTTTCGCTACCTGAGCTGCAGGCGCAGGATTTTTCTTGAAATCAGCGCCCTGCTTCCACCATTCCCCGGAAGCAGGCGGATTGGAAGGTGCAGCCTGTTGCGGTACATCCACAAGGGGAGCTGCTTTTCCCGTTGCTACAGGCGTATCCTCAAGCAACGTCAGTTCCGCTTTTTTCGCACTCATAGGCTTGGTCAATGCATCAGTCAACGCTTTATACATAGCCTTATAAACAAGGCTGTCATCACTAAATTTAATCTCGCTCTTTTGCGGATGGACGTTAACATCTACAGAGGCAGTATCCACAGTAATATTCAGTACGGCAAAGGGAAAACCACTTTTAGGAATTTGGGATTGGTAAGCATGGTCAATAGCTTTCGCCAACATTTTATTACCAATGCTGCGGCCATTGACAAACATGGTCTGCCATTGACGGGTGCCCTTTAACAAAGTGGGCTTGCCAATATAGCCTTTAATAGTGATTTCCGGACTGGTAAAGTCCACTACTAAAAGCTCCTGCGCCACATTTTTGCCGTACAGAGCACGGATAGTGTTGGCTAAATCACCATCACCGGGAGTATGGAGGACTTCCTTATCGTTATTAACTAACTTAAAACGCACGTCAGGACGGGACAACGCTAATTTTGTCAGCAATTCGCTAATATAGCGTCCTTCCGTCATGGCAGTCTTTAAAAATTTACGACGAGCAGGCACGTTAAAAAACAAGTTCTCTACAATAACCGTAGTGCCTGTATTACCACCGGTGCTGGTCACTTCCATATTTTCGCCACCATCAATACGTACGGAGGTAGCAAAATCTGCATCCGCAGGACGGGTGAGCAAGTTAAAATTAGAAACAGAAGCAATACTGGGCAAAGCTTCTCCGCGGAAGCCCAAAGTATGCAGGCTCAGCAAATCTTCTGCCTTCACAATCTTGCTGGTAGCATGGCGCAACACTGCCAAACGTGCATTGTCCTCGCTCATACCACAGCCGTTATCAGCCACACGGATATACTCTATGCCCCCAGCGAAGGCAGTAACCTCGATTTGGGTAGCGCCTGCATCTAAAGCATTTTCTACCAATTCCTTCACTACGGAAGCAGGACGCTCTACAACTTCGCCTGCCGCAATCTGGTTGGCAGTATTAGTATCTAAAAGCTGTACCTTGTGCAGATCAGCCATCAGCGTCCACGCTCCTTTCGTGCCTCATCCTGTAGTTTATATAAAGTATTCATAGCCTCAATAGGAGTCATACTCATAACATCAAGGCTCAATAATTGCTCCGTAATAGCACTGGTAAACAGGGAGCCCATCATATCACCCTGAGCTGCAGGCTCCTGCACGCTCAAGGAAGTAGGCTGTCCGTTTTCGCTATCGTACTCCTGCAAGCATTCTTCCGCCCTGTCCAAAACCTTTTTGGGCAAGCCTGCCAAACGCGCCACATGGACGCCATAACTGCGGTCCGTACCCCCTGGTACGATGCGGCGCAGGAAGACAATGTCCTTGCCACGCTCTTTAACTGCCACAGAATAGTTTTTCACACCACTGAGCTCTTTTTCCAAAGCAATCAGCTGGTGGTAGTGAGTAGCGAAAAGAGTCTTGGCTTTAATCTTATCATGAATATATTCCATAACCGCACGGGCAATGCTCATGCCGTCAAAAGTGGAGGTGCCACGACCAACTTCATCTAAAATAATCAGACTGTTTTTCGTAGCATAACGCAAAATTTGCGCTACTTCGTTCATCTCCACCATAAAGGTGCTTTGACCTGTAGCCAAATCATCACTGGCACCTACGCGGGTAAAGATTTTATCCACAGGACAGATGCTGGCTTGACGGGCGGGAATAAAACTGCCCATTTGGCACATGAGCACAAGCAGCGCCACTTGGCGCATATATGTTGATTTGCCTGCCATATTGGGTCCTGTAATCACAATCATGCGCTCGTCATCATTATTCAAATTCACGTTGTTGGGCACGAAGATTTCCTTTTCCAACAAACGCTCCACTACGGGATGACGACCGTCAGTAATGCGGATTTCACCATTATTATTTAACTCAGGACGCACATAATTATATTTGAAGGCTGCCATAGCCAAACCGCAGAGTACGTCAATAGCGGCAATAGCTCTAGCAGTATCTTGGATTTCCGTAATCTTATCGCGAACCAAATTGCGCAGTTCATCAAAAAGATAGTATTCCAAGCTTTCGATTTTCTCTTTAGCGCCTAAAATCTTATTTTCGTATTCCTTTAATTCAGGTACAATATAGCGCTCCGCATTAACCAATGTCTGCTTGCGGACGAAGTAGTCAGGAACGCTGTTAGACTGACCTTTAGATACTTCGATATAGTAGCCGAAAACTTTGTTATAACCCACTTTCATGGTCTTAATACCAGTGGATTCTTTGATTTTGGCTTCAAAGTTCTGCATCCAGCTTTTGTTATCCGCAGCAATCAAATGCAGCTCATCAAGCTCTGCATTATAGCCTTGGCGGATCATACCGCCTTCACGGACGGAGAAAGGAGGTTCGTCCACAATTGCCTGCTGCAAGCGCATAGCAAGCTCTTCGTGGAGGTGGATACCTTCTTCCAGCTTGTGCAGTAGGCGACCTTGGCAATGTGCCAAAATATCCTTTAAGCCCGGAAGTACGGAAAGAGAATTACGCAAAGCAACTAAATCCCTGGCATTGGCACTGCCCACGTCAATACGGCTGACAATGCGCTCCAAATCCGCCACGGCCTTCAGCTGTTCGCCCACTGCCTCCCGCAGTTCCGTCTGCTGCAGCAGTTCCGCCACCGCCTCTTGGCGTTCATAAATACGTCCCAAATCCAACAAAGGACTTTCAATCCAACTACGCAAACGACGGGCACCCATGCTAGTCTTGGTAAAATCCAATACGCCCAGCAAAGTACCACGCTTGCCACCATCCGTCATATTGCGGACAAGTTCCAAATTGCGGATAGCCGTAACATCAAGGTTCATGAAGCTATCGCGGACAATTTCCGTCAACCTATTAATATGACCAAGATCTGCCATCACTGTGCCATGGAGATAGCGAAGCAAAAGCTCCACCGTTTCCTGCACAGCTTCCTGCACCTGCTCCTTGGGGAAATGGCGCGCAAAATAGTTCTCCGTAGCAGGTTCGCTGTAATGGCTTACCGCGCACTCAGGCAAACGGGCAGCAAGCCACTCCTTCAGCTGGTCTTCCGTTTCCATAGCATCGGTCAGCACCACTTCCGCAGGCTGCATGCGATATAACTGCTCCGTAATTTCCGTCAGACTATCGCTGCCCGCTGCTTTGAACCATTGACATTCGCCCGTAGAAACATCGGCAGCAGCTAAGTAGAGGGCATGGCCTTCCTCCCGCAGCAAGACGAGATAGCGATTATGCTTGTCTTCCAATAATTGCTCATTGAGAGCAGTACCGGGAGTAATAATCTTGATGACTTTTCTTTGGACGATGCCTTTAGCAAGTTTGGGGTCTTCCACCTGTTCGCAAATGGCAATGCGGTAGCCCTTCTTGACTAATTTGGCAATATATCCATCCACAGAATGGTAGGGCACGCCGCACATGGGCATATTTTCGCTACCACCTGCTCTTTTGGTCAAGGTAATATTCAATTCCCGGGACGCAGTAATAGCGTCCTCAAAAAACATTTCGTAAAAGTCGCCCAAGCGGAAGAACAACAACTCATCCTTGTGCTGCTCCTTCACTGCCAGGTACTGCTGTACCATGGGCGTGTAGCTTGCAGTAGCCATTAATCCACCGCCTTGCCTTTCACTAACCAGGTTTGTGCTGTATCAACAAGAACGTTGACTTTTTGCCCTACCTCATATTTTTTATCTTCTACAGGCCACAGCACCAAAACGCCGGTGCGGGTACGGCCGCCCCACACGTTAGCCTGCTTGCTGGGACCATCTGCCAAAACTTCCACAGTTTTGCCCACCAGTTTCTCGTGGCAGTGCAGGCTGCTTTCGTTTTGCAACGCCATCAAACGGTTAAGGCGTTCTTTTTTCACTGCCAAAGGCACTTGGTTTTCCATTTTGGCAGCAGGTGTGCCGCTGCGTTTGGAGTAAATAAAGGTAAACGCGCTGGTAAAGCCTACGCGGCGCACTACGTCTAAAGTTTCTGCAAAATCTTCTTCCGTTTCGCCGGGGAAACCCACGATGATATCCGTGGTAATAGCAGCATCAGGCACGTATTTGCGAATCATATCGATTAATGCTAAATATTTTTCTTTGGTATAACCGCGGTTCATGCGGCGCAAAATTTCGCTGGAGCCTGCTTGGAAAGGCACGTGGAAGCCTTCGCAAATGTGCTCGCCTTCTGCTACTGCTTTAATTACTTCTTCGCTCATATCACGAGGATGGCTGGTCATGTAGTGAATACGTTCTACACCGGGAATAGCGTCCACCGTGCGCAGCAGTTTGGCAAAAGCGTCTTTTTCGCCAAAATCTTTGCCATAGGAGTTAACATTTTGCCCCAGCAAAGTAAATTCTTTGTAGCCATCTGCTACTGCCGCCTTGATTTCTGCCACAATATTTTCTACGCTACGGCTGCGCTCCCTGCCACGTACGTAGGGAACGATGCAGTAGGTGCAGAAATTATTGCAACCGTACATAATGGGAATCCAAGCGTGGAAAGGACTTTGGCGTACCATGTGGCCTTCGAACTCGCTTTGGTGGATGGTCAGATCAGTATAAATTTTACCCTTGCGGTCCTCTAAATATTCTAAGAACAAACGCTTAAAGTCGTTAACATAAGCAGTGCCTAAGAGCAAATCTACTTGGGGATGCTTTTTCACCAACTTTTCCCCATCCTTTTGCGCCATGCAGCCTGCTACGCAAATCACTACGTCCGGATTAGCACGTTTTTCTGCCTTCAGCTCGCCAATCTTACCGGCAATTTTCTTTTCCGCACTTTCGCGTACGCAGCAAGTGTTGATGATGATTACGTCCGCACCGTGGTAGTCAGCAATAGGCTTGTAGCCCAGTTCTTCCAGTTGGCCTGCATAATGCTCAGTGTCGGACTCGTTCATTTGGCAGCCGTAGTTGATCAAACAGTAGGTTTTTTGTTTATCTGTCATATATACAACCTCCGTATATCTATCGTAAAATTTAGGTAATCGTTTATCCTATCATAATATTATACTAAACTTATCTGTTTTACCGCAACATGAAAATTTTTATAAGAGGAGAATTAGTTGGGTTAAAATTGATTATTTTACTGTTTTCTCTAAGCTCTACGTAAACGCTACCTACTCTATCACTATAGTTGCAACAATCCAATAAAAGTGCTAAGATAGCAATCCAAAAAGCATTTCCTCCGTGTGGCTCGGCAAATAAGCTCTGAGCAGCGGTCATGAAGGGAAATGCTTTTTGTTTCCTTATTGATATTGCTTAGAATTTATGTTATGATACTTATAGGCAGAATCAACAGAGGCCGCAGGTCACTAGAAATGGGTTGTGGTAACGTACCTGTTGGTTCTGTCTATATATGAACTAAGGTCGGACCTTACGGAGTTGGCCCCGAGTTGTAATCGGGTGCTCCAGTTCTGTTTTGGTTAATCCTTGTCAAAGGCTAAGCCTGTAGTACTGAATGGCGATTTGTAATCGTCTGATTTTGGTACTATGGGTTTAGCTTTTGTTTCCAACGAAAAGCATCCCTACCGTGCGGCTTAGAGTTTAAAAACTTGGCGACGGTCTTGACGGGGATGCTTTTTGTTTTTCTAGGATTTGTAAGGACTATACAACAATATACTAGAAATTTCCAAAGTCCCCTCATCGCTGGTCAGTCCCCACGCAAACTAAAAAAAAAGAAGGCCAAACATCATTGTTCAACCTTCTAAAAGACATATCAAAAATTGTTATTTCTTATTCGTCACCCAAAGCACATATAACATGAAGCAACAATTCAAAAAACCTAGTATCGGACCTAGTATGAAGAAAGAGATAACCATAACAATCAACACCAATAATAATTGCATATCATCACTTCCTTCCCAATTCCTTATTATATCACAGATACAGAGCGCACTTTTAAAGCAGGATCCGCATTTTCTTTCAACAATTATTTTTCTTTTCTTCCACGATACACCTCCAAGCCTCTAGCAACAACATAAACTGCAGCACACGCAAAAATAATATAGCTATATGTATCGAGATCCCTATACGCATTAAATGTAAGCATCAACATAAATAAATCAATTATCTTCATAAAAAATTTCCTCCCATCCTGCTATATAAACACCAATTGCCACACCGTATAACACACTGCGCCAATTGCTCCAATCATGGGATAGCCCTTGAAGCACGAGTGCTATACCAATCAAAATAAAGGTTCTTTTACTCATTTTGTCTATGCTCCTCCTTTATAAACTTTGAGATTCTCATAAAATTTCTTACAGAACCATTGTATCACAGCAAATTCCCAAAATTGGTACAGATAGATACATATAGTCGGTTTTCTTATATATTACTAAAACTTCCCACATGAAAAATACTGCAAAAACACATTTTGCTCCTTGAAAACTCAATATTTCAGCTAATTTTAGCGCACCAAAATAGCCCGTTGAATATACAACGGTAATTTCTCAACAAATTCACTGACGTAAT
>NZ_JBGVLF010000015.1:0-52940 GCF_045124115.1 Phascolarctobacterium sp.
CATTGAGATTTATTACAGCTTTGTCGGCAAGATTGACTTGCCCGAATAACCGCCCGACCTATCCGACACAATGGCCAAGTGTCGGATAGGAACGGCAAAATTTTTTGCACTTCTATTGCTTCTTTATCACACATAAGCAAATGCGCAACGATTACAAAATAAACGTATTTGAAATTGCCTATCTCACCCAAGAACAGATAGACATGTTCCAAAGTGACTTTAGGTACGTGGCGGAATACATGGTTCAAAAACGGACTAATAAAGGATATCATCCATCATCCGGTGTCGTTAAGCACGTTGATGCGGTTTTGAAATTGTTGAGCGCTGTTTCCGGAAATCCTAATTTTGAGTTGATTATTCCTGAGGTTGAAGAAGGAGGTTTGAGTACAATGGATGCGATGATAGCTAGATTTGAACAAAGAGCTGAAGCTCGTGGTGAAAGAAAAGCCAACGACAGCTCTGCCGCTGAAATGATTAAGGACGGTCTTCCTGTTAGCAAAATTCAAAAATATACTAAATTAACCGTGGAACGCTTAGAGGAAATCGCCAAGAGTTTGAATACTACATTGGTAATGTAATTTCTTAAATAAGTTTTGAGCCAAAAAGTACGCAAGAGCCTGTATCACAAGGATGCAGGCTCTTGTTTTTTCTTAGGATATCCACGCCGTACACGCGTCTCTCTTCATCTTGGGCAATCATCAATATCCATATTTCTTTTGCTTAATTTTCAGGAAAAACGTCATTAATATAACAGCCATACACTCTGCTACTACCACTGACATCCAAATTCCATCAGCGCCAAATATTTTAGGTAAAAACAAGATTGCCCCAGCTTCGAAAACCAAGGTTCTAAAGAAAGCAATTATCGCTGATGTTACCCCATCATTCAAGGCCGTGAAAAACGCTGAACCAAAAACACCAAAACCCATAAAAAGAAAAGACAAGGAAAAAATCCGGAAGCCAGTAACAGTCAACGCCATAAGCTCTTTGTCATAGCCTGCGAATATTGTTGCCAAGGGTACAGCACCGATTTGAGCAACTAGCACCATCACTATCGTTACCATTGCAATCAAGGTTACACTTTTTCTCAGAATACTTTGCAACTCGCTCTGGTTACATGCACCATAATGGTAGCCAATTACAGGCGCAGTACCAAGAGAATATCCCAAAAAGCCAGCAGCAAAAACAAAGCTTACATACATCATGATGCCATAAGCTGCAACGCCATTTTCTCCTGCATACGCTAGGAGCTGTATATTGTACAGCATACCGACAATACTTACGGAAATATTGCTCATGAATTCCGAGGATCCGTTAGTACACGCTTTCCATATAGCATGAGTATCAAAATGTACTTTTCCTAGATGTAAAATGCTATTGTTCCGACGATAAAAGTAAAACAACGGCACAGCACCACCTACGACCTCGCTTAAAGCCGTAGCAATGGCTGCACCTGCCAGTTTGTATGCTTGCGGCAGCAGCATAATTAGCACTGCGTCCAAAACCATGTTAGTAACACCAGCGCCGACAGTTACCACCAGCCCAATCCGCGGTTTTTCAGCAGCAACGAAAAACGACTGAAAGAAAAGTTGCAATATAAAAAACGGTAAAGCCAAGAGAACAATACGTCCATAGGTTACACAATTTTCCAGCAGTTCCCCTTCTGCACCCAGAAAAACAGCGACAGAACGTATGTTAAGTATGCTGATTATAGAAATAATTACACCTAAAGCGAAGGCTGTACAAGTAAACAAAGAAAAAAGAGCATTGGCTTTTTCATTATCGCCTTCACCAAAGGTCTTGGCAACTAGAGCGGTGCCGCCTGTCCCAAACATTAGGCCAACGGCCGCAACAATCATCAGGAAAGGCATGATCAGATTTACAGCTGCAAAGGATGTTTTCCCCACATAATTGGATACGAAAAAGCCATCTACTACGCTATATACTGATGTGAAAATCATCATGGCAATGGAAGGAATGGTAAATCTTATTAGTTTGCTATAAGAAAAGTGATCTGAAATCTTTATCATATTATCCTCATCCTCATAATCCGATCTCTAACTTCGTGTTCCTTTTCCATCACCTTAAAGCTGCTTTACCTGAGCGCGAAAAGTGTCTGCATACTTTTGCGTAAGATGGATGTAAGTAGCAATCTCCTCCTCGGTCCAACTTGCAAAAGCCCCTATTTCCGCGGCTACCATTTTAGAAATCGTTGCATCGGCTTTCTGCTTCCCCAGCTCGGTCAAAAAAACTTTCTTGGCTTTCCCATAATGCTGTTCCAATTTGATAATATCCTGCTCTTCCAATTTGCGCAGAGCCGAATTAACCGTCTGTTTACTGATGCCAAAATCTTTATAAATGTCACTGAGCAGGCAAGAACCACCGGCTGTATAAAGTGCATATAAAATTCTACATACACTGTCACTCAGTCCAATCTTGAAAGATGCTTGGTGATATAATCCGATAATCTCAGATGACAATAAATTAATCCTCTGAAGTGTTGCCAACTTATTTGCTTGCATAATGCGCCTCCCTATGTCCGAAATCATACTTGTAAGTATAGTACGAAATCGTACATAAGTCAATATAAAAATAGCGATACCCAGTTTTTACACCAAGTACCGCTATTGATTCTACTAGACAATTACCACAAAACGTCCGCTTTTAATTTTATTTTTTCGGCGTGATAGCTACAACGCGTACAGGCAAACCCGTAGCACCTTCAATGCGCGGCCATGCGGCCAATAACAATGCGCCTGCAGGAGCAACTTTGTCCAGATTGTCCAAAACTTCGATTTGCAGCTTGCCTTTGCTCAAAACATAACGCTCGCAAGCAAGGTCACCTGCAGCGGCAGCAACAGCACTGGCGTCAGTATCGAGAGTTTCGTGACCATTAGCAGCAGCATTGCGTTCTTCATAAATGTATTGTAAAGCTTCCAAAGACCATCCCGGGAAATTCTCGCTACCATCTTCGGCAATACCGCTAAGAGCATTCATATCAGGCCAGTTTTTGCCCCAACCTGTGTACAGCGCTACAAAAGCACCCTCAGGAATGGGACCGTATTTAGCTTCGTACTCTTTGATATCTTCCACAGTAACCGCATAATGCACATCTTTTGCTACCTTGGCAGTAACATCAATGACGCACAGCGGAAACAGCATTTGTTTAGCACCATATTTTTCAGACAAAGGCGCATCTTTTACAAAATGCCCCGGAAAATCAATATGGGTACCAAATTGACCGGGGAATTTAAAGGTTTGAATCAAGCATTCCAACATAGGATTGCCCCAGTCAAAAACAGTCTTGCCCAACTCCACGCTGCCTTCCGGAATACCTGCCCAGAAAGGACTTTCATTATTCAAGGAATGGGACAACTCCACCCATTCATATTCATCGGATTGTAATTCGTTTAAAACATTCCACAGCTTGTAGCTCATGATATTTCCCCCTCAGATTAGGCCCATAGCCTAGTTATTTAGTGGGGTTATTGTAACACTAAACAGACCCTTTGTAAATAAAAAACGTCTTGAGCCTTCCGAAGAAACTCAAGACGTTAATTTTGTAACAATATTCAGGTTAGTCCGCCGTATGGCCTGCATGTAGCTGAGCTAAAGCCTGTTGGGCAGCGTGCTGCTCAGAATCTTTCTTCGTACGTCCTTGTCCTTCGCCAATTACTTTACCTGCAAGCAGAACTTCAGAAGTAAAAGTCTTGTTATGTTCAGGACCGGTACTGTTCAACAAGCGATAGCTGATATCAACTTCACCATCCCGTTGCAAAATCTCCTGCAGACGGGTCTTGTAATCGTTATAAATACCATGACGGCAGATATAATCGATTTCCTGTTGCATCAAGCCTAACAGATAAGTACGCGCTACCTCAATGCCTTGGTCCAAGTAAATGGCGCCCAGCACAGATTCAAAAGCATCCGCCAAAATGGAAGGACGCTCGCGTCCACCACTCATGGCTTCGCCATGACCTAAGCGGAGCAGGTCACCTAAATGAATACGCTTAGCGAACTCATACAGGGAACCTTCACACACAAGATGCGCGCGGAACTTAGTCAGCTGGCCTTCCGCCAAATCGGGGAAGTTGTTATACATATAGGTGCTGACAATAATGCTCAGCACGGAATCACCTAAAAATTCAATACGTTCGTTATGCTGCGGTTTAGGAGCCTCCTTAGCTTCATGGGCATAGGATGTATGGGTTAGAGCCATATCTAGCAGCTCCAAGTCATGCATTTGGATACCCACTGTGTTACAGAAGCTTTGCAGCTGCTGTTTACGTTTATCCTGCATCACCGTCAACCTGCTTTAATCAACGTATTTTTTGAAAACGATGGAAGCGTTATGGCCGCCGAAGCCCAGATTGTCGCTGAGAGCAACGTTAACTGCGCGTTCACGAGCAACGTTAGGAACATAGTCCAGATCCAGTACGCCTTCGGGATCGTCCAAATCCTTTTCTTTGTAGTTGATGGTAGGAGGAACGATGCTGTTTTCAATGGTCATAACGGTAGCGATTGCTTCTACACCGCCTGCAGCACCCAGCAAATGGCCAATCATGGATTTGTTGGAGCTAATGCACAGTTCGTAAGCATGGTCGCCAAATACTTTCTTGAAAGCAATGGTTTCGCCCAAGTCGTTACGATGGGTAGAAGTGCCATGAGCGTTGATATAGTCAACTTCTTCCGGTTTTACGCCAGCGTCATCGATTGCTGCTTGGATGCAGGCAGCCGGAGTTTCGCCGGTCGGATCGGGAGCAGTGATATGATAAGCGTCGCAGTTCATAGCGAAGCCTGCCAGTTCAGCGTAGATGTGTGCGCCACGTGCTTTTGCGTGTTCCAATTCTTCCAGAACCAGTACGCCTGCGCCTTCGCCCAGAACAAAACCGTCACGGTTTTTGTCGAAGGGACGGGAAGCGCCTTGAGGATCTTCATTGTTGGTGGACAGTGCTTTCATGTTAGCAAAGCCTGCGATAGCAACCGGGTTAACAGCTGCTTCAGTACCGCCAGCCAGCATTACATCAGCATCGCCATATTGGATAGTACGCAGAGCATCACCAATGCAGTTGGTGCCGCTAGCGCAAGCAGTTACGATACAGGTGTTGGGGCCTTTCAAACCGCATGCAATAGCGATTTGACCTGCGGACATGTTAGGAATATCCATAGGAATGAAGAAGGGGCTAACTTTGGAAGGGCCTTTGGAGCCATATTTCAAGGATTGTTCCAAGAAAGTATGGATACCGCCGATACCGCTGCCAACACATACGCCGCAACGGAGAGCATTTTCTTTGCTCATATCCAGTTTAGCATCTTCAATAGCCAATTTTGCAGCAGCTACTGCAAAATGGGTTACGCGGTCCATGCGTTTGCCTTCTTTTTTGTCAATGAATTTAGTGTAGTCAAAATCATTAACTTCACCGGCAATTTTAACGGTAAAGCCTTCAGTATCAAATTGGGTAATAGGGCCAACGCCGGATTTACCTGCTACCAGGTTGCTCCAAAATTCGTCTTTGCCAATACCAATCGGGGTAATGGGGCCAACGCCGGTTACTACAACACGTCTTTTAGTCAAAATTGTTCACCTCGTACTTAAATATTCGCGATTTCTTCTTTGATACGCCTAAAAATTTCTTTAACAGGCAAAATTTCTTTGATTTTCCACATATTGGCACCGGTAAATACCAAGCCATTCTCCACATCACCCTGTTGTGCGCGGGTCAGCGCGCGGATAATGCAGAAGCTGTGGGTACAATGCTTCAAACACAGATCACATTGGGTCGGTTTGGGAGCTCTATTTTCCAAAGACAGCTGTGCAAAAGGATTGCGGATTGCACGACCTTTGTAGCCTACAGGGCTATCGATCTGCACAACATCTTCTTTAGTCATTTTCAAGTAAAATTCTTTCAGGGCCGGTGCGCCGTTGGATTCTTCACTGGCAGCGAAACGACTGCCCATTTGCACGCCGCTGGCACCCAAATTCAAGAGTTCTGCCACATCTGCGCCGCATACTGCACCGCCTGCAGCAATAACAGGTATATTAACGGAGCTTACAATCTCCGGAAGAATTTCTTTAATGGAGCGTTGGGTACCAAGATGGCCGCCAGCTTCGGTACCTTCTACAACAATTGCAGAAGCACCCAGCTTTTCAGATATTTTAGCCAGCTTTACAGAAGATACAATAGGTACTACTTCAACACCATATTTACGTCCGACGGCAAAAATATCTCTTGAAAAACCGGCGCCGGCTACGATTAAATCAATTTTTTCTTCTGCAGCAGTAGTAATCAGACCTAAAAACTCTCTAGCTGCAAACATAGCATTAATGCCGATAATGCCTTTGCCACCGGTCAGTTCACGTGCCAGACGAATTTCCTTGCGCAGTTCGTCAAAGCTCATGCCGGATGCGGCAATAAGGCCGATACCGCCTTCATTTGCTACAGCAGCTGCCAAACGGGCAGTGGACAGTCTGATAGCCATGCCTCCTTGTATAATCGGTACTTGTGCAGTAAGCTTACCGATTTTCAGCACTGGTAGTTTCAACAAATATCCCCCATTTCAGGACAAGATTGCTTGTGCCGCGGAGCCCCCTAAGGGACTCCGCAAACATAAGCGTTAAGGAATTATTTTTCTTCGTCCAGCAGCTTAACAGCGTCAGCTACAGTGCGGATTTTTTCAGCTTTCTCATCGGGAATTTCTACGCCGAATTCTTCTTCGAAAGCCATGATCAGCTCAACGATATCGAGGGAGTCTGCGCCGAGGTCATCGATGAAAGCGGATTCCATCTTTACTTCGTCAGCGTCAACGCTCAATTGTTCAACAGTGATGTCTCTTACTTTTTCGAAAGTGCTCATTACGATTCACCTCCTTCCACTAGGCAAATTTGCATGTTGCCTTATTACATTACCATACCACCGTCGACATGTAAAGTCTGTCCGGTTATATATTTGGCGTCGTCGCTCGCAAGGAAGACAACAGCCTTGGCAATATCAGAGGGCTCACCCAATGCATGCAGGGGTATAGAAGCCAGCATGCCCTCTACAACTTTGTCGGAGAGAACAGCGGTCATGTCAGTTTTAATAAAGCCGGGAGCAATAGCATTTACGGTAATACCGCGAGCAGCAACTTCTTTGGCTACAGCTTTGGTAAAGCCGATTACGCCAGCTTTAGCAGCTGCATAGTTAGCTTGACCTGCATTGCCCATTACACCAACAACGGAGCTGATGCTCACGATGTGGCCTGCTTTTTGTTTCATCATGTATTTTACGGCAGCCTTGGTGCAGTTAAATACGCCCTTCAGGTTGGTGGTCAGGACTGCGTCCCAATCTTCTTCCTTCATACGCATCAACAGACCGTCACGGGTGATGCCTGCGTTGTTAACCAGAATATCGATGCGGCCGAATTCCTTCACCATTGCGTCCACCATAGCGGTAGCAGCTTCGTTGGAGGAAATATCTGCTTGCAGCACATAAGCCTTACGACCCATAGCTTCGATTTCAGCAGCAACTTCTTTAGCAGCAGCTTCGCTGCCTGCATAGTTAACTACAACGTCAGCGCCTTCAGCAGCCAATGCCAGAGCGATAGCGCGGCCAATGCCACGGGATGCGCCTGTTACCAGGGCTTTTTTGCCTTCTAATTTCATGTTAATTCTCCCTTAAAATTTATTTCGCGAAATGAGCCAAAGTTTTCTCCAGGCTTGCAGGATCTTCTACATTCAGAGCGGGGATGCCTTTAGCAATTTTCTTGGTGAAACCGGTCAGAACTTTACCCGGGCCAACTTCTACAAAAGTATCAACGCCGTTAGCAACCATGTTGCGTACGCTGGTTTCCCACAGTACAGGAGCAGCAGCTTGTTTAATCAAAAGCTTTTTGATTTCTTCGCCGCTTACAACTTCTTGAGCAGTTACGTTAGCAACTACAGGAATGGTGATATCAGCAATCTCAATGGGAGCCAGAACCTCTGCCAGACGGTCAGCAGCAGGTTGCATCAGAGTGCTGTGGAAAGGTGCGCTTACGGGCAGCAGTACGGCACGTTTAGCACCTGCAGCCTTCAATGCTTCGATTGCTTTATTTACAGGAGCAACAGCACCGGCGATTACAACTTGACCGGGGCAGTTGAAGTTTACAGCTTGTACAGCAGCACCGCATTCAGCTTCTACAGCTTTGCAGATTTCTACGATTTTGTCGCTGTCCAGGCCCAGAACAGCAGCCATGCTGCCTTCGCCTACAGGAACAGCTTCTTGCATGAATTGGCCGCGTTTGTGAACGGTGCGTACAGCATCAGCAAATTTCATAGCACCGCATTGAACCAGTGCGGAATATTCGCCAAGGCTATGGCCTGCAGCGATATCGCAAGTCAGACCGTGTTCCTTCAATACAGCGCCGCAAGCAGTGCTGACAGTCAGGATAGCAGGCTGGGTGTTAGCGGTCAAACGCAGTTGGTCTTCAGGACCTTCGAAGCACATCTTGGTAATGGAATAACCAAGAGCATCATCAGCCTCTTCAAAAATTTGTCTTACAACAGCATATTCATCATAAAATGCTTTGCACATACCCACGGTTTGGGAACCTTGTCCCGGAAAAACAAATGCAATCTTGCTCATGGGAAAAACCTCGCTTTCTCTAATTATACTCGTTAATTGAAAAACCTTCTATAGTTAAATGGGATATTCTAAAAATTATTTACTCCATTTCAGAACGATAGCAGCCCAAGTCAAACCTGCACCGAAACCATCCAGAATGATGTTGTCGCCTTTTTTCAGCTTGCCTGCAGCTTGTGCTTCGCACAAAGCGATAGGAATGGAAGCTGCGGAAGTGTTAGCATATTTATCAACGTTAACCCAAACTTTATCCATAGGCATTTTCAAGCGCTTAGCTGCAGAAGTGATGATACGCAGATTTGCTTGGTGGGGGAAGAGCATATCCAGTTCTTCCGGTTTCATGCCTGCGTTAGCCAAAGCCTTCTTAGCAGTTTTGCCCATGATTTGGATAGCGAATTTGAACACTTCTTGACCATTCATATTGATGGTGTGCTCGTTAGCTGCCACAGTTTCAGGGCTAGCAGGTTTACGGCTGCCACCTGCAGGTTGGAACAGGTATTTGCCACCGTTGCCGTCAGCACCCATATCGATGCCCAGCACGCCATAGCCTTCTTCAACTTCGCCAACAACTGCTGCACCGGCGCCATCGCCGAAAAGTACGCAGGTGTTACGGTCGGTCCAGTTCATGATACGGGACAGAGTTTCTGCACCGATAATCAGAATCTTGTTGTACAGACCGGATTTAATCATTTGGCTTGCTACTGCCAAGCTGTATACAAAGCCGCTGCAGCCTGCTGCCAAGTCAAATGCTGCTGCATTTACAGCACCAATGCGCGCTTGTACCAAGCAAGCAGTGGACGGGAAAATATGGTCGGAGGAAGCAGTACCCACAATAACCAGGTCGATTTCCTCAGGAGCTACATTAGCGTCCTTCAGCGCTTCCATAGCAGCATTGTAAGCCATATCGGAAGTTGCTTCCTCGGGAGCTGCAATATGACGTTGTTTAATACCGGTACGTTCTGTAATCCATTCGTCACTGGTATCTACGATTTTTTCCATCTCTTTGTTAGTAATAATTTTTTCAGGAACGTAATGTCCCACACCTAAAATACCAACTGCTCTAGTCATTGAACTATTTCCTCATTTCTTCTGTGATTCAGCAATTTTCTTCGCGATGATGCTGACTACATCCTCTTCAGCAAAATCCATAGCCACACGGATTGCATTAGTAATAGCCTTAGCTTTGGAGCTGCCGTGACAGATAATAAACGGAGCACGGATGCCCAGAAGCGGAGCACCGCCATATTCAGCAGGGTCCATACGCTTCTTTAAACCTTTCAGCGCAGGCTTTATTAAAAGGCCGCCCAGTTTTGCCAAGAAACCGCCGTTCATGATGCTTTCCTTTACCAAAGTCATCATAGCACCGGCAAGCCCTTCTGCAAACTTCAGGACTACATTGCCCACAAAGCCATCGCAGACAACTACGTCCACAGTGCCTTTGTTAATATCACGCCCTTCAACATTACCGATAAAGTTAATGGTTTTATTTTCCTTCAACAACGGATATGTCGCCAGAGCTTGTTCGTTACCTTTAGTTTCTTCTTCACCGATATTCAAAAGTCCTACCCGCGGTGAAGAAATTTTAAGAATTTTTTCTGCGTAGACCGTACCCATAATAGCGCTCTGCACCATATGTTCCGGTTTAGCATCAACTTTAGCACCACTATCCAGCACTACAGTAGTACCCTTCAAGTTAGGAATAGGAGTAGCTATGGCCGGACGCTCCACGCCTTTAATACGGCCTACGCCGAACAGTGCTGCCGCTACAGCTGCGCCGGTACTGCCGGAAGAAACCAAGGCGTCACACTCCTTATTGCGCAACAGTTTGGCTGCCACCACAATGGAAGCGTCCTTTTTAGATTTAACAGCAATTGCAGGATGCTCTTGCATTTCGATTACTTCGCTGGCATGGTGGATGGAAATGCGTTCATCCTTGTCCGCACCATATTTCACCAGCAGCTCTTTAATAACGCTTTCATCACCTACCAGTACCGTTTCACAGCCGTATGCCTTGACCGCGTTAACCGCGCCCAAAACCAGCTCCTTGGGACCGTAATCGGTACCCATAACGTCTACTGCGATTTTCATGCTTCCTGCTCCCTTTCCTGTTGATCGCGTTTATCCATGGACACAATAATGAATTTTGCACGGAAGACTTCTTCGTTATTGCTCTTGATGGAAACGAAAATGTAATATTTATCCAAGCGGCGATGGGTCACCACAGCCTTGGCCACTAAAGTAGCGCCCGGATTAACGGGAACCTTATATTTTACATTACCGACAGCGGTCAAAGCTTTTTCCGCATCCACCACTGCCAAAGCCAAAGTGTTGGCCATGGCAAACATATAATAACCCCGCGCGATGCCGGTTTTTTCCAGCACCATGTCCGCAGAGATTTTCAAAGTAGAAATGCCGACTTTATTCAGCTCCAAATCCAACAACTCGCCTACGATATCTTTTTTATCAATAGAGCGCACTTTGGTCTGAGCATCTTCGGCCATGGTACGTGTTCTGGCCCGCAGCTCAGGAATTCCTAAGGCAACACGGTCCAGGCGGATAGTCTGCACGCTGACGCCCAACATTTGGGCCAACTGCTCATCCGTGCTGAAAGGATTCTCCCGCAGCAGCTTCTGCAAGTTATTGTGACGTATTAACTTTTTAGAAGAATTCATGACCTCACCCGCTTTTTAGTACCTACTCTTAATATCAGTTTTTATTATACGGGTATAATTTAGTTTTGGCAAGTGTTTTCACAGATTTTTTTCTTAATTGATGACGAATTTTTACTTACTCAATTAAGGAGATTATCGCTAATAAAGTAAAAAGCCTCCGGAGAACTCCGGAGGCCTAAAGGTTCGCTTATTCAGCTACAGCGATGACTTGCTTGCCGTTGTAGTAACCGCATTCGGGGCAAACGCGGTGAGGCATTTTCAATTCATGACATTGCGGGCATTCAACCATGCCAGGAACGCTCAGTTTCCAGTTAGCACGACGTCTGTCACGACGAGCTTTGGACATTTTTCTCTTAGGTACTGCCATTTCTCAATACACCTCCTCAGTGCTATGAAGTGAAATTTAATTTTTGATGAATTGCTTCAATGCCGCCAGCCTGGGATCAATAGAAACCTTGTCACAACCGCAGTCGCCTTCATTCAAGTCGGCGCCACAGACAGGACACAGTCCTTTGCAATCCGGCTTACACAGAGCCTGCATGGGCTCTGCAAGCAGCAGCCCTTCACGAAGCGGTTCCGTTATATCAATAACGTCCGAATCGTAGACAAAAGCATCATTTTCAATATTCTCAGTACCGGCAGGGTAGAATTTCTCCACAACCTCTGCTTCGTTTGTACCTGTAAATTCCTTCAAGCAACGTCCGCAAGTGCGATGCACTTCGCAGCTCAGCTTAGCCTGCAACAGCAGAACATCACCGGTATTGCTGATGGAACCTTCCATTCTGATATCACCAACCACTGCCATTTCGGAAGGATTGATTTCCAATTCAGAAGGAGCCAGATTAAAAGCAAGGGGCTTTTCCCCAACCAGTCTTCTTTTGATTTGTGCGACATTTATTTGTATCATATTTCACCAATCGTTACAATTATAGCGGTCTTGAGGCTCTTTGTCAAGAAAAAACCTTGTCAACCTGTCATTATTTTTACAGTTTGATAATTCTACGGCAGATATTAAAGGTATCGCGAGCGATAACTAATTCCTCGTTAGTAGGAATAACAAAAATCTTTACTCTTGCTCGACGCACGCTGATTTCCTTCTCTTTGCCGCGCACCTTATTCAACTCCGGATCAATACGTGTACCCAAATATTCCAAACCATTGCAGATCTTGTCACGCATAAAGGGGGAGTTCTCGCCTAAGCCTGCGGTAAAGACGATGGCATCTACACCGCCCATGGCAGCTACGTACCCACCGATATATTTCTTTACCTTATAGGCAAAAACATCGATAGCTAATTGGCTGCGGTCGTCACCACGGTTAGCTGCGCTTTCCAAATCGCGGAAATCGCTGGACAGACCGCTGATGCCAAGGATGCCGCTACGACGGTTAAGATAATCGTCGATTTGTGCAGGCGTCATATTTTCCTTCTCCATGAGGAAAGGAATAATGGCAGGGTCGATCTCGCCGCTACGAGTACCCATAATCAAACCTTCCAAAGGAGTATAGCCCATGCTGGTATCAATGGACTTGCCATATTTAATAGCTGTAATGCTGGCACCATTGCCCAAGTGACAGGTAATAATGCGCAAGTCGCTCATGTGCTCGCCCATCATCTCCGCTGCTCTTTGAGCAACGTACTTGTGCGAAGTACCATGGAAACCATAACGGCGCAAACCGTATTTTACATACAGTTCGTAAGGCAGGCCGTATAAATAGGCAACCTTAGGCATAGTCTGATGAAAAGCAGTATCAAAGACCGCTACCTGAGGCACATCCTTCATAATCTCCATGCAGGCATGAATGCCATGCAGATTAGGAGGATTATGCAAAGGTGCGATTTCACAGCAAGCCTTGATATCGTTCAGTACCTCGCCGGTAATCAACACACTGTCCGTAAAGCGCTCACCGCCATGTACTACGCGATGGCCTACGGCATCAATCTCAGACATATCGCTGATAACACCGTACTCCTTGCTGGTCAAAGCCTTGAGGACCATTCTAATGCCAACTACATGGTCAGGAATATCCTCTTTAATATCAATAGTATATTTACCTGCAGGCGTATGCTTCAGGGTAGAGCCATCCATACCGATACGCTCTACAAGGCCCTTAGCCATAACCTTTTCGCCCTCCATATTAATCAACTGATATTTTATGGATGAACTACCGCAGTTTACAACAAAAACAATCACAACGTGCCTCCTGTTTGAACTTTAAAAGTAACACTATTAACTAAGCAGAAAGCTCCTGCATTACCTTATAGTATACACTATTTCATTCCACTTGAACAGAGATTATTTTGTATATTCATGTATTTCTGTTATAATATGGGTAAACAAAAGCACGGGAGGCGAAGATAGTGCAAAAAAATTACCTTCAGGCAACTGGCATTGTAGCTGAATATAATCCTTTCCACAACGGCCATCTGTACCATGTACAGGAAACAAAAAGACTCACAGGACTACCTGTAATCGCCGTTATGAGCGGCAGCTTTATGCAGCGTGGCGAACCTGCCATCCTCAGTAAATGGCAGCGTGCTTCCCTAGCCATCGCCGGAGGCGTAGATTTAGTGGTAGAGCTGCCCACCGCCTTCTCCCTGCGTAGCGCCCAGTTCTTCGCCCAAGGCGCTGTCCAAATTCTGAACGCTACAGGCTGCGTTTCCCACCTCGCCTGCGGCGTAGAAAGCCCGGAGCTGGACTTTACCGCCATTGCCGCTGCTATCACCGCTCCCCAAGCCCAAGAACGTTTAAAAGCTTTACTAAGTAAAGGTCTAGGCTACGCCGCTGCCTGTGCCCAAGTGCTACCGGAGTTTGGCTTGACCACTCCCAATGATATTCTAGCCTTAGAATACTGCAAAGCATTGCAGAATACTAATATACGTCCCCTATTCATTAAGCGCCACGACAGAGGCTATAACAGCACGGAAATCACAGTAGGAACCAACACCTTGGCCAGCGCCACTGCCATCCGTCAAGCATTACGCCAACGCGATAATGCTTGGCAGCAAGCTGTTCCCCCTGCCACTGCCGCAGCCTTGCACAGTGCGCATCCCGGTTACGACGAAACGCTGCTGTGGCAGTTATTGCGCTACCGCCTGCGCCTGTTTACAGCACCGCAGATTGCCGCACGCTGCCAATGCAGCGAAGGCTTGGAAAACCTGCTCAAGTCCGCAGCAGATTGCGCTACACTGCAGAAAGCATTAGCAGTATGCACCAACAAGCGCTACAGTACCAGCCGTATCCGCAGACTGCTTTTACAGCTGCTCTTAGACCGCCCCCGCAGCCAATGGGAGCAGGACTCCACCGCCTACATCAGAGTGCTTGCTTTTAACGATACAGGCAGACAGCTACTGAAGGCGATGAAGACTAGAGCGACACTTCCCATCCTTACCAAATTGGGCAAGAACCCCTACGCCAAACAAAACGTTGCCTTCCAAGAGCAGTTGGCCCTAGACTGTGCTGCCACCGATTTGTGGAGCTTGCTGCAGTTAAGCCCAAAACTCAACCATAGTAACAACGACTTTCTTCTTTCACCCATATATGCAACAAAGGAGCACCCGTAAAACGGATGCTCCTTTAGTATTTTGTAGAACTACTTATTCTTCTTCCTCAGCTTCCTGCTCTTGGGGTTGTACGTTACCACGTTCAACATCCTGCATAGCGTCGCTGATACCGGCACGGTTTTCTTCCACACTAGCACGATTAGCTTCCAATTCCTTCAAAGTGCTTTGCATTTTATCGCTAACAAATTCCAAAATCTGATCAGCATATTGCAATGCATACCGCTTGGTTTCCAAAGCATAGGTATCTGCTTCTTCTTTGGTCTCTGCTTGATAGCGCAAAGCGTTTTCTTTTACTTCAGCTGCAAAGGCATTAGCCTGTTTAACAATTTCTTCCTGCTGCACCATGGCTTCCGCATCAGCTTGTGCTGCAGACACAATACGCTCTGCCTCAGCCTTCGCACTGCTTACAATGCGTTCAGCCTCGGCATAAGCTTTATCCACGATGTTTTTCCGATCTTCCAAAACCTTATTGGCATCTCTTATGGCACCGGGAATAGTTTCCTTCAGATCGTCTATCAAACTAGACAAGTCATCCTCGTCCAGCATAACTTTTTCCGTAAAGGGAACCCTTTTGGCACTAGCGATCAGATTGTATACTTCTTCAAACAACTCATCTAAAGCTACACTGGTCTTCTTGTCACGCTCAATCATTTTCTCATCTCCGTAACTTATTCAAATTTTTCATAGACATGGTCACGTACACGCTGCTCGATACATTCCGGAATCAAATCCTTCAGCTGACCGCCAAAAGTAGCCAATTCACGGACACCGGAGGAACTAACGAAGGAATACTTAGCGTTAGTCATAATGAAGACAGTTTCTAATTTATTATCAATTTTCTTGAGCAACAAAGCTCTTTGGAATTCATATTCAAAATCAGTAAAAGCACGCAGACCTCTAACGATAAAAGGTGCTTGCTCCTTTTGGCAGAACTCGTTCAACAAGCCGGAGAAAGAAGTTACTCTGACATTGGGAATATGTTTAGTTGCTTCTCTGAGCATTTCTACACGCTCTTCCATGGAAAACATGGCGCGGTCTTTACCGGGATTATGGAAGACGCTGATAATCAGCTCGTCAAACATTCCGCTCGCTCTCTCAAAAATATCTATATGACCCTTGGTCACGGGATCAAAACTACCTGGGCACACCGCTCTGCGCATAGCCAGAACCTCCTAATTTCTTGGGATTGCCGCTTGCAGCAACAAATCCTCCTAATTCACTTTGTTTTTATTCGACGTAAATGCTTATATTCCTTTTTATTTTACAAAATATTATAAAGAATAAAATCCACAATAGTTTCGCCATAACGACTGCTGCGTACTAATTCGCAACCTGCAGGCAAGGTTGGCAGTTCATCATGGGCGCTGCGCTCCACTACCAAGTAGCCACCCTCTGTCAAGAAAGGCGTGCTACCGAGGACAGCAATGATTTGCTGCACCCAGCCCTTGTTATAAGGAGGGTCGCAAAAAGCAAAATCAAAGCGACGTCCTTCCCTTGCCAAACGTTCCGCAACTTGGGGAGCACTGCCTTTAACCACGGTGCAGTCAGCTTCAGCGCGACATTTGGCAATATTGCTTTTTACAAGGCGCAACGATTCCTTGCTTTCGTCAATAAAGGTAATAGCTTTGGCGCCACGGCTCCAGCTTTCCAAGCCTAAATTGCCTGTACCGGCAAAAAGGTCGAGGACTTCTGCTCCGATAATCTTGCTTCCGATAATATTAAAAACAGATTCTTTAACCCGATCTGCAGTAGGACGCACATCGTAGGTTTTGGGTACTGTCAATTGCAGACCGCGAGCCTTTCCTGTAATAATCCGCATAAAAATCTCCTGTATATGTTATAATGAAATGACTACGAAAAAAGGAGGCAGGCACCATGAAAAAGTTACTGGCAACACTATGTATGCTTTGTCTTTTCCTTGCCTTCCTCTGCCAACGACCTGCGGCAAATGTGCTACCGCAAGCAAAACCTACGGACACAGCCTTGCTAGTCCCCTTGGATAGCAGACCCGTTTGCAGTAACATGGTACAGCAAATCGCCAGTCTTGCAGGTCTAGATGTTATTTTACCCCCAAAAACACTTCTTGACAACTACCGTCAGCCTGCAGACAGGGAAAAACTTTGCCAATGGCTGCAAAAGAACGCTAATAACTATCCATACAAAGTAATTTCTACTGATTTACTGCTTCATGGCGGCTTGCTTGCCACCCGCACTGCCACCGCCACGCAGGAAGAAGAACAAAGAGTTTGGTCCACGTTGGAGTCATTAAAACCCAAGGAAGAAAACTCTACCGCTACTACTACCGCCATTTTTTCCGTTATTCCCAGACTGTTAGTCAGCGATGACCTGTACCCGGATTGCTGGTACCAATTCCACCTTATGCGCTATTCCCAACTGCTAGACATGGTGGAAATATCCAACAACCCTGTTTATACGGAAAAACTTTTAGAGTATCAAGAAGAAATTCCCAGTGATGTTTTGCAAAAATATATTAACCGTTTTCAACGCAGCCAAGCTTTTAACAGCAAACTGCTCCAAGGTCAATACGGGTTTACCGTTATCGGTCAG
Source organism: Phascolarctobacterium sp. (assembly GCF_045124115.1). GTDB lineage: Bacteria > Bacillota > Negativicutes > Acidaminococcales > Acidaminococcaceae > Phascolarctobacterium_A. Next base: position 17,403 of record NZ_JBGVLF010000015.1, read on the forward strand.
GATGATTCTTCTCCTTTGGGTCTGCCACACCGCAGCGCCCGTGCCTTGGCAACCCTGTTAGCACGGGAAGGATTAACGGAGGCAGCCATAACTTACGGAGCAGATGAAATCGCTGTCTTACTCCTGACGCGTCATATTCTGCAAAAGCAAAATTATCGCCCCAAGATTTTTCTGCAGTTCGCCACACCTGCTGCGGAGTTTAAGCACCTGCCCTACATGGCGTGCAGCACGGGAGCAGCACTGCGCAACCAAATCGAACTTTTAGGAGCCCGGGAAGCTAGTAACGCCAAAACAGCAGATATAATCTGCTACATCTATTGCGGCGATTCAGATAAGGGTGAACTGCCTAGCGTTCAACAAGCGAACGCAGTCAAAGATTTGCTTGCCGCAGGTAAACCTATAGCTTTAGTAGACAGCAGCGCTAACTACGAAGCCCAAGAACTACTGCTCCCCTTCCTTTTGGAGCAAAACGTATCTGTACAGCGTTTGGCAGCCTACGCAGGGTGGAACACCTTTAGTAATTCCTCAGGCACTGCTTTAGCACAGGCGTGCAACTTTACGGCAGGACTACACCAATTGCACCGCCAGCAGGCAGATACGCTGCAGTTGGCAGGACTTTACGCAGCCAATCTGCGTTTGAACGTACTGCGCATGCTGGATGATTACTACTACCAAAAACGTATCCACCCACAGTTACGGCCTTATTTGGAAAGTTTCGGCGTTACGCCTACGGACTTGAGCGAAGAAGAAAAACTCGAGGTGGAGCGGTATATTCAAGGACGTTTAAGTCTTTACGCAGTCTATCTGCAGTACAAATTATCCCGTGAGCCTTTTTACGAAAACTACCGCGTTAACAGCATCACGGTAGGCACACGCCTGCCATGGAGCAGGATTTTCGAAGTAGAGCTTAATCCCGAAGTTAAAGTTGGGAAATAAAAATGGATGCCACTGCGTAAAAGCAGTCAGGCATCCATTTTTTATATGAATTTACACGCAAACGCGTTGTTACCCTTAGTGATGGAACAGGCGCAGGCCGGTAAATGCCATAGCAATACCGTACTTGTCGCAAGTTTCAATAACATTGTCATCGCGGATAGAGCCGCCTGCTTGGGCAATGTATTGTACGCCGCTGCGGTGTGCACGTTCGATGTTATCGCCGAAGGGGAAGAAAGCATCACTGCCCAAAGCAACGTCCTTCAGTTCTGCTACCCAAGCTTTCTTCTCTGCACGAGTCAAAGGTTCCGGTTTTTCCGTAAAGAAGTTTTCCCAAACGCCATCAGCCAATACATCTTCGTAGTCATCGGAAATATATACGTCAATGGTGTTGTCGCGATCAGGACGGCGAATGCTTTCTTTGAAAGGCAGTGCCAAAACTTTGGGATTTTGACGGAGCCACCAAATATCAGCCTTGTTGCCTGCCAAACGGGTGCAGTGTACACGGGATTGTTGGCCTGCACCGATACCGATAGCTTGACCATCTTTAACATAGCATACGGAGTTGGATTGAGTGTATTTCAAAACGATCAGGGAAATCAGCAAATCACGTGCTGCTTCAGCAGGAATTTCCTTGTTCACAGTCGGACGATTTACCAGCAAATCTGCGGTGATTTTTGCTTCGTTGCGGTCCTGTTCAAAAGTAATGCCAAAAACTTGCTTGCTTTCAGTCAGTTCCGGTTTGTAAGCAGGGTCGATAGCAATAACATTGTAGGTACCTTTGCGTTTGGTTTTCAAAATAGCCAAAGCTTCTTCAGTATAACCGGGAGCAATAACGCCGTCGGAAACTTCGCGCGCCAACATAGTGGCAGTCTCCTTATCGCAAACATCGGACAATGCTACAAAGTCGCCATAGGAGCTCATGCGGTCAGCACCACGGGCACGGGCATAAGCAGTTGCCAAAGGAGAAAGCTCCAAATCATCTACATAATAAATCTTTTTCAAAGTGTCGCTCATAGGCAGGCCAACTGCTGCACCTGCAGGGCTAACGTGTTTAAAAGAAGCTGCTGCGGGCAGACCGGTTGCTTCCTTCAGCTCTTTTACTAATTGCCAGCTATTGAAAGCATCCAAAAAGTTAATATAGCCGGGACGGCCGTTCAATACAGTAATAGGCAGCTCCGCGCCATTTGCCATGTAAATGCGGGCTTTGGCTTGGTTAGGGTTACAACCATATTTTAATGCTAATTCGTTCATGTTCTTCCTCCCATAAGTCAATCCAATGCGTCAGAAAAAAAGAAAGACCGACACACTGGTACAAATTCTTGCCCAGACGGTCGGCTGCAACGGCTATACTCCCCTGTGGTAATCCACTTCCGTCAGTCATATAGCCTGATACTAAAGATTATAAAAGCAATGGAGATTTTTGTCAATAATTTTACACTCCCGTACCATCAAAGCAGGGAATAAAATCTTCGCAGGCAGCATCGCCCTCTTGGACAAAGCCATCCTCAATAGTGCTAGCCATTAGGTATTGCTCCACTTCCGCATATTCTGCATCCGTAACCTTGCGGTTAATTTCCGGGAACTCGGCAGCACGTCCACAGGGTACATATTGGTGCATTAGGCTAAACATAACCTGCCCTGGTTTAAAGGTATTTGCCACCCAATCGATAACTTTTTTGGTATTTTCTATCATTCCCGGCATCAGCAAATGCCTAATCACTACACCTTTAACAAGCATGCCCTCGTCGTCAAGCCGGTAATCGCCTACTTGTCGGTACATTTCCTTGATGGCATCCGTAGCGATACGGAAGTAGTAGGGCGCATTGCTATATTTGATGGCAGCCATATCATCACTGTACTTTAAATCGGGCAGATAAATTTGTACTTTGCCTTTTAAGCGGCGCAAAGTATCCTGAGTTTCAAAGCCGCTGGTATTGTAAACTACAGGCACGGGCAAAGGCTCTGCCAAACTTTGGAGCACTGCTTCCGTAAAATGAGTGGGAGTGACTAGGTTAATATTATGAGCGCCTTTAGCAATCAGCTCCATATATATTTCCCGCAGACGTTCCACCGTAATCTCCTTGCCAAAGCCTTTGCAGCTAATGTCGTAGTTTTGGCAGAAAACGCAGTGCAGATTGCACCCGCTGAAAAAGACGGTACCGCTGCCACGGGTACCGCTGATGCAGGGTTCTTCCCACATGTGCAGACCGGCCCGCGCCACAATGGGCTGCATACCGCAACCGCAGCTACCAAAGATACCATTAGAATCCGCCATATTTTCCGGTCTATCCACACCGCAACGATGGGGACATACATAACAATAGGTCATGGAAAACAACTCCTCTCTGACCAGTTTCCAAGTTTATTTATTAGCTTCTTGCAGTAGAATATGCGCCAAAACCTCTACGCCGCGGGCAATTTCTTCCGGAGCAGCGTATTCCGCAGGATTGTGGCTGATACCACCACGACAGGGGATGAACACCATAGTGGTTGGAGCAATCTTTGCCATGTGCATAGCATCGTGGCCTGCACCGCTGTTCATCACCAAGCTGCTGTAGCCCAAATCCTTGCAGATTGCTTCCGTCTGCGCTGCCAACGCGCCGTCCAAAGCCACAGGAGTATCGGCAGTGAGCATTTCAATCTGCATGCCTACTCTGTCCAAAACAGCAATATTTTCCGCCTGTTCTTCGATAGCACGCAGGGTACGGTTGATGCTTTCCTGCTCTACGCCGCGCACATCCACCCACAGGGTAACTGCACCTGGTACTACGTTGATGGAACCAGGCTCCACGTCCACCACGCCTACAGTGCCTACAACGCCGTTATCCTTTTCTTCCGTAGCAGCTTCGTTTACTGCCAAAATCAATTTTGCCGCTGCCACCAAAGCATCCTTACGCATGCCCATGGGCGTAGCACCACTGTGATCCGCTACACCGCACACGTGGATTTTAAAGCGGGTGGGTGCCGCAATATTACGCACAATACCAATCTGCTTGCCCGTAGTTTCCAGCACCTTGCCCTGCTCAATATGCAATTCGGCGAAACAACTGTAAGTACCGGGAGCAATAATGGCATCAGCATATTTTGCAGGGTCGCAGCCCCAAGCACGCAAAGCCTCCATAAAGGTAATATCGTCCTTGCGCGCTGCTTTATTCATTTTTTCCGGAACAGAAGTGCCTGTCAGCATTTTGCTGCCCATGGTAGCAAAGCCAAAACGACTGGATTCTTCCGCGCGGAAAATAATCACTTCAATACTGCGCTCCAGTTCTTCATCCTGCAGCATATACAATGCTTCTAAAGCGCCTACTACGCCACACATACCGTCATAAGCACCACCATGAATAACTGTGTCCAAATGGCTGCCGCAGGCAACAGGCGCTAAAGCAGCATTCTTGCCTTCGCGGCGCAGGAACACATTGCCCACTGCATCCTCACGGATTTTGAGATGCAAATCCTGTACTTGCTCTAACAGCCAATTTTGTGCTTCCCTATCCAATGGGGAGTACGCTAGACGGGTTACGACCTCTGCAGAATCGCTAAAATTGGCGAGTCCTGCCAATAAATTATTTACTCTTGCTTGATTTATAGCTAACAAATTAAAAGCCCCCTCAATAAATTCTCTTATTTTATTATACTTCTCTAGCCCACCAACCGCAAGGGCTAACAAAAGACTACCTATTTCCACCAACTTCATCCCTAGCCGGCCATTTACATATTCTTTACCTACCCTTAACAAAAGCGTGCTGTTTTTACGCTTTAGAGCAAGCTATGCTTATAGGTAGATTATTTGCGCTCTGCTGAATGCTTGAAGCAGGCGCATTTTGCGTACGAAAGGTTCACTATGAAGATAACCCTGAAAAATATTACTAAATCCTTTAGCGGCACCACCGTCATCCAGCCTTTAAATTTGGTCATCGACAGTGGCAGCTTCACCACCCTGCTTGGCCCCAGCGGTTGCGGCAAAACAACGCTTTTGCGTATGTTGGCAGGATTGGAAACACCTGATGACGGCGAAATTTACTTTGATGAACGCTGTGTATTTTCAGCAACAGAAAAAATAAATATTCCTCCGGAACACCGTGGTCTTGGCTTTGTCTTTCAAGATTTCGCCCTGTGGCCCCATATGACGGTTTTCGAAAACGTCGCTTTCGGCCTGCGTGCCAGCGGACACACAGAAAATTTAGAACAGAAAGTTGCCCAAGCTTTAGCAGCTGTAAAATTAGAAGACTTTGCCCAGCGTTATCCTCACCAGCTTAGCGGTGGACAGCAGCAGCGGGTTGCCTTCGCCAGAGCCATAGTCATCGAGCCTGCCTGCATCCTTTTTGACGAGCCCTTATCAGCGCTGGATGCCCTGCTCCGCGAATCCATGCGGACGGAACTCAAAGAGCTTGTCAGCAAACTTGGCTTTACTGCAGTCTTCGTTACCCATGACCAATTAGAGGCCATGAGCATGAGCGATAAAATAGCCATTTTCAATAACGGTGTCCTTCAGCAGTACGCTGCCCCGGAACATATTTACCAGCACCCAGCCACCAGCTTTACAGCCTACTTTATCGGCAAAGCCAATTGGCTGGATGCGCATATCATGTTCCGTCCCGAGGTTCTTGCCACAAGCCCTATTCCCAACGCCACCAGCTACAATCTGCAGGTTGTTGGTAGTCAATATTTAGGCAGATATTACGAACTTGCCTTGCAAAACGAGCAATACCGTTGGACCATTGCGTCCCCTGTTCCCTTGCCAACAGGACAAAACTTAACTGTTTATGTTCCCCATGATAAATTAATTAGCTTTTGAAGGAGAGTATGCAAAATGAAATTACGTAATGCTTTAGTTGGTTCTTTAATTCTTGGTCTTTTAGTTGCAGGCTGCGGTAGTCAAAAAGCAGCTGAAAAGAAGGAGGCTGCACCTAAGCTTTCCGGCAAGGTGGTAGTTTATATGCCCAGCCCTGCAGGCCTTTCTGACAAGCTTTGTGCTGATTTTGAAAAGAAAACCGGTGTTAAGGTAGAAAAGTTCCAAGGCACTACCGGCAAAATCATGGCACGTTTAGAAGCTGAAAAAGCCAACCCCGTTGCCGATGTGGTGATTTTAGCTAGCTGGTCCGATGGTCTCAATATGAAAAACAGCGGCAAGCTGCTCAGCTACCGCCCTGCTAATGCTGATAAGCTGAATCCTGCTTGGATTGACAAGGACAACACCATTGTCGGCACCAGTGCTTCTGCTGTAGGCGTAATTTATAATACTAAACTGCTGCCTAAGCTGAACGCGGATTGGGCAGAGCTTGCCGACCCCAAATACCAAAACCAACTGGCCATTCCAGACCCGGAAAAATCCGGTGCCTGCAAAGACTTTTTGGCAGGTTATATGACTAGCCAAAATAATCCTTGGCAAACTTGGGAAGCAATGGCTAAAAACGGTTTAACCGTCCCCGGTGCTAACAAAGAGGCTTTGGAAGCAGTTACTACCGGTGAAAAAGCTATTTTGATTGCCGGCGTAGACTACAATGCTTATTCTGCTAAGAAAAAAGGTGAACCCTTGGATATTTACTATCCTAAATCCGGCACTGTAGTCAATCCCCGTCCCGCTATGATTTTGAAAACCAGTCCCAACCAAGCCAACGCTAAAGCATTTATGGACTACCTTTTGAGCGACGAGGCCCAAAAGCTGGTTGTTAATGCCTATCTGCTCCCCGGTCGCAGCGATATCCAATGCGATAACCGCACCAATTTGAAGGACATCCCCCAATTCAAAACCGATTGGGACAAAATGCTGCAGGAAGCAGGAGCTATTGCTAAAAAACTTAACAGCATCTGCAAAAAATAATGAATAACTCCGTCTCCAAGTTAAACGTAGCCTATGCCTTCCTAGGCGTGCTCCTCGTAATCCTTATTCTATGCCCACTATTTATGATTTTTGCTGAGGCATTGTTTCCCCAGGGAAGCTTTGCCTCCAGCGCTAGTTGGCAAGTTCTGCTCAACGACAGTAATCTTACTACCATCCGCAACTCCTTACTTTTAGGCTTTGCCGTAACGTTGCTGTCCACCGTTATTGCCGCTCCCCTAGCCTTTCTGCTGGCAAAAACGCCTTTAGGTCGCCACAGTTGGCTGGATATCATATTCATGATTCCCTTCATGACTCCGCCCTATATTGCTTCCATGGGCTGGATTTTGTTTATGCAGAAACGAGGACTCTTAGAGCAGCTTTGCCCTGCCCTCAAATGGCTTTCTCCTTACTTCTTCAGTTTCGCTGGACTGACTCTGGTCATGAGTCTGCATGTGTTTCCCTTTATGGTTACCATCTTAAAGAACGCCATGCTCAACATTCCCAGCAGTCTTTTGGAAAGCGGTGCTGTTTTTGGTGCAACACCTGCCTACAGAATGCGTAAAATCTTTATGCCTTTACTCACCGCCAACTATGTTATCGGCGCTTTGCTAGTTTTCGTCAAAACGTTGGCTGAATACGGCACCCCTGCAACCTTAGGCTTCCGCATCGGCTTTTACGTATTCACCACGGACATTCACCGCTACGCTACTGTAGCCCCCATTGATTTCGGCAGTGCTGCCACCCTCAGTTCCGTCTTGATTATGATCTGCCTTGGATTTTGGTATCTGCAAAGCTATATCACCTCCACCCGCAGTTATAATCTCGTCAGCGGCAAGGGCGCACGCACTGCTTCCCAATGCAGCAGGCTCCTAAAAATCATCGGTTGGAACTATATCCTACTACTAATTTTCGTTGCTATTGTCATCCCCTATTTCTCCGTAGTTTCCACATCCTTGATCAAGCTGCGCGGCTACGGCCTTGCTGCCGGCAACTTCACATTGCAGCATTATGTGGATTTATTCCTAGAGAACGAAAACGGCATCGCCGCATTGTGGAACAGCGTTATTCTTGCTACTTCTTCCGCCAGCTTAGCGGCACTTCTTGGTACCATTATCGCTGTACTACTGCCCTATTACAGTAAGATGCGTCGCAAGCTATTGGAAGCTACCAGCCTGCTTCCGGAGATGCTGCCTGGCATTGTGCTGGTAATCGGCATTATGCTCTTTTGGAACAAAATTTATCAACTACTGCCCCTGTATAATACTTTGGGCATTATGGTACTAGCCTATACGGTGCTCTTCTTGCCCTATACAGTACAATATGTTGGTTCCGCTTTAACGCAAATCAGTCCCAGCTTGAATTGGGCAGGACGTACCCTTGGCGGCAGTCCCTTTTACGTATTCCGCCGCATAACCCTGCCCCTAATCGGTCGCGCAGTCAGCGCGGGCTGGATGATGACCTTTATTATCGCCTTCCGCGAGCTGGTCACTGCCAGCCTCATTGCTCCCCCCAACACCCTTGTAGTATCCACCTTCATTATGAGCGAATTTGAGCAGGGTAGTGTACCCGTGGGTATGGCGATGGCGGTTATCTGCGTACTTTTTACAACTACGGCGTTGATTTGTCTTAATCGCGCCTTGCATAAAAACAGAGGATAAAATATTATGGATTTATTTATTGGTGGCGGCTGTGGGGAACACGGCCGCAATTGTTTTTATTTTAGTGATGGCTATCATGGCATAATTGTTGATTGCGGTATCATGGCAGGAGCTTCCGCACCCTATCCCCGCTTAACCCCTAACCAAATACGCCACGCCAGTCATTTACTGCTCACCCATTCCCATGGCGATCACACAGGCGCGCTGCCCTGGCTGTTGCAACAGGGCTTTCAAGGTACTATTATTATGACAACGCCTACATGGGAGCAGTTAAGCTGCCACAGTATACCCAATAAAATTATCTTGCTGGACGAAACAGCACTGCCACTGCAGACCATGTTGCTGACAGAATACTTGTCCCTCACGTGGGGGCGCAGCGGACACTGCCCCGGTAGCTGTTGGTATAAAATTGGTTATGGTGATAAGAATATTTTCTGCAGCGGTGACTATATAGCGGACTCCCTGTGCTACGCCTGCGACGAAATTACAGACTACACTGCCGACCTTGCTATCTTAGATGCAGCCTACAGTCCCTGCACCCTCACTGCCCCTACCATGCGTGCTGCGTTCTTCCGCAAGGTAGAAGAACTTTTGGCAGAGCGTGATATTTTACTATTGCCCGTGCCCAAATACGGTCGTGGTCTAGAGATGCTGCTCGCCTTAAAGCCCTTGCTAGTAAAACACCCTGCCCATGGGGATAGCCACTTTTTAAAGCAGCTGCAAAAACTTTATGCTTTTTCCGATTGGCTTCTGCCAAAGGCTTTGCAACAACTGCAAAGTATCGACGTCAAAGGTTTTGCTTACACGGAAGATCTTCATCCGGGCATCTACTTTCTCAGCGACCCCCAGCTCAAACGCCCGGAAAACTACCAATTAGTCCGCCAGCTTGGCAATAATGGTCACACCCTTTGCAGCGGACACCTTGAAGCGAATAGTAACGCAGAACGTTTGGCAGCGCAAGGTTTATTGCAGCAGTGCTACTATCCTATTCATGGTACCGATAGTCAAGTACAAGCTTTACAAGAGCAAAACAACTTTAGTAAAATCATTCTCAATCACTCGGCAAAGCTACCAAGCGTTGAAAAAGTAGAATTTTAAAACAGCCCCACACCCGGCGTTCTACCGCAGTGTGGGGCTGTTTATTCTTAGCAAAAATTTCACCTGCAACTATCGTAAGGAGCGCAAATATTGCTTTTGTTCCGCTGTAATACGATAGCTTTCGCAAGCCTTTTGGATAGTTTTGCGATGGGTCCATTCATCTAACACACGTTGCTCAAGTAATGGCACCGTTACATTATACTGTTTAGCTAATGCTGTAGCAAAATACCAGGCAGCACCCATGCGGACGTAGTATTCCTCCGACCGCAAGTTAGCCACCCATTGCAGCTGTACAGGATTAAAATGCGTATCTAAGCAAAATTCCATAAGTATCCTGATACCAAAGCGGGCGGTATAACTATGCTCGGAGCCTAACCATGCAGGTATTTCTTGCAACAGATCATCTATATGCTCTTTAAATATTTTTGGGGTCAATAAATCGCAGGTTGCCCAATTATCAATATACGGAAGAAATGCTTTGACTTGCGCCATGCATATTTCGTAACCCTTGCAGTTGGACAGCAACACAGCATGGAGCTGGTTTTCGTCATAGTATTTATGGGGCAGCTCCTGCAAAAAAGCCTCTGCCAACGATGTTCCCTGTATTTCTTTCGCCAGCTTGCGCACAGCAGGCATCCGTATGCCTAAGATTTTCTCTTTGGGCAGCGTAGGCAGCAGACCGGCTTGAAAATCTCGGTAGCCCTGATCCTGCAATTTTAGCAGCTTGGTGTAAATTTCCTGCATAATATTCCCCTTTGGTACGTCAGCAAGTTTAAAGGTTTGGTGTTCATTATATAGCATTGTACCACAATTAGTAGCACCCAATAAGGTTTTTGACTAAGAAAATGGGACTCAGAAATGTGCGACAAGCCTCTTTACCAAAATTTAATTGCATCAACTGCAAGGTAGTAGTATAATATTCATAAAGAAGAGGTGCTACCGATAGACGGTTGCTCCCCTCTGTAACGATTATTTCAAAAAGATAACCGCGGAGTTGGTAGCTGGGCGGTTATCTTTTTGCATTTCTACCGACTACATATCCCGTATGAAAACATGCTAAACCGAAACCTAGCAGTTGAATAACATCAAGAATAGTCATAGGTATCACCTCCCGTAGACTAACACGATATGTTAACAACAAAATCAGTTAGTTACAGAGAGTCGCTCACCTCACACAGAGGAACCGCCTACCGCTTTGGTAGCACTATATTTATTTTAGCATGTTTTCGCTAAAGCGTAAATACTTTTATATTAAATAGTCTTTTCGTACAAACAGCCCCACACCCGGCGTTCTACCGTAGTGTGGGGCTGTAATTGTTTTATGCGTGCTCCTTAAGGCAAGCATATATTTCTTCGTTGATTTCTTCAAGAGATAAATCCGCTGTTCCATTTTTCTGAGCAGCTTCACTTAATGCGTTTAATGCACTAACAGCACACTGCTTTCGCAATCTTGCCTCGGAAGTTTTTATAGAACCAGAGTCATTCATATTTCACCCTCACTACTGTCAACTTTTCCTATTCCAAATAATTATGCGTAATATATTCTTTAAGTTCATTTACACTGGTATAGTAACGGTAACCATGTGCACTTACAATCGCTTGCGTTTCTGCAGTTTCATTTAAAAGCAATGCTATAGGTTCGCCTAGACCTGTTTGTATACCTTGCGGCCACGCCAAATCAATAATAGCTTCAACCTCATCACTATTGGCTTTTAGTAATTCGTGATTCATTGTGCCGGAGTTCAAGCCATGACCTTCCATCCAATTTATCATTTCTTCTAATTCTTCTTCCTCATCAATATCACGTACATATTGTTTGGATGAGTAAGATTGCAGGCTACTAGTTCCCATTTTGCCGTTATAGAGCAAGTCTAATAAGCTATTTGCAGCATCAGCAAGCAGTTTTCTTCGTTCTTCTAAGAACTTTTCGTAGTTCTCAACTTTCCAAAGATTGGGGTCATTGGGAATCCAATGAGTATCCATAGCACCTGGGCATTTCTTTCGGTAAACAGGGAAGTAATCTTCAGGCTTTTTATTAGAAATCGCAATATTGGTTGCTTTAGTCAAAAACGCATAGTTCGCCAAGGCATTTACGATAGCTTTACTCTTACCAGCTTTATAAAGCACATCTTTGGGGAATATATGGTGTACATCTAAGGAAGAACTACCTCCCAATAAAGCGTTCTTTAATTCAACATCACTACCCCAATCTCTAGCATGACCTGTTCTAGTGAGCAAGTAAAGTAATGGATAAAAACGTGCACCAGTACTCCAACCCCAGAAATCTTCAGGACGAATAGTTAAATCTCCACGAGTTTGTTTTAGCTTAGCAATCAAGCCATCAATACCGCCACCATCTTTAAGCGTATTTAAGTCTTGAGCCAAAGCACTCTCGGTAGAACTTGCATAACGTCCCCAAAGGAAAGCATGTACATACCAATATAGAAGCTTATCCCACTCAGCACTGTCAGCTAGTTTCCAATTGTTCTTTCCCAAATATCCAATCATGGTAACAATGCCAAAAACATTGCCCATAACACGTGCGTGGTCTAATCCAAGTCTAGATCCAATATGGTCAAGGCAGTCTCCTATTACCTTATCAACTTTCGGCAGAGAGGTTTTAAAATTCAGGACATCAATTTTTTCTAGCCCTGCAAAATATGGTTGCCCAGTAAGATATACGGTGATACAACGAAGCAGCCAATCCATAGAAAAATCATATCCAGCATTATGATATTTGGATAAAATTTTCTTCATTTCATCACGTGCCTCAGTCCATTGACCACAAATCTTAGCCAAAGCTAAATCACCTTTACTAAGCTTAGTGCCGCCACTGTTAACATTATTAAAGATGTCTACAACAACATCAATGGTTTTATCTTCACCAGACACGGTTTGAATGTATATATCAAGCTTCTTAATAGCATCCAGCCTATTCAGTACTGCCATATGAGATAACCAATAATTTGTATTAGCAGGACTTGGATCTGCCATCATTTTTTCTTGCATGAATACAGAGGCACCTTTTTGCATTAGTTCCGTTACGCTAATCCAAGCAGGCTCCGATTTCATTTTCATTTGTAGGTAAAATTCAAATATTTCCGTATCAACATTGAAATACAACCCTGTAAAAGAGTTGGCATTGCCATCAAAAAACTTAGGTGGAACACCTCTGATGATGCCATACAAAGAAGTCATGCGTTGCTGTCCATCAAGAATGAGATTTACATGACCGGGAGTTAAGGCACCATCACCTTTAGAAATAGTTGGGTCTGTAGTTGTATCCCATACCAACAAACTGCCTATTGGATATCCTTTATACAAAGATGTCATCAGCTTACGTACTTGATCACGGTTCCATACATAACCACGCTGGAATACAGGCATGGCAAAGCTGCCCAAATCAATTTGGCTTAATATCGTAATAATATCCATGCGAACGCCTCCAATATGTTTAATTAGTTAGATAGTATGTCAAGATTTTAGTATTAGTTACTTGCTTGTTTTCTAATAGCTAAAATGGCCTCAGAATCCTCATTATCAATTCTATTCATTAGCATATCGTATACGTAATTTACCAAGCCATCTTTCCCATTCATTCTAGCGTAATCATCTAAGCTATCGGTAATGGTTTCGCTTTTATCTGCATATTGTTTCTCAATATATTTATACATAAAGTACCCAATACTACGGTTTACAAACTCATATGCTTGTGAATATATGTTATCCCTCTTAGAGTCAGTTTCATTATATTCATATCTATTATCATTATCCACAAACATTCTAACATAACACAATTCCGTATACATACTATCCATACCAAAGTCATATTTAGCTGTAATAGCCTTCATCTGTTCTATGACACTGTCAATCATTTCGTCGATTATTCTTTTTAGTATATCATCTGGAATTCGTTGCCCATACTCATGTACTGATTCATAAGTTTGTAATCTGATATCCCTTACCATCCTATAAACTACTTCACTCTTTATCCGTGCAAAGTCAAGAGAAGAGTATTTAGTAATTTCTTTTTCATCCCTAGAATTGATATATAGCCAAATAAGTTTAATCTCTTCATCAGGCATACTTTCCAATACATGATTTACATCATTTTCCAAAATTCCATCAATATGATTATCCCTAACAAATACTCCCTGATCACAATATAAAAGGCTGTTATAAAAAAGTATTTTTTCTTTATCGGACTCGGCAGAATCCCAGGCAGGTACCTTTATATACATTTTAGCAATACTATTTACTTTTGAATCATATATGCCACCAATTACTGCTTTTATATTTTCTTCACGATTCATGACTGCACCTCATCATCTTCATCGCACATATCATCTTCTATTTCGTCACAATCATAAGGATTTTTCACTTCATCGTCTTCGGCGCGCTTATTTATCATTTGAATTATATACTCCACTATATCATCTTCAATACAAAAATTATAATAATTATCATAATCGATATTATATCCATTATGATAAGCATATAACCAAAGTGCTTGCTCCACTTTATAATTTTCCGAAGGGAATCTATCTAATTCACAACTTAGTTCTGCTTCCGCCATCTCACGCAAACTGCCATAAAATAAATCCTCGTTCTTTATTCCATCTCCATATTGCATTTCTACGCATAATTCTTCGTATGAGCTATTACACTCGCTTACAAAAACAGCAGGTGTAGCTTTTAACGCCATAATGAGCGAATCTGTAATATCATCATATATCCTTTTAACAGTCTCTTCCGGTATAGGTTGAGGGGTGCTTGCAATATCAGCAGCAGCGTCTACGAGCTTTTTTAAATAAACTGCCAATTTTAAACGTGCATCTTTTTCATTACGACACTTAGGAATGTTATTATAATCAGCAAACTTCACATAATAACAAATTTTCATCATTTCTTGAGGTAATTCTTGCACATACGCACCTATCTTACGTCCAATAATCGGTCCAAAGTATTTTACATATTCCTCTAACGGATATTGCTTGGCAAAGCAGTAGGCATCCCAAACATTGGTAATGTAATAATACTCTTCTTCAAAAGGTACAATATTAATAGTCTTCAAATTTTCAATAATATTATTACATTCTCTGTTTAAATATGAATCAACTATTCTGTCATACATATGTGTAGGTACCACTCTAATCCCTCCTAGTATCTATATTATACGCACTTATACACTGCTACAAAAAGGAGTGCTAACGCACCAATAGTGGCAAGTATGCTATTAGTAAATCAGGAAGTGCCCCACACCCGGCGTTCTACCGCAGTGTGGGGCTGTGAATGTTTGGAACACCAAACTTATCTACTATCGCGAATTTTCTGCTCTACGAACTCCTTCAACGTACCTGCTTTAGCTACCGGAATTGTATCAGCATTAAAGAAATTACGATGGGAAATGGACTCTGCTTCTTCATCAAATCCAAAGATATAGCTTGTAGCAATAGCATAAATAATACTACTAGGAGCAAAACCAAAGACTTGTTTCTCCAAAATATGTTTCAGTCTAGCCATACCATCCGGGAACACCTCTTTGTGAACAGGACTATTATACAAGCGTTTTACTAATTCCGTAATATACAAACCAGACTTCATATAGGGATCCATAAAAGTCCTTTCCGTGCTATTGAAGATATCAGGATTCTCCTTCTCCAATTCGTCAACCATCATCTTTACTACTTTCTTAGGAGTAAAGATTTGGTTTGTTTTTTGAGGCGGAATGTAATCAAAGATGTCCTTTTTACTGGTTTCGTCGAAGTAATTACTTAGCTCCGCTTTTTTGCGAAGGAACTCTTTGATAGATTGGTCAAAGACAACATCATCAAAGCATTTTGCATTATCTCGCAGATAGCAAAATTCTTCTACAGTAATGCTGGTGACTTCTTCAAAAACATTTTCAGGAGGATATGTTTCTAAATTTGCCATAGTGAGCTTATCATCCCCGTAAGCCATAATAAAACTGGGAATGGTTCGCGTAAAGCCACGCAAATGAGCACGCAAGTCGTTCTCAATATCACGTTTCGCTTGATTTTCCTTGTGTTCTTCTAGTGTTTCCGTAACTTGTTGGGCAACTTGTACCTGTACTTCCTGTGCTTTAGTTTGCACGGTTTCAACAAAAGTTTCTTGCGCCCTTTTTAGATCTTGGTTATATTGCTCTTCTATAGCCTGCTTTTCAACTGCAGTTTCAGCCTGTTCAATTTTCTTTTCCTTCTCGATAGTAAGGATTTTTTCCTGCCGTGTATAGTCGTCAGCCACACGCTGCAACTCATTTTGAACCGCTTGCTGTATCTGCTTTTCTACACGTTCTACCTCTTTGTTTTTGAGTCCGTATTGTTCTTTAGCAGGCTCACGAATACCCAATATAATATTTTCGCTTATACCTTTAGCTAGGTTATTAGCGTGAATATTTTGCGGTCTGTCCTCTTCTTCAACTTGTGCTGTAACAGAAATAGCAGTAACAGGAGATGTATTTGCAGGTTGGAATACCTCTTCTGCAGGTTTAGTAGGTACTTTTTCGTAAATTTTATCGCCAAAGATTGCTCCTGTAGTTTGAACAACAATTTCTTCAGGAATTTTTACCTCACCATTTTCGTCAACGTGGATGTTCTCAGCATCATCCATTGTACTATTGGTTTTATTTTTCTGACCTTGTTGTTCTACAGGCTCTATTTTTTTGAGAATCTCTACCGCCTCGCGATTAGCGCCAAAAACATTCCCTAGATTGTTAAACAAGAAGTTACTCATAAAGCCACGATTAACTACTTCTTCCGTCTTAATGGCAATAGGTATGCTCATTACCTTGGCAGCATCCAGTTCAACCATTTCTCCATCAGGATCTTCTGCATAAACGGAGAAGAAATTGAGCAAGCGCTTGATATTGCTTTCACGTTCTTCCTTGGTGCCACCGCCGCCGGAAGTAGAAGTATACAGGCTGTTGGAGAATTCATCAAAGACAATCAATGTGCGTTCAGGAGAAAAGTCAAAGACGTAGGCATTTTCTTTTTGGTAATATTTGCCATCCTTTTCGTATCTCCATGGGTTTTGCGCACGAAAAGCAGCTTGGATATATTCTGCAGGGGAACGCATATTACTGAGCATAAACACTGCCGTCCACTGAGGAATAGTTACACCTGTTGTCAACTGACCAACACTCAGGGTAATGGTTTTATCATTATTAGCAATAGCATCCTTTACTTTATTCAAGCTCTTTTTGTTAGCAGTTTCGTCCTGTTCATCTACTTTACCATCCCCTGCTGCAAGCACTACTTTATAATTGCCAAACACTGGATGATTAGCTAAAAGTTTCGCCATAGCCTTAGCACTGTCAACACGGCTGAGAATCCAGAAGGTATGTTTCAATTCATTTCGCAGTTCAGGAGTGGAGAATGGGAATTTTTTATAATTTACCAAGGCATCGAGGAACTTCTTAACGTCTGCTTCATGGTTAAATTTACCATTATTATTAGTGCTAAAGAATTCGTTCAAATCAAAAGCGTATTCTACGTTTTCGTCATCGCTCAAATCCAGTCCTTGGTTAACAGTATCCTGCACCATTTTGGACATTTGGTAGGTAAAAAGGTTCATATGGGGCATGGTTTCATAAGGGTTGGCAGATTCACGTTCCCCATCCTTATCCCAATTTGCTTTTGCTTCCTGTTCATCACTAAATGTCCAGTTAAAGATTTGCTCTGCACCGAACTTACCCATGGCGATTGCTTTAAAGGGAGTACCGGAAAGATGCAGGGTAAATTTGCGTTTAACATAGTCAAAGGCTTTATCTGTTTTTGCAGTATCTACCCCTTCATGGGCTTCGTCAATAATGAGCAAATCCCATTCCATATCATAAATCCATTTTAGCTTGTCGTATTCCCCGCCAAAATACGTTGAACCCTTTAACCCTTGTAAGCTTTCAAAGGCAACGCAACGAGTATCATCGCTATCTTCCTCGCTTGCTTCGCTAAGGAACTGTTCACGACTAAGTACCGGTCTTCCACTTAACGCTTCACATTCGCTGACAAAAAGGTACCCTGTTTGCCAAGCGATGAATTGTTCAAAATCATCATACCAAGAGTTGGCGATGGCAGGTCTATTGGTTACAACGAGGACGTTTTTAGCATCTATCCTGCGCATAAAGTCATAGGAGGTCAAGGTTTTACCAAAGCGTGGTTTGGCGTTCCAAAGATATTCTTTGCTGGCAAAGGGATCGTTCTTTACTTTATTGTAATAGGCAACGGTTTGGTCAACTGCCTGCTGTTGTTCCTTACGCAGGGTGTATTCGCTGCCTTGCTTCTGCCCTTGCAGGTTTTTATAATCATGAGCAGCAAAACGATGGAACAATTCGTGGGACTCCGCTGCGCCTATCTTGAACCATTCGCGATTAGGGAGTCTTTCTATATTGTGATAGCGTTCCATGTAGTTATGAAAATCGCTATCACGGAAATATTCTTTAGGATCTTGAACGTATCTTGCTTCTTCATCCCATTCCAATTTTGCTTCTACGTCAGCAGTTTTTACTTGCTGTTCAATACGAGCTGCTACAGTCTGTTTATCAGTATAGCCAATCTTTGTCCAACCATCATGTCTTTTCACTTCTGGGGTGGTATAGGCGTAAATCATCGGTTTGATTGTTATGCATGGTTTAATTTCGGGAGCCATTATGCCATCTCCTTAACGTTCGTCTCAATAAAGTTTATTTCTTCTTGGCTCAAACCATATTTCTTGTAAAGCTGTTGGTCAATCTCGGCAATTGATTTTGTCCAATCAATATCGGATTCGGAAGTGAAATCTTGGAGAGGAACATTTCTCCACATACCTTTTTTTAAATCTTGGGTAACTTTAGCCGTTCCTAACATCGCTCTAGAAAATTTTGTTTTCATATATTTTGAAACAGCAATCGCCTCATCAAAACTATCAAATGCTCCTATGCTAATAAATGTTTGAGTATGTCCGACCCCCTCGCTTACTGGAACAGCTTCAGCTATAGCTTCCCCAAACTTCCCTGTCCCAGATGCTTTGGGCATCAACACTTTATTTTTCAGCAGATTATCATGTTTTATTATGTAACAACTCTTTATCCATCTACTTACACGTGCATTGTCAAGTCGTCCATATATTTTAACGTACTCATCATTATCTAGTGGCATATTTTCCATAAAAACATCGGGTAATTTCTCAAATATATTGGTTGTAATATCATAGGAATGCCCTCTACTCAATCTAGATTCAACATCTGGGAAATCTTCATGAAGCTTATCAGTAAATTTGTAGCTTTCTGGACTATATACTATACTGCTAACATAACTATTAGCGTTATTCTTCACTTTATTAAGAATGTTTCTTAAAATTTCATCTGCAACAAATACTTCCATAGCTCCAAAATTACTAAGATTATCATGCAAAGTAACTGCAACGCCACCTTTAATTTCGGTATTAGCAAATACACCTCTAGGATCAGGATTGTAATACAATACCTTCAAATGCTCATCTGCAAGCATCTTTTCATTCCACGCTTTTGGAGTTTTGCCCGCATTGAACAAAAAACGTGCAGGAGTAATGAAAACAGCCTTGTCAGCAAGTTCATAAGAAGCATCTAAAAACTTATCATAAATAGGAGTATCAGAAGTATTCTCCGAATTTTCATGATACGGCGGATTGCCAATTATAACATCAATTTTCAAATCCTTTGTACTCATATTCCTTTCCTCCCCTTCCTTGATAACCAAATCTCTAATGGGAAAAGCAAAATTTTTCGTCCAGTCCTTAATCAAACATGGTATACCATTATGCTCACGGATATCGTTTTTAGAACACCCCACACAAGGACACTCCACAACATCCACATCATGCATAGCCTCCTGCTTCTGCACCGCTTTAGCACTAAGCTTAAAACTCTTCGCATCAAACACATCCGGCATATCACGTTTCACAGGCACTTGCTCTATATGGCAGCTGTTAGGCACAACCATCTTCAAACCATCCATCTGCCAAATGTTCCAAGCAATAATATCTGCAAAATGCAGCACCTGCGCAAGACTCAAATCACATTCACCAAATTTATCAGTATAATACTCAAGCACGTCAACCAAAATATTTTCCCTAGCAAGCAGTACATTATCCCCTTGCCAGTCATACCCATAAGTGCTTTGTACCGCGCGTCTTGCCCATTCCAGCCAAGACTTTTTCGTCCTCACATTTTCGTTAATCGCTCGCAACTTGCGGTCAAGCAAGCCTATACGCTGCTTTACAGGAATAAACTCTCCTGTTGCCATATCATACCTGCTCGTAAGGTAGGGTGCTTCACCACAAGTAATCTCTAAACGGCGTAACCAAATATAACTTCGCCAGCCACGCGAAGCCATCCTACCAACTTCCGGAAACTTTACCTTACCTTCGGTTACAGCCCATTCTTTATCTCCATTAGTGCTAAAAGCACCTTCATTACCAAACCAACCATCATCAACAGCATTGTTTTGCAAATTGCAAATCCAAGCAGGAGTAAAAACCTCGCCCTTTTCTCGAACCCTATTACGTTGAATATCTGCAGCCTTTTGAATACGCGGCATAATAGTAGAAGCATATGCTCCTGTTACACGCTCAGGAGTAATCATGTCGGTAGCAGCAAAACCTTCGCCCAAGCTACTATAATCGTCCGTACACCACATTAGCTGCTTCCCTGTAGTTTTGTCACACAAAAGCACAACCAACAAATCAGGACTAATAGCCTGCAATGCTTCTTCTTTTATATCAACTTTATTTAAAAGCTCTTCAAACACGTTATTCCTCCTCGCTATCGCAAGCAGTGCACAAAACGAATCACTCCATCTTACGCCTTCATTATACCAATAAATCCGCAAATTGCGGTCGCCTGCCCAGCGACATTTTTTCTACCCTTATTGTACCACAATCACTAACCTTGATAAATGCCTTAAATTAGACAGTAGAAGTTTTTTAAACATACAACACAATACTATTACAAATAAAAAAAGACCTGCCACATATACTCCTTCGTCCCCGATTAGGACACGGAAATACGTGACAAGTCTTTTTTATTGCTCTTTTCATATTCCTTTTTCTTTACCAGAAACGGTCTTTGAGGTCTTAGTATTATATACCATTAGTTTGGGATATAATACTATATATGATTTTTCTAACTTTTTCACCCAAAAACAATCTATATGCTTTCCTCTGCTAGGCATATTTCCTTTTAAAGCATCGTCACAGGAACACAATATGATACATCGTTCAAAGGGCGGATTCTGTCCGTAGAATCAAGAACAATACCGGTTTTTATATTCATATTGTATTTTTGAAGAACATTGAAATTCTTAGTTGGTTTTTTCGGAGCTATCCCGCGTTTAATTTCGATTGGACAAATCCCCTCCGCATCAACATATAGTAGGTCTATCTCTTTCTGATCTATATCCCTATAATAAAAAATATAGCTTTTAGGGTCAATACCGCTAGAATACATACTCTTTATGATTTCACTGACTATATACGTTTCAAAAAAAGCACCGCTCATAGCACAGTTTTCCAACATTTCCGCATTAGGCCATTTACACAAATAAGAGCATAACCCCGTATCTAAAAAATACATTTTAGGTGTTTTGATTATCCTATTAGAGATATTTGCCATATATGGTTGCAGCATATATATTATTCCTGACGTTTCTAGAATGGAAAGCCAGTTCTTGCACGTTCTGACATCAATGCCTACGTCCCTCGCAATAGTATCATATTTAAGCTCTTGCGAAGTCCTCAACGCCAAAATAGAAATAAAATTTCGGAACTGAGCCTCATGAGAAGCGCTGATAAGCTTCTTTACATCCTTTTCTATATATGTATCAACATAGGACTTGAAATACAAATCACGTTTAACTAATCCTGTGTATATGTCAGGCATCCCACCTATGAAGATATCCTGAAAAACTTCGCTTCTCTGCTTATATTTATATTCACCCTTGCGTTCACATTCTAAAAGTGCTTTGATATCAGGATTAAAAGCCCTAGCAGGCAGGCCCTGTTTCTCCCTATTGGATAAAGACAGCATTTCTATAACCCCGCAACGACCTGCCAAGGAGTCTGATATTCCTTCTTGTAGTTCGAATCTATTGGATCCTGTCAGAATATACATTAACTGCCTAGGTTCATTGCTGCGCATCCATTTCAACCTTTGAGCATCAATTACTTTTTTGATTTCATCCAAAAGGTTCGGAGCCTTCTGAATCTCGTCTATAATTACAGGCCAAGAATATCTTTCTAAAAATAATTTAGGATTTGTCAAAGCTAAAGTTCTGTCATCTGCATCGTCCAATGTTACCATAGGATATTTATCTTCAAAAATATAAGCTACTGATGTGGATTTTCCAACTTGTCTAGGACCATAAATAACAATACAGGGAAAAGATTCCGCTGTTTCTTTGATAAGTTCTTCAACGTGCCTCTTTATGTACATCTCTTTCGCCTCCCTAAAAACTCTTAGCCCTATGCCTGCTTCTTTTCGCTTTCTTATACCTATTATAAAGCAAAACTGCGATGAAAACAACATCGTATTGTCATTTTCATCGCAAACTGCTCTTTTTCGAAGTCTTTTTTATTGTCCTCTTTCCACATCTTCCGTGCGAAAAATGTTGTAACTAAAAAGCTCCCAGAGCGAACTCTGGGAGCAGGCAAACATTGATATTTAGTTGTAATCAAGCATGTTCATGAGCTTTGGCTTTGCCCTTTTGGATGAACCAAACCGCTGCCAAAACAACCACGCCCACTACGTCAGTAACCACACCGGGATGCATAAGGGAAAGAGCACCCACTGTTACTACTGCACGCAGCCACAAGGCAACAGGAGCCATAAAATAGCCTTCAACAGCAACACCGATCAGGAATACGCCTACGCAAGCGGTCAAAGCTACGGAGAAGCCTTGCAGGATAGTAGTATCAATCAGCATCAGCTGCGGAGAATATACGAACATAAAGGGAACGATGAAGCCCGCAATCGCCAGCTTAACAGAAGCAACGCCCGTCTTCATAGGGTCGCCACCGGACAAACCCGCTGCCGCAAAGGATGCCAGTGCAACAGGAGGTGTCAAGTTTGCAAACATTGCATAGTAGAAGGAGAACATGTGGGCTGCAGCAGGAGCAATGCCCAGCTTGGACAGTGCCGGAGCTGCAATAGAAGCGGTAATGATGTACGCAGGAATGGAAGGAAGACCCATACCCAAAATCATACAAGTAATCATAGTGAAAACCAAAGTAAAGAGAATGCTTTGAGAGCCTAAGCTAATAATGGTATTAGCCATAGTCAGACCAAAACCAGTCTTGGAAGACACACCAATGATAATGCCTACGCAGGCACAAGCAATAGCTACGGAAACAGTTTGCTTCGCACCTTCAGCCAACGCTTCGATGAAATCCTTCACGCCCATACGGGTGCTTGCGGAAAATTGAGAAACGACTACAGTTACGATAATGGTGCAAACCGCAGAGAAAATAACGGTAGTACCGGAGAAGAACAGCATATAGAGCAAGAAAATAACCGGGATCAACAAATGGCCTTGGCGTTTCATAACTGCGCCGGCGTTAGGCAATTGGTCCTTGGGCAAACCTACCAAACCGTCCTTGGAAGCACGCAGCTGCACCTGGATAATAATACCCAAGTAGTACAGCAAGGCAGGAATGGCCGCCCAAACAATAATCTCGGAATATTTTACAGAAAGCATCTCCGCCATGATGAAGGCAGCAGCACCCATAATTGGCGGCAGCAGCTGCCCACCAACGGAAGCAGAAGATTCAACTGCACCGGCAAATTCTTTGGAATAACCGGTTTTCTTCATCAAGGGAATGGTGAAAGCACCGGTAGTAACTACGTTTGCTACTGCAGAACCATTAATGGAGCCCAAGAAGCCGGAAGCAATAACGGATACCTTGGCAGGACCGCCCTTAGTATGACCTGCAAGAGCAAGAGCAATATCATTAAAGAACTGCCCCATGCCAGACTTCTGCATTACACAGCCAAAAAGGATGAATAGGAAAATATAGCTTGCAGCTACACTGACGGAGGTGCCGTAAATACCTTCCGTATTGGCAAAGAAATGGTTGGACAAGCTAGTCCAATCATAACCGCGATGCATAAAGAAGGAAGGCATGCTACGTCCAAACATACCATAGGCAATAAAGATTAATGATAAAATGGACAGAGCGTTGCCGCTGACACGACGGCTGGATTCAAGCACCAAACCGGTAAGCAGCGTCGCCATGAACATATCCATCTGGCTGGCATTACCTGCACGTTCCACAACGCCAAGATAATCGTACCAAATATAGAAAGGAGCAACGAAGCTCAACGCAACGAGAATCCAATCGCAAATAGTTGGCTTTGTGCGGTCGCTTTTCTTGTTAAACGGATACATCATAAAGGAAAGAGACAGCATCATCGCCACGTGCAAAGAGCGATGCACCAGTGTTACAGGCCCACCAAAAGCAGCTGTATATAAATGATAGCAAGAAACTAAAACACATAATACAAAGAACACCTTACCAATGATACCGCTTAATTTACGGGTAGCAGACTCTTTGTCATGCTTTTGCAGAACTTCTTCCGCATTGGCCTGCATTTGCTGTCCTTCAGCAGAAGTATCAGCGTTTAAACTAATCTTTTTTTCGTCCATGGAATAGACCCCTCCTTTCAATTTTCAGCGTTAAACGAGTATGCTCTGGAAGGAGTCTACCGCTTGTTAAAAGCATATCGTTGACTTTGATATCACGCGTAGCTAAATGAGAGTTAATCCAGTCGAATTGTTGGAAGACCTGATCAATCCCCTCCATATAGATCATACCATTCTCCACTCTAACTCTTTTGCCTTTGTTTTCAGGTATACCTGCCCCAAAGGCAGGAAAGCAAATCGTATCTAAAACAAGAGTATTGTTGCTTTCTATATGGTAATACTCATGCCAACGAATTCTTTCCCAAGAATGAATCCAGCCGAAGAAGAGCTTATCCCCCACTTTTACCGGATATTCCACATATATTTTCCCTGTCTTGAAATCTCTGATTACGAGCATTCTGTCAGGTGAAAAGCTGTACTGGGCATAGAGCCCAGCACAAGCAATTACCATAAGGGCTGACAAAATCAGCCAAAATCTTTTCATAATACTAAACTAAGCAGCCGAAGCCAATTATTTCAGCAAGCCTTTATCTTTGTAGTATTTTTCTGCGCCCGGATGCAGTTTAACGGAAGTGCCGGTAATACCGCGCAGTGCAGTTTCCGGTTTAATTTCGCGTTTAGCAGTTGCATGGGATGCGCCAATGGTTTCCAAGCCTTTAGGAGAGTAGATGCCGTCCAACAGGTCGTATACTACTTCGTCCTTCATGTCTTTGTTAACGATCATAATATTCATAACAGCTGCAGTAGTAGTATCTGCTGCAGTGTCATAGGTAGCTTTAGGAATCTTCCACTCAATGTAGAAGGGATATTTTTTGGTCAAGTTTTTGAGAGCTTCGCCATCAACAGGAACGAAGGAAATTTCCTTGGTAGTGCCAAGTTCTTTAATGGTTGCGTTGCCCAAACCGGAGGTTACGAAAGCAACGTCGCATTGACCATTTTTCATTTGTGCAATAGCTTCGCCATAGGACAGGTAGTCAACCTTAGCGTCCTTATAGGTCATGCCATTAGCTTCGAAAATCATGCGGGCGTTAAGTTCTACACCGGAATTGGGAGCACCTACGCCAACACGTTTGCCTTTAATATCTTTAAATGTTTTGATACCAGAGTCTTTAGTGGTAACGATTTGGACAACGTTCGGCCAGAGCCCCATAATTGCACGGAGGTCTTCAGCTTTCTTTTTGCCTTCGTATGCACCAAAGCCATCAACCGCTTGGATTACAGAGTCGGACATAGCAATAGCCAATTCGCCTTTGTGGGTGAGGATGCCATTGATGTTTTCGCCCGTAGCACCGGTTGCAGTCGCACTGGTTTTGTAGCCCATTTCACCAATAACTTTGGAGAAAGCGCCACCAATTGGGAAGTAAATACCGGAGGTAGGACCTGTTAATACGGTAACGAATTCTTTGGAGCGATCAACTTTGGCATTTTTATCGCTAGCTGCTTTTTGATCACCACCGCCACACCCGGCGATAAGAGTTGCTGCACAAGCTAAAGCAGCAAGAGACGCTACTAATTTCTTTTTCATGAGATTGCCTCCTTTTACTAAAAATGGCCAGGCGGAATATCAAACCCGCGCTGGCCTATCCTTGTTGTCATATTCTACATAATTTTCAAAATTCCTGCAAACTTTACAGTATATATATGCAATTTGTTTTGCAATATTATCCACAAAAATAAAAAACTCCCAAACCGAAGTCTGGGAGTATGTTTGCATTGGAGCTAGGCACAGGAATCGAACCCGCAACCTGCTGATTACAAATCAGCTGCTCTGCCAATTGAGCTAGCCTAGCGTCTACCATGTTATTATAATGGAATTAATCCAATTTGTCAAGGATTACATATAGAAATACCAGTAAGTTACGCAAGCCAAGGCAATACGGTACCAAGCGAAACTGGTCAAATCGTACTTATGCAGAAATTTGAGGAACCACAGCACGGACCAATAAGCCACCACAAAGGAAACCACAAAGCCAATAGTAAGCACCGTCAGCGCATCACCATTAAGATTATTCAAATTCTTCAACAAGTCGTAAATGCAGGCCACAAACATCAAGGGAACAGCTATGAGGAAAGTATAGCTGGCTGCAGCCTGACGGGAAAGCCCCACTAAAAGTCCACCGGCAATGGTGCTGCCACTGCGGGAGAAACCAGGCCACAAGGATAAGAATTGGTAGATACCAACCCACATAGCCTGCTTCATAGTAATCTTGTCCACATCGTCCACAAGCTCTGCTTCCCTGCCTTTGGTCTTGTGCTCCGCATACATCAGCAGCAAACCACCTAAAACTAAGCCAATAGCTACAGTAAAGGGAGAAAATAGATACATCTTAATATATTTGTACAGGAAGAACGCCACTGCCATCACCGGCACGATACCTGCCGCAATATGCCATACGGATAAGCCCTTGTGCATATCCCAGCCATCCTTAGTAAAGAAACGAGTAAAGCGTTCTTTATAAATAAAAATCACAGATAAAATAGCGCCCAACTGTACGAAAACGTCAAATACATCTGCCACAGGACCATCAAAGCCCAACACATGGCCTACGATAATCATGTGACCGGTGGAAGAAACAGGCAAAAACTCCGTCAAGCCTTCCACTATACCTACCACAACGGCGATCAAATACTGCTCCATGGTAACATCCTTTCCTTAGCATCATAATCTTTTCTATTATACGCTAAACCATATAGATATGCAACGGCAACGCCTATATTTTACGATTTTCTCACAGCTTGAACGCAAAATAAAGGACAGCCCCATCGGACTGTCCTTTATCATATACGTTTTAAATGAATCAAAAATTAATTTACAGGAACTTCATCGCCAAAGCTAATGCCCAACTGGCGCCCGGTACGGATGATTTCATTATCCACGGATACCTGTCTAGGCTTAGAAGCCGCCTTTTGGATATACACTGTCACAATCTGGTCGTGATACAGGGACACCATAACATTGTACTCGCCCCGCAAGCACGCTTCCGCTGCAGCCACGCCATAACGAGTGGACAGCACACGGTCGAAAGCAGTGGGAGAACCGCCACGTTGCAAATAACCAAGGACGGTGCAACGGGACTCAATACCTGTTGCTTCTTCAATCTCGTTAGCTACCTTTTCGCCAATACCGCCTAAACGGATGGGTTCAAAGCTACCCTTTACCATGCGGGCTACGGACATTTCACCGCCTTCGGGCTTAGCGCCCTCGGCAACTACCACGATACTGAAGTTTTTGCCTGCTTCCTTACGCTGTTTAATCTTAGCAATCACAGGCTCCAGCTTATAGGGAATTTCCGGAAGCAGGATAACATCCGCACCACCGGCAATACCGCTGTGCAAAGCAATCCATCCGGCGTAACGCCCCATAACCTCCAGCACCATAACCCTATGATGGGATTCCGCTGTAGTATGCAATCTGTCGAGCGCTTCGGTAGCCATGGCCATTGCCGTGTCAAAGCCAAAGGTCCGTTCCGTACACGGCAAGTCATTATCAATAGTCTTGGGCACGCCCACAACCTTGACGCCACACTCTCTAGCCAATTGCGCACCAATATTCAGGCTGCCATCGCCACCGATAACCACCAGCGCTTCAATATCATATTTCTGCAGATTGTCCAGCACTTGCTGGCGCATATCCTTATAAACAATCTCGCCATTTTCCTGCTCAACAGCAAACTTGAAAGGATTATCCCTATTGGTGGTGCCTAAAATAGTACCACCGCGGGGAAGAATGCCGGACACGCTGGCATAATCCATCAACTGCATATTGCCATTGATCAAGCCGTTAAAGCCATTATGGACACCATAAACCTCGCAACCATTCTGCAGGAAAGTTTTCACTACGGCTCTAATAACGGCATTTAAGCCCGGGCAGTCGCCACCGCCCGTCAAAACTGCGAAACGACGCTTTTTTTCAGCCATGTTCTTGCCTCCGCATCTTTCACATTAGGATTTTGGCAAATTATTCTTCTACGTTCCAAATCTTGAAGCCATCAGGGCTGATACGGATTGCTTCGGTGCCGTCAAATTTATCATAGCACAGGTTGCCATTGTCGATATAGCCGGGCCATGCAGTGATAATGGTGAACTTTTTGCTCAGTTTACGCATGAGGCTGTCGGTGTTGATATGGAATACGGGAACAAACAAAGTTTGCAGACGGTCAAGAATGATAACGTCAGCATTGTAGCTTGCTAAGATTTCTGCAAACATATCAGGAGCGTACAGGCCACGGTCTGCTGCAGGAATAGCCAAAAATTCTTCGCTGATCAACATACGGCAATCTACATAGGTCCATTTTTTAACCTCTGCAGCTTCGCGCAGAACTTTGCTCTTACCGCTGCCGGGTTTACCGGTAACGATTACTACGTTGCCTTTGTCAGCTTGGGCTGCTTCTACAACTTTCAACAATTCTTCAACTTGATTCATTTGAAAAACCTCCTATGACACCGAAGTGTTAATTTACCAATCTAAATTGTTTAGTTAGTGTATTCGCTATTCTTTGCTAAAATCCTTTAAAAAAAGTACACCATTCTGAAAATTTCAAAACGGTGCACTTTAATGTTACACATTTATCAGTAATCAACCATTTTTCGAGTTTTTATTATTAAAACGCTCGTAAGGATCGATAGCCATGAGCCCGCTATACACGGTCCGCAGGTCCGTAATATCACCTTTGCTGATGATATACTTCTCCAACTTGCGTTTAACGCGCTGCAAGGCGTTATCGATGGATTTGATGTGTCTGTTGAGGTCCACAGCAATTTCCTGATAGGATTTGCCGTCTAAGTAGCTCATCAGCACCTTCCACTCCAGATCACTGAGAATATTATTCATTTTATTTTCGATATCGCTGAACTCTTCCCTGCTGATCACCATATCCTCGGGATTAGCTACACGTACGCCGCTGATTACATCCAGCAAAGTACGATCGCTGTCTTCCTCGTAAATAGGTTTATTAAGGGAAACATAAGAATTCAACGGAATATGCTTTTGGCGTGTTGCCGTCTTAATGGCGGTAATGATTTGCCGAGTTACGCATAGCTCTGCAAAAGCGCGGAAGGAAGCCTGTTTATCACTGCGGAAGTCACGAATAGCCTTATACAGACCAATCATGCCTTCTTGGATAATATCCTCCCTCTCAGCACCAATCAAAAAATAGCTGCGTGCCTTGGCTCTAACAAAGTTTCTGTATTTATGCAGCAAATACTCCTGCGCCAGCACATTATCATGGAGCTGGGCCTCGGAAACGATTTCCTCATCGGTCATTTGCTCAAAAACCATATAAGGATCGTTTTTTCTTGCGGTATCTGTGGTCATCAATACATTTCCTCCGTGTGGGTTAAAAAATAACGATACTTTTCTATTATAGCCTGTATGGCATCTGCCGTCAACTTTTCTGCCGGCGTAATTTTTCCAGATGCGCCAACACCTGTCCGTCTATCCTCCCGCCCACTTCGTTACGGTTAAGGCTGCGGTTGGGAATACGCAAACGCTCAGCAATCTGCTGCTTCGCCTTGCGATAGTCTTCCCTAAACTCACGGGCGCTGATACGGTAGGCGCCTGCACCTAAAATATTAATCTGCTCCGCATAGTCGCTGGTGACAACGAAAACTTTAGCACGCTTCTCGCGCCCCAGTTCATAGGCTCTGCGTTCAATCCAAGAATCCGCTGTTTCGCCTTCGTTGGTGTAGACAACATCAATGCCATGAACCTTTTCTACAGCAGCAGCACCCTGTACTTCCTGAGCATCAAAAACCACCGTAGCGCGATAGCCTTTAAAAGCGGCATATTCCGCTACGCCTGCTACAAGAAGCTCGCGGCAATGCTCCAAACTGGTCTGGCGCAGTTGGGCAAATTCCTTCCAGGCGTTAATAACATTGTAACCGTCTATAATCAGGTATTCGCCCATAAGTCACCTCGTTTAGAAAAGGTGGCGCTGCCGCACCACTTCGTACATCAAAACAGCACCTGCATTGGAAGCATTCAAAGAGTTTACGCCGCCATTCATGGGAATGCTGACGATATCATCACATTTTTGCTTAACTAGGCGGCCAATGCCCTTGCCTTCAGCACCGATGACTAAGACAATGGGGCCTGTCATATTGGCAGCATAAAAATCTACGCCGTCCATATCGGCACCAATAATCCAGCAACCGCGTGCTTTCAGTTCTTCCATAGTTTGGGCGATATTGCCAATCTGCACCACGGGCACATATTCCACTGCCCCTGCAGAAATTTTAGCAACTACCGCGTTTAACGGACAGCTACGACGACGAGGCATCAACACACCATGTACGCCGGCAGCATCAGCAGTACGGATTAACGCGCCTACATTCTGGGGATCCTGCAGCTCGTCTAAAAGCAGCAGGAAGGGAGCTTCGTTCTTAGCGGCAGCTTTAGCAAAAACATCATCCAAAGTTTGGAAGGCGATGGGCGCTGCCAAAGCAGCTACGCCTTGATGGCGGATACCCGGTGCCATTTTATCCAGCTTTTCTGCCTTTACAGTTTCTACAGGCACGCCCTTGGCTTTCGCCAACGCCAAAAGTTCACCTAGACTGCCGCCACGGGCGCCTTCCTGTACTACAATCTTATTAATGGAACGATTGCCGCGCAAGGCTTCGGAAACAGCATTGCGACCGGCAATAATGTCGGTATTTGCCATCATCGTCCCTCCTTATTCAGCAGCCTGCGCTTTAGCCTTCGCTGCCAAAATAGCATTAATACGTCCGCAGGACATAGCGCCTTCATGGCACACGCCTTCGGAAACGCAGGTAGGGCCTGCATTCTCAAAAATTACAGGAGCTACTTCTTTACATTGGCGCAGCATTTCGTTAGCCAAAGCACGGATTTCCCATTGGGCACGGGCGCAGCAGCGCAGGCTGAAGAAGTTCAGCAGGCTGCGGGCATTAAAAGTGCACACGATCTTGGTTTCCGTAGCGTTAGGCAGAATGTAGCGGGCATCCTCTGCAGGAATACCTGCCTCCGTAAATTCGTTATACAAGTCTTGGATTTGCGCCATTAAAGCATCGTATTTTGCCTTAGCTTCCGGATTTTTGCCAATGGAAGCAGGCAGAATAGTTTCAAAGGCGTGCTCCTTAACATAACGTTGGGATTGCTGGGAATAGGAGGCAATGCGGTGACGCACCAATTGGTGTGTCAAGACGCGGGATACGCCTTCAATGGCAAAAGTGAAGGTTACATGCTCCAAAGTAGAAAAATGCCCCATGCTTACCAATTTGCGCACCAAAGTAGCTGCCTGCTCGTCGCTAATGCGTTCTTCCAATTGGGCTGCGCCAATAGGAGAATAGCACAGGCGGGCGCTCATAGCCACTGTACGCTCAGGCTCCGGCGTATGGCGGACTAATTTTACCTGCATTGTCATTTTCCTGCCTCCTTTTTCGCATTCATTTTTTCCGTAATAATATCAAAGGATTTATCCATAAATTCTTCCAAGCGTGCTTCCCGTTCTTCCAGGAACAAGTAGCCCAACAGTGCTTCGAATGCTGTAGCCATACGGTATTCATGGACGGAAGCGCTTTTAGGCACCATGGACTTGGCATTACGGCCGCGGCGGAAAATCGCCTGCTCGTCCTCGCTTAAAGATGCTTCCAATTCCTGCATAGCTTGGCATTGGTACACAGCCGATACCATGCGGCTGCCTAAATCATGGACGATGCGCACATGACTGGATAAAGGCAGTAGGCGCAGACGGATATACATGGAAAAAACCACGTCCCCAATATACGCCAAAAGAATGGGATTGATTTGCTTGGTAGGCGGAAAATCTACGCCGGCGCCTTTGCAGGCAGCCAGCGTATGTTCCTTTAACATTTGATATTGTGCAAATTTCATTATTGTTTAGACCACTTTACGCCTTGGGGAGTATCCTGCAGCACAATGCCGATTGCAGTCAACTTGTTGCGCAGTTCGTCTGCCAATGCGTAGTTTTTAGCCTTACGTGCATCTTGACGCATGGAAATCAGCAGTTCAACCAGTGCTTCTTCCTTGCTGTCGCCTGCTTCTGCAGGAGCTGCAGCAACAGTTTTTTCCAATACACCGATAATAGAAGCCATTTCTGCAAAAACAGCAGCCATCATCGCAACCAGTTTGCCGTCCGGTTTGCTCTTAGCATCGGTTACAGCTTTATGGTAGATGTTGATTTCTTTAGCAAGTGCAAACCAGTGGCTGATAGCCAAAGCGGTGTTAAAGTCATCGCGCATTGCTTCCATAAAGGCTTCGCGCAGTTCGCTAACTTTAGCACGCAATGCCAAGCTTTCTTCGGTAGGACCTGCGTTCATCATTGCTTCCAATTCGCCCAAGGTTTCTTGTGCTTGACGCAAACGACCCAAGCTCTTTTGTGCTTCAGTCAGACGGGCATCGCTAAAGTCCAAGGGGCTACGGTAATGGGTGGAAACGATGAAGAAACGCAGAGTTTCCGGATCATAATGCTCCAGAATATCGATAACCATAAAGAAGTTGCCCAGAGATTTGGACATTTTTTCTTCGTTTACAGTGATGAAGCCATTGTGCAGCCAGTAGTGTACAAAGGGATGGCAACCGGTGCAGCCTTCAGATTGGGCAATTTCGTTCTCATGATGGGGGAAGATCAAATCGCTACCGCCGCCATGGAAATCGAAGGTTTTGCCCAGATACTTCATGCTCATGGTAGAACATTCAATGTGCCAGCCGGGACGACCATTGCCCCAAGGGCTCTTCCAAGAAGGTTCGCCGGGTTTAGCAGATTTCCACAAAGCAAAGTCCATAGGATTGCGTTTGCGGTCATCAACGTCTACACGAGCGCCTGCCAACATATCTTCCAGATTACGGCCGGACAGTTCGCCATAGTGCTCAAATTTTTCTACACTGTAGTAAACGTCGCCATCAATAACGTAAGCATAGCCATTATCGATCAAAGTTTGTACGGTACCGATAATATCCTCGATATGCTCGGATACGCGGGGATATACATGAGCACGGCGCACATTTAATTTATCCATTACTTCAAAGTAGGAATCAATATAACGGTTGCAGATGTTGAACCATTCTACGCCTTCTTTGTTAGCAGTATTGATAATCTTGTCATCAACGTCGGTAAAGTTCTGCACATGGGTTACATCATAGCCTTCATGTTCCAGAAAACGACGGATTACGTCCCAGGTTACAAAAGGACGGGCATTGCCCACATGGGGATGGTTGTAAGGAGTTACGCCGCATACATAGATATTGGCTTTGCCGGGAGTAATAGGCACAAACTCTTCTTTCTTTTTAGTAAGGGTGTTATAAACTACAATAGCCATTTTCTAGCTCCTTTACTACTATTACAGGGTTACACCTGCTTTTGCCATGGATGCACGTACACGTTTAGCAGTACGTTCTACGCCCAGCAGCGGAATCATTGCTGCCAGTTCGGGACCATGTTGGTTACCGGTGAGGGCAACACGAATGGGCATGAATACGTCCTTGCCTTTCAGCTTGGTACCCTTTTGGATTGCTTTGAAGAGTGCTTTAACAGCAGCATTGTCCAGATTTTCAATCTTGGGCAGTTCTTCCAACAGCATATTGATAACGGTAGGAACAGTTTCAGCTTTCAGTACTGCTTCTGCTTCCTCGTTTTCAAAGTCAAATTCATCATTGAAGTACATTTCTACACAAGCAGGAATTTGCGCAGCGTAGGAAACGTGTTCTTGAGCGGTAGCAACTACACGGTGCAGCCATTCCAGCTTTTCGCCGGTTTCTTCGCCGGTCATATAGCCTGCAGCAACCATGTGGGGAACTGCTGCTTGGAAGAATTCTTCTGCGCTCAGTTGACGCATATAGTGTTGGTTAATCCAGTTCAGCTTATCGATATCGAAAACTGCAGGGTTTTTAGCAACACGGTCCATGGAGAAGGCTTGAATCAGCTCTTCCATGCTGAAGATTTCTTGCTCGCTGTTAGGAGCCCAGCCCAACAGTGCCAGGAAGTTGTTGATGCCTGCAGGCAGATAGCCCAGTTGACGATATTGGTCAACGCTGGTTGCACCATGGCGTTTGCTCATCTTGGTATGGTCTTTGCCCAAAATCAAGGAGATATGGCCAAAGGTAGGTTTCTTGAAGCCCAGTGCATCATAGATCAGGCATTGGCGCGGGGTGTTGGACAGATGTTCCTCTGCGCGGATAACGTGGGTAATATGCATTAAAGCATCGTCGATTACAACTGCATAGTTGTAGGTGGGGATGCCGTCGGATTTTACGATTACGAAGTCACCGATATTGTTGGAATCAAAAACAACATCGCCACGTACCATGTCGTGGATCAGAATTTGTTGATCTGCAGGTACACGGAAACGAACGGTGGGTTTGCGGCCTTCTGCTTCAAATTGAGCGATTTGCTCCGGAGTCAGGTTACGGCATTTACCCATGTAGCGAGGCATTTTGCCTTCTTTAATCAGGGATTGGCGTTCTTCCTCCAGTTCTTCGTCAGTGCAGTAGCAGTAGTATGCTTTGCCTTCTGCCAGCAGTTGGTCGGTGTACTTTTTGTACAGATCCAGACGTTCCATTTGATGGTAGGGACCATATTCGCCGCCTACATCAACGCCTTCATCCCAGTCCATACCCAGCCACTTCAAAGCAGCCTTGATGTTTTCTTCGGATTCCGGGGTGGAACGCTCGCGGTCAGTATCCTCAATGCGCAGAATCAGCTTGCCACCGGTTTTACGAGCCAGCAACCAGTTGAACAGGGCGCTACGTGCGCCACCAATATGGAACGGGCCGGTCGGGCTCGGCGCAAATCTTACTCTAACTTGTTCATTACACATGTATTTTATACCTCCATTTTTAACTCCCCCAAAGTGCTTTTTCTACTTACTGCGGGAGCATTTATTTGCTAATCTGTCAATTTATTATTATAACATAGCTTTAGGCCTTATGCCACCTTACACACCAAAATTTATGATATTATTAGACCCACACCTTAATCTCTACAATTAATACAACCATGTTCTTTTATCAGTCCACGTTAGAATTAATATGTGCAAAATAAAAGAGACTGGGACAAAACCAGTCATCGTTACCATATTCCAAGACGAATCATTGCGATTTTAGCTCATAAGTGCTTAGAATCACTGAAGTGAAGCGAACCGAACAGCAAATTGTTTTGCGAACAAGATCGGCCGCGAATCTTCGTTGTGATTCTGCACGAAATGAGCGTTAAGAAATCGCACGTGAGTCGGAATATGGTAACATGGCTATATATGTCCCAGCCTCCAAAAATTTAAAACTTAATCAAAGAAGCCACTGCCTCTGCAGCAATGCCTTCCCCACGTCCGGTAAAGCCCAGCTTCTCCGTCGTAGTAGCCTTTACATTTACTGCGTCCTCATCAA
>NZ_JBGVLF010000016.1:0-21322 GCF_045124115.1 Phascolarctobacterium sp.
TGCTACGGAGTGGGCAAACAACCTGCCTAGAAAGTGCTTGGGGTACAAGTCACCCAATGAGTATTTTGATGAATATCTAGACCGCATCTATGCAGCCTAGAGGATTGAAAAAAGTGTGCAACTTGCTATTGCAATTTAGAACTTTTTCTAAACCAATAAAAATTTTCGTTACCTTTAGGTCTAGAAATGCGTTCTTTACCATTGCAAATTCCAAAAGTGATAGCATTCATTTTTAAAACATTATCTCTTGTTACTACTTCTTCAGGATATGCATCGAAATTTAATTTTTTAAAAGCATCCTGTACACCTTTGCCAGCCAACTTAATAGCAAAAGCACTGTTAGCGACCATCATGATTACACTGAAAATTAACAAAATTTTTCTAATCATAGTATCCCTCCTACAAAATATAGCATTTGCGAGCAACTCATCCAATTATGATTATAACCTATTCCATATCAATTGCAATAATAAATTGTAGGATTATATTCCATCCCTAAACATTTTGTATTTTCATCCTTAAACATTTATTGTTTTTATCCCTAATTCGTAACTTCATCCTGAAACTTTTTCCATCCTCAGCTTACTAAGCACACAAACCATAGTTAGACTGTTAATAAAACGAAAAGGAGCCCTCCGTAGAGCCCCCCTTAGTACTGATATGAAATTAGCCACAAAACACAAATTTATCTTTCGTATTCCGGTTTAATATCCCTCCCCATGGCTTGCAACATGGCCTTGTCTCTGGCAATGGTGGAGCCGGAAGTAGTGAGCATATTGCCGGTAATAGTAGCACTGGCGCCACTTTTAAAAGCAGCTTCGCCATTATTGGTCAGCAAACCACGGCCTGCAGCCAAACGAATATTGGCAGTGGGGTTAATGTAGCGGAAGAAAGCAACAGTACGCAGAATATCCTCCTCTTGCAAAGTGGGCAAATTTTCCAAAGGCGTACCTTTAATCGGCATCAACGCATTAATAGGAATGGAAGTAATTCCCAGTTCAGCCAAACTGATTGCCATGTCTAGACGGTCATCCCAACTTTCGCCCATGCCGATAATGCCACCGCTGCAAACGCAAAAGCCTGCTGCTTGCGCCAATTTGATGGATTCAATTTTGTCATCATAGGTATGGGTAGTACAAATCTGCGGAAAGTAACGACGGGAAGTTTCTATATTTTCATGATAGCTTTCCACCCCTGCCAAACGCAATTCCTTAAACTGCTCTTCTGTCAAAAAGCCATGAGAAGCGCATAGGCTTAATTTACATTCCTCTTTCATTTTTTTGTAAGCTGTAATAGCTTTAGTAAAATCGCTATCGTTTAAACCACGACCTGCAGTTACAATAGCAAATCGATTTACACCTTCGCTTTCATTAGCCAATGCTTCTTTAAGAATAGCTTCCGTACTCATAAAAGGATAGACATCCACCCCTGTGCAGTTATGAGCTGATTGCGCACAATATTTGCAGTTTTCACTGCAACGACCGCTTTTGCCGTTGATGATAGTACACAAATCTACTTTATCACCACAAAAATGTTGGCGAATAGCATCCGCTCCTTTACACAGCTCTTGCAAATCACAAGTAAGGAATACTTGGAGATCATCCTTTCTCGTTAACCTTCTGCCATTAATAATTTCTTGCGCCAATATTTTGATATCCATAATAACGCCTCTTTCTCATCCTTCTGCATATTTTCAAAGTAACGTTAGCGCATCGCTTACGTTAACCAAGATTATAGCAAATAGTTAACCATAAAGCAAGCTTTTGTTAACCCAAATCATTCTCGAGGTTGACTAAAGCTGTTTAAAGTATTATACTTGTGGCATATCGTTAACCAATACAAACAGTGTAGTTAACAATTGTCTAAAAACAATCATTGTGGAGGTAGATTATGGCTAAAGCTCTTTTTATTACGGCAACAGGCACGGATGTAGGCAAAACCTATGTAACCGGACTCATTATAAAAAAACTTCGGGAAGCAGGTTATAATGCAGGCTACTACAAGGCAGCTCTCAGCGGAGCAGAATTACAGGCAGATGGCAGCCTGCTACCGGGAGATGCTGTCCAAGTAGCTACCATGGCTAAACTCCCTGCAAACGCAGAGGATTTGGTATCTTATATTTATCAAGAACCCCTTTCTCCCCATTTGGCAGCACAAAGAGAAGGCACCCCTGTGG
Organism: Phascolarctobacterium sp.; assembly: GCF_045124115.1. Lineage (GTDB taxonomy): Bacteria > Bacillota > Negativicutes > Acidaminococcales > Acidaminococcaceae > Phascolarctobacterium_A. The sequence continues at coordinate 2,177 of NZ_JBGVLF010000016.1, forward strand.
AAATGAGCAAGATTGTAGAAGATTTTGCTAAAGCACAAAGACAATACGACCTAGTTACCATGGAAGGCAGTGGCGGTATAATTTGCCCCCTTCGCTGGGACGAAAAACATATCCTCTTGGAAGATATTATTCAAGAACTGGGCTTAGGCGTCCTTGTAGTTGCATCTAGCACATTGGGCTCTATTAACGCCTGCGTACTAACCACAACTTACCTAAAACTACGTGGCATCCCCATTCGCGGTATCATTCTCAACAAATTTAATCCTCATGACTTTATGGAGCAGGATAATAAGCAAATGATAGCCCAACTTACAGGAGTACCCATTGTAGCCGAAGTTAGGAAAGGCGCTCAAAACATCGACATCAATATGGACGTATTATTGAAAATGTATAAATAAAGGAGCTTATCATGAATAAGATTGCAGATTTACAAAAACGTGACTTGGAGCACATTTGGCATCCCTGCTCCCAAATGAAAGATTACGAAACACTACCGCCAATCGTCATCACAAGAGGTAAAGGACCCTATCTTTACAGCGCGGACGGCAAAGTATATTTGGATATCATCAGCAGCTGGTGGGCGAATCTTTTGGGCCACGCCAACCCTAAAATCAACGCTGCCATTACAGAACAGCTTCAAGAATTAGAGCATGTTATCTTTGTTAATTTTACTCACGAACCTGCTATCCGCCTTGGAGAAGAATTAGTAAAAATCCTGCCCCTAGGCTTGAATAAGATTAATTTTGCAGATAACGGCTCCTCTTCTGTGGAAATTTCCCTAAAAATGGCTTTTCAATACCAATTACAAACAGGACATCCTGAGAAAAACCGTTTTATGTGCCTTAGTGAAGGCTATCACGGTGAAACTATAGGCGCACTTTCCGTAGGTAGTATGGATTTGTTTTCCCAAATGTACAAACCCATGATGATGAATAATATTCATATCCAGGCACCCGACTGCTACCGCTGTCCTTTGGGAGAAAGCAGAGACAGCTGTTCTTGCCAATGCTTTAAATATGCGGAGGAAGCTTTCGCCAAGCACGCCCAGGAAACAGCAGCTATTATTGTGGAGCCCATTGTCCAAGGATGTGCCGGTATGCGCATTTATCCGCCACTATATCTGCAAAAATTGCGCAAACTTTGTGATACTTACAATGTCCTTTTAATTGCCGATGAAATTGCTACCGGTTTCGGGCGCACAGGAAAAATGTTTGCCTGCGACCATGCAGCCATCACCCCTGATTTAATGTGTATAAGTAAAGCCCTTACCGGTGGTTATCTTCCTATGGCGCTTGTATGTACCACAGATGCAATTTATCAAGCTTTTTACGATGACTACAATAAGGGTAAAGCCTTTATGCATAGTCACACCTATGCAGGCAACCCTATTGGTTGCGCCACCGCCCTTGCCGTTTTAAAAATTATGCAAGAAGAAAATATTCTAGCCTCCGCTGCTAAAAAGGCTGTTTACTTCCATGCAGCCTTGCAGGATGCTTTCGGCGCACATAAAAATATCGGCGAAATCCGCCATATAGGCCTTATTAACGCCTTAGAATTAGTTACGGATAAAGAGCGGAAGCTAGGTTTTGCACCCCAACTCCGCATAGGTTATGAAATATACAAAAAGGCACTAACTCACGGACTGCTTCTCCGCCCTCTTGGTAATGTAATTTACTTCAACCCCATGCTAAATATTGAAAAAGATGATTTAGACAAAGCTGTTGCCCTTGCCAAATTATCCGTAAAGGAAGTGTTGGGCTAATGCGCAATTTAACAAATACTGCTCTATTAAGCGTCATTATCCTGCTCACAGGCACCCTCAAACTTCCCAGCCCCTTCCCCGGCGGAGAGTTCCAATTATCCGCCCCCATTGCCGTGCTTATTTGCGCTCTCTTTGGTTGGAAGCGTTATTTTCTAGCAGGACTAGTTGCCAGTCTTTTAGGCCTACTACTTGGCCTGCACAATCCCTACAGCGTATTAATACAAATTGCTTTCCGCGCTATTGTAGCTAGCGTTATAGCTTTAGGAGGAGTAAATCTGCTTACCCTGTCCCTTAGCGGTCCTTTAGGAACCCTCTTTGCTCGCTTGCTGGTAGCGCAAGTTACAGGAGTTAATTGGAACATCTTAGCAATTGCTGCCCTACCAGGGATGATCTTTACAGGGTTAGTGGTAATCCTAGCTTACAAACCTGTGCAAAGACTTTTAGGCATCGTCCAAAAAGGAGGAAGCTACCATGCTACAGTATAGTATAAAAATGCGTGCTTCTAAACTGGGTAAGCATATTAGCGGAGCAGAACGCATTATAGAAGCTAAAGAAATAGCACCCACTTTAGGAAATCTTGCTCACAGAGCTTTGCACCATGATTTGGGACAGGCAGATTTTATTAATTTCAAAGTAGAAGCCATCGCCCCCCAAACAATCCAATACCTGGATGCCCTGCCTGTCAGCAGTCGTCCAAAAAACAGTATTGAAGAAAGCTATAATATTATGGCAAGCTTGCTGCAAGAATTGGGATTAGAAAAACAAAGCAGTCACATTATCTCTTTACTACGCCAAGTAAAGCCTATGCGTGGGGCCATGCTTTATGATATTGCGACCCATCAGACCCTTGAGCCCGACCACGACCGAGGGATCAGAGTAACCTATATGGATGCTGCAGAAGTCCATGGTAACAGTAGTCAGAAAAACCACTTTCAGGAGGCTTTAATCCTTGCAACTAAGGTAGCACATGCACCGGGAATAATTGCGGAATTGTGTATCTCCGATGATCCTAATTACGTAACCGGTTATCTTGCTAGCAAAAAGCATGGCTATGTACGTCTGACACCGCTTAAAGAACTAGGCGATGCCCACGGAGGACGTATCTTTATTTTCGACAGTACCCAGGCCAAGGTTGAGGACTGCATTAACTATCTTGAAAAGCAAAGGATCTTGGTACGCGGTATTCCTTTAGAACGATCGCTGAACCAAGATCCTCAAGAAATTTTTGCAGAAGAATTAGAGCAATTACAAAGAAAAAGCCTGTACCGCAGTACTAAAACCATTAATAGTCCCCAAAGCAAATACGTGGATATGCGGGGGCGCAAACTGCTTTTGCTAGCATCTAACAGCTACCTTGATTTTGCCAATGACCCACGGGTAAAGGACGGAGCAGTTCAAGCCGTACAAGCTTGGGGTGCAGGCAGCGGAGGCAGCAGGCTGACTACCGGCACCAATACTTTGCACGAGCGCCTAGAAGAAAAATTGGCGAAGTTTAAACACACGGAAGCAGCACTGCTGTTCAATACAGGCTACATGGCTAACGTAGGCATTATTTCCGCCCTCTGCCACAAAGACAGCACCATTTTTAGCGATGAATACAATCACGCCAGCATAATTGACGGCTGCCGTTTAAGCGGTGCTCGTATCGTCGTTTATAAGCATAATGATATGGCGGACTTAGAACATCTCCTAGCAACAACAGCCTATAGGAAGGGACTAATTGTTAGTGATGCAGTATTCAGTATGGATGGGGATATTGCCAATTTACCGGCCATTGTCCAATTAGGCAGACGTTATAAACTGCTCACCATGGTTGACGAGGCCCACGCTACAGGTGTTATTGGAGCTACAGGCAGGGGTATTGTAGAACACTATAACAATATTTGCCAACCGGACATCCTTATGGGAACGCTCAGCAAAGCCCTAGGTGCGGAAGGAGGCTATGCTTGTAGCAGTAAAACTATCATTGATTACTTAAAGAATAAAGCACGCAGCTTTATTTTTGCAACCTCCCAAGCCCCTGCCACAGTAGGCGCAGCCCTTGCAGCCTTGGAAATATTAGAAAACGAGCCTGAACCTGTACATCAATTGCAGCATAATGTTACCTTTTTCCTAAAATGCCTACAGCAGAATGGTGTCCAAGCAGAATCCACCACTGCCATCATTCCCATTATCATCGGGGACGAAGCTGCTGCCCTACAGATTGCCGAGGAACTGCAGCAGCAAGGGCTATTCATTCCTGCCATCCGCTATCCCACAGTCCCCAAGGGCACAGCTCGGCTTCGTATTGCGCTCATGTCCACTCATACGGAAGCAGAGCTTGCCCACACCGCCGAACTTATTGCCCAGGCAATAACTAAATATCGTTTCTAATAAAATGAGGCTGTGACCTAGATCACAGCCTCTATTGCACTATTTACTTCTCTACAGCCGTTTCCGCTGTACGCACCACAGCTTTAGCAGCCTTTTCGAACTTAGCACGGGCAAGCATGACGAAATGACCGCAGCCACAGCATTTCATGCCAAAATCCATACCGGTTCTAGTAATCTCCCACTCCGCACTACCGCAGGGATGGGGCTTTTTTGTGCGCACAATATCGCCCACGTGGACCTGGGAAGGGTTCAGCATTATTCCAAACCATCCAAAGTCATAATATCTTCTACAGGATAGCCTGCTTCGCGAATCTTTTCAATAACGTCCATGCCATTATTGTTCAGATTGCAACGAATGGTGATTTCTGCAGTACCATCGTTATTTTGCAGAGCAGCCAAAGAAATAATGTTAACGCCCAAATCACGCATAATGCCGGAAATTTCTGCTACCACGCCAACCTTATCGGGAGCAGTCAGGCTAAAACGCAGGCAGGGACGGTTAACGCCCATGATCTCTACAAAAGCACGGAACATATCGCTACGGGTAATGATACCGATAAGCTTGCCATCCGTACCCAGAACAGGCAGTGCATTCACTCTGCTCTTGTTCATCTTATAAGCAACATACTCAATGGTGTCGTCTTCTTCAACAGTAGAAACATTGCGACCCATTACGTCCTTAACCTTCAAACGGCCTAAGAGGTAGTTTGCCTCATAACGGGACAGGGTGCTGGATTCGCTAGGAGATGCTTTACCAATATCATCAATAGTGATGATACCGCGAATACGTTTAATGTCATCAACTACAGGAAGGCTGATGAGGTTTTTGCCACGCAGAATTTCTCTAGCTTCCAGCATAGATTGGTCTTCGCGTACAGTAACAACATCAGTAGTCATAAAGTCTTTTACTAACATGAAATGACCTCCTTAATTAACCGCCCAAATATGCCTTGCGTACTGCTTCGCTGCTTGCCAGCTCTTGAGCAGTACCGCTCAAGGTAATACGGCCGGTTTCCAGAACATAAGCTTTATCAGCAATGGACAATGCCATATTAGCATTTTGTTCTACCAACAGAATGGTAGTACCGCTAGCATTGATCTCTTTAATTATATTAAAAATTTCTTTAACCAGCAAGGGGGCAAGACCCATGGAGGGTTCATCCAGCAGTAATAATTTTGGACGACTCATCAACGCACGCCCCATAGCCAGCATTTGCTGTTCACCACCGGACAAAGTACCGGAGATTTGGTCCTTACGTTCTAATAAACGAGGGAATTTCTCAAAAACATCTGCCAAATCCTTAGCAATGCCTTCTTTATCATTACGCAGATAAGCACCCAGCTCCAAGTTTTCCATAACGGTCATGTTTGCAAAAACGTGACGACCTTCAGGAACTTGGCACAAGCCCATGCCTACGATTTTATGAGCAGGCACGCCGGCAATATCTTGACCTTCATAAAGGATTTTACCGGTTTTAGGCTTCATCAAGCCGGAGATGGTACGCAGAGTGGTGGATTTGCCTGCGCCGTTAGAGCCAATCAAGGCTACAATCTCGCCATCGGGAACATCCAGGCTGACACCTTTAATGGCGTGGATAGCACCGTAATAGACATTAATATCTTCAACTGTTAACATTAGTTGATTACCTCCTCGCCCAGGTATGCCTCGATAACCCGTTTATTGTTTTTAATTTCTTCCGGAGTGCCTTCTGCAATCTTCATACCGTATTCCAATACGTAGATGCGTTCGCACACGCCCATAACCAGCCCCATATCATGCTCGATCAAGAGAATGCTCAGCTTGAACTCGTTGCGAATCCAACGAATCATTTCCATCAGCTCACGAGTTTCTTGAGGGTTCATGCCTGCAGCAGGCTCGTCCAACAGGAGCAGCTTAGGCTCTGTAGCCAGCGCACGCGCAATCTCCAAACGACGTTGCTTGCCATAGGGCAGGTTTTTAGCTACTTCATTAGCTTCATCTTCCAAATGGAAAATTTTCAACAAGTCCATAGCTTTTTGGGTAATGAATTCTTCTTCATCCAGATATTTTTTATCGCGGATAATAGCATCAACGATGTTATAGGATACGTGCATATTATAAGCGATTTTTACATTGTCGATTACACTCAGCTCAGAGAACAGGCGGATGTTTTGGAAAGTACGTGCCATACCAAGCTGGGTAACTTGATAGGACTTTTTGCCGCTACTCTTAGTGCCATTGAAATAAATAGCGCCCTCGGAAGGGGTATATACACCGGTAATCATGTTGAAAGCGGTAGTTTTGCCGGCACCGTTAGGACCGATGAGTCCAATCAGTTCGCCTTCGTCAATATGCAGGGAAAGGTTGGATACGGCGCGCAAACCGCCGAAAATCATGGATACATTATCTACCTTCAGCAGTTCTGCCATTGCCCTTACCTCCAAACTTAAACATCTTACGGCTCAACTCCTCGCTGCCGAACAAACCTTGAGGACGGTGCAGCATAAGCACGATCATGGTTACGGAATAGATAACCATACGCCATTCAGGATAATCGGACAGATATGCGGAGATGAAAGTCAACAGGGTTGCACCGGTAATAGCACCGGTCATGGAGCCCAGACCGCCCAAAACTACCATGGTCAGAATATCGAAAGAACGCATGAAAGTGAAGGATGCGGGATGAGCCAAGAAGAAGTAATGGCTGAACAGAGCGCCTGCAGTACCTGCAAAGCCTGCGCCCAAAGTGAACGCCATAACTTTATATTTAGTAGTGTTGATACCCATGGTGTCAGCTGCAATTTCGTTCTCACGAATTGCTAAGCAGCAACGACCAAGAGCGGAGTTTTTGAAGTTCTTAATAAAGAAAATGATAGCAATCATAATCCAGAATACATAGGTGAAGGTGGTCATACGGGGAATACCCATCAAACCGGAAGCACCGCCTACATAGTCAATGTTGAGAATGCAGATACGGATAATTTCACCTAAACCCAGAGTAGCGATTGCCAGATAGTCACCATCAAGACGCAGCGTAGGCAAACCAATCAGGAAACCTAAGAAACCTGCACAGATAGTCGCTACAATCAAAGCTAATTCATAAGGCAAACCCAGTTTAACGGTCATAATAGCACTGGTATAAGCACCAACAGCCATAAAACCTGCATGGCCGATGGAGAACTGGCCGGTGTAACCGTTAATAAGGTTCAAGCTGACTGCCAAAATAATATTGATGCAGATCAAAACAATATTCAGTTCCCAGAAGGGACCGATAACTTCTGCAAAAATCAAGCCTTGGACAATGGCAAAAAGAACAGCACAGACAAAGAGTGCTTTTAAATCGTTTTTCTTGGTCGGATTCATAACAAGCACCTCATACTTTCTCACGTACGTTCTTACCTAACAAACCTGCGGGCTTGTAGAGCAGAATCAAAATCAAAATACCAAAAGCTGCAGCATCACGGAAGGTGGAGGACAAGAAGCCGCTAACCATTGCTTCCACAACGCCCAAAATAATGCCGCCGATCATAGCACCGGGGATAATGCCGATACCGCCGAGAACTGCGGCAACGAAAGCTTTCAAACCGGGCATCATACCCATCAGCGGATCGATGGAGTTATAGTAAACGCCAACCAGCACGCCGCCTGCTGCTGCCAATGCACTGCCCAGTGCAAAGGTAGTGGAAATAACGCGGTCGATGTTGATGCCCATCAGACGAGCAGCATCAGCGTCATAGGACACAGCACGCATAGCCTTGCCGGCTTTAGTTTTGTTTACGATGTAAGTAAGCACTGCCATCAAGATGATGGAACTCAAAAGAATTACCAATTGTTGGCTGTTAGCAACCAAAGGTCCGAAATTATACACGGTAGCACTGAATACTGCCGGGAAAGTACGAGGTTGAGGACTAACCAACAAAATCATACCGTACTCTAAGAAGAAGGATACGCCGATAGCGGTAATTAAAATTGCAATACGGGGTGCATTACGCATAGGACGGTAAGCAATACGTTCGATGATAATGCCGGCAACTGCGGCACAAGCCATAGCGAAGATGATGGCTGGAATAAAAGGCATTCCCAGCTGCGTAGTAGCGTAAAAGCCGAAATAAGCGCCCAACATATAAATATCGCCGTGGGCAAAGTTAATCAGCTTGATAATGCCATAGATCATGGTATAACCTAAGGCGATCAACGCGTAGATACTGCCAAGGGATACACCATTGATCAGCTGCTGGAAGAACTGATGCAAAAAGGTCTCCATAATTTTTCCTCCCTAGGGATTTCACTAATTTGCCTAAGCGAGACAGGCTAATTGAAAAACAAAGGCTGTTGTCACACAAAACAACAGCCTCGTTGAGTTGATTGATTAAAGACTAATTGTGCTACCTATCAAGGATTTACTTTAGCTTTGAAGGTTTGAGCGCCATCTTTATGTTCGATGATAACTGCACTCTTAATGGGGTTATGCTGTTCATTGAAGGTTACTTCGCCGGAAACGCCTTTGAAACCTTTAATCTTAGCCATTGCTTCCGCAATCTTAGCGGGTTCTGCAGATTTTGCATCTTCTATTGCTTGAGCAACCAGCATAGTGGAGTCATAAGCCAAAGCAGCAAATACGTCAGGATTTGCACCTTTATTAGCTTTCTTGAACTCTTCTACGAAGTTTTTGTTCAAATCGGATGCGTCATCAGGAGAATACAGGCTGGAGAAGAAGGTGTTGTTCAAAGCAGCTTTGCCTGCGATTTCCGGAAGCTTAGCGCTGTCCCAGCCATCGCCGCCGGCAATAGGAACATTGATGCCCATTTCACGAGCTTGTTTAACAATCAGGCCAACCTCTTGATAGTAGCCGGGAATATAGATAAAGTCAGGAGCTTCTGCTTTAATCTTGGTCAAGGTTGCTTTAAAGTCGGTATCTTTTTGCAGATAAGCTTCTTCAGCGACAATAGCGCCACCGTTCTTTTCAAAATTCTCTTTAAAGAATTGAGTCAGGCCTTTGGAATAATCACTGGTGTTATCAACCAGAATAGCTGCTTTCTTAAGATTTAATTCTTTAGAAACATAGCTAGCCATTACAGTGCCTTGGAACGGATCGATAAAGCAGGTACGGAAGTTGTAAGCTCTAGTCTTACCGGTTTTAGGATCAACAGTTACATCCGGGTTGGTACCCATCGGGGTAATGCCGAGAACTTTCGCGCTATTGTTAATAGCACCTGCAGCAATAACACCGGAAGAAATGTTAGGACCGATAACTGCAACAACTTTGTCCTGAGAAATTAATTTTTGCATACCATTGGTAGATTCGGAGGCTTCGGATTTATTATCTGCTACAACAAGGGACAATTTTTTGCCACCCAGCACACCTTTTTCATTAATCTTTTTCAGTGCCAGGTCAATGCCTGCTTTAGAAGAAATACCGAAAGAAGCACTGCCGCCGGTCATTTCCAGCAAGGCGCCCACTTTAATGGTGTCACCTGCATTTCCGGCTCCCTTAGAACCGCCACAACCGGTCAAAGCGCCCATCATAATAGCGCCTGCTGCCAATACGGAAAACATCTTAGTCATCTTTTTCATGGTTTATTCCCCCTCAGAAATAAAAAATATATATCAGGACCCGCTTAAAAAGCGGACCCATTCTAACTTTAATAAATAAACCTAGGAAAACGGGATACTAAAGAGTTACTGGTATGAAATTTTGCAATGAACTTATTTAAATTACAGAGAAATCTTCTCTTTCAGGTTTGCTACGCCGCCTTCCAAGCTGATGATGCATGCGGGCATAATCGGATTGTGGTTAGCGTCGAAGGTCATCTTGCCGCTAGCAATCGGCAGGTCTTTGGTTTCAGCGATTGCTTTAGCAACCTTGGTGCCGTCGGTGCTGTTAGCGCGTTTCATAGCGTCGAACAGCACCAAACCTGCGTTATAGCCTTGCAGAGCGAAGATATCAGGATCTTTTTGATATTTAGCTTTGTAATCAGCAATGAATTTTTGCACGGAAGGATCCTTGTCTTGTGCGGAGAAAGCACTTACATAGTAGCAGTCTTTCAGAGCATCTTTGCCGGCGATTTCAGCCAGTTTTGGGGATTCCCAACCATCGCTACCCAGCAGCGGGCAGGTGATGCCGATTTCACGAGCTTGTTTAATGATCTTGGATACTTCTTCATAGTAACCGGGAACATAGATTGCTTCCGGGTTGGTAGCTTTAATCTTGGTCAAAGCGGACTTGAAGTCCATATCTTTGCTCAGGAATGCTTCTTTAATAACTACTTTGCCGCCTTTGCCTTCCAAAGTTTCTTGGAATACTTGAGCCAAGCCTTTGGAATAGTCGCTGGAAGAATCGAACAGTACAGCTACGTTTTTAACTTTCAAGCTATTGCTAGCGAAGGTTGCCATTACTTGGCCTTGGAACGGATCGATGAAGCAAGCACGGAACATGAATTCACGAACTTTGCCACCGTCCATGGTTACACCGGGAGCAGTAGCGGAAGGTGCAATGTGAGGAATCTTGTTAGCTGCGGTGATCGGAGCGCCTGCAGCTACGCAACCGCTGGTAGCAGGACCAACAACTGCAACTACTTTATCTTGAGTAACCAGTTTGGTAATGGAGTTACCGGATTCGGAAGGCTCGGATTTGTTATCACTTTCAACAACTGCGATTTTTTTGCCGAGAACGCCGCCCTTTTGGTTAGCTTCGTCAGCTGCCATTTTGAAACCGGACAGGATGGATTTACCATAGTTAGCAACGTTACCGGTCAATTCGAAGGATGCGCCAACCTTAATGGTGTCGCCTGCGTCAGCAGCTTTCTTTTTGTCTCCACCGCAACCGCTCAGTACGGATGCGAATACCATTGCAGCAAGTGCAGCAGTGGCTACTTTTTTCCATTTTTTCATTTTAAAGTCTCCTCTTTCCCTTATTTAAAAAGTCATTACCAGGTGCCTATTCTACTTCGGTCCACCTAATAACTTATGGTACTCATTATAGCTACTAAGTCATACTTTTGTCAACTTTATTTTTCATGTTTATTGTATACTTACCGATAACGGTATAAAAATGCTACATTTTTTATTACTTTTCATATTTTGTATACACGGAATAGAGTTTTGTATATAATAGCAGTATTTATATTTTGGATGTCTACTTTTGCACAATACGTTCAAATAGTGTATAATGAAATGTATTCTATTTTCGAGGTAAAACATATGAATTTTATTCCTTTATTCTTTTTATGCGTGCGCATGTTCCACTTCATCCACGCCCATAGAATTGTTTACTTTCTCCAAAAATTTTCCCAAATGTTGGAAGACAAACGCCGTCATCCGGAGCGACGCCAAATCATCCTAATCGATAGCAGCGCCTCTATTTTTGTTGTTTATCTTCTTTGCGATATATCTTTCCTCTTATACTGTATGTACTTGATGTTCCATGATGATACGTGGACTCCCGGTTTTTTACTACTGATCATTGCAGCTATGGAATCCGCAGCCATCCACCTGCGTATTTCAGGCACCTACGATGAAGATGAGGAAGGCTTTGTTTATCCCCGCACCTGGTTCCGCTATCTAACCTTCGGTGAGAGCATGTTCATCCTGCTGCGCCTGTTCGAAGGAGCATAAATATAAAAACAAGAGAATATTTGTCACCATGACTGCCTGCAACCGCAGGCAGTCATTTTTATTATCAGTATTTTTTTATATCCTAGCTAACACAAAAGCAGCCCAGTTCGGCGTACTACCGAACTGGGCTGCTCGCATTTTGCATATTAAACTAAAGCGTCCTTATTTACTCCACTGCAGCACTCTATATGCCAACCATGCGCAGAAAGCACCGCTAAAATCCAAGAGTACATCCCGCACTTGGGAAGAACGCCCGGGGGTAAAAAACTGCACGTATTCATCTGCCACTGCTGTAAACAAGCAGAACAACAAAATGTAGCCTGTGGCAGTGCGGTTCCCCACATGGAATGCAGCGAAAGTGCAGCACCACAGCCCTCCCAAAATGGCGAACTCACAAAAATGTGCCAGTTTACGGAGGCTGTGCTCCACATTACCATCCAAACGAATATCCAAAGCGTTGGCAATACCGCTGATTAAATCAGCAGCCTCACTACTCATCTTGCCGGAAACGGACATATCCAAAGAGGAGTTAAACAGGATAAAACAGGTAAAAACCACCACCAAAAGCAGTAGTAAATATCTCATAAGCCACCTTACTTTACAGGTTACGAGTCAGGCATTCCATTACCATCATGTTGCTAACTACACCAATGCCACCGGGAACAGGGGTGAAAGCAGAAGCTTTTTCTGCCACTGCAGGATCCACATCGCCCACCAACTTGCCATCAACAGCATTAATGCCAACGTCCACAATGACTACGCCCTCTTTAACCATATCCGGTTGTACAAAGCAGGGTTTGCCAACAGCAGCTACGATAACATCTGCAGTTTTCAACAACTCTGGCAGATTGCGGGTACGGGAATGGCATACGGTAACAGTTGCATTCTTATTCAAAAGCAACACAGACACAGGTTTGCCTACCACATTGCTACGACCGATAACAACAACATTCTTGCCTTCCAGCTCAATGCCATAGTGAGCCAATGTCGCCATGCAGGCACGAGGAGTACAGGCAGCCCAAGGACTGCGTCCCATAAACACATCGCCTGCGTTAATAGGATTCAAGCAATCCACGTCTTTATTCGCAGAAACAGCTGCACCTACAGCATCGCCGTTAATGTGCTTAGGCATGGGCATCATAGGCAGAATGCCGGTTACATAACGGTTACGGTTTAACTTTTTAATTACGCCGATAACCTTTTCTTCATCACTATCAGCAGGCAACATAATAACTTTAGCTGCACCGCCCAAGCTTTCGATTAACTTTACTAACCTGTCCTTATAAACATGGGAAGCAGGGTCATCGCCTACTACCACAATAGCCAAAGTTACGGTCAGGCCATGCTCTTTAGCAGCAGTAATCTTCTTTGTAATAGCCTCACGATAAACATCGGCAACAGGTTTTCCCCTCATTAAAACAGTTTCCATTCTTAATTCACCTCTAGATTTATCTTAGAACAAACCGCTGATAACGCCTTCATCGCTAACATCGATTTTTTCTGCAGCGGGAACTTTAGGCAGGCCGGGCATGGTCATAATATCACCGGTAAGTACGACTACAAAGCCTGCGCCTGCAGCAATACGGCAATTCTTAATGGTAATAGTAAAGCCACTGGGACGACCTAAGAGAGCAGGATCATCGGAGAAGGAGTATTGAGTCTTCGCCATGCAGATGGGCAGATGACCGTAGTCCATAGCTTCAAACTCTTTCAATGCCTTATCCGCATCCTTGCTGTAGTTAACGCCATCAGCACCGTAGATTTCCTTAGCAATGGTTTCGATTTTTGCTTTCAAAGGCATATCCAGATCGTAGATAGGTTTGAAATCTGCTTTGCCGCTTTCAGCCAAAGCTACTACTTCTTGAGCCAGCTCGATACCACCATCGCCACCTTTAGCGAAGACGTCGGACAGCGCAACATTTACACCGTGTTTAGCGCAATGTTCGCGTACAGCTTCCAGTTCTTCCGGAGTGTCTTGGGCAAAGATATTAATAGCAACTACACTGGGAACGCCGAATTTCTTAACGTTCTCAATATGTTTCTCCAAGTTGCACAGGCCCTTCTTCACAGCCTCTACATTAGGAGTCTTCAAATCGGTTTTCGGCACACCGCCGTGCATCTTCAAAGCGCGGACAGTTGCTACAATAACAACTGCATCCGGTTTCAGACCTGCATAACGGCATTTAATATCGAAGAATTTTTCTGCGCCTAAGTCTGCACCAAAACCGGCTTCAGTAATGGTGTAGTCTGCAACCTTCATAGCGGTCTGGGTAGCCATAACGCTGTTGCAGCCATGGGCGATGTTTGCGAAAGGACCGCCATGGATAATCGCAGGTACATTTTCCAAAGTTTGTACCAAGTTAGGCTTAATAGCATCTTTCAGCAAAGCAGCCATAGCGCCGTGTGCTTTGATTTGACCTGCAGTTACAGGCTTGCCTTCGTAATCATAAGCAACAATAATACGGCTCAGGCGCTCTTTTAAATCATGCAAATCTTTAGCCAAGCAAAGAATTGCCATAACTTCGGAAGCAACGGTGATATCAAAACCATCTTGACGCGGCACGCCATGAGCCTTACCACCCAAGCCAACTACGATATTGCGCAGTTCGCGGTCATTCATATCTACAACACGTTTCCAGCAAATACGGCGCGGATCGATATTCAGGGCATTGCCTTGTTGGATATGGTTATCCAGCATCGCGGAAAGCAGCATGTGGGCAGAAGTAATAGCATGGAAGTCACCGGTAAAATGCAGGTTGATATCTTCCATAGGTACTACTTGGGAATAACCGCCGCCGGCAGCGCCGCCTTTGATACCCATGCAAGGACCCAAGGAGGGTTCGCGCAGAGCTACGATAACTTTCTTGCCAATTTTGTGCAAGCTTTGTGCCAGACCAACGGTGGTGGTGGATTTACCTTCACCTGCAGGGGTTGGGGTAATAGCAGTAACCAAAATCAGCTTGCCGGAAGGCTTATCAGCCATACGGCGGATTAAGTCCATGGACAACTTAGCTTTATAGCGGCCATATAATTCCAGATCATCCTCGCTGATGCCGATTTTAGCAGCAACATCGGTAATCTTTTCCATTTTGGCTTGTTGAGCAATTTCAATATCAGATAACATTTTCTTCCTCCTTTAGTGCATACGGCAAAAGAATAAAAACCTATCTTGTACAGTTCTCCCCTAGATTGCTATTTTCCTGCTAACGGACAACCGCAGATTATGTATACATTAATTAAACCAAATTTCTACAGTGGCACCCTCGTCAACTTCCACCCCTGCAGGCGGTCGCTGTTGGTAAGCATGACCACTGCCATAGGGTTTCAGCCGCAAACGCCCCTGCTGCAACAATTCCGCTGCCAATCGCATATCAATACCTTTAAAATCAGGTAATTTCACCTTACCATTAGGCAAAAGCTGTATCTGTGGCGTAGGTTTAGTTTTGACGTTCTCCTTCGCCCCCATAGCATGCATTTCTTCAAAGGAAGGTAAGCCTTCACTATCGGCTGGCTGAATACCCTTGGCTACCAGAATCTGCTGCAGTGTATCGCGGAAAATAGGAGCGCTTACTTGGGAGCCGTAAAAAGCACCTTGAGGTGTGTCCAGCATAACCAGCATAGCATAACGTGGCTTATCCGCAGGAACAAAGCCTACGAAGGAAGCAATATACTGTCCGGCAGCATAACCACCGCCTTCAGCCAATTTTTCCGCCGTACCGGTCTTGCCGGCAATGCGATATCCTTTAATAGCAGCAGTCTTACCACCGCCTTCGCTAACGACCTTTTCCATCATGGCACGCATCTGGGCAGCCACCTGTGGCGTAATCACGTTACGCACTACTTCCTTCTGCCCTTCCTTAATAATGGTACCATCGGGAGCAACAATCTTTTTAACAATATATGGTTTAAGCAGTTCGCCACCATTAGCTATGGCGCAAATCGCCCGCAGTTCCTGCAACGGTGTAACAGCAATACCTTGGCCGATGGCCATAGTTGCAATATCCGGTTCATACATATCTTGGGCACGATAGAGAATGCCATGTTCTTCACCGGGTAAATCGATACCGGTAGGAGAACCAAAACCGAAGCGTTTAGCATAGTCGATCATCCGCCGTGCCCCCAGCTCCATGCCCAACTGCACCATACCCGTGTTAATAGAGAATTTGATGACAGTGGAAAAAGGCACAGGTCCCATGCCTTCACCATCCCAGTTATGAATAACACGGTCCGCAATGCGGATACTGCCGTTATCTTGGATGATAGTATCAGGTGTAATAACACCTTCCGTAAGCCCCATGCAGCCTACGATGGGTTTAAATACAGAACCGGGCTCGTAAATCATGGAGATGGCTCTATTATTCCAACTATCAGCGCTAAAATCGCCAAAATGATTGGGGTCAAAGGTAGGACGGGATGCCATGCCCAAAATTTCTCCCGTATAGGGATCCATAATGATAGCAGCTGCACCTTTAGCTTTCGTCCGTTGGATGGCATCATCCATTGCATCCTCTAAGACGTACTGCATCTTGCTGTCCAATGTTAAATAAACCGTAGGCAGTTTTTCCTGACGTTTTTGCCCGTTCTGCTCCTCATCCTTCAGCAGACTGCCAAGAATCTGTTGGCCTGCTGCATCCACCATCAGGGAATACTTGGTGTCCTTCCCCTTCAGCACGTCATTAAGCTGGTACTCCAAGCCGCTCAGCCCCACATCATCCGTACCGATGAAGCCAAGAATTTGGGCTGCTGCGCGTTTCTTGGTGTAATAACGTTTGCTTTCCTCCAAAAAGTGTAAGCCTGGCAGCTTGTTATCCTTAATAAGCTTACGTACGTCCTCCACTTCTTTGGGCTCCATAGTACGTTTTAACCAGACAAAACGACCACCGCCTGTAAAGGTAGCGTAAAGTTTATTGGCATCCTGCTTCAGCACCGGTGCTAATAAATCCGCTGCCACACGGCGCACATTCCGCTGGGGATACTTTTTGGCGACTTCGGCACCATCCACCATTCCCTCCGGATCCACGTATAAGGACCCTGTCATAATGCTGACAGCAAGCTCTTCCCCATCACGGTCCACAATACGGCCACGGGGATGCTTCTGCACTAAGTCTGCAGTCAGTTGGGACTCGGACATCCGCTTTAGGGAATCAGCACGGACGATTTGCAACCAGCCTAAGCGGAGGAACACACCTAGAAGCATTAAACCTAAACAGCAAAAAATAAAGCCAAAGCGCTTGCGTCCATTATTTAAGTGGTGTCTTCTCATTGGCTCCACCTCCCGTTACGCACTACGCGCAAATCGTCGCGGCGTTCCTCCGGAGGCACTGCCTCCAATTCCGCCTGCTGTACTTCCCTATCGTATACAGAAAGCAACAAGCCTATGGCGGCCATGGAAAGCACCATGGAACTACCGCCGTAACTGATAAATACCAAAGGTACACCGATAACAGGAAGAATACCGCAAACCATGGCCATATTAGCAACAGCCTGCCCGATAATCAAAAAAGTTACCCCGCTAGCCAATAAAAAGCCTTGGTGGTCGCGGGTACGGGTGGCAATTTTACAAAAAGCACAGCCCATAATCGCAAACAACACCATTACATACGTAGCACCCAGCAAGCCGTTCTCTTGACAGAAAACAGCGAAAGCAAAGTCCGTATGTGCTTCCGGCAGGTAGAAGAATTTGCTGGCGCCATGCCCCCAATGGGTACCTGTAAGCCCGCCGCTACCAATGGCCAGCAAGGATTGCACCATTTGGTAGCCTGTACCTGCCTCATCCAGCCACGGATCTGCCCACACCTTTAAGCGTTCCAAACGGTAGGGAGCAGCAATTGCCAAACCAACTGCTCCTGCCACTGCTCCGCAGCCAACAACAAACACCTCGCCTAAAGGAATCCCGGCGATAATGTACATACCCAGCATAAGGCCGCAAATAATGGCTGCAGTACCCAAGTCAGGCTGTTTGTAGACCAGTAACGCATAAAGTATAGTCATACCAATTGGAATAAGATCATCACCTTTATGAAACAAGCTCACCCTTTTCCCTTTACGCATCATAGTACCTAAAGTACGGGCACAAAGCATGATGACCGACAGCTTAGCAAATTCTGACGGCTGAATGGAAATAGGCCCCAAATATAACCAACGAGAAGCACCTTTAGTAGCAACACCTATAACGTCAACTAAAAACAGCATCCCTACAATAATGACACAGCTGATTAAAGTCCAACTTTTGTTCAGTAAAATTTTGTAGCCAATCCTGCGCACCAGCCACATACCAAATAAGCCTATTAAAGCAAAGATAAAGTAACGCAGTAAAAAATGCATAGGATTGCCAAACATATCTCGCGCCGTTATATAGCTGGCACTGTAGACATTGATGCCTCCGGCAAAAATTAGCAATGCCATCATTGTGTATATTGCTTGGCAGGGATTATCCCATAACCACAAAAAACTTTTCTTCATAAGAATAACCTTACTTAAAATACTACCTCGCAGAAATTAATCGGCGTTCCTAAAGCGCTGAATTTCTGCTCATATTCTGTTTGCACAGCATTTTCATACTCGGAGTGATGCAAATCATAGCTCAAAGCAATAATTTCCAAACCAAACTCTTTGAATTCTTCTACAGAAAAATCAAAGAGCGCGCGGTTATCAGTTTTAAAACGCAGATGACCGCCTTTGCCTAACAGCTGGGCATACTTCGCCAAGAAATTGCGATGGGTCAGACGACGTTTAGCATGGCGTGCTTTCGGCCAAGGATCGGAGAAGTTCAAGTATAACTCCTTGATTTCGCCGGGTTCAAACCAATCCAGCATATTCTCTGCATTGGCACAGATAATACGTACATTATCCAGCTTCTTATCTTTAGCAGCCTTTGCCGGATAATAAGCAATATCATGTTGAGTTTCAATACCGATAAAAGCTTTGTCCGGATTCAGTTCTGCCATGCCAATAGTAAAACGGCCTTTGCCGCAACCAATCTCCAAGCACAAACGCTTACCGGGAAAAACTTCCTGCCAATGGCCTTTAAACTTTTCTAAATCATGCATGAATACATACTCATCCATTACGTCCTTCATAGCTTCTTCAATCCAGGGTTTCTTTCTTAAACGCATAGCATCTACCTCGCTAAAAATTATTTTGTCAGTACCTTTAATTATACAACAGAAATAGACAACTTGGGGACTAATTTAATTTATTATAATTTTCAGAATATTCCTTGCAATTTTGAGATTTTAGTTTTATAATGTAAATAAGCTAAGGATAAAGCTGCAGCCCGAAGCAAATCATAACATTTGGAGTGAATTATCATGTTTCTAATAGGCAAAATAAGATGGTTTCGTGATGACAAGGGCTTTGGTTTTATTGCAAGACGCTGGGGACCTGACATCTATGTCCATTACGCCTCTGTGCAAGC
>NZ_JBGVLF010000017.1:0-88640 GCF_045124115.1 Phascolarctobacterium sp.
AAAGGATCTTAATTTCTTCTTCTGTTAAAATTCCTCTAGCCATATTGTGAGCCTCCTAAAATAATAATAACACGATTTTCAAGAAAACCAAAAATAATTTTTTGCGTTCTTGACGTGTCCAACTTTAGGGGACCACCTCAAGGAGGTATGTATTATGACTAAGAGGACTAAGCTTTTGGCGTTGGCGGTTACAGCGGCAATCTTATCTGGGGGGGGGTACAGGCTCGGTAGGGTACGCTGAAACGGCTCCAGTTGTAAACCCATCTGACGGAGCAAGGTATGATTTCATTAAATATATAGGAACTGACCATGTCAATGGTATTGAAATAAATGATGGTAAAGAACATTCTATAACTTTTACTGAAAATACTAGTGGCAATGCTGATATTTATATTAATTCTTCTAATACAGATGGAAGTAATGGTATCTACTATAATTACCCCAATGGCAGTTTGACAATAAATAAAACATCTGGAGAACCATTTAAAATTAATGTTGTAGCTACGGGTAATGTCAAGGGCATATATGACCCGGCGGAACTTACTATTAATCACAATACTGTTATCAACACTATTTCTAATGACGATAGCTCTTATGCTATAAGAATGTCTACAGATAATAAAATAACGTTAAATGGAAGTGCCGATATATATGCAAAAGGCAAGGATTATACCGAAGGTGTATATATTGGCGGAGATGATACAACAGCTACATTTGCCGGTGAAACAACAATTACTGCGGAATCAACAGATAGTACAGCTTATGCTTTAGAGGTAAAAGGTGAAGGGACTATCGTTACTTTCGATAAATCTGCGACTTTGACGGCGAAAGGCGACTCGGCCTATGGTATTTATTCAGGTTATGATAATCCTAATATCAAATTCGAAGGTGATGCGACTATAACAGCGGAAGTAACGACTGGTACAGAAAGACCTAAAGCTATCTACCTCCCATACAAAGCAAAAATTGAATTCAAACCAGAAAAAATCAATAAGATTACCGGTGATGTCTATGTAAATAGCGACTCTGATTTAAAACTGTACTTTAAAAATGCGGACTCGTTTTTGAAGGGCAACACAGAAATTGACAGTCGTGGTGGTGAAATTAAACTAGAAATCGCTAACGGTGGTACTTGGTATCCTGTTTTCGACACTACTGATAACGCTGAGGAAACATTTACTAAATTGACCATTGATGGTGGTATTATTGATTTGACCGACAATGGTAAATTGAAAAAGGTTGGTCGCTCTTTAAAATTAAATGGCACTATTACTGGTCAAGGTAATCTGTACATCAATACCGATATCCAAAATAATAAGAGCGATGTTATTGATGCAAACAATCAAGATTTCGATGCCAACTTGAAAATTAATTACGATCCTTGGTTTGATACCGATGATGCAAAAAAATACGGAGAAATTATAAAGGCTACGGACAAAATTGTTGTAGTTGATAACGCTAAAGATGTCGCTATCACTGCCTTGAAATCTGACTATAACGCCATTGAAATTACTCCCGAAATTAAACAAGAAGGCAACCAATGGCTCTTGAAAGGCTTTACTTCCGCTGGTACAGGCTCTGGTGGTTCTGGTGAAGGCGGTGGCTCCGGTGAAGGCGGCGGCTCCGGTGAAGGCGGCGGCTCTATTGTCTTCAAGCCTTCCGAATCCGTTAAAACTGCAGGCGATGCAGCCTATGCTCTGCGTTCCCTGTTCCTTGCAGAAAGCAACAGCATGGATAAACGCTTGGGCGAGCTGCGCAGTGGCAGCGTAAGCAAAGAAGACAGTCTGTGGGCACGTTACAACACCGGTGAATTAAAAGCTGGCGACGGTCGTAAAGCGGAGACCGAATATAACCTGTTCCAAATCGGTTACGACAAAGCCTTTGAACAAGCAAATGGCGTTGTCTATCGCGGTGTAGCAGTTTCCCATGCCGACGGTGACACTTCCTTCGAACGTGGCAGCGGTGAAGCTGACGAAACTACCCTCAGCCTCTACCAAAGCTGGAAGGGTAACAAAGGTCATTATTATGACGTTATTGCCAAAGCAGGCCGTTACAGCAACGAATATAGCTTAGTCGACAAGAGCGACAAACATGTTAAAGGCGATTCCGACGTTTGGGCATACTCCATTAGCGGTGAATATGGCTATCGCCAAAACTTGGCAGACGGCTTCTACATTGAGCCTCAGGCTGAACTGCTCTTGGGTCACATTGGCAGCGACACCTATACCAACAGCCTCGGCGTTAAAGTTAAAGCAGATAGCCAAAAGGCTGCCATTACCCGTTTGGGCGTAGCAGTTGGCAAGGAATTTGAAGACAAAGGCAGCGTTTTTGCTAAAGCCAGCTATTACCATGACTTCGCAGGCGGTTTGAGCGTAACCGGCGACGACATCGTCTCCTACGAACGCGACAATCCGCGTAACTGGGCAAGCATCGTCCTAGGCGGTACTACACAGCTCAGCAAAGCTTCCACCCTCTACGCTGAAGCAGAAAAACTCTACGGCGACTTGGAATCCAACGTCCAATTCAACGTAGGTTTCCGCTACAGCTTCTAAAGGTTTCTAAATAAAGGCTTCTCTTCCCAATAAAACTCCATAAAGAAAACAACTCTGCATTCCATGCCATAAACGTGGGTGCAGAGTTGTTTTTTACTATAGGGCAAAGTATGGAGCTTATATTAATGCTTGTCTTACGAAATGGCACCAAAGTGTAAGCTTATGACACTTTTATGCGCAGAAAATGTTGTTGTGGAGACACTTTTGTAGTAAAATTCTTTGTGATATAATTATTTTAAAGGCTTAAATAATTTTGCTTGGTTTTGCTCGAGGAGGGGTAAAAATGGCAGAAAAGACTGTGAGAATTGCATATGATGGCGATGCTTTACAAAATGGTGCAATGGAGATAAGCGAATTAGCTCCTGCACTGATTGCTTTTGGAAAATTTATACAGCGAGCAAATTACGTAATCGGAAATGACCGTCCTGTTAAGGTGATGCTTAAAGCAGATGATATTAGAAAAGGATCCTTCGACATTAGTTTGCAACTTGTAAGCGACATGTTGGAACAGGCAAAGCTGTTTATTAGTGGGATGGAAGATACAGGATTGGTTGCATTATTACAAATAATAGGTTATGGTGCTGCAACCGGTAAAGGTGTGTTTTGGTTAATAAAATACCTCAAAGGACGTAAGGTTACCAACGCCAAGAAGGTTTCGGAGAACAATATAGAGCTTACAGTAGAAGGTAGTATTACCATAACCATAACAGAAAATCTATATAATGTATTTAAAGATTATGAGGCAAGGCAACAGATAGAAAAGATTATTGAACCGTTAAATAATGCAGGGATTAATAGCTTTGAACTGCGCAACCCTGATGATATGAGTGATAAAAATCCGTGTGTAAAAATTATTAAAGAAGAAACATCTTACTTTAAAACCCCTGATATTGGAGATGTGGAGGAGCAACATACAAAAAATACATTGACTGTAATTTTAAAAATTGTAGGCATTGTGTTTGATGAAAACCAAAAGTGGCGTTTCACTGATGGAGATACTACTTTTTGGGCTAAAATTAATGATGAAGTATTTTGGCAGCGCGTAGAAAATAGAGAGTTGGCCTTTGCGAAGGGAGATCAACTAAAGGTAGTATATACTGCTGAACAAAAGTTAAATGCTTCCGGAAACCTTACTGTTGAAAGAACTATTGACCAAGTGCTAGAGGTAATCCCTAAGCCGACACAAATAAAGCTTGATTTTAAGGAATAGGTATTTGCTTGATGTAGCGAGCATGAAACAATTAAAAATACCATCAATATAGGAATTCTTTAAGGAGGAAAATACCAATGGAAAAATCCAAAGTATATTTTACTGATTTCCGCACCCCTTATGGTGGCAGCAGCCTGCCTCAAAAACTGCAAAAGCTGATGAAAAAAGCAGGCATTGCCAACATTAACTTTGAAAAACAATTCGTTGCTATTAAAATCCACTTCGGCGAACCGGGCAACGTGTCCTATCTGCGTCCCAACTACGCTAAAGCAGTTGCTGACGTCGTTAAAGAATTAGGCGGCAAGCCCTTCCTGACGGACTGCAACACCCTGTACGTAGGCAGACGTAAAGATGCGCTGGAGCATATCGACTCCGCTTATGAAAACGGCTTCAGCCCCTTCTCCACCGGTTGCCACGTAATCATCGCCGACGGTCTCAAAGGCACGGACGAAGCTTACGTTCCTGTAAAAAATGGCGAACTTGTTAAAGAAGCTAAAATCGGCAAAGCTTTGATGGATGCAGACATCATCATTTCTTTGACCCACTTTAAAGGTCACGAAATGGCAGGCTTTGGCGGCGCCATTAAAAACATCGGTATGGGCGGTGGTTCCCGCGCCGGCAAAATGGAAATGCACAACGATGGCAAGCCCAAAGTAAGCGCAAAAAAATGCGTTGGCTGCGGTCGCTGCGTTAAAATCTGCGCTCATGGCGCTCCCACTATTACTGACGGCAAAGCAACTATCGACGTTAATAAATGCGTTGGCTGCGGCCGCTGCTTGGGCAACTGCCCCATGGATGCCATCCACGCCATCAACGACGCCAGCATGGAAAACCTGAACAAAAAAATGGCAGAATACGCCCAAGCAATCTGCCAAGATCGTCCTCATTTCCATGTAAGCTTGATTGTAGACGTTTCTCCCTACTGCGACTGCCATGCTGAAAACGATGCTCCCATCGTGCCCAATATCGGTATGCTGGCATCCTTCGACCCTGTAGCGCTGGACCAAGCCTGTGCTGATCTGGTCAACGCTGCCCCCGTAGTTGCCAACTCCGTTTTAGGCGAGCATTTGGCAGCAGACCCTGCTGCCTGCAGCGGTCACGACCACTTCCATAACACCAGCCCGGAATCCGAATGGAAAGCTTGCTTGGCCCATGCGGAGAAGATTGGTCTGGGTACCCGTGAGTATGAACTGATTACCATGAAATAGAAAATCCGAAAATTTTTGGAATTTTTTCCAGAAACGTTCGACTTTTTCCCGCGCTTATGGTATGATATTACAGTAAAATATTTCAAAATTAACACTGTGCGTAATTTAGGAGGTCTAACAATGCAAGAGTATAAGCCGTTTAAATCCGGTAAGGTTCGTGAAATGTATGATATTGGCGATAGCATCGTTATGGTTGCCACCGACCGTATCTCTGCGTTCGACGTTATCCTCAAAAATAAGATTGAGAAAAAAGGTACTGTCCTGACCCAGATTTCTAAATTCTGGTTCGACTTCACCAAAGACATCGTACCTAACCATATGCTGTCCGTAGATGTTAAAGATATGCCTGAATTCTTCCACAAAGACGAATTCACCGGCAACAGCATGAAATGCAAAAAGCTAGAAATGCTGCCTGTAGAATGCATCGTTCGCGGCTACATCACCGGTAGCGGTTGGAAGAGCTATCAAAAAGATGGCGAAATCTGCGGTATTAAACTGCCCGAAGGTCTGCAGGAATGCCAAAAGCTGCCTGAACCTCTCTTCACCCCCAGCACCAAAGCTGAAATCGGTGATCATGATGAAAACATCAGCGTAGAACAAAGCATTGAAATTTTGGAGAAGCTGTATCCCGGCCGTGGCAAAGAATATGCTTTGAAACTCCGTGACTACACCATCGCTATCTACAAAAAATGCGCAGACTATGCTCTGTCCCGCGGCATCATCATTGCTGATACCAAATTTGAATTCGGCTTGGATGAAAACGGCGAAGTTGTACTGGGCGATGAAATGATTACTCCTGACTGCTCTCGTTTCTGGCCTTTGGAAGGCTATGAAGTTGGCCATGACCAACCTTCCTATGACAAGCAATTCGTACGTAACTGGCTCAGCGCTAACCCTGATTCCGGTTATGAACTGCCCCAAGATGTTATCGATAAGACCATCGGCAAGTACATCGAAGCTTACGAACTGCTGACCGGTTCCAAATTCGACTTCTAATTTTCCCAAAAGTGTAAAATTCAATACAAAAATAGTATAAATATAAGTTTTTTACAAAAAATTACACAAAAGTATTTACAACTGTGTATGCAAGTTGTATAATTTCACCATGAACAACAATGGAGTTGTAAGCGCAAGCTTTATTCCTTTGTTGTTCATTTTTTTATCCAAAGAAAATAGTGCTTATCGCGTGACGATTATACCGCCATATATAAAAATAAAAACAAGGCGGTTCGTGGAAGCGGCCAATTGAGGGGACTTTTGGGATGCTGAAAGTAAAAAAAGCACGACCGGCTGGGGGGCCGGACAAACTGGCACGCGAGAATAAAAACACCTGCTGCAAAGCAGGTTTTTTTATTTGCATTGAAAAATTCTGCTGATTATGTTACTCTTATATGAGAGTAACGGTTGCAATGCAACACAGTAAGGAAAATACTTCGTATTATTATAGATAAAACAAGAGGTGAAGGAATGAAAGCATACATTGGCATTGACATAGGCTCCACCTGCGCCAAAACCATCGTCATGGACGCCCAAGGACGCATCCTGCACCGTATCCTGCAGCCTACAGGTTGGAGCAGCGTGGACACAGCCCAATCTATCAAAACCAATTTGGCAGAACTGGGTTTTGATGTGGCGGAATGCGGCGTAATCGCCACAGGCTACGGCAGAATCTCCGTGCCCTACGCTGATAAATGCGTAACCGAGATCACCTGTCACGGTCGCGGCGCCTGCTACGTCTTCGACACGCAGAAGCTCACGGTTATCGACATTGGCGGGCAGGATACCAAGATTATCTGCGTAGCTGACGGCCAAGTGCGGGAATTTATCATGAACGACAAATGCTCCGCAGGCACAGGACGCTTTTTAGAAGTAATGGCTAATACTTTAGCCGTAACTCCGGGAGAACTGTGCCAACTGGCAGCCCAAGGCAGTAATGTTTCCATTAGCTCCATGTGTACTGTTTTTGCGGAATCAGAAGTTATTAGTTTGATTGGCAGAGGTGAAAGCAAGGAAAATATTGCTTTCGGCGTAGTAGACTCCATCGCCAAGAAAGTTGTTTCCCAAGCAGGCCGTATGGCTATGGGCGCTACAGTCTGCCTGACTGGGGGACTGTGCGATTTCGAATATTTACGCCAGCGTTTATCCCACAGCTTAAGTGTCCAAGTACAAACCCATCCTGACGCCCGCTATGCAGGCGCCATCGGTGCCGCCCTGTTGGCAACCAAGCTATCTGCTAAGAAGGGAGCGCAAGCATGATTTATTTAGATAACGCAGCAACTACCTTACATAAACCGCCTGCAGTTATTGACGCTGTTGTTAAAGCGATGACCACCATGGGCAATGCTTCCCGCGGCATTCACGGCAGCGCTTTAGAGGCCAGCCGCGCCATTTACGAAACACGCCGTAAGTTAGCAACGCTCTTTGGTTGTAAGCGTGCGGACCACGTGGTCTTCACCTGCAATTCTACGGAAGCACTGAACATCGCTATCTGCGGCACCCTTAACCAAGGAGACCATGTTATCACTACAGATATGGAGCACAACTCCGTTCTGCGCCCTCTGTACCGTATGGAAGCAGGACGCAACGTTGCTTTAGATTTTGTCACAACGGATAAGAATGGCTTGCCGGACATGGACGCTTTTGAAGCTTTAATCCGCCCGGAAACTAAAGCCATAGTGTGCACCCACGCCTCTAATTTAACCGGTGAGATTATCGATATCGCCCGCGTGGGAGCCTTAGCGAAAAAGCACGGACTGCTCTTCATTGTCGACGCATCCCAAACCGCAGGCTGCGTGCCCATTGATATGGAAACTATGGGCATTGATATCCTGTGCTTTACTGGGCATAAAGGACTTATGGGTCCCCAAGGCACAGGCGGTCTCTGTATTAGACAGGGCATTGAAATCCGTCCCTTCAAAGTTGGTGGTTCCGGGGTGCAATCCTACTTGAAGGAACAGCCCAAAGAATACCCAACTCGTTTAGAAGCAGGAACCTTGAATAGTCATGGCATTATGGGTCTATCTGCAGCCCTGGATTTTATTGAAGAAACAGGCTTGGAAAATATTGAAGCGAGAGAGCGCATGCTCATGCAACGTTTTTACCAAGGCGTGGCTAATATTCCCGGCGTAGTTACTTATGGTAATTTTAATCCCGACCACCCACGTACAGCAGTGGTGGCGCTGAATATTAGGGACTACGATTCCGGCGAAGTGGCTGACGAACTAAGCGAAAGCTATGATATCGCCGTCCGGGCCGGCGCTCATTGCGCACCACGGATGCACCGCGCTTTAGGCACTTCCGAACAAGGAGCAGTGCGCTTTAGTTTTTCCTGGTATACTACGGAAGCAGAAGTGGACGCAGCCATTACCGCCATCGCGGAAATTGCTGCAGAAGAATAAGTAAAAAACACCCCAAGGTGTAATATAAGGAGGATTTATTTATGGCAAATTATGTTCAAATGTGGAAAGATCTGGGTATGGACCTGGAAAACCATGACCTGCTGTGTCAGGTACTGCCTACTGCCGTTGGCGATGTTTTCCTGTCCCAAGAAAACCGTCCTAAAGGCATGGATTTCTGGGATTTAGTGCTTTCCGAGGTTCACGGCATTCGTTCTGCAGAGCTGATTGAAGCGCAAAAGGAAGGTCGTAAAGTTTTCGGTACCTTCTGCGTATACGTTCCCGATGAAGTAATTTTAGCAGCCAATGGTATCGTTACCGGTCTGTGCGGCGGTTCCCAATTTTGGGTTCCCGATGGAGAAGCAGTGCTGCCTAAGAGCACCTGCCCTCTGATCAAAGCTTCCGTAGGCGCTCGTCTGGGCAAAACCTGCCCCTTCTTCCGCATCGCTGATATGTACGTAGGCGAAACCACCTGCGATGGCAAGAAAAAAGCTTACGAAATCTTGGGCGAAGACGTGCCTATGTATGTAATGGATGTTCCCCAAATGAAACGCGAAAAGGATATCCTGAAATGGAAGGAAGAAATCGCTGAATTTGCTAAGACTGTGGAAGAATTCACCGGCAACAAGATTACACCGGAAAAATTAAACGAAGCTATCCACGTAATCAACGAACGCCGTAAAGCTATGGCGCGCGTATACAACTGCCGTAAGAGCGAATGCCTGCCCATCTCCGGTCGTGATGCTCTGCTGATGACCCAAATCTCCTTCTTTGACGATCCCGTTCGTTGCGCGCAAATGTGCAACAAATTGGCTGACGAGCTGGAACAACGTATTAAAGACGGCGTTAGCGTAGTTCCTGCAGGCACTAAACGTATTCTGGTTACCGGTACTCCTATGGCTATTCCTAACTGGAAGCTGCACAACATTATCGAAACCAGCGGTGGTGCTGTTGTTTGCGAAGAAATGTGCACCGGTACCCGTTATTTTGAAAATCTGGTGGACGAAACCAAGACCACTTTGGACGAACAATTTATGGCTCTGTCCGAACGCTATATGAAGACCAACTGCGCATGCTTCACTCCTAACACCGGTCGTATTGATGACATTCTGCGTCTGGCTAAGGAATACAAGGTTGATGGCGTTATCGACTGCAGCTTGAAGTTCTGCTGCCTGTATGACACTGAAAAATACAGCGTATCCCGTGCCCTGAAGGAAGCAGGCATTCCTGTATTGAGCCTGGAAACCGACTATGCTGATACTGATGCAGAACAACTGCGTACCCGTATTGGTGCATTCCTGGAGCTGTTGGATGCCTGAGGAAAAACTGCGTTATTACATTCTTTTTGCTAATTATGAGCAGGGGCTGGCACTGCGGGACCTGCTCTTAGCGGAGGAAATTAAG
This sequence comes from Phascolarctobacterium sp., assembly GCF_045124115.1. Classification (GTDB taxonomy): domain Bacteria; phylum Bacillota; class Negativicutes; order Acidaminococcales; family Acidaminococcaceae; genus Phascolarctobacterium_A. Next base: position 9,770 of record NZ_JBGVLF010000017.1, read on the forward strand.
AATCGCATTGCGCCTACGCCGCGCTCCATCCAAGGGGAGCTGTCCTGCGGCATGAGCTTGTTAATCGAGCCTGCGGAGATAGAGGCTGCCAAAGCTTGTATTGCAAAGCATCAGGCGGACTATCACTCCATTGTGCCTTTAGCAGGGCAAATCAAATCCCATCGGGATAGATACTGCTAATCTAGCAAAGCCTTATATTTACCCATAACAAATAAGCACTACCTGACTTAAAGCCAAGTAGTGCTTGTTTTATTTTGCTTATATAATTCTACCGCCACCTACGACTACATCGCCGTCGTAGAGCACCAAAGCCTGACCTTTGGTAATGGCGCGCTGGGGTTCGTCGAACTCCAACTGCAGGGTGTTGTCATCGGGCTGGGTAACAGTTGCCCATTGCTCAATATGGTGGTAGCGGATGCGGGCCTTTACTCTGCGGGGTTCCGTAATCCGCTCGCAGTCAATCAGATTAATATCCGTTGCCGTTACGCTTTTACTAAAAAGCTGTGCATTAGTGGAGAGGATAACCTGATTATGAGCCACATCAATTTCTTTTACATACATGGGCTCGGGCAGTGCCAAGCCAAGACCTTTGCGCTGGCCTACGGTGTAGTGGATAATGCCTTTGTGACGCCCCAGTACCTTACCGGTGGTGTCCACAAAATTACCGGGCTTGAATTTGCGACCGGTACGCATTTCGATAAAGTCAGCATAGGTCATGCCGTCCTTAATAAAGCAGATGTCCTGACTATCGGATTTATGGGCAGTTACAAAGCCATGCTCCTCGGCAATGGCGCGTACTTGCGGTTTGGTAAGCTCGCCTAAGGGAAACTGCACATGGGCTAATTGTTCCTGAGTCAGGCTATAGAGTACGTAGCTTTGATCCTTAGCAGGGTCTTCTGCCTTCAAAAGCAAATAACGGCCTGTTGCCTCATCGTATCTAGTCTTAGCATAATGACCGGTGACCACGTAATCGCAGCCCAGCTCCTTAGCCTTGTTAAACAACTCGCCAAATTTCAGATAGCGGTTACAGTCGATACAGGGATTGGGAGTCATACCATTGACATAGGCATTGATAAAACGGTCAATTACCTCCGTGCGGAAGCGGTCGCCGTAGTTAAAAGTCAAATGTTCAATGCCAATACGGGAGCAAACCTGACAAGCATCCTTAATATCGTCAATGCTGCAGCATTTGCTGTCCATAACGGGCAGACCAATATCTTCGTTATTAAAAAGCTTCATAGTAACACCGGTGCAGGCGTAACCTTGCTCCAGCATCCTTAAAGCAGCAACGCTGGAATCAACGCCGCCACTCATAGCAATTAATGCAGATTTCTTCATTAGCATCTATCTCCTTATATTTAAAAAGCACGGGCAAATACACACTTTTATGTTAACGCTTAACATCGCCCCTGTCAACTACCACTCTGTAGCCTGCAGCCTCCACTCTTGCCTTGAGGCAGACTATGCATTGGGCTGCTTCCTCGCCTGTGCATATCTTGTTAGCGTACAATTCGTACTTCTTGCGCACGCTTACAGGTGACAAATTTGGCATAACTACGTTGCCGCCTGCCTGCAGCCCCAGCTCCCTGCCATTGGGGGCAATGGTGCCCAAAGCTGTAGTAGAAGGCAAAAGAGCGTAGGGGAAAAGCAAGCGCAGCATGGACAATACCCGCAGAGTTTGTTCCGCCGTACCGCTGGGTTTATCAGCAAAAGGCGTTTGCGCATGGGTTATATAGGGACCAATACCAATCATATCAGGTTGCAGTTCCTGTAAAAAGCGGATATCTGCCAAAATATTTTCCGGGCGTTGCCATGGACTCCCCACCATAAAACCACTGCCAACTTGATAACCAATCTCCTTCAAGTCGAAAAGGCAGCGCTTGCGGTTAGCCAAACTCATGGAAGCAGGATGAAGCATACCATAATGCTCGTCTAACGCTGTTTCGTGGCGCAGTAAATAACGGTTGGCGCCTGCATCAAAGTAGGCTTGGTAGCTAGCACGCTCCTTCTCACCAATGGACAGAGTAATGGCGCAATCGGGATGTTGGGCACGCATACTGCGGATAATATCGCACATGCGCTCATCCGTAAAATACGGATCCTCCCCGCCCTGCAGGACGAAGGTGCGGAAGTCCAAGGCATAGCCTTCAGCACAGCACGCCAAGATTTCTTCCTTAGTCAAGCGATAACGCTCCACATGGCAGTTCCCTGCTCTAATGCCGCAGTAGTAGCAATTGTTCTTACAGTAATTTGTAAATTCTATCAACCCGCGAATATAAACCGCATCACCATATACTGCCCGCCGTTGTTTATCGGCAGCAGCCGCCAACAGTTTATTAGTTTCCGAATCTGTGCTCGTAAGCAGTTGCAGCATCTCCGCATCATTTAAATCATGCTGCACTGCTAATTTAGCGATAAGCCCTTGAAGCATAGCCTCACCTCCAATTCCTACTTCTTTAATATGTTTCATATATTACAGTAGTTTACCTAACTTGTCAAGCAAATAAAAAACTTCACGAAATTTGTTGACAGATAGAAAATCTGCAGTATAATAAACCTACGAAGCAACTATGTTTAGTGTGAAATGAGTGATGAATATGAATAGAAAAATAGGCACACGATGTATACGCTAACAGCGTCGCACATTAAGCCAAACTATATTAAAGAATTTATTAAAAGGAGCGAACTAAAATGGCAATTTATAAAAGCGTAACTGAATTGATTGGCAAAACCCCCCTCTTGGAATTGAGCAATTATGAAAAGGAAAATAAACTGGAAGCAAAAATTGTTGCTAAGCTGGAATATTTCAATCCTGCAGGCAGTGCCAAAGATAGAATTGCTCTGGCTATGATTACTGATGCAGAAGCTAAAGGCGTCTTGAAACCCGGTGCTACCATCATCGAACCGACCAGCGGCAATACCGGTATCGGTTTGGCTTCTGTTGCTGCTTCCCGTGGCTACAAGGTGCTGTTGACCATGCCCGAAACCATGAGCGTTGAACGCCGCAACCTGTTGAAAGCATACGGTGCCCAACTGGTGCTTACCGAAGGCTCCAAGGGCATGCAGGGTGCTGTTGATAAGGCAGCAGAGTTGGCCAAGGAAATCGAAGGCAGCTTTATCCCCGGTCAATTTGTAAATCCTGCTAATCCTGCTATTCATAGAGCAACCACCGGTCCGGAAATCTGGGAAGACACTGAAGGCAAAGTTGATATCTTTGTTGCCGGCGTAGGCACTGGCGGTACCTTGAGCGGTGTAGGCGAATATCTGAAGTCTAAAAACCCCAATGTTAAGATTGTAGCTGTAGAACCAGCAACCTCTCCCCTGCTTAGCAAAGGCGTAGCCGGTCCCCATAAAATTCAAGGCATTGGTGCCAACTTTGTTCCGGAAACCTTGGATACTAAAATTTATGACGAAATAATTACTGTAGAAGCAGAAGATGCTTTTGCTGCAGGCAGATTCATGGCGCATCATGAAGGCGTACTAGTAGGCATTTCCTCCGGTGCAGCACTCCATGCGGCAACCGTATTAGCAAAACGCCCTGAAAACAAAGGTAAGCTTATTGTAGCATTGCTTCCTGACACCGGTGAACGCTATCTGTCCACCCCGATGTTTGCTGAATAAAGGAAGACAGGTGAATGAAGATGAATTTTAAGAAATTTTTATTACCGGTAGCTTTACTTGCTGCCTTCTCCTTTGCCCTCGCCGGTTGTGACGGTGGCAGCGGTTCCATCCAAGCTAAAGAAATCAAGATTGGTGCTACAGCAGGTCCTCACGCTGAAGTTGTAGAAGCAGTTGCCAAAGAAGCGAAGAAACAAAATCTGAATATCAAGGTTGTGGAGTTTTCCGATTACATTACTCCCGATAAAGCTTTGGCATCCGGCGATATTGATTTGGTAAGCTATCAACATAAACCTTTCATGGAAAACTTTAATAAACAGAACAAGACCAATCTTGTAGCTATCGGCAACACCATCCTTATGCGTATGGGTATCTATAGCGATAAGATTAAGGATATTAAAGATTTGCCTGAAGGCGGTATTGTAGCAATTCCTAATGATCCCACTAATGGCGGTCGTGGTTTGGCACTGTTGCAACGTGCCGGCGTTATTAAACTGAAAGACGGCGTTGGCTTTAAGGCTACACCGGCGGATGTTGTTGATAATCCTAAGCATTTGCAGTTCAAAGAATTGGAGGCAGCGCAATTGCCTCGCAGTTTGACGGACGTAGATGCTGCAGTGATTACTATGAACTACGTTATGAGCGCAGGCTTGGACGTTAAAAAGCAGGGTATCTTCTTAGAACCTAAGGATGAACCGTTAGCTGTAATGATTCTGGCTGTAGATGGCAAGAACAAGGATAATCCCACCTACAAGAAGGTTGCCGATATCTTCCACTCCGATGGTGTAAAACAATTTATCGCGGAAAAATACAAAGGAACTATCGTTCCGGCGGAATAAATAATTTCAATTAGGGGCTGTCGCACTAGCGGCAGTCCTTTTTCTTTTCCCTTACTCTCTAGTAGTTTCCCTTAAAATCGTACTGTTTTTAAGGGAAACATGTATAAATAAGATTAGAAACAGAAAGCACCTCTACTGCACTGGTTATCAGTACAGTGAGAGGTGCTTATTTTTTGTGTTTAAAATTTTACTGACAGCTTACTTTTCAAAGCAGATAAAGAAGACGGAACTTACTAACAGCAGCGCAGGATAGAAAAGATAGGACATAATATCGAAGGCGCTGATGCTAAGGCCGGTAGCAGCAACAATACTGCAGGCAACCAACATCTGCGCACCATAGGGAATTACCCCTTGGAATACGCAGGAAAAGGTATCGAGGATACTAGCAGCCTTACGCGGACTGATCTGGTAATCTTCCGCCATTTCCTTAGCAATGGGGTTAGCCATTACAATTGCTACCGTATTGTTAGCAGTAGCAATATCCATAGCGCCTACCAAAACGCCCATGCCCAATTGGCCACCAATCTTGCCCTTGAACACACTGCGAATCCATGCCAGCAAGGCTTCAAAGCCACCGCCGTAGCGAATAATGGCTGCCATAGCGCTAACAAAAATAGCTACCATGCTGGTTTCAAACATTCCTGCACAGCCTGCGCCCATGCTGGCACACAGCTTTAAGAAAGTAGTTTGCCCAGTGCCCAATAAAAGGCCTGCACCTAAAATAATACCGCCAATCAGGACTACAAAAACATTAATACCCATTACACCACCTGTCAGCACCAAAAGGTACGGCAGAATATGGAGCATTTGGTACTCCTTCACAACTTGCCCTTTCAGCTCCGTATTCAAGCTGAGGACAAGAATAAGAACTACGGAAAGGATTGCCGCGGGCAGAGCAATTCTAAAGTTTTCTTTGAACTTATCCTGCATGGCACAGCCTTGGCCGTTGCAGGCAGCAATGGTAGTATCAGAAATAAAGCTCAGATTATCGCCAAACATAGCACCGCCCACTACGGACGCCACGCAGATAGGCAGGCCGAAGCCGCTGGCTTGACTCACTGCCACAGCAATGGGCGTAAGCAGAGTGATAGTGCCCACGCTGGTACCCATGGACACAGATACAAAGGCAGCCACCACGAAAATAACTGCTACAGAATATTCCGGCGGAATAATGCTGAGCATAAAATAGGCAACACTGGAAGCACTGGAGCGACCTACGACACCAACAAAGATGCCTGCCGCCATAAAGATAAGCAGCATAGTAATAAGGTTCTTATCCGCAAGCCCCTTGCCCATAATTTCCATCTTTTTATTGAAGGAAAGGTGCTTATTCTGCACGCAGGCAACGAAAATCGCCATCATAATAGCCACGATGATGGGTACATTATAAAAACCCATGGGAACCTTCATCACATATTCAAACATAAAGCCCAAGCCTAGGTAGATTACCAGAAAAACAAGGATTGGTAAAAGTGCAGCTGCATTAGCTGCCGGTTTCTTAGCCATAACATTATCCCCTTCTATTTAAATTTATAATATGCACGCCATATATCTTATCATATCCTTCCCCGCAAATAAAGAGATAAAAATTGTTGCAGAACACAAAAAAGCATCCACCCCGCATTATAAGCGCAATGATGGATGCTAATTTTGTTATTTTAGATTGAATAGTTGCCTACGCCACGAGCGGTGTAGTCGTCAATAATATCCTGCAGGGTAATATTGTCCAAGTAGTCGGCAATAACCTTGCTCAATCCTTGCCACATAGGCAGAGTAATGCACTCGTTCCTGCGTTCACAGCCTTCGGGCTGCAAATCCAAACAAGCGATGGGAGTCAGGCTCCCTTCCGTCAAACGCAGAATATCGCCTACAGTATAGGCATCGGGAGGATTTACCAAACGATAGCCTCCTTGAAATCCCCTGTTGGCTTGCAGGATACTTGCTCTATTCAAAATAGGCACTATCTGCTCCAAATATTTTTTGGAAATATGCTGCCGTGCTGCAATATCCTTTAAAGCGATAAAGCCTTCCTGTTGGTGCATAGCCAAATCCAACAGCATACGCAGGGCATAACGCCCCTTGGTGGAGATTTTCATTACAGCTTCTCTACCAATGCCATGCCTGCTTCCAAAGCCTTGGTGTTGGCTTCTTCGGTTCCTTTAGGAACACGGTTCAGCACAGCCTTGGTGATAGCTTCCTTGGAAACGCATTTGGTCAGGCCAACAACAACGCCCAAAGCAACAATGTTAGCAAACAAGCTCTTGCCGCAAACAGTGTTAGCTGTATGGGTGATAGGCAGGTCAACGCGTTTGCCGTAGGTACCAGGAACCTCGTTTACAAAGAGAGTATCGGTAATAACGGTGGTGGAAGCATCGCAGTCAGCAGTATATTTGTTAGCAGCCTCCTGGCTCATAACCAGCAGGGTGTTGGGGCAGATTACACGGCTGAAATAGATAGGTTCATCGCTAATGATAGCTTCGGCCTTGGAGGAACCGCCACGGGCTTCAGGGCCATAGGATTGGGATTGAACAGCCAGCTTGTCATCTAAGAGGGCAGCTTCGGCTAAAATGATACCGGCAGTGATCAAGCCTTGGCCACCGGTGCCGGAAAAACGAAAGCTTTGTCTCATGATTATTTACCCTCCTGTGCACGTTTAATCAGTTCATCATAGGCAGCGGTGTATTCCTGTACATCGTTGTTTTCATACAATACGCCGATGGGGAATTTGCCGGCAGCAATTGCTTCTGCCTTCTTTTCTTCGTCCATGCGGTCCCAAACAGCTTTCAGTACGCCATGGTCACGTTGCCATGCCATCATTTGAGCAGGGCCACCCATTTTGTTTTGACGACCAAAGGAAATGGGGCAGGCACTAACAACTTCGATAATGGAGAAGCCTTTGTGCTCAATGCCTTTAGCAATGGTGTCAACCAGTTGGGGAACGTGGAAGGTAGTGCCACGAGCTACAAAGGTTGCGCCTGCAGCTTTAGCCAGCTCCAACAGGTTGAAGCTAGGTTCGATGGTGGTATAAGGAGCAGTGGTAGCTTTGGAATGAATCGGGGTCATAGGGGAATATTGACCACCGGTCATACCATAGATGCTGTTGTTATATACAACCAAAGTCAAATCGATATTACGACGGGCAGCATGAATCAGGTGGTTGCCACCGATAGCGGTGCAGTCACCGTCGCCGCTGCAAACGATTACGTTCAGTTTGGGATTACCCATTTTAACACCGGTAGCAATGGGCAGTGCGCGACCATGCAGGGTGTTAGCGGTGTTGAAATCCAAATAGCCGGAGGAACGGCTGGAGCAGCCGATACCGCTGATCACAGCAACATCGTCTTTAGCCAGACCTTGTTTATCAATAGCCTTAACGATAGCACCGGTAATAATACCGTTACCGCAGCCGGGGCACCAGATGTGAGGCAGACGGCCGGGACGGAAATATTTAGCAATTAAATCTTCCATTACACTCATTGTATTATTCTCCTCTCATCCGATTAGGCCATAGCCTTTTTGATTTCAGCTAAAAGCTCGGCCGGAGTAGCAGATTCGTTATCATATTTGCCGTACAGAGTTACAGGAACTTTGCCTGCTACAGCACGTTCAACTTCCAAAACGTATTGGCCTGCGTTGAGCTCGTGAACCAGGATGCCTTTAACTTTGGCAGCAACTTCTTTGATTTGCTTTTCTGCGAAAGGCCAAATGGTGATGGGGCGTACAAAGCCAACCTTCAAGCCTTCTGCACGTGCCATGTCGATTGCTTCATAAGCGGTACGGGCAGCGCCGCCGAAAGCAACTACTGCAAATTCAGCATCTTCCATCTTGTAGTTTTCAACTTGGATAATGTCGTCCAGGTTGTCTTCCAATTTGGTACGCAGACGGTCTTGGGATTCTTTGGTTGCAGCGCCGGTGCCTTTGGGGAAACCGGTTTCGTCATGTACCAGACCGGTTACATGCCAACGATAGCCGCTGCCGAAGGGAGCCATAGCCGGAACCTTGGAGCCTTCTTCGCAACCATAAGCCAAGTAGTCTTCAGGAGCACAGGTAGGTTGTTTGCGTTCTGCTTGAGGAATTTCGTCATAGTTGTCAGGCAGCTCGATTTTTTCGCGCATGTGGCCAACTACTTCGTCCATCAACAGGATTACGGGGCAACGATATTTTTCTGCCAGTGCAACTGCACGCAGAGTCAGATCAAAGCATTCAGGAACGCTGGAGGGAGAAATGGTGATCAGCCAGTGATCGCCGTGGGTGCCCCAACGGGTTTGCATAACTTCGCCTTGCGCAGGGCTGGTAGGTTGACCGGTTGCCGGGCCCACACGTTGTACGTTAACGATTACGCAGGGGATTTCAGCGATGCACGCCAAACCCAGCATTTCTTGTTTCAGGGAGAAACCGGGGCCGCTGGTTGCGGTCATAGCTTTTTTGCCTGCCATGGATGCGCCGATAACGGTACCCAGACCGGCAATTTCGTCTTCAGTCTGCATGAACTTGCCACCAACTTGGGGCAGACGCAGAGCTAATTGTTCAGCAATTTCGGTGGAAGGGGTGATAGGATAACCGCCGTAAAATTTTACACCGGCAGCAATCGCACCCTCAACAACTGCTTGGTTACCTTGTAACAGCAGGATTCTTGACATGGGTAATTCACTCCTTTTTATTTATCTACAAAAATAGCGTAGTCCGGGCAACGCATTTCGCATTGACCGCATTTGATGCAATTCTCCTCAGCAACGGCTTCGACCTTGCCTACTTCGCTGACTGCCAGGACTTTTTTGGGGCAGAATGCCTCGCAGATGCCGCAGCCCTTGCAACGCTTAGTGATAATCTTTAAGCTCATATGGTGACCTCCTTACGATAGTCATAATAAAACCGGCTTCGAACAGCTCGTATCTTTATTATATCAAAAAAACTAGGAAGTGAGTATGTTTTTTTGTGTTTTTCTTCGTGCTTATAAACTATTGTAAAAAACTCCCCTGCAGACTAGAATTTATATACTAAACAAGCTATAATATATATTAAATTAGCAATTAAATGATACGGAAAAAAGGACGGAGGGAAAGCAGTGAAGGTTAGCGGAGCAGCGCCCAAGGATCAACGGATTTTGGCAGCAGCGGAAAAAATTTTCTCCATGTACGGCTACGAGAAAGCAACGCTGGATGCAATTATCAAGTTAGCTGACGTGGGCAAGGGAACCATCTATAAATATTTTGGCAATAAGGAGCAGCTTTTCTACCATTTGGTAGTAGGTAGGAACGAAGCCTTTGTCAAACGCCTGCGCCAAGCTGTAGATGCACAGGAAGGGCTTAAGGATAAGCTGTGTGCCTATTTCGAAGAATTCATCTCCTTCTACTACGAGAACAACTCTTTGTGGCAGATTATCTGCTTTGAAATGTTGGGAGGCAGCAACGCCTGCCGTATTCAAAAGGTAGACGGAGACTACCAAGTTCTCCCCCGTTATAGCCAATTGGAAATCAAAGCAGAGGCGAAGGAACAGATTCTGCGCTACTACAGCATTTTAGATGCAGAATATGTGATTTTAGAAAAAATTCTTCTGGACGGAATCAACGCAGGTATTTTAAAAGCCCCCAACGATGCAGAGGCGACAAGCAAGTATCTGTTCTTCGGCGTTGCCATGAGTATCTTTAATCCTACGCAAAACTTGATTGAAAAATTCAACGCCAAGGAAATATCCCTTATCATTGTGGACCGTTTCCTCCATGGCGAGTGTGTTCCCGAGACTATATAAATAGAATTACATAATACGCAAACCAAAGGAGGCTCCGACCATGGATTCTTTAATCAACAAACTTTGGAAAATAGTCAAAATCTTATTTTTGATAGTCGCCATATTCTATCTCGGAGTTTTTTTATTGGGAATCGTTGGTACAATTTTCATGGTTGTACAACATCCTTAATCGTATGTAAAAAAGCTTACGTAGACGTAAAAATCTACGTAAGCTTTTATTTTTACCTATTTTACTTTTAGAACACCAATCTTGCGAAGGCTACAATCAAAGGAATAGCAATAATGGTACGCTCTAAGAAGATGATTACCAACTTGCCAAAGTTCAGAGGAACTTCGCTCTTAATGATAATGGCACCAACTTCGGTCATGTAGATGATTTGCACCAAGCTTAATACACCGATGATGAATTTGGTTTCCACAGATTCGATACCGGTAATGAGCAGCGCAGGAATAAACATATCCGCAAAGCCAACCAAGGTAGCAGGAGCAACCTTAAAGGCATCTGCAACGCCCAACACGTTCAGATACATACCCATGGGATAGGACAACCATTGGAAAATCGGAGTATATGTTGCAACCATCAACGCCAAAATACCCCAGCTTAATACAATGGGGATCAAGTCGAACAGCATACCCAAGGTTACTTCCATACCACCGCTGATAATACCCTTAATACCAAAGGAATTAGCACGACGGCAGGCCATTTCCACTGCGTAAGGCAGAAGCTCCACATCCTCGGGCACATGCTCATCAAGATTCTTACCTACGCTTTCGCGATAGGTGTTAGGAACAGTGCTGATAGGCGGAATGCGAGCAATAATTGCTGCCAAAATAATACCTACAAGGCAGATGCACAGGTAAAAGGCAGGAAAATATTGTTCAATGCCAATAGTGGTAGCAATAATCAGGCAAAAGGGAATGGAAACCAAGGAGAAGTTAGTCATAATATAACCAGCTTCACGTTTAGTATAAAAGCCTCTGTTGTATTGCTCACGAGTCAGGATTACCGCTGCATTGGAAGCACCAAACCAAGATGCCATCAAGTCAACGGAAGCACGACCGGGCACGCGGAACAAGGGATGTACTACCGGGCGCATAATTACGCCTAAGAACTCCATAATGCCACAGTCCGTCAAGAAGGGCATAATAAAGCTAAAGGACAATACGATGCAGAACAGGGTGTTGCACAAACCCAACATGGTAGCACCGGTATCTACGGAAATGATATATTCCGGACCAACCTTGAAGAGGCACATGATGGCAAAAATTGCACCCATAACCTTGGAACACAAATATAAGGGAGAACTGCTGAATACCTTGCTGAATACATCGTGCTCACGAATCCAAGCAGGCTTGCAAAAATAATCATACAGGCTAATTGCACCGGCAAAGGTTACACATGCAGTAACAATGTACGGCAGGCTGGCGCCAAAGCCCTTTTTCAAAAAGGTGCAGCAAAAGTCCAACAGGGTGGTAAAAGTTGCACCATGGGGAATAGGCACCAAAAACATCAGGATACCAAAAGCGGAACCTAAAATAAAGGTCAGCAGATTTGCTGTATTAGTATATTTCTTTTCCATTATTATTCCTCATCTAATTCATCATAAGTTTTCCACTGCGACGAAAGCATCGTATAGCATATCCTCGCTTACAGGATAGGGAATGTGCTCCATATCCGGACCGCTTACGGCTTCCTTGAGCACTGCAGTCAAAGCTTCACGCTCTATAGGAGCGCCCATCTCCTTCAAAGTAGTGCGAATCTCCAAAGCCTGCAGGAACTTTTTCAGCTCCCTTGCTTCCTCCAGCTTGCCATCCACTGCCAACTGTACCAATACGCCGTAGGCCACTACATTACCGTGAAGATTTTCTTCTTCAAAGCCTGGCAGCAGCACCAAAGCATAGTATACAGAATGAGCAATGGCACAGTTATAGCAATCCAGAACCATCAGGGATACCAAACCGGTGCTAACAATATTGGCCAGCACTGCTTCCTTCAAATCATCACTGGGCACATGGGCACGACAATCAGCCAAGGCCTGTACACCATGCTCCAGTAAGGGGAAATAGCACATATTGCTGATTTCCCTGCCCAAAGCAGAGCTATGAGCCAGCTTGTCCCCACGAGCAGCAAAATGACATTCAAAATACTTGCCCATAGTATCACCCATGCCTGCCTGCAGATAAATAGCAGGAGCATTGGCAATAATGGTTAAATCCATAAAGCAATGACGAGGAGGACGGTCGTAATAATAGAAGCTGTCGAAACTGCCATCTTCATGATAGACTACGGACAAAGCCGTAGTGCCTGCGCAGGTGGCAGCAATTGTAGGAAAGGTAAAGACAGGCAGCCCTGCATCCTTGCCTACGCCTTTGGCAGTATCAAGAGCCTTGCCACCGCCCATGCCAAAAATCATATTGGCACCTAATTCTTTAGCTAAAGCAGCAAATTGAGCAATGCCTGCATAGGTACATTCGCCGCTGAAGGTTTCAACTGCTACGATTTCCAAATCGGAACCTACCAAGGCTTCCTGCAAACGCTTCTGCCCGGCAGCCAAAGCCTTAGGCCCGCCAATGAGCAGTGCCTTATTGCCAAAGAGACTGCACTCTGTAGCTACCTTGCTATAGGCATCAGCACCAATAGTATAATCACAATAATAAATGCGGTCGGTCATCATGCTTGCGCCAGCTCTCTCAATTTGCTCAGACGACGAATTGCTTCATCAATGGTGCTCTTTTCACGAGCAAAATGCAGACGGATCAGATTGTTAACAGGCTCACGGAAGAAGCTGGAACCGGGCACTGCTGCCAAACCGATATTCTTAATCATCCATTCGCAGAATTCCAAATCCGTATAGCCCTTGAATTTAGGCATATCCAAAAATTCTTGAATATCTATCATAACAAAATAAGTACCTTGGGGTACATTGTGCTTAATACCGATGCTGTCCAGACCATCCAAGAAATATTTGCGTTTTTCCGTATACAAGGCCAGCAAATCTTCATAATATTGATCAGGGAAGTTAAGACCGGTTACAGCTGCTTCCTGCAGGGGAGATGCTGCACCAACGGTCAGGAAGTCGTGAACCTTTTTGCAGGCTTCGATAACTTCTTCGGGACCAACCACATAGCCCAAACGCCAACCGGTAATGGAATAGGTTTTGGACAAGGAGTTACAAGTAATAGTGTTGTTGTACATGCCGGGGAGAGAAGCCATGCAGGTGTGGTGATTAGGCGCATATACCATGTGTTCATAAACTTCGTCGGTTACAACAAAGGCATCATATTGCAAAGCCAGCCTGCCAATGGCCAGTAGCTCTTCTTCGGTGAATACTTTGCCGCAAGGGTTGGAAGGATTGCAGATGATGATGGCTTTAGCACCTTGTTTAAAACCGTCTTCAATCAGGTTAATATCAAAATTGTACTCGGGAGGAACCAAAGGAATAAAGATTGGTTCCGCACCGGACAGAATGGTATCTGCACTATAGTTTTCATAGAAGGGGGAGAAAACCATAATCTTATCCCCGGGGTTGCAGATGGACATAACCACGCTCATCATGGCTTCTGTGCCACCGCAGGTAATGCAGATTTCGGTTTCCGGATCGATTTCGCGGTTGAAGGCCTTGCCTTGCTTTCTAGCAATAGCTTCACGCAGGTTATCTGCGCCATAGGTTACGGAATATTGGTGAGGGCCTTCATAGGCAACCTTTGCCAACGCATCCAGTAAAGGACGGGGCGGATCAAAATCAGGAAAACCTTGGGACAAATTAATAGCACCATATTCATCGCTGATGCGAGTCATGCGACGAATTACGGAATCAGTAAAAGTAGAAACTCTGTGACTTAACTTAGGCATATATAAACCTCCTAATGATAATAACAAGACAAAATAGCAATACTTGAAAATTATACCACTTCCACCCACGTTTTCGCAATAAAAATTGCATAGATATACAAGGTTATTTGTAAAAAATAAACTCCCTTAAGCAAGGGAGTTTATTAGTTCTAAAGTTTTCTGCCATTCAGGGGCAATCACCTGCAGCTGTGCTACTACCGCATCAGCAGTAAAGTCCTGCGACCGCAGGATACGCACCAGCTCCGCCAGTTGGCTTTGCAGTTTGGTCAAGCCTAAACTTCCGCACACACCCTTGAGGTTATGCGCTCGGCGTAGTGTTTCCTGCCAATCGCCTGCGGCCGCCAATGTTTGCACTGCTGCAAAGTCATCCGCCGCTGCCAACTTCTTCAAAAAGCGCACGTACAGCTCTTCACTGTCCATAAAGCGTTCTTCTAAGGACTCATCGATTTGAATCTCTATGTATTGGGATAAATCGCGTAAATGCATACGTATCACCTAAAACCTCTTTCTTAACTTATCTGCGAATATACTCCTCCAGCATTTTCGCCAGCAATTTCATCTGTACAGGCTTCACCATATAGTTGTTCATACCTGCCTGCATAGCGGCCTCCACATCACTGGAAGCGGAGTTGCCTGTCAGCGCCACAATGGGCACGCTGGCTGCATCCTTGCGCTCTAAGGCACGAATAGCTTTAGAGGCACCGCAACCATCCAGCACAGGCATCTGCATATCCATAAGCACCATGTCCACGCTGCCCTCGGCAGAAGCAGCGAATCGCTCCACTGCCTCCTGTCCATTAGCTGCCGTAATAACCTTCAGCTTGTTCATGGTTAGGAGCTCCGTAATAATCTCCATGCTGATATCGTTATCATCAGCCACCAACACTGTGCAGTCGGCAAAATCACTAAGCTTCGCAGCAGGGCGCGGTGCCGGCACCTTCTCTACCTCTTGGAAAGGCAAAGAAATCAGTACGCAGGTACCCTCATCTACCTTACTGCTAATATGAATCGTACCTTCCATACGCTCTACAAGGCTCTTCACTATGGTCATGCCTAAACCAGTGCCTACTACATGAGGAACGCCGAAACGACTGTCGCGTTCAAAAGGAGTATAGATTTTTTCCAAAAACTTTTCGGACATACCGCAGCCCGTATCCTGCACAATAAAGGCATATACAGGACGTTTGCCCTTGCCTGCACTTTCACGGCGCACGGTAAAGGTAATCTTCCCACCGGAAGGAGTGTACTTCACCGCATTGCTCAGTACATTATTCAAGATTTGGCGCAAGCCCTGTAAATCGCCATTCACATATTTCTGATCCGGCAAAACCTCTAATTGGAAATATTTATTTTCCAACTCTGCCTGAGCTGCATAAATACCGCCAATCTCTTTTGAAATCTCCGTCATGGAGAAGGTTTCCTGCAAATGCTCTACCTTGCCATTATCAAGGCGTGCCATTTCCAAAATATCGTTAATCAAGGTCAAAAGCTGCTTACCGGAAGATTTAATCTTTTGAATATAGTCCGCAACTAACGCATGGTCTCCTTGATGCATTTCTGCCAGCTCCGCCATACCGATAATACCGTTTAAGGGTGCACGCATATCGTGGGACATGGCGGAAAAGAACATATTGCGGGACTTAGTATTTTCCCGTGCCACCTTTAAGGCACGTTCCGTTACCCGCATACGGTCCAGCTCACGCAGCTTTTCTGCTTCCACATCGCGCAGGAAGAAAATAGCGTCATCCTTGCCCAAAAGCTCGTCCTGCACCATACGTACATTGACCCATTTATATTCTTTACCAAAGCGCTGACGAAATTCGCCGCCGAATTCATGGATTTGCTGCTGCCAAACCAGTTTCTGCATATTAGCTAGGGAAAAAGTTTCTGCAAACTCTGTGGCAGCCTCTGTTTCCACGCATTCCACCATACGGCTTAAAAGCTCCGTATAATCGCCTTTAGCAGGAGCCTCAAACTCAAGATTCTCGCACTTCAAGGTAACGTATTCACCGGTAGCAAGATTTACTCGAAACGCAGCCAAGTAGGATTTGCTCATAACTTGAGTTACTTCTTCAAATACCTGCACCTGCTTATTCAAAATATGCTCACGCATGGTCAGCGCCACGGTCAAAGCGCAGAAGATAGCCAAAGTCAAGATGAACCACTTCAACAGACTGCGGTAATCCCCCAAAAGAAAATCATAGGGAATGGTTACAATAGAAATCCACCCCTTATCAGACACAGCGTAGTAAACACCACGCTTGTTGCCCTCCAAGTCAATGATATACCCATTGGCACCACTACGAATTTCGCTAAAGATTTGGTCAACATAGGGCTGTTGGTCATCAATAGTCATATTGCGGTCATTAATGGCATACATAATATTGCCATTGGGGTCGCACAAATAGTAATAGCTTTGCGCAGGCAGACGGTTATCTGCCAACAAAGAGTTCAGCTTCTGGGGGTACAGGTTAATGGCAAGCACATTATCCCCCTGCCCCATGCTCACTGCCATAGTCAGAGAATACTCCTTATTATTGCCTTTGCGATACAGATTGGAATAGGTAACCTGGCCCTTTTGATTTAACGCGCTACGATACCATTTCAGTGATTCTATGGGAACATCTTTTTCCCAAGATTTGCCAATTAAGCGGCCGTTAATAACAGCACACATATCAAAACGCCCTATCTCCGTATTGTTTTCCATATACTCGGTAAAACGCTGCAGAGTCTGCTCCAACTTTTCATCCTGCAAATCACTGTCCATATCCAGCATGGAACCCATGCTCTGCGCCACACTGCGCAACAGCATCTCCTGAGATTTAATCCGTGCAGTTTCCTTGGTAGCAAAACGAGCGGCTATTTCTTCACCCATGATATGGGAGTTCTCCAAAATCTTTTGACGCACCATGCTCAAACTAACTATAGAGACCAAAAGGAAAAAGGCAAAAATAACCACGCTGAAAAGAGAAATCTGCAATTTTTTATTTAAAAACTTCAGCTCCATTAATGTCGCTCCTTCCCTTCACCTGCACGTTGCACAAACGTCTTTCCATCACTAATTATAAGCCCTGCTCCCCCTTTTACACAAGCAGTAAAAATGCCCCTGCCGCGGAAAAACAGCAGGGGCAGCTAGCAACCGCGTTTACGCCTTAGGACCGGCAGAAAGAATTTCTTCCGTAATCAAACCATGGAACTTGGTCACGTTCTTGCCAAACAACATTGCCAGTTTATGGAGCTGCTCATCATAGGCAGCTTTATCCTCCCACGTATTGCGTGGGTTAAGGATTTCACTAGGTACATCAGGACAAGCTGCAGGAATTTTAAAGCCAAAAACGGGGAACTCTACCCATTCCGCATTATCCAATTCCCCATCCAGCACAGCGTTGACCAGACGGCGGGTGTATTGCAGACGGATGCGGTGGCCTTTACCATAAGGGCCTGCGCTCCAACCGGTGTTAATCAAATAAACGTTGGTGCCGTATTCCTCTATTCTCTGCCCCAGCATTTTGGCATAGGTCAAAGGAGGCAAAGGCAGGAAGGGTTCGCCAAAACCAATGGAGAAAGTTGCCTGAGGCTCTACAATGCCATCTTCCGTACCTGCTACCTTACTGGTATAGCCGGAAAGATAATGGTACATAGCCTGCTCCTTGGACAGTTTAGCCACAGGAGGCAGTACGCCAAAAGCATCGGCAGTAAGGAAGATGATATTCTTGGGATGACCTGCCACACTGGGCAGCAGTGCATTATCAATATAAGTCAAGGGATATGCTGCACGGGTATTTTCCGTTAAAGCAATATCATCATAATCAGGGTCGCCGTTCTCATCTAAAATAACGTTTTCCAGCACCGTATTCTTGCGGATGGCGCGGAAAATCTGCGGCTCCGTATATTCGCTCAAATGGACGCACTTAGCGTAGCAACCGCCCTCAATGTTGAAGATGCCATCCTTGCTCCAGCCATGCTCATCGTCGCCCACTAAGGCGCGAGTGCCATCAGCGGACAAAGTAGTCTTGCCCGTACCGCTCAAGCCGAAGAACAAAGCAGTATCGCCCTTAGGTCCTACGTTAGCGGAACAATGCATGGAAAAAACACCATGCTTGGGCAATAGATAGTTCATAACGGTAAAGATACCCTTCTTCATTTCGCCGGCATAGCGGCCGCCGCCAATCAGGACTACCTTTTCCGTTAGATTGATAATAACGAACATTTCCGAATGAACACCGTCCGCTTCCGGATCGGCGTACACGTTGGGCATACACAGAACAGTAAAGCCCTCTGCATCAGCAGGCACTTCTTCATTACTGATGAATAAATTGCGGATGAAAAGCTGCTGCCACGCCAATTCGTTAACGAAGTGGACAGGCAGACGATAGCGCGGATCAGCGCCAGCATACACATCGGTCACATACATTTTATGGTCCGCTGCATAAGCCAGCATTTTGGCATAAAGACGGTCAAAGGTTGCTTTAGAGCACGGCAGATTGTTTTCCCAGCACAGCTCATCATGGGTAACTGCATCGTCCACAAAAAACTTGTCTTTAGGGGAACGACCGGTACGCTTGCCCGTAACCACGCGCAACGCCCCATTGGCAGCCAAAACACCTTCGCCATTGGCTAATGCTTCTTCTACCAATTCTTCTCGGGACAAATCAAAGACAGGCAGCTGTACGGCTGCATCAATTTCCTTACGTAATTTTGTCAAAGCCATAAAAATCTCTCCACTCCTGCGGATTTTGTTCCGTTATTTATACTTCTACCTATCATTTTACAGCTTTGTGAATATTTTTACAATGTACTTTACAGCGCCTATAGTGTACGCTATAGAATACTATTTCACTACGTTTTGAGGTGCGCCTGCCAAGAATGCATCAATATTGGCAAAAACAATGTCCGCACGGGCTTCCAAAGCTTCTTTGCTGGCAAAAGCCACGTGAGGAGTAACAGTGCAGTTTTTCGCCTGCAACAGCGGATGGTCCGTAGCTAAAGGCGGTTCGTTTTCGAAGACGTCGATGGCAGCTGCAGCCAGCTTGCCACTGTTCAGCCCCTCTGCCAAAGCAGCGCTATCCACTACGCCGCCGCGGGCAGTGTTAATCAGCACTGCACCATCCTTCATCTTGGCAATGGCAGCTGCATTAATCAGTTTCGCAGTAGCAGCGGTCATGGGCACATGGAGGGATACGAAATCGGACTGCGCCAAAAGCTCGTCCAAAGTAACGTACTGCACGCCTGCTACCGTCAGTTCCGCTTTTTCCGTGCGGCTGTAGGCGAGAACTTTGCAACCAAAAGCTTGGGCAATTTTTGCCACTCTGCAGCCGATGGCACCGGTACCCACAACGCCGAAAGTTTTGCCAAACAATTCAAAACCAACTAAACCGTCCTTGGTACTGCCTGCACGGCAACGAGCATCACAGGGCACAATATTACGGATGGCGCTGATTGCTAAGCCAAAGGTCAGTTCTGCCACAGCGTTGGTAGAATAGCCTGCCGCATTGCAAGCTACAATGCCACGAGCGCGTGCCGCATCCAAACCTACATGGTCCACACCGGTAAAGGCAATATCCAACATTTTTAAATTAGGACATTTATTAATCAAATCTGCGGATAAAGGCTGATTAGCCAACATCAGGATTTCTGCCTCACGAATACGCTCTAGCAGTTTATCCTGCTCCGTTTCTTTAGTTGTATAATAAATAAATTCGTGGCCTGCAGCCTGCAAAGGTGCAGCCAAGGCAGCAATCTTTTCACTGCTTACGCCCAAGGGTTCCATACAAATAATTTTCATCATTATCACCTCAAGAAAATTTATAGTTTACTGTAATATTCCCGCTAGCAGGTAAAAATCCTGCCTCAGCCTGCAGTAAGACCGCCGTCAGCAGCCACCACAGCCCCTGTCATAAAGCTGTTGGCCGGGGAAACCATGCTGCAGATTACATGGGCGATTTCCGCAGGGCGGCCAATGCGCCCCAAAGGATAGGATGCTTCCATATCCTCCAAGCCATAGCCTTCCCCTGCATCCACCAGTTGTTTTGTCAAAAGGGGCGTATCCACGTCAGCAGGACACACGCAGTTCACCCTAATGGCAGACGCCAAATCAAGAGCCAAGGCACGTGTAAGCGCTACAATAGCGCCCTTGGATGCGCAGTAGACAGGGCAGCCGTAGTTGCCGCTAATCCCTGCATCGGAGGCTACATTGACAATGGAGCCCCCGCCATACATACGTGGTAAAGCAGCCTGGGTCAAGAACATGGTACCTTTTACATTAACGTCCATAATGGCAGCATAATCTGCTTCCGTCACGTTTTCCAAACGCTGTTCCGTGTAGACACCTGCGCTATTGACTAAAATGTCCACCGTAAAGGCGGGCGTACCTTCATGCTTGCCCACTGCCAAAATCGCCTGACGGCAGTCCTCCTGCTTACGTACGTCGCAGGGAACATATACAGCGCACTTACCAGTGCGCTCCTTTAAAGATTGTACCGCCCCTGCTCCGCGCTCCGCGCTCCGCCCTAAAAGGTACACCCGCGCACCATCATTAAGCAGCTTTTCTGCCACTGCCAAACCAATACCGCTAGTCCCGCCGCTGATTACAGCAACTAAACCATCACAACCATAATGTAAATTCATAAACGAACACCTCATTAACCTCAAGAAAGTTTCACCGTCACTACGGTACCCTTCCCTTCTTCGCTGGCAAGTTCCAAGGTCATCCCATGGCGCAGAGCAATCTGCTTGGCAATCGCCAACCCTAAACCGCTGCCTGTCTTATTCTGCTCATTGTGCGCCTTATAGAAGCGGTCAAAAGCATGGGGCACATCCTCCGCCCGCATTCCGCAACCATGGTCAACAACCTGTAGTTCTTTACCACGCAAATTAACCTCTACTTGGCTCCCTGCAGCAGAAAACTTAATGCTGTTGTGGAGGAAGATCATCAGCATCTGGCGCAGACGACCATAGTCACCATCTAGCGTATACACATCCGTATCCAGATGAGCAACCACCTGCACATCCTTCTCCATGCCTAGGCGCCGGGATCCACGCACTGCATCCTGCACCACTTCGCACAAGTTCAGAGTGCTTTTCTCAATTGGGAAATCCGTATTCTGCAAACGGGAAAGATCCAGCAAATCATTAATCAAGCGCTGGAGGAACAAGCTTTCCTTATACATCTGCTCGTGGAACTCCTTTACCTCCGCCGGCTCCGTTACCACACCATCCCGCAATGCTTCCAAGCTTCCGCGGATAACCGTCACCGGTGTCCGCAGCTCGTGGGAAATGTTGGCGATAAAATCACGGCGCAGTTTTTCCAGTTTTTGGCTTTCTTCATCCGCCAACTGCAAACGGCCTGCCAGCTCGTCTAAAGTCCGTGCCAGCTCGCCTACTTCGTCCGCCTGCACTAAATTATTCCGTGCTTGGTAATCACGTTCCGCCAAGCGTTCCGCATTATTACGCATAATCTGCAAAGGCTTTGTAAAGCGCCAGCTAAGTACCACGCTGAGCAGCAACCCTAAAACAAGTGCAGCCACCAAGCTCCATAGCAGAATCCGCAGCCCTGCCCACACTGCATCGTGCAAGCCTTGCACAGGGGAATGGAGCAGCACCACTGCCCGCACCTTGCCTTCCTTGTCACGAACAGGCTCGCCTACAGTCAGCATAATACCGTCTAACCACTCATTATATTCTTCAACCACAAAGGGGTTCCCCTGGAAGCCTTCCTCCACCTTCATGCGGATATGTTCGGGCAATTTGGCATACGCATCCTTGGGATCCTTAGGGAGTATTGGCGGCGGTGGCATCTTAGTATCAGAAATTCCTTCCTGACTCTGCTTTTTCAGACGCTTCCGTTGCATCCGCTGCATTCGTTCCTTATTTACATTCAAATTGCGTTCGCTATCCACTACCCAAACAATCTCATTAGCCGTGTTGTCTAAAAAATTAATAAACCGACTATTAGCAATACCATCACCATAATTTTTAGATAAACGTTCCATATTGTCGCTAATTACATAAGCTAGCCGTTTTGCCTGGGCAGCCATAGAGTTCCGTTTGATTTCCACAGTATGCTCCTTGAAAAATTGGTAGAACACACCACCGATAATCAAACCAAAAACTACTAGCACCCCTGTGAAATACAGCATCAGCTTAATAGCAATCTTATTCTTCATCTACTTACCCTCAAAGCGATAGCCTACACCCCAAATTGTCTTGACCTCCCATTGGGGATGGTCATATTTATCCACCTTGGCACGCAAACGCTTGATGTGGGAGTCCACTGTACGACTGTCGCCAAAATAATCATAACCCCAAATACTGTCCAACAGATTATCACGGCTAAAGACCTTGGTATTGTTCTTTGCCAAAGTCCACAGCAGTTCCACTTCTTTTTTAGTCAAAGGCACATCTTCGCCATTAATCTGCACTTGGTATTTATCAAGATTAATCATCAGATTAGCATAGCTAAAAACGTTCTTGGCTGCAGGTTCCTGGGGCCCGATACGACGCAGTACCGCCCGCACCCGTGCCATAACTTCGCTAGCGGAAAAAGGCTTTACCACATAATCATCCGCACCGGTATCCAAGCCCATGATCCTGTCATAATCCTCGCCACGGGCAGTAATCATAATGACAGGCACCATGGAGCTTTCCCGCAGACGGCGGCACACCTCGAAGCCATCTACCTTAGGCATCATTACATCAAGGAGCACCATGGCTATTTCGTCGCGAAGCTCCTCATATTTGGCTAATGCTTCCGCACCATCTAAAGCAATGACAGGCTCCCAGCCTTCCTTTTTAGCGTAGCTGGAAAGAATCATCGTAATTTGTTTATTATCATCAGCAATTAAGATTTTCTTCATATGATTCACCTCACATATTGTTTTAATTATATCACACGCATCTACAGAAGATGTGTTTAAATTATGACGAAAAATTCTTAAAAAAGGTTCAGAAAAAACATAATTCCGTCATAAATCTCCTGTACAATGTAGACAAGCTCAAGGGAACACCCAAGCATAACCACTAATTAAGATAGAAAGTAAATTTAAGGAGTGAAGAATTATGTTGAACCTGAAAAAATCCTTACTGGCAGCCACTGTTTTAACTGCTTTGTGCGCAACTGCTTTTGCAGCAGACACTAACGAACAACCGAAGCCTTCCATGCGTGAGCGTGTAAACTGCATTTTAAGTGAGGACGGCAATCGCCCTTGCGATAATCAAGGTCCCCGCGACCATTTCCGCAAGGAGATGAAACGTAAGCCCATGACGGCAGAGCAACGTGAAGAAATGAAAAAACGTCATGAGGAATGGAAAAAGATGACTCCCCAGCAACGCCAAGAAGCACGTGAAAAAATGCAGAAGGAGCGCCAAGAACGCCACGACAAGCGTGCCAAGGAAGCTATGGCGAAGCTGACGCCCCAGCAAAAGGCAGAAGTAGAAGCCTTCATTAAAGAAGATGCTGCCCAACGCCAAGCACGCAAAGAAAAGCTGCAAAACATGACTCCCGAACAGCGCGAAGCTATCCGTGCTAACCGTCCGCTGAAAAAAGGCCCCATGCACAAAGGCGATAAACCAAGATTTGGTCACAACGACTTCCGCTGCGGCCCTGCACCCGATTGTCCGGCAGCACCTGCTAAATAGCTATTAGACATTTTCCAAAATAGACAAAGCAACACCCTCCTTTCCTTTCAACAGAAATACCCTGCCGAGCACTACGCCCGACAGGGTATTTTTATTTCTTCTGCTTGGGGGGATGTGATTTTTTCAGCTTGCGCAATATGGCTTCCATATCCAGCTTGCGCCCTGCTAAAACTGCCGCTAAGCGCACTTTTAGCAGTTCTTCCGTAGAATCGTGGATAGCTTGAATCACTGCTTTCCGCAGCATGGGCGTAAGATACGCAGCTCCCCATTCTTCCAAAGCGTCGCAGGCGCAGCTGCGCACCATCTCGTTGATGGAGTTCAATCCTGCGCAAATCAGCGCTTCCCCTTCACCCGGATGGTTCTGCAAATAATGCAAGGGTACAACTAGCGCTAAGGGTTCGTCTGCAAGCTGGGGAAGTTTTGCCAAGACTGCAGCCAAGACACGCTCCGGACGTTCTCCTCCTTCATAAGCTAACAAGTAGGGCATAAGGTTGATTTCTTCAGGATGCTCCTGCCAAAAATCAAACAGCCGCTGCCATACGTCTATCTCCAATTCGTAGGCAAAATCAGCCAGTTGGTAGTTAATCCGCCCATTTTCAATTAAGCGCGCGTCTATTTCTTGGCGCCAATCTTGGCTGTACACCAATTTGTCGCAATGAGCGATCAACTCTTGGAACTGGTTGGGGGAGAGGGCGAAGAAACGCTCCTCGTCCTGCATATTGCGCAAGGTAGCGCCGATGTTAGCCACATCCAGCAAATCCTCCGGCAGTACGGCGTGATAGGATGCGTGGTGCAATAAGCGCTCTACTAATGTGTAGATGTTAATTGTTTCTAAATTGTAGTTTTCCCGCAGTGCTTCCGGTTCATAGCGGAGCAGCATAATCAAAAAATTGCCTATAATGGCAAAAGCGCTCTTATATTCCTCAAAGCCAATGGACGGTTGCTGCAGATATTCCTCTAAGCGGGTTTCCTGCAGCAATTTCACTGCCAAAGGCGGATACTCCACATCAATATCAGGACCATTTTTCAACAGCCACAAACGCTCTGCATCGTTCCTGCATTGGCAGTCGATAATGCAGAACACTTTGCCCCAGCCCTTGGTGCAGCCTAAAAGCTCCCACACTGCCTTTTGATTGATAAAGTTGCTCATCCTGCAGCTATAAAGGAAAGCAAAAGTAAATTCTTCGCAGTGAGCCATGGTCACCATGTCACGCCACAGCTCTTGATCCTCACCGTAGATGCGGTGCATGCCATAGATGCCAAAGAGCAACAGCGCTAATTTTACAGGCTCACGATGGCGAGCGTTGTAGAAAAAGCGACGCGCCAAATCATAGGCAGATTCGTTAATGGCTTCCTTATCTAAAGAATCTATCATCACATCGCAGTATTCCGCCATGGACATGTGCTTGACGGCGTTATAGAGCTCCTGACGATGGGGCTGGATAGGCTCTGCCATATAGTCCAACAAAAGCTTCACCAAACGCTCTGCATCCTCCGGAGAGGTCGGCATATCCGTGGTATAGTAAAAAGCATCGGAATGACCTGCGCGCATGTGGTAGGGATATTCTTCGTAGTCAGGCAGATCTTCTTCCGTAAAAATTCCATCTTCATCTATGTGCTTCTGTACGTATGCAAAAAGTGCTTCTTTCATTATTATTACCTCTTTATGTGCTGTAACTTTTAGCATAGCATAAAAACGCTTTCCATGCAACGTAGCAAGGGCTTTCCGCTGCGTTCCGCCTTTGACTTTTCCTGTCATTGTGTGTAAAATATATCTTGAAGTATTATATCCATAAAGGAGGATAACCTGTGTTCCGTAAAACATCCGCCATGGTAGAAGCCGGTATTTTAGCCGCTATTGCTATCGTTATGGCGTTAATAAGCATGTATGTACCTGTCTTGGGTGCTTTTATCAACTTCCTGTGGCCTCTGCCCATTGTCATCTGCGGTTGCCGCCATGGTTTCAAATGGAGTCTGATGACGCTTTTGGTAGCAGCACTTGTTTCCGCTATGATCATCAGCCCTGTCAACGCCTTCTTCCTAGCCGTTATCTTCGGCCTTTTGGGTTTGATTCTCGGCGAATGTATGCGCCGCCACCTGCCTCCCATGCAGATGATGCTCTATGGTACCATCGGCGCCGTAATCGCCCTCATCCTCAACGTGGTTTTGAGCTTTGTGGTTTTGGGCATTAATCCCATCGAGATGATGTTCAATTCCTTTAACGATGGTCTTACCCAGTTGGCTGCTTATTACCGCGAGCATGGTATGACGGAAGAACAGATTAAGGAATCCGTTGCCGGTTATGCAGAAATGCTGCGCATGATGCGAATTATTATGCCCGGTGCTTTCTTAGTCTGCGCACCTTTGATGGCGTTTATCAACTACGTAGCCGCTAAAAAGATTTTGACCAAATTAGGCGAATCCTTCCAAGATTTCCCTCCCTTCCTGCAGCTGCAGGTTCCCGGTTGGATGCTGTGGCCTTACGCAGCTTCTTTACTTGCTGTTACTTACTTCTACCAAACCGATCAGAATAGCTGGATGTATATTGCTTCCGTCAATGTGCAGACTATCTGCAGCTTCGCCTTCGTCTTCCAAGGCATCGTTTTGCTGTATTGGTATGTAGATACTAAGAAAAAGCCCAAGTGGTGGGCTAATTTAAGTTTGGCGATCCTTTTTATGGTTCCCCTGTTCTCTCAAGTTATGGTTTATGTAGGTGCTTTTGACGTGATTTTCGACTTCCGTAAAATCCGCAAGAAATAATATTGCAAATAACATCTCTTAGAGCTCGGCTTTCCTATGGCGGAAAGCTGTCAGACCATGTTCGTCTGACCAAAGGAGGGATAAACTAAATGTTCAACCGATTTAACCGTAATATGAATTCCAAGGCAGATACCAACATCTACCTGCTGATTATCCTGCTTTTGTCCGCAGTAGTGTGCTACCTGCAGCCTAAGCTGATTATTCCTGCTTTGATTATTGTGGCAGTAACCTATTACTTTGCCCGCCGCAATTTAATCAATAAGGAAATATTCTTCAGCAGCTACTTGGACAACATCATCCGCAACATCGAGCGTACCAACCATTACGCTGTCCGCAAGCTTGATATCGGTATGGCGGTGTTCAGCAAAGATGGCAAGCTGCAGTGGAAAAACGAGCTGTTCCAAATGTGGACAGGCAAAAAGAATTTGGAAGGCAAACGTCCGGAAGAAGTTCTGCCCCTGCCTCCCAACTCCTTTGAACTGCTCAGCGTTCGTGACGGCGAGCAGCTAATCCAAATGGAAGGCCGTTACTACAAAATGCGCTACGCCAGCGTGCAAACCCAGGAGCGGGCTGAACGTAAGGATAATTTGAACACTTCCAGCGGTCTGATGATTTATCTGACCGATGTAACCGATTTTGAAATTCTGCGCCAAAAATATGGCAATGACAAACTGTGCTTGGCTTACGCCCGCTTTGACAACTACGAAGAAGTTATGCGCGGCATGAGCGAAACCAATATTGCCAACGTCAATGGCGAAATCAACGAACTGCTCAGCAAATGGGCTGCTTCCCAACATGGTTTTATCTGCCGCATGAACAAGGAAATGTGCCTTTTAGGCTTTACCCAAAGCGCTGTCCTAGACATGATTGAAGACAAATTCACCATTTTGGACCGTTTCCGCGAAGTACGCAGCGGCAACCATTTTGCCCCCACTTTAAGTATCGGTATTTCCTGCGACGGCCTGACTTTGGAAGAACTGATGCAGAACGCAAATAAGAGCCTATCCGTTGCTTTAAGCCGCGGCGGTGACCAAGCAGTAGTGCTGAAAGACCAGGCTACCCAATTCTTCGGCGGCACCAGCACCGTAGCTGCCAAGAGCACCCGTGTCCGCGCCCGTATTGTGGCGCAAACCATCCGCGAGCAGATGCTGCAGGCGGACCGTATCTTCGTCATGGGTCATCATAACGAGGACTACGATGCCATTGGCGCAACCATCGGCATGGCTAAACTGGGTATGTCCATTGGCAAGCCTACCATTATCGTAGCCAGTGAAAATAATGAATACTATAACCGCATTGCCGAGGTTATGGAAAAGAAGAACATCATCCTTGCCAACGAGGATGCCAAATACTTGGATATTGTCCTCTCCGAGGACGATGCTTTGAAATTAGTAACTCCCAAGAGTATGCTGATTTTGGTGGACCACCATCGACCGGTGCTTGCCGCTAGCAAGAAGCTTTTGGAGGCAGTTGCCAATAAGATTGTAGTTGACCACCACCGCCGTGCAGAGGATATTATCAGCGACACTATTCTGCTATACTTAGAGCCTTCCAGCTCTTCTACCAGCGAACTGGTTACGGAGCTGATTGGCTACTTCGACGATCGTTTGGAAATTACCCCGTCCGAAGCGACAGCACTGTATGCAGGTATTGTCCTAGATACGAAAAACTTTGCCGTGCAGACAGGCGAGCGTACCTTCGAGGCTGCCGCATTGCTGCGCCGCAGCGGTGCCGACCCCAATTTGGTACGTTTGCTCTTTAAGGATGATATGGATTTAGTACAGGCGAAGGCTAAGCTTATTGCTGAAGCCAGAATGCCCCTGCCCGGGCTGGCAATTACCGTTTTGCGTAATGCCACCAGAGACACAAAGTCTTCCGTACTTGCTGCCCAAACTGCTGATACCCTGCTAACCATTGACGGTATCAGTGTCAGTGCAGCTATAGTTGAATATAAAGATGGTTTCCTTGGCGTAAGCGCCCGCAGCGACGGCACGATTAACGTGCAGATCATTATGGAAGAGCTGGGCGGTGGCGGCCACCAGACGGTGGCAGGCGTACAAATCGCCAACAAGCGCGCCCGCGATGTGGAACCGCAAATTATTGCATTAGCAAAAACACAATTAGAGGAGCGAGATAATAATGAAAGTAATTCTGCTGCAAGATGTTAAAAATTTAGGCAAAAAAGGTGACGTTGTTGAAGCTGCTGATGGTTATGCCCGCAACTTCCTGTTAGCGCGTAAACTGGCTAAAGAAGCAACCACCGCCAATGTTAACCAAGCTAAAGCTGACAAAGCTACTGCAGCCCATCGTGCTGCCCAAGCTAAGGACGAAGCTGTAGTTTTGGGTGCCCAAGTAGAAAAAGTCGTTGTACGTATGAAAGTACGCGTAGGCGAAAATGGTAAAATGTTCGGCTCCGTAACCAGCAAGGACGTTGCTGAAGCATTGATCAAACAAACCGGTCTCAACATCGACCGCCGTAAAATCGAACTGAAAACTGCAGTTAAAGGTTTGGGCGAATACACCGCCGTTGCCAAACTGCATACCGATGTAACCGCAACCTTCAAGGTTATGGTAGAAGCTGAATAATCATGATTGAGGAAAGGGTTCCACCCCAGAATATAGAAGCCGAACAATCAGTGTTAGGCGCTATGCTCATTGACAAAGAAGCTATTGCCAAGGCTACAGAAATCCTTACTGCCAAAGACTTTTACCGCGAAGCCCATCGCGTTATCTTCAACGCCATGGTGGAGCTGTATAACAAAAATGAAGCTGTGGACATGGTAACGGTTACAGACATCCTGCGTCGTGACAACAAGTTGGAAGATATTGGCGGTATCGCCTATATCACCAGTTTGGCTAATGTGGTGCTCACTGCAGCCAATGTCAAATTCCATGCGGATATCGTGGCGGAAAAATCCGTCCTGCGCCAATTGGTACAGGTATCTACGGAAATCGCCGCCATGGGCTACGAAGCCAACGAAGACGTAGGCACACTGCTGGATACGGCGGAAACCCGTATTTTGGAAATCGCCAACCGCAAAAAGAAGTCGGACTTTACCCCCATCAGCGACGTGCTGATGGACAGTGTCCAGAACATTGAAAAGCTGCTGAAAAATCAAGGCGGCCTTACCGGCATCCCCAGCGGCTTCGTTGATTTGGACAAGCTGACCAGTGGTCTGCATCCTTCCG
The DNA here is from genome assembly GCF_045124115.1 of Phascolarctobacterium sp. Taxonomy (GTDB): domain Bacteria; phylum Bacillota; class Negativicutes; order Acidaminococcales; family Acidaminococcaceae; genus Phascolarctobacterium_A. The sequence continues at coordinate 39,414 of NZ_JBGVLF010000017.1, forward strand.
ACTTTATTATTTTGGCAGCCCGTCCTTCCATGGGTAAAACAGCCCTGGCTTTGAACATTGTTACCAACGTGGCTTTGCGCGCCCACAAGCGCGTAGGCGGCGAACCCCGCAGTGTAGCCTTCTTCAGCTTGGAAATGAGCAAGGAGCAACTGGTCAGCCGTATGATTTGCGCCGAAGCCAACATCGACAGCCAGCGTCTCCGCGTAGGCGAAATGGGTGACAAGGATTGGGACTCCCTGTGGGAAGCCTGCGACGCCATGAGCAAAGCGAAAATATTTATTGATGATACCGCAGGTATCAAGGTTATGGATATGCGCAGCCGTGCCCGCCGCCTTAAAGCAGAGCATGGGTTGGACTTAATCGTAATCGACTACCTGCAGCTGATGCAGGGCAGTGGCAAGAAAAGCACCATGGGCGACCGCCAACAGGAAGTTTCTGAAATTTCCCGTTCTTTAAAGGCTTTGGCACGTGAGCTGGATGTACCTGTGCTGGCACTGTCCCAGTTAAGTCGTGGCGTTGAAGCTCGTCAAGTAAAGCGCCCCATGCTCAGCGACCTGCGTGAATCAGGCTCTTTGGAGCAGGATGCTGATATTGTAGCCTTCCTCTACCGCGAAGACTACTACAATCCGGAAACAGAAAACAAGCATACAGAGCTGATTATCGCTAAACATCGTAACGGTCCTGTAGACACTGTCAACCTGTTCTTCCATAAGCAATTCACTAAATTTGTTGGCTTCACCAAACAGCAGGGTTAAGAACTTTGCTTAAATGGAGAAGTAAGGCAAATGCATTTAGAAATTTTTACAGAAAAAGATATTCCCGCTGCCTCCGCCCTGACATATAAAACCTGGGGCGGAGAAATGCAGCTGCACGATAACGCACTGGAAAGTTTCATCTACGAAGCCATGGTTCGTTACTATTTCCGCGGCGAAGGCTTATCTCTCAAGCTGCAGGAACAGGACCATATGCTGGGTTTTCTTTTGGCTGCACCCGTAGGAGTGCAGGCGCACCTTGAACCATGGTTTGCAACTCAAGCAGAAGTAGTGGACGCTGCTGGTAAAAAGCTAGCGCAAAATTATTTGGAGTATTTGGCTTTTAACGGCCATAAGGTTAAGGCTTTGGCTCATCCTAACGATGCTTTGCTCTGCCTGTTCGTAAGCACCGTCCACGGCGGTGGCTCTAAGCTTTTGGCGGCAGTGGAGGAACGCGCCCGCAGCAGCCACGCTCCCCAAGTCCACCTTTGGGCGGATGCTACTTGTAATTATGACTACTACCGTCATCGCGGCTACCAAGAATCCGCGCACTTTGTAAACGAGGTGCTGCCCCAACTGGGAGCACAGCAAACCTGGGTCTATAGCAAGAAATTATAAAGATTTTCCGAATATTTTTCACTAATCTGCGGAAAAACGTTCAGAAAGCTTGCACTTGCTAACAGAAAATGTTATGATTAGTGTGTATCACATTGTAATGAAGAATCTGAAAGGAAATTGTTGCTTTCAGATGTTTTTTCATGATTAAATTTGCTCGGGAGGCATACAAAAAATGATTGAACGCTATACGCATCCGGAAATGGGTAACATCTGGACCCTCGAAAATGAATTCCGCACCATGCTGAAAGTTGAAATCTTGGCTTGCGAGGCTATGAACAAACTGGGCATTGTGCCTGATGAAGCTTTGAAGGACATTCAGACTAAAGCTGATTTCCGTTTGGAGCGTATCAAAGAAATCGAAGCTGTAACCAACCATGACGTTATCGCTTTCTTGACCAACGTTGCTGAATATGTAGGCGACGCATCCAAGTATATCCACAAAGGACTCACCTCCAGTGACGTTAAAGATACTGCTCTGTGCTACATGACTGTACAATCCGCAGATCTTATTATGCGTCATCTGGAAAACTTCCACACCATCCTGCTCCGTCGTGCTGCAGAGTTCAAACACACTGTTATGATCGGCCGTACCCACGGCATCCACGCAGAACCTATGACCTTCGGTATGAAGTTCCTGCTGTGGGCTGCAGAAATCGAACGCGATATGGCTCGTCTGAAACAAGCCCGCGAAATGATGGCTGTTGGCAAACTGTCCGGTGCTGTAGGCACTTACTCCAACATCGATCCCTTTGTTGAACAATATGTATGCGAAAAGCTGAATTTGACTCCTGTACGCTTGGCAACCCAGGTTATCCAACGCGACCGTCATGCACATTTCCTGACCACTGTGGCAATCATCGGCGCTTCCCTGGAAAAAATGGCTACGGAAATCCGCAACCTGCAACGTACCGACATCCGCGAAGCAGAAGAATACTTCGCACCCGGTCAAAAAGGTTCTTCCGCAATGCCTCATAAACGTAACCCCATCACCTGCGAAAAAGTTAGCGGTATGGCTCGTCTGCTGCGCGGCTACGCTGTTGCAGCTTTGGAAGACGTAACCCTGTGGCATGAACGCGACATTTCCCATTCTTCCGTAGAGCGCGTAATCCTGCCGGATGCAACTATCGCTCTGGACCACATGCTGCGCAAGTTCACCAACATCATCGACAAACTGCTGGTATATCCTGACGCTATGATGGCTAACTTGAACAAGACCGGCGGCCTGATCTTCAGCCAAAACCTGCTGATTGCCCTTGTTACCAAAGGCGTGCTCCGCGAGGACGCTTACAAATGGGTACAACGCAACGCTATGGCTCGTTGGCTGGAAGGCGCAGACTTCAAGACCAATGTTGAAGCTGACCCGGATATTAAGAAATACTTGACCGACGAAGAAATCGAGCATTGCTTCGATCCTAAACCCATGCTGCGCAATGTTGATTTGATTTTCTCCCGTTTCGGTTTATAATTAGGCAAATATAAGGAGTGACTGGTAATGTCATCTGTTATCGTATTAGGCGCCCAATGGGGCGATGAAGGCAAAGGTAAAATCGTAGACTATTTAGCACAAAAGGCTGATGCTGTTGTCCGTTACAGCGGCGGCTCCAACGCAGGCCACACCGTAGTAGTAAACGATGTTAATTATAAGCTGCGTCTGCTGCCCTCCGGCGTTTTGTTCCAAGACAAAATCAACGTATTGGGCAATGGCGTTGTTATTAATCCCGGTGTTGTGCTGGCAGAAATCGCCGGCATGAAGGAAAAAGGCATCGACTGCAAAAACTTGGTTATCTCTGACCGCGCTCATGTAGTTCTGCCCTACCATCAACGCCTGGACGAACTGCAAGAAGAAGCACTGGGCTCCCACAAGATTGGTACCACCAAAGGCGGTATCGGTCCCTGCTACATGGATAAGGTTGCCCGCGTAGGCATCCGCGTATGCGATTTGATGGAGCCCGATACTTTCGCTGAAAAGCTGAAAGTTAACATGGAAGCTAAAAACGCCATCATCACCAAAATTTATGGCGGTGAACCCTTTGACTACGAAACTGTACTCAAAGAATATTTGGCTTATGCAGAAGAACTGCGTCCCTACGTTGCTGATACCGGCGTAGTTTTGGACGAAGTTTTTGCAGCAGGCAAAAGCGTACTCTTTGAAGGCGCGCAAGCAACCTTCTTGGATATCGACCATGGTACCTATCCTTACGTAACCAGCTCCAACCCCACTGCAGGCAATGCTTGCACCGGTAGCGGCGTTGGTCCTCGCTTCATCGACCATGTTGTAGGCGTAGTAAAAGCTTACACCACCCGCGTAGGCGAAGGCCCCTTCATTACCGAACTGCTGGATACCGACGGCCCTGGCACCCAAATCCGTGAAACCGGTCGTGAATACGGCACTGTAACCGGTCGTCCTCGTCGTTGCGGCTGGCTGGACGCTTTCATGCTGAAATACAGCGCACGCCTGAACAGCTTGGACTACTTGGCTATTACCCGTCTGGATATCTTGGACCAAATGCCCAAGATTAAAATGTGCGTAGGCTACAAGATCGGCGACGAAGTACTAAAGCAAATCCCTGCTAGCCTGAACGTACTGGCTAAGGTTGAGCCTATTTACGAAGAATTCGATGGCTGGATGACCGATATCAGCGGCATCCGCGAATACGACAAGCTGCCTGAAAATGCTAAGAAGTATTTGGCACGCTTAAGCGAAGTTGCAGGTGTGGAACTTGGCATTGTTTCCGTTGGTCCTAACCGCGAGCAAACCATCGTTCTGAAAGATTTGCTGTAATTTGCAAAAAACTGCTTGACAATTTACAGTCAAGCTAGTATAATATTATTCGTTGCTGATTTAGCAACTATGATTCACTAGCTCAGTTGGTAGAGCACCTGACTTTTAATCAGGGTGTCCCGAGTTCGAGTCTCGGGTGAATCACCAAAAAAAAATTCAGCCTCTCGGAGAAATCCGAGAGGCTTTTATTTGTTTATGCACTATGCGATGAGAGGCTCAACCTTATAATTTACCACTTTCAACAATAATCTTCTTGCCCAGAGGATTTTTCTCATCCTGAATATAGTGATAGAACTCATATTCTTTTAACTTTTTAGTTTCTGGATCAGCGAAAACAGTTATGCCCCAGTAATTTAGACACCCAAAAGTACGACCTTTCTCATCCTTAAACCTCTTTTTACTATCATACGTTTCATCATTACCCTTGAAATCGTATGCAATCATACCCTTTTTATAGAGTTTGGAAGTATTGTTTGTAAGCTTGCCCTTTGCATCAGGATGTAACTTAATTTTTGGATAAAGTTTGTCAACTATTGCTTGCACCTCAGGTGTAATCTCGTGGGTATCTTCTAAGCCCTTAATAGCATAATAATATTTCCAATTAGGCCCTGCAGGCGGTAATGGAGTCTTAGCCTTATTTTCAGTCTTAGCTTGAGTAGTTGCAGTGGTTGCCGGTTTCTTGGGGGGGTCTTCCTTTTTGTCGCCGCCACAGCCAACCATTACGGTTGCAGCTGCCAACATGGTACCAATTGCCAATACTTTCAATAAATTTTTCATAAGTATACCTCCTCTTTATTAACTAATTAAGCTTAAAGCTAAATAAGAAACTGGATTATAGCTGTCTAAAGGGAGTAAACGGCAGGGGCTTCACATTCTTATATTCTTTCTCAAACATTTTAGGAAGATCATCGTAATCTATCCCCGGAACAAGGTCAGAATAATCGTAGGCTGGAATTACGACTCTGCCTGACCTATTGGTATACATTTCACCATGAGCATTATAATAGAACTTATCCCATTCCATAGCATAGCCGGTAAATCTGGCAACGCCAAATGCGCGAGCACCATAAGAAGTATTCTCACCATATTTCAAAAAACGGTTACCTCCCAAATAATCAAATTGGCAAGAATAATCGGATTTAAACATCTGTCGAGCCGTGCCGTCAAAGTAGGTCAAGAGCTGGTAAACTCTGCTGGGATCCTCCACGGAACCTATAATCAGTTCTGGAATATCGTCACCATTAATATCCATCTGCACATAGCCAATCTTGTCTAAATATTTCTCGCCACAACCGGCACGCATAGCATAACGTACACCAACATCGTATTCACCCTTGGTGCGCTCCAAATACTCGTTATACTTGCCTGTAACAATGACCGTTTTTAATTCTTTTAAAACCTTGTCATACTCTTCTTGATTAAAAACCTCTCGATTAACTGCCGCATCGGCTGTGCCAGCAACTGCCAGCAGGGACGTAGCTGTGAGGATTGCTGCAAATAATTTTTTCAGCTTCATAAGTTAACAGCTCCTTTGCGTTGATTTCTATAGTTATTAATGCCTTCCTTGGTTAAAATTATCACATAAATTAGCGGTAAAGTCCCCACCCCAGAGCGGTAAAAGTGTGGGAAAAGTCATTATTTTGTGTTTTTTGTTAACAAGCATCGTCCATAGACTCTAATCAGTAGCTCTGCAGGATTACCCACGCCTTGTCAAAGCGCTTCCTGGCTAAGTCACTATCCTTAATCCACAAAAACAGCCTACCGCTATCGCCCCATACCATGCCTAAGTCCTCGTGGGTGTTTATCTGTAGCAACAAATGCCAATCCTGGGCAGCAACAGCCAAGCCTCTGGCTCTGCCCTCCGCATAGCCATCGAAATTGCCGCAGTCAATACCGTTGGCAACATATTCGCACTGCTCTTCCATCTCGCTTTGCACAATATTGGGGTAGCCCAAAAGCTTGTCGCCCATATAGTCGGCAAACTCCTCCACCATCTCGCAATAGGTATCGTATTCCTCCTCTCCAAGCTCTAAAACTTCTACTGCTTCGCTTTCCGCATAGGGAAGATCGGCAATAGGCATAAAGCCTACGCCGGCAGCACCAAAAACTAAGCCTTCCTTATACATATAATCCTCAGGAGGCTCCTTACGCTCCAAATTATTCCTACTGCCGCTGTAATAGTAAACCTTTTGCGCAGCAGCATCCTCGGGCGCAAAGCCCCAACTCTCCCCACTGCAATCGTAGAAAAGGTACAGCATCCCCTTGGCAGGCAGCTTGTTTGCTTCGTCTAGGGATTTCAGCTCTTGAAAATTAATTTGGCAGATAAAGGACAGGGGCTCACCTGTAGCAGGATTGCGGAACCAATCTACATTTTCCGGCAGATCAGGCAGACCGCCCAGTTTGGACACGCCAATAGGAATATCCTCATCCTCGGCAACAGTCAAATCCATGGTCAGAGCTGATTTAAGATAAGGCACAATGCGGTCAAAATAGTCCTGCAGACCAAATTCTTCCATACAGGAGTAGGTAATTGCTAATTTTTCCATAACGAGCCTCCTTTACTGTTAGCTTCTAAATCTATTCTGCCATAACAAACAGCCTTTGTCCCCACCCCAAAAGGTGGCAAAGGGTGGGAAAAACAATTTTTTCCCGCACTTTTCCTAAAAATTCCTAGCACCTATATCAAAAATCATTTTTTCACGCCACAAAAATAAACCCTCTCAACAGTTGCGTTCATCTAGAAACGCTTCTGCTTGAGAGGGTTCTTCTTTTACTTTTATTGACGCATTACATAGAAAGGATCTATATTCTGTCCATCTGCTAAAACTTCGTAGTGAAGATGGGGACCTGTGCTGTAACCGCTGCTGCCTACAAAGCCGATGATTTCACCTTTAATCACCTGCTGCCCTGCAGTTACTGCCAAGCCGCTCATGTGGCCGTAGGCGGTTTCGTAGCCATTGCCATGGTTAAGCTTTATATAGCGCCCGTAGCCACCGTTCCAGCCTGCCTGTGTCACCGTTCCTGCCGCCGTAGCGTAGACAGGAGCACCAAAATCTGCCGCAATGTCCAAGCCTACGTGCCATTCATAGCCACCACCAATAGGGCCCGTCCTGCCGCCGTAGTTGCTGCTCACTACACCGCCTACTGTAGGCCAACGGTCGGGGAAGGACGCCAAGGTACCACTGCGACCTTCAATTTCGCCTAACAATTCACTGACGGATTTTTTAGAAGACTCCAGCATTCGGCGGATATTGCTGTTCTGGGCTTCCAATACGCCCATGGCAGTTTTGCTGTCCAAAGGCTCACCGCTGCCTTTGCCTGTATACGTGCCACCGCCTGAGCCGCTAGTTTCTGCAGCAGGCGCTACGCCCAGCTTAGAGCTGTCCACATCACGGATAATAGCACGCCGCAGTTTTTTCTCCAGATTGGAGATTTCCGCCATATCCCGCAGCATCTTTTCGTTATCCTGCAAAAGCTGCTGCAGCTTATTTTGCTGTTCTTGCTTATGTACCTTGTACTCTGCAAACTCCGCTGCTTCCTGACGATAATCAGCAAGCTGGTAATAAAAATAGCCGGCACTGCCAAGGGCTGCCGCTAAGAGCAACCCTGCAACGCCAACTACTAATTTCACCTTGCCATAGGCAAGCTTTTTTACTTTGCCATTGGGCAGACGTATTTCACAAATATCTTCTTCCATTATTTTCAACCTTCTTTGAAAAGACCACAACGACGTCCCACTGCCAAAATCCTGCGACCGATAAACGGCACATTGTCCAAGTCCTCCTTGGTCAAACCGCCTACAGCCAACAGCGCTGCTGCGTAAACAGGTACGGAAACAGCCATGGCAAAGAGTACGCACCACATGCCCAAGCCTTCCGTCAGGAACAGTACGCCGTAAATAGCGGCACCCATAATACCGGAAGCCACTAAAGGACGGATGATGCTGCTCAAGGACAGGGTAAAGCCCGTGTATTTATAGATAAACAGCATATTGATAATTGCTGCTACCGCGAAATCAGCTACAGTAGCCAAGGACGCGCCTTTAATGCCTAAATAAGGCACCGCCGTCAACTCCCAGCTGAGGATGACTTTGATTACGCAGGCAAGGATCATATTCATAACAGGGACCGCAGTCCTACCCAAACCTTGCAGGATGCCCGTACTGATTTGGTGCATACCTAGGAACAAAATGCCGATACTCATAGTCTGAATGGCGCCTGCAGCACCTGGAGCATTATAAATCAAGGCTGCCACCTTTTCCGCTAAGAAGAATAAGCCCATAAAGCAGGGGAAGGTGATAATCATAGCCACGCGGAAAGCAATGCGGATTTTCGCGCGGATCGCTTCAAAGTTCTTCAACGCTCTGGATTCGGAAATAGACGGTACCAGACTGATGGTCATAGCTGCTGTAAAAATAGTAGCCAGATTAACTAGCGGTACAGCCATACCTGTTAGGTAGCCAAAAAGCTCCGTAGCATGGCGTACATTAAAGCCTGCAACCTCTAAGCGCTGAGGCACGATTAACAGGTCCAAGTTGGCACCAATAGGCAGCATCAGGCTAGTTAAGGAAACAGGCAGTGCCAATTTCAACAGGCGTTTGATAATATGGCCTGCGCTTTCCACAGGAATACTGTCGTCCTGTGCCGAAATTTCGGCATGGAGGGGTTTTTTAAAACGACGGTAGAACCACATCAGCACTAACAGTGCGCAGAAGGCGCCCACGCCGGCACCCATGCTGGCACCACCGGCGGCATAAGCCAAGCCATAGGGCAGGAACAGGTCAGCGAATACCAGCATGGTAATAACGCGGGTCAACTGCTCTACGATTTCGCTCACTGCCGTAGGCGTCATAATCTGCCAGCCTTGCAGATAGCCACGGAAGCTGGCGAGGAAAGTTACAAAGAAAACTGCAGGTGCCAAAGCGATAATAGAATAGTAGGCTCTGGCATCGCGAATAATATGCTGGTTAATTAAAAAATCCGCCCCAAAGAACAACGCGGAGGAGAACAAAAGACCTGTCAACAGCAAAAGGCGTAAGGAGATATTAAAGACCCGCTTGGCACCGCGATAATCCTTATTCGCCAATTTTTCGGATGTAATAATGGAAATCGCCACAGGCACACCGGCAGAAGAAACCGTAATCGCCATTAGATAAATAGGAAAGCCCATTTGGTACAGGCCGATACCTTCACCGCCCAATACGCGGGAAAGAATAATCCAGTTTAAGGAGCCAATGACCTTGACCACAATACTGGAGATAGTCAGAATCATAGTTCCTTTCAAAAATTTACTATTAGAATTTTGCTTATCGTCGCTCATACAAACCTCGGATTTATAAGATAGTAATACACTATAATTATCCTCTTTTCCGTCAGATTTTACAAGCTTTTTAACAGAAATCTCAAACTTTTGCCATCCCTTTCCCTTGAATTCCTCGACCAATGTGCTAAAATTATTATAGAAGGGTTCATTGTAATTGTACTTTTCACAAAAGTTCACAGAAAAGACAAGTTTGAAAGTGATGTAATAAATAATTATTATTGACAACTAATTATAATTGTGTTATTATATGAGTGTCAAGAGGACACCAAGTGTTAAAGACACTCATCACTGATAAAATTAAACTTATTAAAATTTGGAGGGAATCAACATGAAAAAATTTGTATGTCAAGTATGTGGTTATGTATATGAAGGCGAAGCTGCTCCGGCATTCTGCCCCCAATGTAAAGCTCCTGCTAGCAAATTCACCGAAATGAAAGGCGAAATGGACTGGGCTGCAGAACACGTAATCGGTGTTGCTTCCGATGCTCCTGAAGATATCAAAGCTGACCTGCGTGCTAACTTCACCGGCGAATGCACCGAAGTTGGTATGTACCTGGCAATGGCTCGCGTAGCTCATCGTGAAGGCTATCCTGAAATCGGCCTGTACTGGGAAAAAGCTGCTTATGAAGAAGCAGAACATGCTGCTAAATTCGCAGAACTGCTGGGCGAAGTTGTTACCGCTTCCACCAAAAAGAATTTGGAAATGCGTGTAGAAGCTGAAAACGGCGCAACCGCAGGCAAAACCGACTTGGCAAAACGCGCTAAAGCTCTGAACCTGGATGCTATCCATGACACCGTACATGAAATGGCACGTGACGAAGCTCGTCACGGCAAAGCTTTCGCTGGCCTGCTGGCTCGTTACTTCAACAAATAATCATTAAAGATCTTTGCATAGACTCCTTGCAGAAGGCTCTTCCACTTCGGTGGAAGAGCCTTTTTGTATTGACAGCAGCAATGTTTACCACTATACTATGTTTATAGACACCAGCATACACATTTGAGAGTGAGCCAAAGCTCATGAAGGGGTACACCACCACGGGTGTAGTTTCTTCATGGGCTTTTTTGTTTGCAGAAAGGAGCAGAACATGATCATTAACGGCAAAGAGCAAGCTTTATTGCAGCCAACTACATTGCAACAGCTTTTACTTGATTTAGGTTATCGCACTGATTTAGTAGCAGTGGAGCATAACGGACACATCATTAAGCAAAAAGACTATAAGAAAACAGTAGTGACTGATGCTGATAGATTGGAAATCGTCAGCTTCGTGGGAGGTGGTTAAAGTGTACCCATCCACGGAAATGGAGAACGCACTCCAGAAGGGACTGACGGACAAGCAGCGCCAACTGCTCCACGCCGCCCATGTGGCAGTCTGCGGTTTGGGCGGTTTAGGCAGCAACGTTGCCATGTGGTTAGCACGTTTAGGCGTAGGCACCCTCACCCTTATTGATTTTGATAAGGTTGAGTTAAGCAATCTTAACCGCCAATACTACTTTTTAGATGACGTAGGTCAATACAAGGCGACAGCACTAACTAAGCATCTGCAGAAAGTAAATCCCTACGGCAAGTACCAGCCCCAGATTACTAGGCTGGCGGAAGACAATGTAGAAGAACTATTACAGGCAGCTCCCTATATTTGCGAAGCCTTAGATGATCCTGCTGCAAAGGCAATGCTAGTCAGCACTGTATTAAGCACTATGTCGGAAAAAAAAGTCGTAGCAGCCTCCGGTATGGCTGGCTTTGGCAGTGGCAACGAAGTTCTTAGCAAACGTATTAGCAGCAACCTTTACTTATGCGGCGACGGTGTAAGCGATTTCCGCGACCTGCCTTTGTGCGGTGCGCGGGTAGGCATCTGCGCTGCTCAACAAGCCCTTACTCTAGCACGTTTAATTTTACAAATGGAGGAATAACTAATGGAAGACAAGTTTATTTTGGGAGGACATGAATTTAGTTCCCGTTTTATTTTAGGCTCAGGAAAATATTCTTTAGAATTGATCAAAGCAGCTATAGAACAAGCTGGCGCGCAAATTTTAACCTTAGCATTACGTCGCGCTAACAATGGCGGTTTGGCAAATATATTAGACTATGTGCCTCAAGGAGTCACCCTGCTCCCCAACACCAGCGGTGCCCGCACAGCAGAAGAAGCAGTGCGTATTGCCCGTTTAGCAAGGGAAATCTGCCACAGCGATTTTGTGAAAATCGAGGTCATCAAAGATAGTAAATACCTGCTCCCCGACAATTACGAAACTATTAAGGCTACAGAAATCCTTGCCCAAGAAGGTTTTATCGTTATGCCATATATGTACCCAGATCTGCAGGCAGCACGCAATCTCCGGGACGCAGGTGCAGCCTGCATCATGCCCTTAGGTGCACCTATCGGCAGCAACAAAGGACTGTGTACTAAAGATTTTATCAAAATCATTATCGACGAAGTAGACTTGCCCGTTATTGTAGACGCAGGTATCGGTCGTCCTTCCCAAGCCTGCGAAGCTATGGAGATGGGTGCTGCCGCCATTATGGCCAACACAGCCATCGCCACTGCCGGCGACCTGCCTTTAATGGCTGCAGCTTTTAAAAACGCTATTACCGCAGGACGTCAAGCTTACCTAGCAGGCTTAGGCAGAGTACGCACCACTGCCAGCGCTTCCTCTCCCTTAACAGGCTTTTTGCATGACTAGGAGGGCATGATGAGCAAGAAAGACGAATTTTTCAACGACAGCATCTATAGTGATGAAATAGCAGCCTTTGTAGCCCAAGGACTAACTGACCACATGGCGTATGCAGAAGGCATGGAAGTATTGGACTCTACCATGCTGGAACAAGTAACCCAGGCACGGGATAATTACGATTATACCAAATACACTGCTAGCGATGTTCTCCAAGCGTTAAGCCACGAACAGCGTACTCCCGCAGACTTTGCCGCCCTGCTTTCTCCCGCAGCGCTTCCCCTCTTGGAGCAAATAGCAGCGAAAGCTAGGGAGGAACGCCTCCGCTACTTTGGCAATAACGTACAATTCTTTACGCCCCTCTACATTGCCAACTACTGCGAAAACTACTGCATTTACTGCGGTTTTAACAGTCACAACAAAATCCATCGTGCCTGCCTCAGCACGGAACAAATTCGCGAAGAAATGCAGGCCATAGCGGCTACAGGCATGCAGGAAGTGCTGCTGCTCACCGGGGAAAGCCGCAAAAAGTCCGACATCCATTACATTGGTGAGGCTTGCAAGCTGGCACATGAATATTTCAAAGTTGTAGGCGTGGAAATCTATCCTGTCAACAGCGATGAATATGCTTATCTCCACCAATGCGGCGTAGACTACGTAACTGTCTTTCAAGAAACATATAATAGTGACAAGTACGCCCAACTGCATCTGGCAGGGCATAAGCGTGTTTTCCCCTACCGTTTCTACGCTCAGGAACGTGCCCTCCGCGGCGGTATGCGCGGTGTAGGCTTTGCTGCCCTTTTAGGCTTGGATGACTTCCGCAAGGATGCTTATGCCACAGGACTCCACGCCTACCTGACACAAAAGCAGTACCCCCATGCAGAAATTGCTTTTTCCTGTCCCCGCCTACGCCCTATTATCAATAACGAGAAAATCAAACCCATGGATGTCCACGAACGCCAACTGCTCCAGGTAGTGTGCGCCTACAGGCTGTTCCTGCCCTTCGCCTCCATTACCGTGTCCAGCAGGGAATGTGCCCGCGTTCGCGATAATCTTATGCTGATTTGCGCCAATAAGATTTCCGCAGGAGTCAATACAGGCATCGGCGGCCACAGCCACAAAGAAGAACTGGGGGACGAACAATTTGAGATTGATGACAGCCGCAGTCTTGCCCAAATCTGCGAGGATTTGACCAAGCTGGGCTTGCAGCCTGTCATGGCGGACTATATTTATGTTTAAGCTTATCGCCGTTACGGACCAAGCTTCCTGCCCCCGCCCGCTGGTAGAGCAAATAGCTAGACTGCTTGCCTGTCCTACGCCCCCCAACGCTATTATCCTGCGTGCGAAAGCTTTCCCGGCAGCGGAGTATGCAGCCCTTGCTGCCCAAGTCATGGCTATCTGCGCAGGGAGTAGCTGCCAAGTAATCCTCCATAGCCATGTGGAAATTGCGAAGCAATTAGAGTGCACGGCGCTCCACCTGCCCTTGCCCCAATTGCGCGCCCTGCCTGCAACAGCACGGCAAAACTTTGCCTACCTCAGCACCTCCGTCCACAGTACGGAAGAAGCCAAGGAAGCCATGGCTCTAGGCGCCACTGCCCTGATTGCAGGCCACATCTATACCACTACCTGCAAGGAAGGAGTGCCTCCGCGGGGACTGGCCTTTCTTAGTAGTATCTGCCAGCACGCCACTGTACCGGTCTACGCCATTGGCGGCATCGGCTTTAACTACGACCAATGGGAAGAACTGCAGACTGCGGGAGCACAGGGAGCCTGCATCATGTCCGCCTATATGCGGACATAAAAAAGGGCCACCCTTGGACAAATCCTCAGGTAGCCATAAAATAAGGGAAAGCGTATTTAGTTAGTTGCCACGAACATACTCACGCGGCACACGGGGGCTGACGTTGCAGATGATTTCGTAACAGATGGTGTCCGCCCATTCAGCAACTAATTCCATGGGCAGCTCCCGTCCGCCGAAGACGATAACCTCCGTCCCTAAATGTACATTAGGAATATCCGTCACATCCAGCATTACTTGATCCATGCACACCTTGCCTACAATGGGAGCATGCATACCATTAACAATCATATAGCCCCTATTGGACAAGCGTCTGCTGACACCATCGGCATAACCAATGGGAACCGTAGCAATAACGCTGGGGCGTTGCAGTGTATAAGTTCTGCCGTAGCCGATGGTTTCCCCGGCAGGCAGTGTTTTTACAAAAGAAACTTGGGTTTTGACGGTCATAACCGGTTCAAAATCCTTGTAGCAGTCTATCATGTGGGCGGGGTGCAGGCCATACAGGGTAATGCCTTGGCGCACCATATCCAATTGATATTCCTCCAGTTCCGTCAGCGCGGCACTATTGGCTATATGACGGATGGGAATGTGGACACCCTCTGCCTCAATCAAAGCCAGCGCCTCTTGGAAGCGGGCAAACTGGTAGGCAGCATACTGCTTATCATCAGCATCGGCAGTGGCAAAGTGGGAGAAAACACCCTCAATATAAATGCCCGGCAAAGAAGCTGCCAACTTGGCAAACTTGCCTGCATCACGTACATGGACACCAATGCGGTGCATACCCGTATCCACCTTAATATGAATTTTTGCTTTGGTGTGCAGCTTCAGCGCTGCCTCATTCAAAGCATATAAACGTTCTTCATCAAATACAGCGTGGCTGATATCGTAGCGGACGCAAATTTCCGCTACCTCCGGCAACAGGGAGCCAAGCACCAAAATAGGTTGCTCAATACCTGCCTCACGCAGCTTAACACCTTCCTGCAGCAAGGCTACAGCGAAAAAGTCCGCACCATTGCGGGCAGCCTCTTGTGCCACGCGCACAGCACCATGACCATAAGCATCAGCTTTGACTACAGCGCAAAGCTTAGTGGTGGGTTTAAGGTTGGCCTTAGCAGTTTGTACGTTGTGGGCCACCGCGTCCAAATTAATCTCCGCCCAAGCGCCCCTTTGAATATGCACAATTAAGACCTCCCTAGTAATAATCATAAAATAAGCCGCAGGCAATGCATTCTTGCTGCGGCGTCAGAGTTCACACTACAGTTCGAGGCTTGCGCCGATAAAAAACTGTACCATTAGGATATAACTTTCAGACGATTTTGTCAACAGCTTATTTCTTGAGGCTTTTGCATCCTTGGGCATGGGGGCAACCACTACAACGGTCGCAGCAACTGCCTTTGAAACGGGTGCCGAAATAACTGCGGGCAGCAACAATGAATAAGCCTATCAGGATAATACCAAGAATATAATCTGCCATAAGCGTACCTCCCGCAAAGCTTCTGTTATTACCATTAGCATACGCCATTTCAATGCTTTTGGCAAATGAAATCTTTGTGACAGTAAAAGCCAGCCCCTGCCAGAACGGCAGAGGCTGCATTATTACTTATTACTGTTGAGATTTTCAAAGATATACTCAATGTACGGCTTAGCTAGGAAGAAGGTTTTGCCCCAAGGGTTAATCATGATTCCGTGGAAATCGTTATTGTTCATTGCCGTATAAAGTAAAGATGTGATTTTCATAGTAACGGTGGAAACAGGCTCCCCTTTGGCAAGCTGTTCCTGATCCGTAAAGGCTACAAAATTGCTCTTGCCATCCTTAGTGGGGACTACCTTAAAGCTAACGTTATAGTAGTTCTTGACATCCGTTACTACAACGCCATCAGCATAACCTTCCTGTTCCAGTTCAGCCATAGCCTCCGCAGGCAAGGTTACAGGCACGATGAAGGAGTCGTAGTTCTGCATAGCCTCATAAATAGCCTGCAGCACAGCACCTACATTTTCCTCCGTGTACAGTTGGTGGTCTTCCGGTAAAAGGGCAATCTTTTCTTCTATGTTAGTCAAAGCCTTAGTTTTGGTGCGGGGATAAATATGATAAACATGTTCTGCCATAATACAGCCTCCTCAAAATCCGTATGCCTGTATTATACAGCATGATGCAGACAAAGAAAATAAAAGTTTTCACAGAGTCATGGAAAACCGTTTTCCCGACCTTTATAGCTGCAAGATATGTAATATTGCTTACATTTTTAGCGGCCGTTATTTGTTCTGCAACAAATTTTCAGAATTAACTAGAAAAACAACGTAAAATGTAATATAATGAACGCAAATCCAGCGTATAGCATGGAGAAGAAAGGAAGAATGGTAGTATGGTAAGTTGGAAAAAATTATTTGCAGGCGCGTTGTTAGCAACGACGGTTTTAGGCGTGGGTGGTTTGATGCCTACTGCGGAAGCAGGCAAGATTGAAGACGTGCAAGCACGCGGCACCCTCCTTGTGGGCAGCACCGGTGACTACAAGCCGATGAGCTATCTGAACAAGGAAACAGGCAAATACGAAGGCTTTGACTGCGAAGTTGCAGAGCTTTTGGCAAAATCTTTGGGCGTAAAGGTAGAGTACGTGCCCACCACTTGGAAAACACTCACTGCTGATACTATGGCAGGCAAATTCGATATCGCTATCTGTGGCATTACCCGTACCTTTGCTAGACAGCAAAAGATGAATATGTCTCATGGCTATCTGCTTTTTGGTAAGACCATTCTCTGCCGTAAAGCTGATGCGAAAAAATTTAAATCCGAAGCAGATTTGAATAATCCTAATGTCCGCGTTATGGTTAATCCCGGTGGCACCAACGAAAAATTTGCTATTAACAATCTGCCCAACTGCACCCGTCTGGTACATCCGCAAAACGCAGAAATCCCTAGCCTTATCGCCGAAGGCAAAGCTGACGTTATGATTACCGAAACTATGGAAGCACGCCGCTATGTACGCGACGATGCCCGTTTGGCAGCTCCCCTCTTGGATGATCCCTTCACCAAGAGCCAGTTTGGTATTTTGATGGCTAAGGGCGACCAAGATTGGCTTAACTATGTCAACTTCTTCATGGAAGAAAAGGACATGGACGGCACTTTAGACAGATTAGAAGACCAATACATTAAATAAACACGAATAGAAACGCAAGGCGTTCTTCTCAATAACGGGAGGAACGCCTTTTGGGTTTCTCTGCCATCCTCATCCTGCGTAAAATGTTAGCAAAAGGCACCATCATCAAAGATAATAACGGCAAATATTCCCGATACATCCTCTCCCACTAAAAAACGAACCAGCTGCGGCACAAGCTACAGCTGGTTTAATATTTTATATAGTTTCTAAATTGCAATAGCAAGTTGCACACTTTTTTCAATCCTCTAGGCTGCATATATGCGGTCTAGATATTCATCAAAATACTCATTGGGGGACTTGTACCCCAAGCACTTCCTAGGTAGGTTGTTAGCCCACTCCGTTGCAAAGAAGATATCGTCTTCTTGATACCCATCAATACGTTTTCCCTTGGGAATCAAACGCCGCAATAAGCCATTTGCTCTTTCATTACTACCTCTTTCCCAGGAGGAATATGGATGAGCAAAATATACCTTGGTTTCGGACTTCTTTCCAATCTCTGCTATTCTGGCAAATTCACTACCATTATCAGCAGTTATGGTCTTGAATACTTGAGAAAAACGGCTTCCAAAATATTTTCTGACTATTTCCATTCCGTGCATAACCGCCTCAGCTGTCTTAGAAGGTATTTGTATAGCTATATACTTACGAGTCAACCTTTCGCAAAGAGTAAGTAACACCTTATCTCCTTTGAGCTTGCTGCCAATCACAGTATCGACCTCCCAATGGCCAAACTCCTTGCGTAACAGTACATTATCATCCCTGCTATCAATGGATTCACCTAGAATTCTGAGATTCCTACGGACATTATCCTTATGTCTCCTGCGTCGGAGTTTAGCAGGTAAATCAATGTTACGGATACTGGGAAGTAATTGGAGATCTACGTAGTTATACAGGGTCTTACTGCATACCATCGCACTTTTTTTAAAGAGGGCCTGTGCTTTGGCTCTGCCTGCACAGGCATCTAAAGACCATTTCTCTTTTCTGAATTGGTTCGTAACCCAAAGAAGGTACGTAGATACTTGCAGAGCTTTGTAGGGCTTCATGCAGCTATTAGCATGTTTGCTGTTGTAATCTCTTTGAGCTCTTGCTGCAGAATATTTTCCGGTGTTTGGATGACTGCCTCTTGCAAATTCCTTTTTAATGGTGTTAGGAGCACAGTTAAATACTTTGGCTAGGGTACGCAGAGATGGTTTGGTACCATCTTGAGAGCAACATTTTAGAAAACCTTGAAGCATATAGCGATTTTCTTTAGAAAAGTGTTTACCTTTTTGATGAATTGTGGTATCTTGAGATTGATCCATGGTGGTCAGTCCTTTCTGCTGATTTTGTGTAGCAACTTTATTTTAACAGAAAGATACCACCATGGATCTTTTTTATTCAGTTGTGCAACTTCATTTTACAACTAACCGTTTTCTAAGAAACCATCAATTTGATGAAAGTCAGCAATGCCAACAAAAACATTCCGAAAGCCATAAGGTCTTTGAAATCGAAATATTTCATGGGCACCACCTCCTTGCAGTCAGATAATGGTCAAGCCACCCTGCAACACGGTTGTCCACTAGTATTATATCATATACAATTCTAAATTCAAACATTATATTTGTTTATAACACGTATTCTGGATAAATGTTCTTTTATTCGCAATACGTATTATACGTGTTTCTAAAAAAGCGAAGTACCATTTAAAACGGTACTTCGCTTTTTTTACGTTATATTTTCTTTTATTTTACCAACTCGCGCATTTCCTCAGCAGTCAGCGTCAGGTATTCCTTAACGGTGTACAGCTCGCGGCGGCCGCGGCAGTCTGCAAACAGAGCCACATCCACATCAGGAATGTTGCTCAGTGCTTCTTTGATAGTCTTGCCATTCTTAGCATAAGCTTCAAAGCGTAGCACTAACTTTTTACCTGTACCTGCAGGTACCAGCAATGCTTCAAAATAATCGTCGTCACGCATTACGCCTTCCAAATTTACCTTGCCTCGCAAGAGTACATCGTCATACTGCTCTTGGGGCAGATAGATACGCATATACGCATCAAGGATCGTACCTTCCTGCTTACCGATATTGTCAAAAGGAACCTCCAATTGGAAATCCACGCGACCTTCCTGCTCCCCTGCTTTAGTAACAGCACCGCGTTTTTTAGTCAAAAGGCGCATTTGGGCATCGCCTTGCACCATAATATACAACGCAACTACCAGCACGCCCAAAACAATGACTGCCAGCAGAACACCAATAATAGTCAAAAGCATCTTGCACCCTCCTTACGCCTTATGATAATTTTTAATAATACAGATAGGCGTCTTCTCACTGCCATTGCCAAAAGGATTGTCAATGAGGATAGCTGCCACCTTGTCGGCATCCACACCCTTAGAAACGCCCAAAACAGCACTGCGTTTCAAATCGTTAACATCGGCAATAGCTGCGCCATAGCAGCCGCAAGCCTTGGTAATAGCTTCTGCAACCTTGGCAGGTTCTGCAGGACCGTATACTACGTGCTTGTCATAAGGAGGCATAGTGCCTGTAATATCGTCAATCAAACGTGCCTGCTCACCGGCAAGACGGTAGAAGGTACCGCTGATGCCTACACATTTAGCAGCAAAACCACAAATAACGGCGTACAACACACGGGCACCGCCTTCAGCATCAATCAGCGCCTGCATACTATACCAGCTGCTGATGCTGCCCTTGGACGGGAACAGATGGCAGAGAACCTTAGCCAAAAAGCCCGGATGGAATTCTTCACAGCGCAAGGCACGACCTTGGGTAATAGCAACTACGCTTTCTGCAGCGCAAACAACATCATTAGGACCAATCTTATCCTTGCCAAACTCCAAAATCGCATCACAAATATCATCGTGGTGGGTCAGAATCCTAGTAGGCACGGGAACGATTTCATACTTTTCCATTATCTCACTCCTCCGCAGCTTTTTCCGCTGCATATACCTTTTGAATTTTATCGTACCAACGGGGCTCCAAACGGACAATGCGTCCTTCTTTATCCGTAAATACATTGCGGGTAAAGCCTTCCACTGCCACAGCACCGTCACGCAGGCGGATAACCTGATAGGTAAAATCCATCTTAGCTTTGTTAAAGCTGCTCATCTTTACCTGTACCTCAAACTCATCATCAAAGGTACAGGAATTTTTATATTTGACTTTAACCTCCGTAATAGGGAAGATTACACCTGCGTCCATCATCTCGCCCAAGGTTACACCACAGGCACGCAGATAGGCAACGCGTCCCATTTCAAACCAGCGCAAATAATTGGCATGATGCACCACGCCCATCATATCGGTCTCTACAAAACGCACTCTGTCTCTAATTGTAATCATAGGGAAAATATACTCCTTTATGTTCATAAGTCAATTGTATATTATAGCACTTTTGTAAGAAAGTACATACACCCTAACTGAAAATTTTTCACGAACTCTGCGCCAGACAAGTTTTCTTTGCAAACATTTCCCTTCTATGCTATAATATTGCAGTAAAAATTTGCGCCTGTAGCTCAGTGGATAGAGCAATGGTCTCCGGAACCGTGTGCGGAGGTTCGATTCCTCTCAGGCGCACCAGAAAAAGTATAGCCCTGCTGCCTTATATAATGTAAGGAGCAGGGCTTTTTGTTTACTTTATGCTTTGTTGACAAGTCCATTTTCTACCAAGTAGTCGGAAACCATATCCGCAGCTTCTGCAGTAATCTTGATACATTTAGTGCGGTATTCAGGAGTACCAAAGGACAGTTTGTTTAGTTGGGCGCAGCAAGGAGAACCAAAATGCGCTACAAAACGCTCATAAAATTCATGGGTAAATTTATAAACTTCGGTCTGATGCTTTTCAGACGGATCCAGACGGCCTACAATGGAGCTAATCACCATAGTGGAGCCGCTTAAAGCGCCGCACACACAGCCGCTACGGCCGATGCCGCCGCCCATGCCGCTAATCATGCGGATTGCTTGATCCGGCAGGTGAAGTTGCAAACCTTCGTTACAGGCCTTAACTACGGATTCTACACAGTTGTTGCCGGCAGTGTGGTAATCTGCTGCCAGTTGGTAAATTTCTTTCATGGAAACATCCCCCATTCAAATATTGTACATGGCTTTATTGTAGCATACGCCTGTCAGCCAGACAATGTTTTCTTTCCATCTTGGAGGAATGCGTTTAGCTTACCACAAGCCCAGTACGTGCTGCATAACAAGGCTTACTACAGTAATGCCCACCCAACAGCAGAAGCCAAGCACAATGGGCTTGCCACCGGTCTTTACCAGTTTGATAATATCTGTGTTCAAACCGATAGCGCACATGGAAAGTACAATGAAGAATTTGCTTAAAGTTTTAATGGGAGCAAAAACTTCCGCACCAACGCCCATGCTTTGAGCCACAGTAGTGATTACGGAAGCCAAAACAAAGTAGATGATAAAGAAAGGGAAGACGCTCTTTAGGCTATAAGTTTTGCCACCTTCGCCATTGCCTTTTTTAGCACCCATGTACGCCAGCACCATGGTAATGGGAATAATTGCCAAAGTACGGGTCAGCTTAACAGTTACCGCTTTATCCAACGTTGCAGAGCCTAAGCCAAACATGGAGTCCCAAGTGGAAGCGCAAGCAGTAACGGAAGAAGTGTCGTTAACAGCAGTACCGGCAAAAATGCCGAAGCCTTCGCCGCTGTTAGTAGCATAGCCCACCAAAACACCCAAAGTGGGGAAAATCAACGCTGCCAAGACATTGAAGAAGAAAATTACGGAAATCGCTTGGGCAACTTCTTCGTCGTCTGCTTGGATAACAGGTGCAGCAGCGGCTACAGCACTGCCACCGCAAATGGAGGAGCCAACACCTACCAAAGTCGCAATCTTTGTGGGAATACGCATAAAGTTATGCAAGCCCCAAGCAATGAGCAAAGAAACACCGATAGTAGAAATAATGATGGGCAGGGATTGCTTGCCTGTTTGCAGTACCACGGACAAGTTCAAACCAAAGCCCAGCAAAATAACTGCATATTGCAGAATTTTTTTAGAAGTAAAAGTAATACCATCCTTCAATTTGCTTTTATCTTTAATAAAGATAGTGATAATCATACCGGCGATAATAGCAAAAACAGGACCACCAATCAAGGGGAACATTTTGCCTAAGTACCAACAGGGGATGGAGATAAGGATGCACAGCAGCAGGCCGCGCAATTTCTTTTGCATAGATTCCATATTCAAGCCTTCTTTCTTATGTGATGCTTTAATCTTACCACACTTTAACGATAATTAAAAACTATCTATCTTTATTAAACCATAATTTTATGTTATGATTTATCTATGGAGGTGCGATTATGCAAGACTTTCGCATGGAAACATTTTTAACAGTGTGCCAATATATGAACTTTACTAGAGCTGCAGAAACATTGAACATGACCCAGCCTGCAGTTTCCCAACATATAAAATTTTTAGAAACAGCCTACGGCGTGCGCCTTTTTACCACCAGCGGTAAAAAGCTGTTACTGACGGAAGCAGGGAAAATCCTGCAGCAGGCAGCCATCGCCCTACGCCATGACGAGCAGCATCTGCGGGACCGCTTGCAGCAGAGCCAATCGGATAAAGAAAAATATCGTTTTGGTGCTACGCTATCCGTAGCGGAATTTATGGTTCCCAAAAATCTAGAACACTTTTTGAGCAACCATCCCCACAGCCATGTGCGGATGGCGGTAGCAAATACCAAGGAACTTTTGGCCAAGCTGACGACAGGAGAATTGGATTTTGCTATCGTAGAAGGATTCTTCCCCAAGTTGGAGTACGAATTCCTACCCTATCGGGAAGAAGGCTTTGTAGCAGTGGCAAGTCCTGCTAAAGCACGTCTTTACCAAGGCAAGCCTCTACACTCTTTACTGCAAGAAAACCTGTTTCTGCGGGAAGCAGGCAGCGGTACGCGGGAGATTTTAGAGCGCGCTTTGGAAGAAAAAGGCATGGCGGTAACGGACTTCGCCAATCTTATTGAGCTTGGCAACATAGGTGCCATCAAACACATGCTCATGGCGAATTTAGGCATTACCTTCTGCTACTACTCAGCCGTTGATGAGGAAGTGCAACGTGGTGAACTAGCGGTTATTAATTTAAAGGATTGGCATCTGCGCCATGAAATCGACTTCATCTTCCTCAAAGACAGTATCTTCCGCGATGATTACGTAAAAATTTATCAAGAATTATGCAAGTAAGAGAGAATAGTACGAAAACTACAAATACTTTATATACAAAAAGACGCGTCCTGATAAACAGAACGCGTCTTTAACTTTTCTAACAACACCATCATGTAGGCGCAAGCTAGAATAGGTATATATTATTTTGCGTAATCTACCGCGCGGGTTTCACGGATGATTACAACTTTGATCTGGCCGGGATATTCCATCTCCGCTTCAATCTTCTTGGAAATGTCACGTGCCAGTAATACTGCGGAAGCATCGTCAATTACATCAGGTTTAACCATAATGCGGATTTCACGACCTGCTTGAACAGCATAGCATTTTTCAACACCCTCGAAGGATTCGGAAATTTCTTCCAGACGGGTCAAGCGTTTCAAGTAGCTTTCCAAGGTTTCGCGTCTAGCACCGGGACGGGCAGCAGATACTGCGTCGGCAGCGGATACCAAAACAGCTTCTACGCTCTTAGGTTCAACGTCACCATGGTGAGCCATAATAGCATTGACAATCAAATCGGACTCACGGAACTTCTTAGCGATTTCAGCGCCGATTTCTACGTGGGAGCCTTCCATTTCGTGGTCAATAGCCTTACCGATATCGTGGAGCAAGCCTGCACGTTTAGCAAGAACAACGTCCACGCCCAATTCGGAAGCCATCACGCCTGCCAAATTAGCAACTTCTACAGAATGGTTCAGCACGTTTTGACCGTAGCTGGTGCGGTAACGCAGACGGCCCAGCAGTTTGATCAGCTCGGGATGCAGACCGTGTACGCCAACAGCGAAGGTTGCTTGTTCGCCTGCTTCCTTAATCTTCTGCTCAACTTCTTTTTGTGCCTTCTCCACCATTTCCTCAATACGGGACGGATGGATACGACCATCATTAATCAATTTCTCCAGAGCGATACGGGCAACCTCACGGCGCACCGGATCGAAACCGGAAATAATAACTGCTTCCGGAGTATCATCGATAATCAGATCAATACCGGTCAAAGTTTCCAAAGTACGGATGTTGCGGCCTTCGCGACCAATAATGCGGCCCTTCATTTCATCGTTGGGCAGACCAACTACAGAAACGGTGGTTTCAGCTACATGATCGGCAGCGCAACGTTGGATAGCCAAAGAAATGATTTCTCTAGCTTTCTTCTCTGCTTCGTCCTTTGCCTGTTGTTCCAAATCTTTAATCAGCATTGCGGACTCATGCTTAACTTCGTCCTCCAAGGAAGACAGCAGTTCCTGCTTTGCTTCCTCGCTGGTCAGACCGGACAAACGCTCCAATTCAGCCAATTGCTTTTGGCACAATTGCTCAGCTTTCTCTTGAGCAGCATTCAAGCGCTGTTCTTTAGAAGCTAGCTTCTCCTCCTTACGTTCGAAGGATTCGATTTTGCGATCCAGGTTTTCTTCCTTCTGGAGCAGACGACGTTCTTGACGTTGCAGGTCATTACGTCTATCTTTATTTTCGCGTTCCATTTCGGAACGCAGACGATGGATTTCTTCTTTAGCCTCCATCATCACTTCTTTGCGTTTTGCCTCGCCGGCTTGTTCAGCTTCCTGCACAATGCGGATAGCTTGTTCTTCTGCAGTAGCAATCTTGCTTTCAGCTACGTTCTTACGTACCAAATAGCCTACAGCGCCACCTGCCAAACCGACAACGACAGCGGTTCCAATAATCTCTAAAATCGTCCTCACCTCCTAAAATTTTAAAATTTTTTCAAGTTTTTTTGCATAACAACAGCAGGCGCCTTCGCGTCTGCTATAAATGTCCTTATTCCATTGAATATGTAATCTATTAATCTATAGCAATTAATCTATTAATAATCCTTGAAAAAGGGCAAAAAAGAAGGTAACAACTACGTGTTACCTCGTGAAAAAATCCAATGATATAATCACGATGGACTAATACCATTGTAATGAAATTTTACAAAATTGTCAAGGGAAAGCAGGTTTCCCCCACTATATATCGGTGTCGGACAGTAATTTTTCCCACAAAATCTTCACATGCTCGCCACTAAAGCCTCTGGCAGCCATAAAGCGCCCTGCAGCAGCGTATAATTTACGCTTGTCTTGACGTAATTGTTCCAATTTTCGCCCATTGCGCTGTAGGAAGACGGCTGCCGCCTTTTCTGCGTGCACTTCTTCTTGGGCGGAAGTAAACTGTGCCACGGTCTCCCGCACCAGTTCCGGAGCAACGCCCCGTTTTTGCAGCTCCGCCTGCAGGTGCAGCCTGCCATAAGCGCCCTTCTGCAACCAATATTCGTAAACACGCTGGGCATAACGACGGTCATCGATTAAGCCGTAGTGCTGCAGTTTTTCCACAGCAGCATCGGACTGCTCTGCATCAGCGCCCTTCCGCTGCAAGCGTTCCCGCAGCTTTTGCTCGCTGTAATCCCTATAGGAAAGCAAATTCAGCGCGCAGTCATATGCTTCCTGCGCGCTGTTAAACTTTGCTTTAGTTTTCGTCTTTGAAGATTGATTCCACATCAGCTTGTGCCTCATCTTGAGCTACAGCTTCGCCCGGCTTAGCAATAGTCAAAGCGCGGATCTTGCCTTCGATTTCCTTAGCAACATCCGGATTATCGCGGAGGAAGTCCTTAACCTTCTCCTTGCCTTGGCCCAGACGGATATCGCCATAGGAATACCAAGCGCCGCTCTTGTTGATAATGTCGAGGTCTGCGCCCAAGTCAACAATACAGCCTTCGTGGGAGATGCCTTTGCCGTACATAATATCAAACTCAGCCTGTTTAAAGGGCGGAGCAACTTTGTTCTTAACTACTTTGACACGGGTACGGCTACCAATCATATCGTTGCCGTTTTTCAAGGTGTCGATACGACGCACGTCAAGGCGCACGGTGGAGTAGAACTTCAAGGCACGACCGCCGGTAGTAGTTTCCGGGTTGCCAAACATTACGCCAACCTTCTCACGAATCTGGTTGATGAAGATGGTGGCACATTTAGATTTAGAAATCAACGCAGTCAGCTTACGCAGTGCCTGGCTCATCAAGCGCGCTTGCAGGCCCACATGGGAATCACCCATTTCGCCTTCGATTTCTGCACGGGGAACCAGCGCAGCAACGGAGTCGATAACGATAATGTCAATAGCGCCGCTACGTACCAAAGCATCAGCAATTTCCAAAGCTTGTTCGCCGTTATCAGGCTGGGAAATCAACAAATTGTCGATATCAACGCCTAAATGGCGGGCATACTCAGGATCAAGTGCGTGTTCTGCGTCGATAAAGGCAGCATAACCGCCCATCTTCTGTGCTTCCGCAATCATATGCAGGGCAACAGTAGTTTTACCGGAAGACTCAGGACCATAGATTTCAATAACGCGTCCACGAGGAATACCGCCTACGCCCAAGGCAATGTCCAAAGACAAAGCGCCGGTGGGAATAACTTCTATATTCATTTTGGCGCTGGCTTCACCTAATTTCATAATGCTGCCTTTGCCAAAATCCTTTTCAATTTGGTGCATAGCCATTTCTAAGGCTTTCTTTTTATCTGCATCCATGTTCTTACCTCCTGACATAGCTAAATCCGAACTTGCATAACGTATGGTTTAATTATACAAACAAAAGTTTCGCTTGTCAAGTATAGATTTGTTTATTCCTTATTTAAGAGACCTTGGATTTCTGCCTGCGTAAAGGTGTAGGTAGTGTTGCAGAACTGGCAGTGTGCTTCCGTTACTTCGTCGTGAGCCAGCTCGTCCAAAGAAGCGTGGTCCAAATTACCCAAAGCTGCCAAAATCTTTTCTCTGCTGCAACGGCATTTGAACTGTACAGGAATTGTTTCCTTAATGTCCACGTCGAGACCACGTCCTAAGATTTCAATTATCTTCTCAGGAGTATAGCCAATCTCCAGCAGTTGGGTTACGTAGGGAGTCAGGCTGACATTTTCCTCCAGTTTAGCCAGCACTTCTTCACTGCAGCCGGGCATAGCTTGGATGAAGAAACCGCCGGAAGCAGTAACAGTACCGTCCTTGTCCACCAGTACGCCTAAAGCGACACTGGAAGGAGTCTGTTCGGACACATACAGATATTTAGTCAGATCGCTGGCAATCTCGCCATCTGCCAATTCGCAGTAACCGGTAAAGGGCTCTGCATTTTGCAGGTAGCGGGTGACGATAATATTGCCTGCACCGATACCACCGCCAACGTCCAGCTTGCCATCAGCCTTCAAGGGCAGGAAAGCATCGGGGTTTTCTACGTAGCCGCGTACAGAATTGCCTTCTGCATCAGCAACCACTTCGCCCAAAGGGCCGTCGCCTTTAAAGCGAACACTAATGCGTTCGCCATCCTTCATAGTGGCAGCCAAAAGCAGGGCGCCGTTCATAGCACGCCCCAAGGCTGCACTTGCCAAGTGGGAGCAGCCATGTTTTTGGGTTGCTTCCCGTACAAGATTAGTAGTACAGAGGGCGTAAATACGTACGCCCTCTGCAGTTGCTTTAGTTAAAACGTCTTCCATCAGCCAACGCCTCACATATTTTTAAACAGATTAACCATTTCCATAGCAGTCATAGCACAGTCAACGCCTTTATTGCCTGCTTTGGTGCCTGCACGTTCTACAGCTTGTTGAATGTTTTCGGTGGTCAGTACGCCAAAAGCTACAGGCACACCGGTTTGCATGCTAACTTGGGCAATACCCTTGGATGCTTCTGCGCAAACATAGTCAAAGTGGGGAGTTGCGCCACGAATAACCGCACCCAGGCAGATTACAGCATCATATTTGCCGCTTTCAGCCAATTTTTTGGCAGCCATGGGAATTTCAAAAGCACCAGGAACCCAAGCTACAGTCAGATCTTCATCAGCAGCTTCATGGCGCAGCAAGCAGTCAACGCAACCGCTTAACAGTTTGCTGGTGATAAATTCGTTAAAACGAGCTACAACAATAGCTACTTTCATACCTTTTGCAGTCAGTTTACCTTCTAATACGTTCATCTTTTCTTACCTCCAAATATCTAAAAAACTAATTATATTTTTACTAGAAACTTATTTACAGCAGCTGCAGCCGCAGTCATGCAGTTTGTGACCCATTTTCTCTTCCTTAATATCAAGGTAATGTTCGTTATATTTATTGGGCTCCATAACGATGGGCACACGATCTGTAATGGTAATACCGTAACCGGAAAGGCCGATGCGTTTCGCAGGATTATTGGTAATCAGGCGGATGCTGGTCAAGCCCAGATCGGACAGGATTTGGGCGCCTAAACCATAATCGCGCAGGTCGGGAGCAAAGCCCAAGCGGACATTAGCTTCCACAGTGTCCAACCCGGTGTCTTGCAAAGCATAAGCACGAATCTTATTAGCCAAGCCAATACCACGGCCTTCTTGGCGCATATAGACAACGGCGCCGCAGCCTTCTTTTTCAATCATGCGCAAGGCAGTTGCCAATTGGTCGCCACAGTCGCAGCGCAGACTGCCGAAAGCATCGCCGGTCAAGCATTCGCTGTGTACGCGTACCAATACGTCCTTCTTGCCTGCTACATCACCTTTAACAATAGCTACATGGCACAGGTCATCCAAATCGTTTTCATAAGCAATAATCTTGAAGGTACCGTATTTGCTTGGCAGGGCAGCTTCCGCAACACGATGCACCATCTTTTCGTGGGATTTGCGATAAGCAACAAGGTCAGCTACAGTAATGAAGACAAGGTCATGCTTTTGAGCGAACTCAATCAAATCGGGAGTACGCGCCATGTGGCCGTCGTCATTCATAATTTCGCAGCAGATGCCTACAGGTTGCAGACCTGCCAACTTGCATAAATCCACAGTGGTTTCCGTATGACCGGTACGCACCAGTACGCCGCCTTCGCGGGCGCGCAGGGGGAAGACATGACCGGGACGGCGGAAATCGCTAGGTTGAGCGCCTGCTTCTGCGCATTTCTTCATAGTGTAGGCACGTTCATAAGCAGAAATACCGGTGGTAGTATCCACATGGTCGATGGATACGGAGAAAGCAGTTTCGTGATTATCGGTGTTCTTTGTTACCATAGCGCCAAACTGCAGCTTGTCCATAATCTCACCGGAAGCAGGCATACAGATCAAGCCACGTGCTTCTTTTGCCATGAAGTTAATTGCTTCGGGAGTACACAGCTCCGCAGCCATAATCAGATCGCCTTCATTTTCACGGTCTTCGTCATCAGTAACTAAAACCATTTTGCCTGCTTTAATTGCCGCAATTGCTTCTTCAATAGTGTTATATTTAAATTTATTTTCCATGACATTCACCTCACATAAAGCCATTTTCCATAAGCATATTCATATCCAAGGGAGCAGCCTGCTTACCGGAAGGCTTCTTCCAAGTCAACATACGCTCCACATATTTACCAATAATATCAGTTTCCAAATTAACCGTAGCGCCCACGCCCTTAAAGCCCAAGGTAGTTTCCTTAGCCGTGTGGGGAATCAAGGATACGGAAAAAGTAGTATCCGTAACTTCCGTCACCGTCAGGCTAATGCCATCAATAGCAATACTGCCTTTCTTGATAATGTACTTTAAGAGTGCAGCAGGAGTGGTAATGGTCACCACCATAGCAATGCCTTCAGGCTTACGGCTGCTAATAACACCTAAGCCTTCCACGTGGCCGCTGACAATGTGCCCATCCAAACCGTCGCACAAACGCAGGGTACGCTCCAAGTTTACCTTGTCCCCGGCATTCAAGCTGCCGATATTGGTCAGACGTACCGTTTCCGGCATCACGTCAGCAGTAAAGCCATCGTTATCCATGCGTACTACAGTCAGGCAGGCGCCATTAACGGCTACGCTGTCACCAATCTTCAGGTTCTCCAATACCTTGCGGGCGCTGATTGTTAAATGATAGGAATTGCCTTGTCGTGCCAGCTTTTGTACTGACCCTAACTCGGCAACAAGACCTGTAAACATTATTCAGCCTCCCTTCGTACCAAACCTGTAACCAATAAATCTTGGCCTAAAAGTTTATATTCCACTTCGTCCAACTGCCAGCCATCTGCGATCAAGTCGCTGCCTACGCCGCCCATGGGCGTAAAGCCTTGGCTGCCGCCAACGATTTTGGGAGCAATAAAGGCACACACCCGATCTGCTAAGCCAGCATCACGGAAGGCACCATGGACGGCACTGCCACCTTCTACCAGCACGCTGGTAATGCCCTTTTGCGCCATAACAGTTACTACTAAATCAATAGGCAGGCGTCCGTTTTCGTCCAAAGGTAGGCGTACAACCTCCACATTGGGTAAAGCGTTCAGCGCTTCTGCTTTTACTTTATCAGCGTCCAAGCCTGTAAAAATAATGGTATCCGCTGCAGGGTTCAGTATCGTCGCCATCAGGGAAATACGCAGCTTGCTATCCAGCACTATGCGGATAGGGTTCTTGCCCTGTACCATACGGGTGGTCAGCTCCGGGTCATCAGCCAGCACCGTACCAATGCCTACTAAAACAGCATCATGCTGCTTGCGCAGGCGATGAGCATAGGTACGTGCTTCCTCCCCGGTAATCCATTTACTGTCGCCGGTACGAGCGGCAATCTTGCCATCCAAAGTCATGGCGTATTTCAAAGTTATAAAAGGGCGTCCTTTACTAATCCAAGTAAAGAAACGTTCATTAAGGCGCAACGCTTCTTTTTCGCAAACGCCGGTTACTACTTCTATGCCCTGCAGGCGCAAGTATTCTAAACCTTGGCCTGCTACTTGGGGATTAGGGTCCATGCAGGCTGCTACCACTTTCTTAATTCCTGCTCTGGCCAAAGCTACGCAGCAGGGCCCTGTACGTCCGTAGTGAGCACAAGGCTCCAAGGTTACGTAGGCAGTGGCGCCTTGGGCCAGGTTCTTCGCCTCTGCCAAAGCATTGACCTCCGCATGAGGTTCGCCTGCTTTATGGTGATAGCCTTCGCCTACGATATTACCATCTTCATCAACAATTACGCAGCCCACCATAGGATTGGGGCTGGTATTGCCTTCGGCTTCCAGCGCCAGTTCCAGCGCCCGCCGCATATACTGTTCATCTGTCACATTTATCACCTTCAAATCTTTCCGGGGATAAAACAAAAACCGCGTATTGACCTTGGAGTCCACGCGGTAAAAATGCTTTAGCCACCTTTTCTCATCCAGACTATACTGTCGGTACCGGAATCACACCGGTTCGTGCCTTACGGCTCGCGGACTATACCGCCGGTAGGGAATCGCACCCTGCCCCAAAGGTTATTTCTATTTTGAAGTTGTCTTTATTATATCTTCTTGCTAGGGATTAGTCAAGGGAGCAAGCGTTTCCCTTTGTGAATGAACTGTGTCGAAAATAGAAAAGGTCTCTCGCACTAAAGGAAAGAGTAAAATTTGACAAAATCTATATGCAGAAGTATAATGATGGCAAGAGATAGCCGGTTGTAGCAGGTCGGCTCTCCCCAAAATGTATATCTTTGACAGGAAGCCGTCTACCGCTAGGCGGTCTTTCTCATTTTATTTGACAAAACACATCTGCAGTCATATAATAATGGCAAGAGATAGTCGGTTGTGGAAGGTCGGCTCTCCCCAAATCAAATATACTTGACAGGAAGCCGCCTACCGCTTAGGCGGTTTTTCTCATTTTAGAAGTAAAACGAGAGAAGCTGAACTACAATCTTTAAAATGTCTAACACAATGGCTAGCGCATCAAAAACGGTCATAGTCTCACCTCCCTACTCTGGGAGTAGGAAAACCAACCACCAACTATCTCTTGCTACATAGATTGTAACATATACTACATAACTTGACAATAAACATAAACAAACCGCCGTGCGTTCGCCACGGCGGTTCGCTTTTTATTTCGGTATTATATTTTATGCCTTGAGGCTGTCGATAGCAGCTTTGGTATCTTTAGCGCCATAAACATAGGAGCCTGCAACCAAAACATTGGCACCTGCTTCGCGTACAATCTTAGCAGTTTTATCATTCACACCGCCATCAACTTGGATATCCACATCCAAACCTGCAGCATCAATTATAGCACGCAAACGTTTAATCTTGGGCACTACAGTGCTAATAAAGGATTGACCGCCAAAACCGGGGTTAACCGTCATGAGCAGCACCATATCCACATCAGGAAGAATTTCTTCAACCAAGCTTAAAGAAGATGCAGGGTTCAGCGCTACGCCTGCACGCAGGCCTTCCGCCTTGATTTGCTGTACGCAGCGATGCAGATGCTTAGTAGCCTCTGCGTGCACCACGATTTGGTCCGCACCTGCAGCTTTAAAATCAGCAATATACTTTTCGGGATTTTCCACCATCAGGTGGCAGTCGAAAAACATTTCCGTAGTTTTACGGATGCACTTTACAACAGGAGCACCAAAAGTCAGATTAGGTACAAACAAACCATCCATAACATCAATATGCACCCAATCAGCACCTGCATCTTGAATTTTCTTGATTTCAGCGCCCAAACAGGAAAAATCTGCGGACAAAATAGACGGAGCAATTTTCAGACTCATTTTCTTCCCTCTTTCTCTTTAATTAAACGTATTTCCTCCAGCATAGCCAGATAGGATTCATAACGACTGGCGGCAATCTGCCCTGCTGCCACTGCCTCCTTCACCCCGCACACAGGCTCATGGGTATGGGTGCAGGGACAAAAACGGCAACCATCCTCATACACAGCAAACTCACGGAAGGACGCCAACGCCTGCTGAGGCTCCAGTCCTTCCAACAGCAAATTGCCAAACCCGGGAGTATCGGCAATATAGCCTTCATCAAAAGGCAGCAGCTGGGCAAAACGGGTAGTGTGCTTGCCTCTGCCAATCTTCTCGCTGACTGCGCCAGTGCGCAGCTCCACACTACTGTCAATAGCGTTGATGGTAGAGGACTTGCCTACGCCGGAAGGACCGCCGAAAGCGCAAATCCTGCCCCGCAGCCTAGCACGCAAAGCATCCACGCCGCTGCCAGTTTTTGCCGATACTGTAAAGACTTCGTAACCAATAGGCTCGTACACGGAGCGTACCTGCTCCACCAAGCCTGCCGGCGCAGTATCCACTTTATTCAGCACTAAAATAGCAGGAATTTTTGCCAACTCCGCCAAGGCTAACAGCTTATCCGCCAGCAGAAAGCTGAAGTCCGGCGCAGCGCAGGCAAAGGTAGCCACAAACAAATCAAGATTTGCCATGGTGGGGCGCAGGAGAAAGTTCTTGCGTGCCAACACCTTTTTGATCATGCCTTCGCCCTTTTCGTTGGCTTCAAAAGTAACCATGTCCCCTGTCGCCAAAGAAAAGCGGTTCTGCTTCATCTTGCCTTTAACCTTGCAGGTAAAGGGCTCCGTATGCCCATCCACCTGCACATAGTAATAACCATTGTAATTTTTCAGGACTCTGCCCTGTAGTTCTGCCATAATTTACAGTACCTTTTCAGCAACCTGCTTGCCGTCGCAGAACATCTGCACACGGGCACTGCCCACTGCCTCTACACGTTGGCGCAGACGCACGCCGCCTTTTTGGCTGCCATTGTAAATAATAGTTTTGCCATTTTCGTCAATCTGCACAATCTGCACATTGGTTACTTTGTTACCGGGCACTACAAAATCTACATAAGCGCTCTTGCTTTCGCCGGTGCCTTCGGCAACAGTAATGGCTACAGCATCGCCCTCACCAATCTTAGTGCCGGCATTGGGGTTGCACGCCAGAACTACATTCTTCTTAGCGCTGTGGTCGCTAATCTTCTTCACTTCGCCCAGTTTCAAGCCTGCTTTTGCCAAAAGGCTCTTAGCTTCAGCCACAGATTTGCCTACGATATTAGGAATTTCCTTATCCCCTTCGTTGACCAGCAAATCGATAGCGCTGCCCTTGGGCGCTTTATCCAAAGCTTTGGGAGATTGACTGAGCACCGTGCCAATACGCTGGCCATCTACGTGTTTTTTCGTCACCTTGCCAATCTTAAAGCCTGCTTCCAACAGCATCTGCTCCGCTTTGCCTACGGACATCCCCGTAATTTCCGGTACAGGCTTCAGCTCTGCACCTTTGCAGATAGTCAGAATTACTAGGCTGCCCTGTTTACGTTTTTCGCCTGCTTTGGGGGATTGCTCCATAACCGTACCGGGCTTGAACTTGGCAGGGTCGCCATATTTTTCTTCCAATTCAACTTTGAAGTCCTTTTCCTCCAAAAGCTTTTGGGCTTCTACTACCGTCATCTTCGTTACATCCGGTACAGGAATCTCTGCTTGGTTGCGGGCAAAGATAAAATGCGCCACCATAGAAATTGCCACAACAGCAGCTGTAATATAAATCAGCAGCTTAGTATAATTCAACTTTCTTTTCGCCATAAATTCCTTTAAACCTGCCTTCCCTCCAGTTGCTTCCGCTTGCTGTGCTTCCACCAGTACTGCCTGCGGTTCTTCCTGCTTCCGCGCCATTACAGGCAGCACCCGTGTTTCCTCGCTCACAGGTTCCACCTGCTCCCGACGGACGGGCTTCATAATCACTGTAGCACCATCATCCTCAAGAGGCGCTGCAGGTGTCTTCACCGGCCCCAGCTCTTGGGTATAGTCCGCATCGCTCATGGGGAACAAGCGCATCTTCAAGTTCAGCAGGTCGCGGCGCAACTGTCCTGCATTAGCATAACGGTCTTCGCAGCGTTTGGCAAGGGCCTTATCCATAATCTCCTGCAATCCCGCGGGGACTTCGTCCATATAGTCCGCAAGTTTCGGCACAGGTTTTTCTACGTGCATCATGGCAACAGCCACTGCCGTAGAACCTTTATAGGGTACCTGCCCCGTCAGCATTTCAAAAAGTACAATGCCCAAAGAATACACATCGCTGCAAGCAGTAATCTTGCCACCGCTAGCCTGTTCCGGCGAAATGTAGTGCACGGAACCCATGACAGCTTTGGAATAAACCATGGTCTGGTTCGTAACCATTTTGGCAATACCAAAGTCTGCAATCTTAGGATTCATATTCTTATCCAAAAGAATATTTTGCGGTTTAATGTCGCAGTGGATGATGTTGTGGTTATGGGCGTGCTGCAAAGCATCTGCCAAACGCACGCCGATTTCCAACACGGCATTCATTCCCAGCTTATGCTCCTGCATATATTCCTTCAAGGTAACGCCGTCCACGTACTCCATGACGATGTACTGGCTTGCGCCTACGGAAACTACGTCGTAAATATTAATAATATAGGGATGCACCAAACGGGCAGCAGACTTGGCTTCCCTTTGGAACTGCTCCAACAGCTCCTTATCCCCTATAAATTGGTCCCGCAGCATTTTGACAGCTACAGGTCGGTCCAGCAGCGTATCATGGGCCAAGAAAACCTCAGCCATACCGCCATAGCCAATAGGACGGATGATTTCGTAGCGTCCGTTCAATATGGTTTTGCCGTTTTTATCCATTGCTGCTTTCCTCCCCTTGTTCTGCCAAATCTATTAAAATCAAAGTCACATTATCACGTCCGCCATTATCCAGACTTTGCTCCAACAGCCTATCCGCTGCCTGTTGCACATCTTCATCCCCAATAATGGACGCTATTTCCACATCTCTCAGCATATCGGAAAGACCGTCGCTGCACAAAAGCAAACGGTCCTGCCCCTGCAATTCGAAATGTAGCACATCAGCCATAATTTCTTCTTCTACGCCCAAAGCCTTGAGCAGCATGTGACGCTGAGGATGCACAAAGGCTTCTTCTTCCGTAATCTCGCCTTTCTCCTGCAGGTTAGCCACATAGGTGTGGTCCTTGGTAAGCTGCTGCAGCACGCCGTCACGGTACAGATACAGACGGCTGTCGCCGATATGGCAGCAGTACGCCGTGCCATCACCGGGCAGGTACAGCGCCGTCATAGTGGTACCCATGCCAGTGTATTTTTCATTGCTCACTGCCATTTTAAAAACGTGCTCATTAGCCTTGTCAAAAGCTTGGCGCAAGGCAGAACTGATACTGCCCTCCCCCTGCTCATGGCGCAGACTGTGGGTAGCAGCCTCAAAAGCTTTGATCGTAGCACGGCTGGCAATTTCTCCCGCCGCATGGCCGCCCATGCCGTCCGCTACTGCAAACAGATGGGGAGCACGCACTAAAAACGCATCTTCATTATTTTCTCTTACCAGGCCCACATGGGTCCTACTGACTACCAGCATTATTTATGCTCCTGTTCCTTGGCAAATTTAGCCCGCAGCTGACCGCAGGCCGCGTCAATATCCTTGCCCATTTCCTTGCGCACCGTAGCGTTAACCTTATTTTTCTGCAATACTTTCACGAAACGCTCTATAGCTTGCTTGGAAGGACGCTCAAAGCCCTGCTCCGGCACAGGGTTCGCCGGAATCAAATTTACACTAGCGTGCTTGAAGCGCAGATAATTGCTCAAAAGCTCTGCATCCTGCACGCTATCGTTTTTACCCTTTAACAGAATATATTCGTAAGTAACCTGTCTGCCGCCTGCTTGGCTGTAGCTTTCCGCTGCGGCAATAACATCGACAAAGGGGAAACCTTTATTCACAGGCATCAAAGCAGTACGCAGTTCATTTTTCACTGCGTGGAGGGAAATAGCCAGATTAATAGGCTTGCCTTCCGCCTCCAAGCGCTTAATCCCGGGAATAATACCGCAGGTAGAAATGGTCATATTGCGATAGCTCATGTGGCAGGTATCCTCGCGATGAAGAAAGTCCAAAGCACCTATTACTGCATCATAGTTCAGCATGGGTTCACCACTGCCCATTACTACCACACGGCTGACCATCGCCTCACCGCGCAGGCGCTCGTTAAACAGGTACACCTGTGCCACGATTTCCGCCGCCGTCAAATTACGCACAGCACCGTTTAAACCGCTGGCACAAAAAGCACAGTGCATATCGCAGCCTACTTGGCTGGAAACGCAGACACTGTAGCCATAGTCATGGTGCATCAGTACCGTTTCCACACTGTTACCGTCAGGCAGTCTCAACAGCAGTTTGCTAGTCATGCCGTCAGTGGAGTTCTGCTCCCGCAGGATGGTGATTTCCCTGGGCAGCAGGGTGAAGTTTTCTTTCAGCAAAGCAATATCCGCCTTGCCCAAATTATGCATGGCGCTAAAATCAAAGACTGCTTTTTGATACAGCCATTGAAAAACCTGCTTCGCGCGGAACTTCTTCATACCTTTGGCAACCAGTGCTTCCTGTAATTCTTCTATTGTTAAACCAAAAAGATCTTGTTTCATCTTATTTTCTCGTTATTTTCTTTCCAGAGCGCAAATGTAGAAACCATCTACGCCATCACGTTGTGGCAGCAGCTGCAGTTCTTCCACCGCTTCTCCTGTCAAGGGATGGGGGATGGGTACACGCTGCCAATCACTATGCTTGCTCAAAAATTCTTCGATTAAGTAATGGTTTTCGCTTTGCTCAATAGTACAAGTGCTGTACACAAGGCGTCCACCAGCCTTGACATATTGAACGGCGTTCTCCAAAATCGCTAGCTGCAGAGGTGGGAACAGTTTCAAGTCCTTCTTCTGCTTACGCCAGCGTGCTTCCGCACGGCGGCGCAACACGCCCATACCGCTGCAGGGAGCATCAACCAATACGCGGTCAAACTGTCCCAGCCATTCTTGGCGCAGGACAGTGCCATCATTAATAGTGGGAACTATAATATCAATACCCAAACGTTGGGCGTTTTCCTTAATTAACTGCAGTTTATGTTCATGGATATCGCAGGCGATAATCTTGCCTTTGTTCTCCATCAGCTGTGCCAAATGGGTGGTTTTGCCACCGGGGGCACTGCACAGATCCAGCACCGTCATGTGGGGAGCAGGCGCAACTACAGGTGCTACCAGCATGGAGCTTTCATCCTGCACATAGAAAGCATTCTGTAGCTTGGCAAAAAGACCTTCCAAAGCAGGCAGCTTGTCGCAAACAATGCCCTCAGCGCACCAACGGGAAGGATGAGCTTCCGCCCCTGCCTCCGTCAGTTCTGCCAACAGCTTTTCCCTGCTCAATGCCAAAGTATTGGTACGCAGGCACACAGGAGCAGCAGTATTATTGAAAGCCAAAAGTGCTTCCGTACCTTCCTTGCCCCAAGGACCCAGCCAACGTTTTACCAGCCAGCGGGGGTGGTAGTATTGTAAAGCAAGATAGCCTGCATCATCTTCTTCCATAGTGGGGAAGTTCAACGCGCCTGCATCGCGTTTGCGCAACAAACCACGCAGCACGCCGTTAACAAACTTGGCGCTACCTTCATGGCTAACGCTGCGCGCCAGCTTTACTGCCTCGTTGCAGGCGGCGGAGGCGGGAATACGCTCCAAGTAGAACAATTGGAATACGGAAAGGCGCAATACCTGCAAAATAGCAGGCGCAACATCCTTCAAGGGACGAGTTACCCCCTGGGCAAGGTACCAATCGATAGTGCCCAAAGCTTTAACTGTACCATAAACCAATTCCGTAAAGAAACGACGTTCCTGATCCTCCAGCTTATGATTGCGCAGGAATTTATTCACGGCAATATTGGTATAGGCACCTTCCTCCAGCACTTGGCGCAACACCACCAAGGCAGCACCGCGGGCTGTGGGAGCCTTTACATTCTTATTCACTTTAGCTTGCTTGTTTGCTTGCTTCTGCATTTTTCTCCTTAGCTTCCTCTTCATCCATAAAAGCCAAAATCGCTGCTTCCAGCTTCCTTAAATCTACACGGGTATTAAAACAAGGTCCAAAGGGACGCTCGTTAAGCACGCCCAAAACCGGCAAAGGAAATACATCCTGAATACCGCTGGTCAGGTCACGCTCGCAGGCCACTGCCACAATAGCTTTGGGACGTGCCTGCTTTACCATTTGGCGCGCCAAGGTACCACCTGTAGCCACAGCGAAGTGGCAGCCGTACTTATGAGCCAACGCCAACATGGAGCCTACGCAGCACCCGCCGCACTGACGGCAGTTTTCCACATTACGGGTAATCTTGTGTACGCAGGTGTCACGCTGAATGCAGTGGGGTGTCAGAATCATAATCCTGTTCCCCGGCACCTTTACCTTATGCTGCATCACCAGACTGTTGCTAACTTCAATAAAGCTTTGCTCAATAGCATCACGGGGAATATTGAAAATACGTCCCACCACTACAGCCAAGGGGAACAACAGGTTGATAGCCTTCCATGCCCAAAAATACAGGATTTTCAGCACAGGTATGCCCAAAAGCGCCATAACAATCCCCAAAACACCGCTGAGCAGGGCAATGACGATCAAGCCGCCTGCCAAACCGAAGGCAATGGGCAGCGCCCAGTTAATCTGCTGCAGACCGGGCAGGGAAACTTTCCATACCACGTACACCATCATGGCACCTAAAATAGCACTAACCGAAGTCAGGGCCATGAATATTCTTTTTTTCGGTTTAAATGCATCATCTAACATAAAAACAGAACCTTCATCTATGCAATCTCTTTACTCCAGCTTGTCGCCAACTACAACGCCGCGACCGTTTAAAAATACTTGGGCAGGCATTCTCTTTTTGGACTCGGGCTGTACTTCAGTGATTTCCAAAACGCCTTCGCCACAAGCTACAAAGAAGCTGTGCTTGCCTGTTTCTACCACAGTGCCTGCTGCTGCATCGCTATGCTTAGCGGTAAGCAGACTGCCCCAAATCTTCAAGCTTTTGCCATTGGGCAGCTTGGTAAAAGTGCTGGGGGCAGGGTTAAAGCCACGAATCAGGTTATGCACTTCTTGTGCAGATTTAGACCAATCAATACGCTCCATGCTTCTATCCAGCAGGCTGGCATAGGTAGCCTCATCGTTATTTTGAGGAACAGCAACAGCAGTGCCTGCTGCAATCTTCTCAATAACTTCCAACATCAGCTTGGCACCTTCAGCGCGCAGAGCATCGTGGAGTTCGCCCATGGTAGTATTCTTGCCAATGGGTACTACTACTTTATCCAGCATAGCACCGGTGTCCATACCGATATCCATCTGCATAATAGTAACGCCGGACTCTTTTTCGCCCTTAATGATAGCGTATTGGATGGGGGCAGCACCGCGATACTTGGGCAGCAAAGACGCATGAACATTAATGCAGCCATATTTAGGCATATCTAAAATTTCTTGGCTCAACAGTTGGCCAAAAGCCGCAACCACAATTAAATCAGGCTGCATATTGCGCAGTGTTTCTACAAATTCAGGAGTCTTTACCCGTTGCGGCTGGTATACTTCGTAACCTTTGCTCAAGGCATACTCCTTTACCGGTGTCATAAGCATCTTGTTGCCACGTCCTTTGGGACGATCCGGTTGAGTAACTACGCCTACAATTTCATATTTACCACATTCGCTTAAAGCAGCCAAACTGCCTACAGCGAAGTCAGGTGTTCCCATAAATACTATTCTCATCTTTTTTACCTCAAATCTTTGGCAGGATTTTCTTTGACTTTCGGAGACAGGCTTTTTGCTTTATCAATAAAGAGAACGCCGTCTAGATGGTCCAACTCATGTTGAATGCAGATAGCAAACAAGTCATGTGCCTGCAGCAACATTCTTCTACCGGTACGGTCGGTGAATTCACATTCTACATAGCTGGCGCGCTCCACTTCACCTTCATAATCAGGCACGGACAAGCAGCCTTCGCTGCCTACAACAGCACCTTCCTTTTTGACGATGACAGGGTTAATCAGTTCAAACAGACCCTCGCCCACGTCGATAACCACAATGCGTTTGGACACGCCGATTTGGGGAGCAGCCAAGCCTACACCCTCAGCAGCATACATGGTTTCTGCCATTTGTTTCAGCAGATGCAGTAATTTTTTATCAATTTTATCCACCGGTTCCGCTACTTGGCGCAGCACAGGATCACCGGCTACCAGAATATCTAAAGTTTTTTTCTTTGCCATGGGCACAACTTCCTCCTTAGGTTTTATCAAAAGAGTAATTTACTCGATACTTTAACATCTTATTATAACACACTCTAGGCTCACTAAACAATGTTTAGATAACACTGGCAGGGTCCACATCAAAATAAAGGTTGGGCTGTTCCTTGAAAGGACTAGCTAAAAGAGCCGCCTTTACAGGCTCCAAGTTTTCCGACTTCACCAAAATATTGAAACGGAACAAATCACGCACCTTGGACACCAGGGCAGGAAAAGGTCCTGCTACTACCATTTCACCCAGTTTTCCTTCTAGTTGCAAACGCTGCAGGAAGAAGACCACCTTCTGCGCCAGCGCCAAGCCTGCCCCTTCATCCTTATCCCAAACCGTCATCTTTAAGATTTGGGCAAAAGGAGGATAGAAAAAGTCCTGACGTGCCTGCAGTTCTCCTTTAGCAAAAGTGTCATAATCTTGGGTAGCGGCCAAACGCACCACCCTATTTTCCGGGTCATAAGTTTGGAAAATAACGTGTCCGCACTTATCACCACGACCTGCACGGCCTGCAGCCTGGGTCAGCAGGGAAAAAGCGCGCTCCGAGGCGCGGTAGTCCGGTAAATTCAAGGCACTGTCCGCCGCCAGCACGCCTACCAGCGTTACATTGGGAATATCGTGACCTTTAGCCACCATCTGGGTACCGATGAGCACATTGCGCTCCTTGGCGGCAAAGCGGCGCAGGATTTCCTCGTGAGCAAATTTCGCCATGGTGGAATCCTGATCCATGCGCAAAACACGTACCTCCGGCAGCTGCTCCAGCTCTGCTTCCGCCTTTTGGGTCCCTGTGCCGAAGAACTTGATGCGCCTGCTGCCGCAGGTGGGGCACACCGTAGGCACGGGAGCAGTGTTACCGCAGTAATGGCAGCGCATATCCTCGTGGGCACTGTGATAGACCAACGCCACAGCGCAATGGGGACAGGTAATAGTATAACCGCAGTCCCTGCACATGACGAAGGTAGAATAACCGCGACGGTTCAAAAGCACAATAGCCTGCTCCCCACTGCCAACGGTAGTCACCAAGCATTGCTGCAGCCTGCGGGAAAGAACGCTGTAGTTCTTCTCCGCCAACTCCTGCCGCATATCCACCAGCTCTACTTCCGGCAGCACGCTGCCGTTAGGGCGTTTCGTCAGACGCAGATGGGTGTACTCACCATGGGTAGCTTTGTAATAGGTACAAATATCAGGAGTCGCACTGCCTAAAAGCAAAGGTGCACCGGTGTGGCGGCAACGCGCCATTGCCACATCCCGAGCATGGTAGTTGGGGCGTTCTTCCTGCTTGTAGCTGCCTTCGTGCTCCTCGTCCATAATTACTAATCCCAAATTTTCAAAAGGTGCAAAAACCGCACTCCGCACGCCAATGAGCACTCTTGCCTGACCTGTAGCCATACGGTACCACACATCACCGCGTTCGTTTTGGGATAGTTTGGAATGGGCCACAGCGATAGTATTGCCGAACCAAGTTTGAAAACGCTTTACTAGTTGCGCTGTCAAAGCAATTTCCGGCACCAGCATCAAAACCTGCTTGCCTGCATCCACGGCATGGGCCGCAGCGCGCAGATACACCTCCGTCTTACCGCTGCCCGTAATGCCTTGCAAAAGGAAGCAGCGGTGCTTGCCTGCATCCGTAGCAGCATTAACCGCTGCCACTGCCTGTTTTTGTTCTTCCGTCAGCACCAGGCGCTCCCCTGCCTGCAAAGGTCGCTCGTAGCTGTTGCGCAGAATCCGCTTCTGCCCTGTAGCCACCAATTCACGCTGCACTAAAGCTTTGATGACCGCAGGACTAACGCCCTGCTGCCCCAGTTCGCCGGTAGTCAGCCAATCATCGGCCACCGCCAACACTTCTAAAGCTTTGTGCTGGCCTTTAGCACGGGCAGCCAAAGTCTGCTCGGCTAAAGTTTCCCTACCTGCAGCATTGATGCGATAGGCTAAAACCGTTTTTTCTTTCAAACGTTGGGCATATTCATAATAAAGCAGCTTGCCCGCCTCATCGCGGACAGCGCTGCGTTTGATACTGGTCTTTCCAGGGACAAAGAGGCGCATGGCTTCCGCCAGACTGCACATATAATAATGGGCAAGCCAACGTGCTGTAGCCAACATTTCGGCATCAAACCAAGGACGGTCACCAATGGCAGCTTCGATATTCTTTATTTTCGCCATCTGCATGGGCTCCTCTGGAAAAGAAGTGCGCTCCACCACAAAGCCTTCTACCTTTTGACCGCTAAAAGGCACCACCACACGCCAGCCTGCATCTAAGAAAGGCAGGTCGTCAGGCACAGCGTAGGTAAATTGTCGGAACAAACTTTTTACCGGTAAATTAATGGCTACATTGACAGCAAACATAGAGCCTCCTGCTAAATACGATTTCTAGAAAAAATTGCGGAACTTGCTCCGCTTCAAACTCATGCCTTTATTATACCAAAAGCCAAGGAAAATAGCACAAAAATAATACCGGAGCCAAGGTTTCCCTTCACTCCGGTAACAAAATCCACTATGTTATTATTTGGGTTCAACTACAACGATTTTAGCATCAACAGCATTCTTCTTAATGGATTCAATGCCGTTTTTGCAGCCTGCCATTGCTTTGTAGCCTTCGCCGGTAGCAATGATTTGGCCATTAGTTGCTTTCAGGCGGAAACGGAACTCCCCTGCTTTATCCTTGTAAATCTCAAACTTGGGATGCTTAACGGCTGCATAGCCTTCTACAGTTTGGTCCTCAATGCCTGCTTTGGGGGCATTGGCAATAACACTGGCAATACCTTTACGGCAATACTTTTCAGCCTTGTAGATTTGGGAAGAAGCAATGATCTCGCCATTACCAGCTTTTAAATTGAACTTGATACCTGTTTTAGTTTGCAGAATTTCAAATTTACCCATTGTACAGCCTCCTTTGAGTTAACAATTAAGTTTACACCCTTATTGTATGTTATCTGTACGAAAAATACAAGTGTTTTTTAGTTGTTATCTAAATTTTTAGGCA
The DNA here is from genome assembly GCF_045124115.1 of Phascolarctobacterium sp. GTDB lineage: Bacteria > Bacillota > Negativicutes > Acidaminococcales > Acidaminococcaceae > Phascolarctobacterium_A. The sequence continues at coordinate 83,430 of NZ_JBGVLF010000017.1, forward strand.
ATGGTATTAACCAAATCGCCAATTTTTTCAATGTGGCAGACAATTTCGTCCCCAGGGTTGAGGAAAACAGGAGGCTTCATGCCCATGCCCACGCCTGCCGGAGTGCCTGTGGCAATAATGGTGCCAGCTTGCAGGGTGATGCCTTGGCTAAGTTCGCTAATCGCGCCGCAAACAGTTTGCAACATACGGCTAGTATTACTGTTTTGACGCAGCTGGCCGTTGACCGTGCAAGAAATATCCAATGCTTGCTCGTCACCAATTTCGTCCGCAGTAACGATGCAGGGACCCATGGGTGTAAAACCATCCAGGCTCTTGCCCAAATACCATTGTTTATGGCGGGTCTGCAGATTGCGGGCGCTGATATCGTTGATAATGGTGTAGCCAAAGATATACTCACGGGCTTCACTAACAGAAACACCCTTGCAGTCCTTGCCCAAAACTACGCCCAGTTCGCACTCATAATCAAGGCTGTCTACCAGACCTTCATAGGAAGGTACTGCTTCCCCCGTAGCGGTAGCACGGTTAACGCGCTTGGAGAAATAAATGGTGTAAGGACGCTCACCGCCAAAATCTTCGCTGGAAAAATGACCCGCTTCCACACCATGGGCAGCATAGTTGATGCCCAAGCAGATTACATCCTGACGAGGATGCACAATGGGCGCGCACAGTTTCACCTCTGCCACCTGCACTGCCGCACCACGCAGCACGTCCGCATTAGCAGCCAAAGCTACCAACGCTTCACGTACGGAAGCACTCCAGCCTGCAATCAGACTGTTCATGTCGGTAAAAGCCAACTGCGGTGCCAATTTTGCCAAAACAGGCAGACGATACGCCACCTTTTTGTCATCAAAGCCTACTAAAATTTCTTCCTTACCATTGATTTCTGCTGTATAGAAACGCATTTTCCCAGCCTCCTTAATTTTTCATCTTATAAATATGGTACAACGATACCCTTGCTTTGGAGATAACTGCGCCAGTACGCTCTGCGCAACATCCCTGCAAAAACATGGGGCTTCTTCCCATTATCCAACACAATCAAACGGTTCAGCTCCATGGGGCGCTGTGCCACCAGCTCCGGCATATTTAAAAACTGGTTGCCCGTCAAAGCTGCCCTGTAGCCGTACTTGTGCAAGCCTGCCATAACTGCCTCGTTATAGCTGCCGCAAGGATACGCCAACGTCCGCACTACAGTGTCGGGCAGCAACCGTCTTTCCAAATCGTACTTAGCTACGCCCAGTTCCCACTCCAAATATTTAGTATCAATATCCGCTAAAGGATTATGGCTAAAGGTGTGGGAGCCAATCTCCATACCATCCCGCTGCATTTGCTGCAGCTGAGCATTATTCATATAGATATCGCCACCAATATCTTTGTTGATTACTAAAAAGGTAGCCTTGGCATGGTACTTTTTCAGTAAGGGCAATGCCTTTTCATAATTATCTACATAACCATCATCAAAACTTAAAGCAATATAACGGGACACGTCCTCCCCACGGTCGAAACGGTCCTGCAGTTCTGCGACCGTCACCATGGCGTAACCCTGTTCCTGTAGATACTGCAGGTGGCGTTCAAAAGCTGCTTTAGGTACCACCATATCGGCAGGCCAATCAGGATGCTCGCCAATGGCATGATATTCCAAAACAAACGCACCTTGAGCGCAGTAAGCTTTAAAATCACGCTGTACCCAAAGGTAGCAGGCGCTTAAAATCATGATTACCGCTATAATAAATGTAAGCTTTTTCTTTCTTAACATCGCCATTATTTCCAGCTATAGGCTCCTTCCCACATCACCTTACGGTAATTAGCCACATCCGTCGCCCCCTCTGTGGAAATACAGATGATGACGCTGTCCGTATCCAGCTGCAGTGCTTCCTGCAGCCAAGCCAGCTCCTGCTCCCGCAGAGCAGCCACTGCCAAGCCCAAGCCTGCAGCCCCGCTTTCCCCGGAAACTATAGGCGCATCCCCAGCCAAAGGATTGCCCAAGACACGCATGCCCAAGGCTGCCACTTCATCCGGCATAGCCACAAAATTATCGGCATAAGCGGCAAGCTGCTGCCAACCAATGCTGCAAGGCTCACCGCAGCACAAGCCGGCCATCATGGACTGCAAGTCTCCGCCCACATTGTGCAGTCTACCGTCATTGGCAGCAGCAGTGCGATAGATACAGTCCGCATTTAGCGGTTCTACAATGGTAATCAAAGGACGTTCTTCCTTATAGTAATCAGCCAAGAAGCCCGTCATCGCTCCCGCCATAGCGCCCACACCTGCCTGCAGAAACACATGGGTAGGACGAACCTGTAGCTCGTCCAGCTGCTCTAAAAGTTCTGCCCCCATAGTGGTATAACCCTGCATAATGTGCAAAGGTACTTCCTCATAGCCTTCCCAAGAAGTATCTTGGATGACCATGCCACCGTGCTTTTCCGCATAGGCTTGCGCCATGCGCACCGCGTCATCATAATTGACATCGGTAATGCTGGCCTCCGCGCCCAGTTTTTGAATATTTTGCAAGCGCTCCAACGCTGTCCCTTTAGGCATATAGACTACTGCCTTCTGCCCTAAGCGGTTGGCAGTCCAAGCCACACCACGGCCGTGGTTGCCGTCGGTGGCAGTGACAAAGGTCTGCTCCCCCAGTTTTCCCTTCACCGCAGGATCCGTCAGTTGTGCGTAGGTCAACTGCTCTAGAGGCAGTGCCAATTTTTTCGCCACTTCCACGCCAATAGCGTAACTGCCACCCAAAACTTTGAAAGCATTTAAGCCAAAGCGCTTGCTTTCGTCCTTAACATAAATGCCTCGAACGCCTAAGCTTTTAGCTAAATTAGTCAAAGCAACTAAAGGCGTAACGCTGTACTCCGGAAAGCTGCGGTGAAAGCGGCGCACCTGTTCCGCCTGCGCTCTGCCAAAAGCCGCAGTATTAACGGCACCATATTTATCGTTATGTTTGAGCTGCGCCAAACGGATTGCTTCCATGTTAACGCTCCTTGGCCAACAAATAGCCCATAATTACGCCTGCATCGCGGTAAACTGTCTTACTGGTGCTGGACTCACAAATTTCTTCCAATTTTGCTACCCAAGTTTCCAACAAAGCTTTTTTGGCAAGCTGACGACGTTGTTTTTTTGTATTCTCCAAAATCTTCGTATAAAATTTGCCTTCACCACAACGTGCCAAAGCCCACACTCTTTCCAATTCCGTTTCGTCGCCCTCTTTAACCCACTTCTTCAAGGCGTTTCGAATGACGGTTTCCGCATCAGCTGTAACTGCAGCCAAATCTGCCTTATAAACGCTTTCTGTTACCGCATACACAACCGCAGTAAAGCTACCTAAGTTAGCCAAATTTTTCAGGTTGGTTTCTGCCTTATCAACTGCTTCCAAAAGCTTTTTGTTAATGGAGGTACGCCCCAACCACTCTTGGCCTTGCAGATTGATACGCGCCCACAAGCGTTGCAGCCCGCGCAAATCACGCACATCTTCTAAGAAAATATTGTAGCAGCCAACACGTAGCAAATCATCAACTGTGTACTCTTTTCCCGCTAATTCCAAAGTCAGCTTATAAATTCCGCCCAACACTAACAATTGACGGCGCAGCTTTTTCAGCACAGCATCGGAAGTATCACCCTGCAGCAATGCGTTTTGGCTGTCCAGCAAAGCGTCGCCCCACTGCTGTACTAAAGCAAGGAACGCCTCCTTGACATTGCCATTGACAAGCTTACCACTATTCACAGGCAGATCTGCTGCTTTACCCAACAAAGCCAAGCCACGGGCAAATTTACTGCGTTTTTCCACAAACATAGGCACCGTCGCCGTAATCTGCTTAGCGAAAGCGAGCAGTGCGCCTACATCGCCTTCTAAAAGTTCAATCTCAATTTCATCAATCTTATCCGTGGCCTCTCCTGCAGTTATTTTGCCGTTATCAATGGCAAGTTCGCACACTGCGCCCTCTAAATCAAGGATGTAGGTAGTGCGCTGCACACTGACGGTAAACAATTTTTGTACGCCTGCAGGCGCCAATTCCGTCAGTTCGTAGCCTAAGCCCATATCGGCAAAACCGGATAATACGGGACGTGCTGCTTTCAAAGGCAGGTTCAGCTCCAAGCGTTCGCTCAAACCTGCAGCGTTCTTCACCGTAGTTTTCACAGTAGCTTCGTAAGTCTTATCGCCTTTGGAGCGGACACGGTAGGCAATACCATGCTCCTTCAGCACCATATCCTCAGTATCATAATAACTGCTTACCAAGCGACGTTTCTTGCAGCTATCGGGACGAATGGCAGCAGCCACAAAATCTGTTGCCAACAATGATTTCAAATTTTCTTTACTAATTAAAAGCTTTAATTCAATCTCTTTATTACTCATGGTTACGTCTCCTTCCTTGCAGATAACGTTTCCAGCTCCAGCCCGTGCCGGCCTGGCTTTTAGTCCACCACAGCAAAGGTACGCCGAAAGCTACTAAGGTTACACCCAAAGCCATATAGAAACGCGGTGTGCCAAAAGCATCAGCCAAAAAATTATAGGCAATAGCACCTGGCAGCATGCCCAAAAGCGTAGCACTGCTATAGATGCGGTAGGGCAAACGGACACTGCCTGCAATAATGCTCACCGGGTCATAAGGAAAAATAGGCACAGTACGCAGCCACAGCATTTTGGTAAAGCTACCTGCACCAACTAAATACTCCGTCAGCTTATCGCCGAAGCGCCCGCCAAAATTATCTAAAAACCAGCGGCCGCCGCCAAAGCGTCCCAAGAGATAGCAAAAGCTGGCGCAGCCTAAGCCACCTGTTAAAACCAGCAGCACGCCCCAATAGGGACCGAATAACACACCTGCACTTAAATTCAACAGCAGAGTGGGGAAAAACAATAATGGGCGTACAGTGTAGACGCCAATATAAATCAGCGGTGCCCACACACCAAAGCCTGTTACCCAACGCCTAATATCCTCCGGCGATTGAGGATGGGGATTATAGGGTGAGGAATATAGACCGTAAAGCACACACCCAGCCAAAAGCAGGTAGGCTGCTACCCGCACCAATAAATACTTTCTTTGCTTCTTCATACAAATCCTTTCCATAGTTATGTAAATTACTAAAACTTCCCACATGAAAAATACTGCAAAAACACATTTTGCTCCTTGAAAACTCAATATTTCAGCTAATTTTAGCGCACCAAAATAGCCCGTTGAATATACAACGGTAATTTCTCAACAAATTCACTGACGTAAT
>NZ_JBGVLF010000018.1:0-80971 GCF_045124115.1 Phascolarctobacterium sp.
TTGATGAATTGTGGTATCTTGAGATTGATCCATGGTGGTCAGTCCTTTCTGCTGATTTTGTGTAGCAACTTTATTTTAACAGAAAGATACCACCATGGATCTTTTTTATTCAGTTGTGCAACTTCATTTTACAACTAACCAGAATAAATATTATTAAATTTTCCCACCCATTTCTCTAGCTTCTTCCATATACTTGGTAGAATTAACTTCACCGGGTTTCCACACGCCCATAGCATAGATAATACCGCGTTCTTGGGTACCTTCTAAGCACAAATCACTAAAGCCGCGCAGTGCATCAATAACACGCTCCACATTAGCTTGCTCATCATCAGCAGCAGTAATGATAAAATAGAACTCTTTGTTAGTCAGCTGGGTATAGATGGGAACAGTGCGGTCAATTAAAGTCTTCAGTTGAGCGCTCATGCTGTAGAAATATACAGGAGTTGCCAAAACGATAACATCCGCTGCCAACATCTTATCCAAAATTTCCGGTGCATCATCCTTCTGCACGCATCTAGCAGTAGTGGTGCAGGCTCTGCAGCTCAAGCAGTAATTAACTTCATAATCACGCAGGAAGATTTTTTCTACACTATGCCCTGCTTCCTTGGCACCTTTGGCAAATTCATCACAGAGAGTATCGGAATTACCATATCTTTGGGGACTGGAAGAAATAATTAAAACTTTTTTGCTCATATCAAAAGCCTCCTTTGTTAGCTCAATTATACTACCTGAACCATACTTTAAGTCAAGGGAAAGCGTCAGATTAACTTGCGTACTTTCTTCCGCATCTCCAATATCTACACGAAAAAAGTATTGACCTAAAGCTTACTTTAGATGCTAGAATATAGACACAATATAAGCTTAATTTTGCAAACTTGGAGGAAGCATATGAAAAAATTTACTAAACTTTTATTATTGCTCCTGTGCCTAATGCTACTCTTTACCGCAGGCTGCACAGACGGAAGTTATAATTCAAAGGAAATTCAAGGCAACGACAGCGCTGTAGGAGTACAGCATGTGCGCCAAATTGTTGCTGCCGATAATAAAACCGGTCGCACTATTATGTGGCAGGCAGAAGCAGAACAGGAATATACTCTAGAATACCGCCTTGCTGGCAGCAATGACAGCAAAACCATCTCTACTAAAAAGAAAACTTTTCAGGAAGCAGGCACAACCTACATCCAATACGCTGCCTCTTTAAGCGATCTTGAAGCAGGTAGCAAATATCAATACCGCATCAACACCGTCAAGGAAAAAGGCGCGTGGCATGAGCTAACCACGGATAGCGGCAAAAACTTTACCGCCCTCATCTTCCCTGACTCCCAAAGCAATGACTACAGCGGTTGGCAAAAGCTAGCTCGCGATGCACAGACGCGCCACCAAGAAACACAGCTTTATATCAACTTAGGCGACTTGGTGGACAATGGACAGGATGCCAGCCAATGGCGTGCTTGGTTCAACAGCGTAGAACCATTTAGCGATAAATTAGCCTTTGCTCCTGTTATCGGCAACCACGAAGCCTATTCCCTCCAATGGAAGACTACGCAGCCTGTATCCTACACTAACCTTTTCCAAGTTCCTGCCAATGGCTTAGCTAAATACCCTAACCAATTCTACAGCTTCGATTACGGCCCTGTCCATTTCGCAGTGCTAAATACTAATTTTTATGAAGCCAAGGATTGGCAGCCCCAACTTTTACAAGACCAACTTCAATGGCTCACCCAAGACTTAGCTCAAAGCAAAGCCAAGTGGAAAGTAGTTTTACAGCATCGTGACATCTTTATGTACACCTTTGGTAAAGAATCAGGCAGACCTCAACGTCCTACAGAGTTTCTCGACTTTAGCAGAGAATTAATCCCCATTTTTGAAAAATATAACGTGGATGCAGTCCTTAGCGCCCACTTGCACACCTATCGTCGCAGAGTTCCCTTGCGTAACTTTGTCCCTGCAAACGATGGTATTACATATATTTTGGCAGGCGTAGCAGGCAACGTGCGCTATCCCAAATTGTGGGGCGAATTTGCTTGGGATGCAGCACGCGCTCCCCAACCGGAAACAGCCAATTATATGACTTTGGAAGCAGAAGCCAATAAACTAACCTTTAAAGCCTACCTCTCTGACGGCAAGCAATTTGACGAAGTCGTTATTAGCAAAGGCTAAAACGAAGGCCAAAAACAGCAAAATATTGTAACCTTTTATACAAAAAGCGTAAATTCTGTGTATACATACGGATTTTACGCTTTTTTGCTTGACCTTATGAAGGAACGTGCTATAATCAACCTTAATACAACACAGCAACGCAAAGAAGGAGAAGCTGTTTGCCAAGTCTTTCAGAAAGTTGGCGGTTGATGCAAGCCAACAGCAAGGTAAATCAGTTCCGCTCCGGAGCGGTAGGTGAAGAATCTAACGGGTGCGCCCGATACAGCGTGCAAAAGTTGGCCGTTGGCAAGTTGGGTGGCACCGCGAGATAGAAGTTCGTCCCATGAGGGATGGGGCTTTTTTTATTTTAGGAACACGTAACAGACGGCAATTTGGGTGGTACCGCGAGAACAAGAGAAGCTCGTCCCAAAGGGACAGCTTCTCTATTTTTATATCAAGGAGTACGAATCATGAAAAGAGCCTATAATTTCAACGCCGGTCCTTCTGCCATGCCTTTGGAGGTACTGCAGGAAGCCCAAGCAGAATTTTTAAACTACGCCGACACCGGCATGAGCATTATCGAAATGAGCCATCGCAGCGCTGACTACGCAGCCATGCACGCAGAAACAAAAGCCCTCCTGCGTGAGCTAATGGAAATCCCCGAAGATTACGAAATCCTCTTCATTCAAGGTGGTGGCAGTACCCAATTCTTAATGACCGCTGCCAACTTCCACACTAAAAAATACGCCGCCTATATTAACACCGGCGTATGGGCAAAAAAAGCTATGGCCGAAGCCAAATTCTTTGGCGAAGCCTACGAAGCAGCCTCCAGTGCTGACCGCAACCACTGTTATATTCCCCAAGAATATAATTTCAAGGAAGATACTTCCTACGTCCACATTACCGCCAACAATACCATCTATGGTACCGAATGGCAAAGCTTCCCCAAATTTGACGTTCCTGTAATCTGCGATATGTCTAGCGACATTCTCTCCCGTAAAGTCAACGTAGCAGACTTTGATCTAATCTACGCAGGAGCGCAAAAAAATTTGGGACCTGCAGGCGTAGTTATCGTCATTGCAAAGAAAAGCTTCTTGGCAACAGCACGCAAAGAACTGCCCACCATGCTTAAATACAGTACTTTTGCCGACAATGACTCCCTCTACAACACGCCCCCCGTCTTCGCCATCTACATGGTTAATAAAACCTTACATTGGATTAAGAACCAAGGCGGCGTAGACGCCGTTGCGAAAAACAACGCAGCCAAAGCCAAAGTCATCTATGATGTAATCGACAACAGCAATGGCTTCTACAAAGGTCATGCAGATAAAGATGCTCGCAGCCTCATGAACATCACCTTCAACCTGGCAGCACCGGAGATGGAAAAAGATTTTGTTGCTAAAGGCAAAGCTGCCGGGTTCGTCGGCATCGGCGGACATCGCTTAGTAGGCGGTTGTCGTGCATCCACCTATAACGCAGTTCCCATGGAAGCCTGCGTGGCTCTCGCCGAATGTATGAAACAGTACCAAGCAGACCACCAATAGTAAATTGAGCAATTGCTATATTTCGGAGCGAATAGAACTTTTAGCTCATAAGTGCTTAGTACAATAGAAGCAAGGGTGCAGGAAAGTATAATCCTCTGCTAACAGATTTTTCCCGCAGCTTCGTTATTGTACTGCACGCAATGAGCGTTAAGAAAGCTCTTCTGAGCGCAGAAATATACAATTGCGAATCACATACACTGAGCGAACATATTAAGGAGGAACATAAAATGAAGATTTTTGTAAGCAACGATATTAGTGAAAAAGGCGTAGCATTGCTCCGCGAACATTTCGACGTAGACGTAATGCCTAATATGAAGCCCGAAGAACTCATTAAAGTAATCAATAACTACGACGGCCTCGTTACCCGCTCCATGACCAAAGTCACCAAAGAAGTAATCGAAGCCAGCACCCGTCTGAAAGTCATCGGCCGTGCAGGCGTAGGCGTTGACAACATCGACATCCCCGCTGCTACCGCCAAAGGCATCGTTGTCCTCAACACCCCCGAAGGCAACACCATGGCTGCTACCGAACACACCGTAGCCATGATGATGGCCATGACCCGTCACATCCCCCAAGCCCATCAATCCATCCAAGAAGGCAAATGGGACCGTAAATCCTTTGACGGCATCCAAGTACAGGGTAAAACCCTGGGCATCATCGGCGTAGGCCGCATTGGTAGCCGTGTTGCCAAACGTATGCAGGCTATGGAAATGACCACCATCGGCTATGACCCCTACATTACGGAAGAACGCGCTAAACAGGTTGGCGTAGAACTGGTTGATTTTGACACCCTGCTGGCAAAATCCGACTATATCACCATCCACACCCCTTTGACCAAAGAAACTGAAAAAATGCTCAACGATGAAGCCATTGCCAAGATGAAAGACGGCGTCCGCATCGTTAACTGCGCTCGCGGTGGCTGCATGGATCCCCAAGCCATTGCTGACGGTGTAAAAAGCGGTAAGATTGCCGGCGCTGCCATCGACGTATACCCCAGCGAACCCCTGACCAAAGAAAACAACCCCTTCCTGGGCCTGTTCAATGTAGTACAAACTCCCCATTTAGGTGCATCCACTATCGAAGCACAAATCGGTGTAGCTGTGGACGTTGCTTATGGCGTAATCGATGCCTTAGAAGGTCGTCCTGTTATGACCGCTGTTAATATGGCTCCCATTCCTAAAAGCGTTGCTGCCGTTATCCAACCCTACTTCGGTCTGGCAGAACGCATGGGCACAGTTGGCATCTACTTGGCAGAAGGCCCCATTAAGAGCGTAGAAATCGAATACACCGGCGACTTGGCTGCCACCGAAACCGGCGCCCTAACCACTGCCTTCCTCAAAGGTCTGCTGAACCCCATTCTCCAAGAAAGCGTCAACTTCGTCAACGCTCCCGGCATTGCTAAAAAACGCAACATCGAAGTTAAGGAAGTTAAAGCTAACCGCGCAGGCTACTTTACTACCGCTATTAACGTCAAGATTACTACAGAAAAAGGCTCCCACAAAATTGAAGGCACCCTTTTCGACGGCAAAACTCCGAAAATTGTCCAACTGGACCAATACTATCTGGACTTCAAACCCGAAGGCTACCTGCTGCTTGCTCCCCACATTAACAAACCCAATATGATCGGTCAAATGGCTACTATTTTGGGTAAAGCAGGCATCAACATCAACAGCATGCAGGTTGGCAGCACTACCAAATCCGACACCAATATTATGGCCATCGCCGTTGCTAACGACATCCCCAATGATATTATGCTCCAGCTCCGCGGCGTAGAAGGCATTATCGATGTAAAACTTATTAACTGCGAGGGTTAAGATGACAAGAATTATTTTAGTTCGCCATGGCGAAACCACTTGGAATATTGAAGGCCGCTATCAAGGGCAAGAAGACACTCCCCTTAGCGAACGTGGTCTAAAGCAGGGACACCTGCTAGCGGAAGGTCTGCGCAACATCCCCATCGATGCTGCCATCTCCAGCCCCTTGCAACGCTCCTTCCAAACCTGCAAATTCTGCGCTGACTTGCACAATCTCCCCGTTGCCACGGATGAGCGTCTTTTGGAAATCAACCATGGTAGTTGGGAAGGCGTTTTGGCAGGAGATATTGCCAAAACCTATCCGGTAGAATTTGCCCAGTGGCATTCCACTCCTGAAAAAGTGCAAATGCCCGGTGGTGGCGAAAGCTTGGAGGACGTGCGCAAACGTGCTCGCGCTGCCTTTGATGAATACGCTACAAAGTACGCAGGCAAAACACTCTTAGTAGCAGCCCACGATGCAGTCAATAAAGCTATTATCTGCGATTTGCTGGGCCTAGGCATGGAACACTTCTGGCAAATCAAGCAGGATAACACCTGTATCAATGTGCTGGAATACAACGAAGGCGTGTGGCGCGTGGTACTCTTAAACTCCACTAACCATTTAGGTTTTCTCTTTAGCGGTATCGAGCAAGCCGGACTATAAAACAAACGAGGCTGTTCACGAAAAGTGAACAGCCTCTACTTTTTCTGTTTACTTGTACCAATCTACAAATTCACTCAGCTACTTTACTTATCAATACCGGCAGAAGCAATGAGTCTATCAAAATCGCTTTGATATAGCTTATCCTGAATAACTCTGTACTGCTCAAATTCACTTTCTGCAAAAGCTTTTGCAATAGCTGCAGTGACCTTACCTTTATCCTGAAGAATCTCAGCATCATTAAACTGTAAAAATGCATCTAATTTAGAAGCCCAATCTGCCATTGTCATAGGAATATGACGCCGCGCCTGACGTGTAGCATAATCAAGATACATAGTAACTATTTCATTTAATTCTTGAATTTCGCTTACAGATAAATAATTCTTGGCAACTGCTACATCTGCTTTTACAATTTTCCCATAAGGCGCATTATGCCATGACGTCAACCCCATATGCTCCTTGGTATGGTCTGCTCTTGCCATAATAACCTCAGCTGCGGTATTACCATGAACAGCGTAATGCATCTTATTTTGAACCGTTGCAAAAAAGCTCTTTGTAGTTTTGCTGTCTAAAGAATAGTCTACAGCTGTAGCGTATATATCAGTAATCTTTTGATAGAAACGGCGCTCGCTGGCACGAATTTCTTGAATCTCAGAAATAAGATGTTCAAAGTAATCTTCGCCGAAAACCTGTCCATTAACTAATCTATCCTTATCTAATACATAACCTTGCTGAGCAAAAGTCTTTAGAACCTTTGTTGCCCATTGCCGAAACTGCAAGGCTCTATCAGAATTGATACGATAGCCAACAGCAATAATAGCAGCCAAGGAATAGAACTTATAGCGATAAGTTTTTCCATTATCCGCAACTTGTGCAAAATTTGCACAAGTTGAAATTTCAGCTACCTCCCCACTCTCATAGGCGTTTTTTAAATGTTTTGAAACAACGCTCCTATCTACAGCAAAAAGCTGCCCTATCGCTTTTTGGGTAAGCCAAACATCGTTATCTTGTACGCGAACTTCAATACCTTCTTCATTAGCATCTCTTGTGAAGACAAGAAAATCAACGGTACTGTTGCGTACTTGCAAACTATTATCACCCTGAGATGAGGTTTGCTTTGTTTTCATTTTTCGACAACCCTTCTTTGCTTTCATTATTTCTTAGCTACAAAAATTACACGCTAGAAATTTGATAGCTAGATCACTTTCCAGCCCCTACTTTTTCTTCTTATCCTTGGCTACTTTAGCCTTAGCATCGTTGGCGTTAGCGATAGCTGCCCAATCACGTAGCATATCGGCACATGCGCTGGCGTAGGCACCGGCACTGCCAAAAGCGCCTGCATCCTGATTATACAAGGTCAACACTTGGATATCATCATAATAGATGTGAGCATAACTGCCATTATCATAAACCACAAAATAGTTAGGATTAATGGTACCACGTTGGCGCACCGTCCACAAATTACCTGCCAACATATACGCACGATATTTTGCCTTGGTATTGCCAATACTTTGGTTAATATTGAAGCTCCAACTACCTTCCGTAACAGTAGCGTAATCATCATCCGTAACTGCTACATCAGGATGAATATTGTAGCTTTTCAACTGCTTCATAACGCGTTTCACACGTTCTTCCGGTTCCGGATGGCTGCTGAACAAGCCATAGGAAGCACCGCCGCCCTGCTTGGACAAATCATCCAGCTTCTGCACCGTAACCAACATAGCATAAGGATTGAAGCCTGCTTTAATAGTATTATTAACGCCTTCCTTATCGGCACCACGTTCATCCGTACGGCTGTAACCTGCAAACAGCGCTGCCTGTGCAGCCTGTACCAAGCCCAGACCTTGACCTCTGGTCGCTACTGCCAAAAGCAGCGTGGTCCACATCTGCTTTTCAATAGCATTTACCGTATGCTTTTTGGCAACGTGACCAACTTCGTGGCCTAATACCCCGGCTAACTCTGCATCAGTAGGCATATAATCCAACAACCCGCGGAAAACATAGATAAATCCACCGGGACAAGCCAAAGCGTTGACTTCATCGCAGTTCAGTACTTTGAAGGAATAACTGATTTCGTTACGTCCGCACACCGCTGCCAAACGCTGACCAATGCGGTCAACACGTTCTTGGGCATAACTATCCTGGGAAAGACCATACTTTGCTTCCAAGGACTGGGCTGTTTCCCTGCCCATCTTGATTTCATCTTCCAGACTAATCATGCCTGCCTCAGCCGGATTGATGCCTACAAATACGCAGCAAGCCACGGCAAAAGCCAGTAACATTCTATATAGCTTCTTCATAGAGTCATCCTCCTAAATTGCTCCTTCTTCCTGCAGCGCAGCCACTGCCGCTGCATCATAGCCCAAATCCGCTAAAACTTCCTTAGTGTGCTCCCCAAGGTAAGGTGCTCTGCGGCTAATAGTGCTTTGGGCATCGCTGAACTTGACAGGTCCCCCCATATAGCGCAGCGTACCTAAATCGCACTCCGCTTCCTGCAGGATATGTTCCTGCTCCGTCAGTTGGCTTTGCAGCGCTTCATCAAGACTGCACACAGGCGTAACGCAGAACTCTGCCCCGCCAATCAGCTCCAGCCACTCTGCCTGAGTCTTGGTGGCAATTTTAGCAGCGATAAAATCCTGCAATTCTTCACCATGAGCAAAATCGTATTGACTCTTTTCCAGTTCAGGACACTCAAGCAAATCGCAGAAACGCTGCCAAAACTTGGGCTCAATGGTACCTACAGTGAGGAAACGGTCATCCTTAGTACGGTAAATATTGTAATAATGGGCAATGCGTCCGAAAGGTTTATCCCCTGTTTCCTTACAGCCCCACAAAGAGCTTACCCCTGTCACCTGCATGGATAAGGCTGTAGCGTAAAGGTTGACATCCAACCATTGGCCTGCTCCCGTGCGTTCCCGTGCCAAAAGCGCCATGGCAATACCGCTTAAAGCGTTCAAGCCACTGCCAATAGCGCTCACCTGCACTTCACTAACGCAGGCACCGCCCACATCGTCAAGACTGTTGAGTCCTGCCAATCCAATAACGTTCAAATCATGGGCAGGTTTATGGCAGTTCTGCCCGAAGCCTGTAATAGAACAGTACACCAGTCGGGGGTTAAGCTTATGAATCGTTTCGTAATCCAAACCGTAGCGGGCAAGATAACCGGGACGAAAGCCTTCGAGAAACACATCCGCCTCCGCAAGCAGCTTGCGTAACAACTCCGCGCCCCCTGCCTTTTTGATGTTTACTGCTACGCCCCGCTTGTTGCGGTTCAGCATCAAATGCCAATAGCTCATGCCAGGTGCTTTCTCCGGCCAAAACTTGCGGGTAGCATCCCCAGCTAAATCTTCAATCTTAATTACATCAGCACCGTAGTCACCAAGCAGCATACCGCAGTATTGCCCGGGCAACCATTTGGAAAAATCTACAACCTTGATGCCTTCCAATAATTGCATATATCTCACTCCAATTTACAAAGGTAATTGCTCTAACTAATTCTACAAAAATGTAGCTTTTCCCTTTAGGAATCATCCACGAAGTGAGAAAAAATGGTATAATAAAAATGAAAATCCTATGAAAAGAGGTATCCTCCATGCAAGCACGTAAATTGACATCCGCAGCGCTCTTGGTAGCCATTGGCACTCTCAGCGCCCACTTAATCTATATTCCTGCAGGCGTTTCTAAATGTTTCCCTGTCCAACACACCATCAACGTTATCGGTGCCGTACTTTTAGGTCCGGAATACGCTGTGTCCATCGGCTTTTTGATTGCCTGCCTGCGCAATATGTTCGGTACAGGCTCCCTTTTAGCTTTCCCCGGCAGTATGATTGGCGCTCTTATCGCCGGTCTTGCCTATAGCAAATGGAAAGCCATCCCTGCAGCTATGGCAGGCGAGATCTTCGGTACAGGCATCTTGGGAGGTTTGGCTGCGTGGGTAATTGCCAGCGCTGTTTTAGGCAGCAAAGCCGCAGCTTGGTTCTTCATCCCGCCCTTCCTCGTAAGCACCATTGGTGGCAGCATTATCGCCGGGTTGCTTTTGAAAAGCGGTCTCTTTGCGCAGATTATGGCAAAGGAAGGTAAATAAGATGTCCTTCAGCCAAATAGTTACCTACCTGCTCTACGGCCTCAGCGGGTTCTTCTTCGGCATCTTCGCCTCCCGCTACAGCGTTCTCAGCTGTCTGCATATCCGCAGCAAATATCAAGAAGAAGGCATCAGCTGCTTATTTAGCTGCCTTCCCCAACTGCTTTTCCTAAGCTGCAGTTTCTTCCTCTTCCCCAGCTGGTTCGCCACCAGGACCACTACAGGAGCATTCTTCTACTATGCCTGCCTGCTGTTTTTCTACAGCAAAGGTATGCGCAGCAAATAACATTGCAAAAACATAACGCCCTTGACCATCGGTCAAGGGCGTTCCTTTTATGTGTTTCTATTTTTTGTTTTTGAGTTTCAGTCTTTCAGCAAGGCTTATTCAAAAGCGCACATAACAACCAGTGCAAACAAGAATACACAAGTAACACCAACAGTCGTGAACATAGTGCTTCACCTCCACATGCCTTTCACCATCATATTTCTATCACCTTTGCAGGTGACGATCTCAATCTTCATCTTGAACATATTATACCACAGTTTTGTATTTTGTATACAATATTCTTGCGAAAATTTTCTGTTATTTTTGCAAATCCTGTGTTTTAGGATATGGCTTTTGTGCACACTAAAAAGAGTGGAACACTTTGCCCCACTCTCTTCATTCACACTATGATTTTTAATGTATTTACTCCTTACACATTTGCCGGAAAAGCTTGTGTACTGCAACACTTTCCTGTACATCTAACTCCGGATGGAACGCTAAGGCTAATTGCTTGCCATAGCGTGCAGCCACAACCTTATCATCTACTGTAGCCAACACTTCTACCCCCGCACCAACCTTTTCAATATAGGGAGCACGAATAAAAGTCATGGGCACGCTGCCCAATCCGGCAAAATCACCGTAGGTTCGGAAACTACCTAATTGACGGCCATAGGCATTACGGCGTACAGTAATAGGCATAGTAGCAAAGTGTACCTTGTCATCATTGCTCAAATGCTCTGCCAATAAAATCATCCCTGCGCAAGTTGCCAATACAGGCAGACCTTGCTCAATTTTCTGCTTGAGAATATCGTACATCCCCAGTTCACGGAGCAATTTTCCCTGCACGGTACTTTCCCCACCGGGAAGGACAACCCCCGTTAAGGGCAGCTCCAAATCCTTGGCTTGGCGCAGTTCTACGCAAGTTGCCCCCAAGGACTCCAACGCCTTAATATGTTCGACAAAAGCGCCCTGCAGCGCCAGTACGCCAATCATTATTTACCACGCTCCGCCATCAACAGTTGGATTTCTTGTTCGTTGATACCAACCATGGCTTCGCCCAGATTTTCGGAAAGCTCTGCCAACATCTTGGCATCACGGAAATTAGTTACTGCTTTCACAATAGCCTGGGCACGTTTAGCAGGATTGCCGGATTTGAAAATACCGGAACCTACGAATACGCCTTCTGCTCCCAACTGCATCATCAAAGCTGCATCGGCAGGAGTAGCTACACCGCCTGCAGCAAAGTTGACAACGGGCAGACGTTTATGCTCGTGTACGTATTGCACCAAATCATAAGGAACTTGCAATTCTTTCGCAGCATTAAAGAGTTCGTCTTCACTCATAGCAGCAATTTGGGCGATTTGACGGTTCATCATGCGCATGTGGCGCACAGCTTGCACTACGTCACCGGTACCGGGTTCGCCCTTAGTACGGATCATGGAGGCACCTTCGCTAATACGACGCAGCGCTTCACCTAAATCCTTCGCACCGCAAACAAAAGGCACTTTAAATTTAGTCTTATCTACATGGTAAACATCATCCGCAGGGGACAGCACTTCACTTTCGTCAATATAGTCTATTTCCAAAGCTTCTAAAATTTGCGCTTCTACAAAATGACCGATGCGCACCTTAGCCATAACAGGAATGGTTACGGCATTTTGGATTTCTTTAATCAGCTTAGGGTCGCTCATGCGGGCTACACCGCCTGCTGCACGGATATCCGCAGGAATACGCTCTAGAGCCATAACTGCACAAGCACCTGCTGCTTCCGCAATTTTAGCCTGCTCCGCATTGGTAACGTCCATAATGACGCCACCTTTCAGCATTTGCGCCAATTGCGCATTTAATTTATAACGTTCATTCATTTTGATTTCCTCCTTGATATTTTGTAGTTATATTTTCTCGCCCACGAGAAAATGTAACCTAACGTTGCCATTTGTAAAATAGATTTAACTTTACAGCAACAATTATACGTAGTATTATACTAGCATCTGAATATAACAATATACTCATTTTTTAACAAGTTTCTAATACCAGTTGGAGGAAATTCCGCAAAATGCTTACCTATAGCTTTGCTAATTTAAAAGGCGTCAGCATGTACGCCCACCTTTATCAATGCATTAAAAACGATATTGTCGCAGGCACACTGAAGGCGCAGGAAAAGCTCCCTTCCAAGCGCACTTTAGCTAAAAATTTAGGCATCAGCCTTATCACCGTAGAAAACGCCTACGCCCAGCTTTTAGTGGAAGGCTATATCTATTCCAAACCTCGCCGCGGCTACTTCGTCGCCAGTCTGGAGCAACAGACACCACTGCCCCAAAAACAACTCCCCACTCCGATACAGAATCCTTCCCCAGAGCGTACTCTGACCAGCTTCGTCCGCAGCAGCGTACCTCCCGACACCTTCCCTTACAACACTTGGGCGCGCCTATTGCGCCACACTTTGACCAGTGCTGACGAACACGCCCTCATCAGCGACAGTTCTGCCGGCGGTGTACTTGCTTTGCGCCAAGCTTTAGCCAAGCACTTGTACCAATTCCGCGGACTCAATGTCAACCCGGAACAGATTATCATCGGCGCAGGCACCCAGACACTGTACAACTTGATTGTACAGCTTTTAGGCCGCAACCGCATTTACGCCTTAGAGGATCCCGGTTATCCCCAATTGGCAGCCATCTACCGCACCAATGACGTATTCTGCCGCTACCTGCCTATGGACGAGAAAGGTATCACTGCCGATGTTCTCGCAGTCAGCGGTGCAGATATTCTGCACATTACTCCGTCCCACCAATTCCCCACAGGCATCACTATGCCCGTTAGCCGCCGCTACGAACTACTGCGCTGGGCAAACGCAGGCACTAGCCGTTACATTATTGAAGATGACTATGACTGCGAATTCCGCCTTTTCGGCAAACCAGTACCACCCCTGCAAAGTATCGACCACGGCGAAAAGGTTATCTACATCAATACCTTCTCCAAAACACTGGCACCCACCTTCCGTATCAGCTATATGCTGCTGCCTCTCCATCTGGCTACACTTTTTTATCAAAAACTGGGCTTTTATTCCTGTACCGTATCCAATTTTGAGCAATTTACCTTAGCAAAATTTATTGAAGACGGTTATTTTGAACGCCATTTAAACCGTATGCGTACCTATTACCGCAATAAACGCGATACCTTGCTCAACTATCTGGCTACCTGCCCCGCTGCTCCCGCCCTGCAGGTGGAAGGAGAAAACAGCGGCCTGCACTTTTTGCTCCGCTTAAAAACAGAAGCCGGCGACAGCCTGTTAAAACAGGTCGCCGCCGACGCAGGTTTAGAGATTAAATTTTTGTCCGATTATTATCACGAAAAGCTTAACGATACCAGCCACACCATGCTGATGAATTACACAGGACTGGAGGATGCACGGCTGTACCCCGCCTTGGACAAGCTTTTCACCGCACTCCTGCCCTATTTAAAGGTATAAGCTACTTTACAGGCACTTCCGCGTATTCGCTGCCTTCTAGCTCCAGTTCCATGGGCATATTCAACCGCTCCGTCAGCCACGCTTCTGCTTCTTCTTTCTGGCTGTGCTGCATGCCTAAAATCACCTTGGCACGCAAGTCGTACTCTACATCCGCCACAGTGAATAAATTCTGCTGGTAGAGAATGTTCAAAATACGGCCTACGCTGTTCACGTCGCAGCGGAAACTGAATTTGCTCATAAGGATTTTTTCCGCAATGCCGCATTCTTTGACCGCTTGGGCCACACTGCCGCTGTAAGCGCGGACTAAACCGCCTGCCCCCAGCTTGATACCGCCAAAGTAACGGGTGACAACTGCTGCCGTACCGGTCAGATTGTTCTTCCGCAGCACCTCTAGCATGGGGATGCCTGCCGTACCGCTGGGCTCGCCATCATCACTGGAGCGTTGCGCCAAATCATCCACAATATAAGCAGAGCAATTGTGAGTTGCATCCCAATACTCTTTCTTTATAGCACGGATAAACTCCTGAGCCTCCGCTTCGCTGGCAACTTTTTTCAAAGTACAGATAAAGCGGGACTTTTCAATCACTATTTCATTGCGATAATCCTTCACTATCGTATACAAGCAGTGTACCTCCGTCCCTTGATTTTTTCCAAATTATGATACTATTATAACACATTTACCCATTACAAGTAAAATTTTACACTTTTTTCACCATTTCTCTTCCTTTTTTGTCACAATTATTGTATAATAACGTACGTTTAATACAGAGAAGAAAAGTGCCCCCACACTTATTCTTCCTAGGGCAGCTGCCCTGCATTTATTTTATTTTTAAGGGAAAGAAAGAAGGTTTTCGTAATGAAACAAATCTGTGCAATGATCGGCAAGTTCTTCGGCATCATCGCCTTAGTCTTCCTGATCCTGGGTATGACCATGCCCCAAAACTTCTTGTGGGTACTGGGTAAAGTTGGTGGCTTCAGTGTATTGAGCTGCTTACTTGGTGTCGTAATGTTTGGTATGGGTACCACCTTGGACCTGAAAGACTTCGCTTTAGTTTTGAAACGCCCTGTGGACGTGCTTGTTGGCGCTTGCGCACAATTCTTGATTATGCCTTTCTTGGCATACCTGTTAGCTACTGCATTTAATCTGGACCCTGCTCTGACCGCAGGCGTTGTACTGGTTGGCACCTGCCCCGGCGGTACTTCTTCCAACGTAATCACCTTTATGTCTAAAGGCGATATTGCTCTGTCCGTAACCATGACCAGCGTATCCACCGTCCTGAGCCCTATTTTGACTCCTTTCATCACCTATTTGATTATCGGTCAAAAAATCGCTTTCGACCCCGTTGGCATGTTCTTCTCCATCGTTCAAATCGTAATCCTGCCTATCTGCTTGGGCTTGGCTGTTAAATCCTTCCTGCCTGCTTTGGCAAAAACTGCTACCGATTACCTGCCTGCAGTTTCCGCTATCGCCATCTCTCTGATTATCGCTGGCGTTATCGGTGCAAGCCGCGACCTGATCCTGAAGACCTCCGGTCTGATCATTCTGGTAGTTGTACTCCACAACTGCTGTGGTTACGCTCTTGGTTTCGGTATTGCCCGCCTGTGCGGTATGAGCTGGAAAAAGGCTATTGCCCTCTCCGTTGAAGTTGGTATGCAAAACTCCGGTCTGGCTACCGGTTTGGCTAAAGCTCACTTTGCAGCAATGCCTGCAGCAACCGTTCCCGGTGCTGTATTCTCCGCTTGGCATAACCTGTCCGGTGCAATGCTGGCATATATCTTCCAAAACTATCTGAACCCCAAATATCATCCGGAATACACCGGTGAAGAAGAAGCGTAACCGTCCCCATCCAAAAAATTTGGCAGTCTGCAAAAGCAGGCTGCCTTTTTTACAATATTCAGCAAATTCATGCAGCAAAACTTAGTTGCAGTCTAATTACTGCGTCTGGGTATTATGTTATAATATTTGAAACAATGATTAAAACTTAGGAGGTTATAAATTATGAGAAGAAAAGATAGAGAAGTTACTGATGTCGCCAAAATCAATGAAATCATCTCATCCTGCGAATGTATGCGCGTAGGCTTTAATGACGATGGTCAGGTGTATATCGTTCCCCTAAATTATGGTTATTCCATTGTTGAAGGCAAATATGTTTTTTATTTCCACGGAGCCAAAGAAGGAAGAAAGATAGACTTGATTCATAAAAATCCTTACGTTGGCTTTGAAATGGATACTAATGTGAAGATAAATACAGCAGATGTTGCCTGCAACCATTCTACTCGTTTTCAAAGCATTATTGGCAATGGCAAAATGAGTATTGTAGAAGATTTTGTGGAAAAGAAAAACTGCCTGTTAGCAATTATGAAACAAAACACAGGCAAAGCAGATTGGGACATTCCCGATAGGGCTATAGATGCTGTTTGTGTCTTCAAAATGATTGTATACCAACTCTCCTGCAAAGAACACGCCTAAGAAAAGGAGAATATAACAATGACAACAAAGATTTCCAAGAAATCTTTGCAACTTTTAGCTATCTGCGTACTATCCTCTATAGGAACTACAGGTAATGCGGCAGATGCTGAACTTATGACCTTCGAGGTCCCAGAATACATTGTTACTGCTACCAAAACCAAGCTGAATAGCAAACAAGTTCCCATGACCATAGAAGTTCTAGAGCAAAAAGATATCCAAAACCTTGGTGCCTATAGCGTACAAGATGCGTTGCGTCTTTCCCTGAGCTTAAACGTACAAGATAATGTTATGAGCGGTAATCCTAACAGTATGTCCGGAAATCAAGTGCAGATACGCGGCATGGAAACACGACATACTTTGATTTTGATAGATGGTAAAAGAGTTGCCAGCGAGAATACCGGTAGCACTACCAATGTCTATGAGTTGAACCGCATTAATATAGCGGATATAGAACGTATTGAAATTATCCGCGGCAATGGTAGCACTTTGTATGGCTCTGATGCCTTAGGCGGTGTAATTAATATCGTTACTAAGAAATATAGCAAGGAAAGCGGTAGCATAAACTTTCATACCGGCACTCAGCGCAATGGCACCAATTTTTTCTACTCAAGTGGTAAAGAAGGCAAGATAAGCACTAAAATTAACGGTGGTATTGAAAAAGTTCGTAAACAAGAAGATTCCTACTACAGCGCCACTGCCGGCGGTGAAGCCACCTCTTCCAATATGTACGGGTCACGCCGTTACTTGCACACTACCTTTGCCTATGATTTTGACGAAAATCGTTCTTTAGCACTGGATGCCAACTTTATGCGTGAACAGTTTCTAGCGGACAGTTCTACTCCAGACAATGTTGGTCGTTATAATTTTGATAACAACCGCAGCGATTACGCCCTGACATACAGCAACACCGACTACCGCCATGACTACAGCCTACGTGCCTATTATAGCAATTACCGCAAAGTGAATACGGACTACGAAAATAACCAATTCACCGATTTCGATAATTCAGTATATAAAACCATGGTT
The DNA here is from genome assembly GCF_045124115.1 of Phascolarctobacterium sp. Taxonomy (GTDB): domain Bacteria; phylum Bacillota; class Negativicutes; order Acidaminococcales; family Acidaminococcaceae; genus Phascolarctobacterium_A. The sequence continues at coordinate 17,449 of NZ_JBGVLF010000018.1, forward strand.
TTCGAAGGCAAGGATACATGGAATTGGGATAAAAACAACAAGTTAACCTTTGGGGCAGAATACAAGGAAAACTCCATGCAGGGCACACGCTTTGGCGGTGGTGGTGACGAAAAATACGAGCAAACCATAAATGGTATCACTAAACCGGGCTCCCAAAAATCTACGGACTCCTATTCTATCTACTTGCAGGATGAAATCAATGTAGGCGATAAGCTACTTGTTATTCCTGCTTTGCGATATGATCGGTACGCTTCCTTTGGTGGCGAAATGACTCCCAAACTCGGTGCTACCTATAGCTTTAGCGACAAATGCCGCATCAAAATGAACTACGGCAAGGGTTTCCGCGCCCCCACTATTTATGAATTATATGCCACCATGGAGAAACGTATGGGATTTATGAATGTCATTGTAGATGGTAATCCTAATTTGGAAGCAGAGGAAGCCAAAAACTTTGACATCAGCATTGAAGGCGAACGTGGCAAAGCTAGCGCCAAGCTAACCTACTTTCATAACAAAGTTGATAATTTAATTGAAACCAAAATTCTTAGCTCCGGTTTTGAGCCTAGCATGGGGATGGTACTTCGCTCCACCTACGTAAATATTGGCAAGGCAACTATCAAAGGTACGGAAGCGGAAGCAGACTACCGTTTCGACAAGCATTGGCGTGCTAAAGTAACCCACACTTATCTGGATGCCAAGGACTCTAACAACAATATCCGTTTGGACAACAGAGCAAAGCAAACCGGCACCGTGCAGTTATCCTACACTAACGTTAAAGAAAGCCCTTTAGTAGCAACCCTGTGGACGCAATACCAAGTAGATTATCTTTATGATGGCAACGCCTACACCTTTGCTACCACCAATTTAGTAGTGAATAAGGCCATCAATAAAAACTTCAATATCTACGTAGGTATTGATAATATTTTTAATAAGAAACTCTTTAGAGATGATGACCACACCTACGCTATTGCCGAACGTTGCTGGCGTATGGGTACATATTTGACCTTCTAATCTTGCAAGAGATAAGTTATAATGTAGGAGAAGCATTATATCCCTAAAGCTTCCATCTTAGTTATTTGGAGATAAATTTATGGAAAGCAAAAAACAAATCATCGGCACTTATAAATCCATTAGTAATTGGCACAAATTCCGCCTCCGCCTTTTCCTTGAAGGCATTCTAACAGGTATTTTCGCGGGTCTAGTCATTAGCCTTTTCCGCTTCGGACTGACGGAAGCAGAAGCTTGGCGCGAAAGTTTCTATGAGCAATTGCGCGGCAGCGACACCTTGCTCAGTGCAGGTTGGTTTGCCGCACTTGTAGCCATTGCCTTTATCCTCTACAAACTTACTACTTATGAGCCCATGGCCGCAGGCAGCGGTATCCCCCAAGTAAAGGGCGCCTTGCTAGGCTTGATGAAAATGCGGTGGTTCTCCGTTATGTGGGTTAAGCTCAGCGCAGGCATTATGGGCATCGGTGCAGGCTTGTCCTTAGGCCGTGAAGGCCCTAGCATCCAGTTAGGTGCAGTAGCAGCCCAAGGTGTCAGCCGTATGTTGGGACGTACCCGTATGGAAGAGCGCTACTTGCTCACCAGTGGCGCCAGCGCTGGTTTGGCAGCAGCCTTCAACGCCCCCTTGGCAGGCGTTATCTTCGCTTTGGAAGAACTCCATCGCAACTTCTCCATTATGGTGTTGCTCCCCTCCATGGCTGCAGCCATGACAGCAACCGTCATCTCCCGCGCCCTCTTCGGCCGTGCTTCCGTCTTTGATATCCCTGATTTGCAACTGCTGCCTCTTAACTACTACGGTATTGTGATTCTTGTAGCGCTGGTAGCAGGCTTGGCAGGCGTTATCTTTAATAAAGGACTGCTCAACATCGGTCGTTTTTACGCACTGCCAATCTTTAAAAGCCAAGTCCACAAGATTATCTTCGCCCTGCTCACTGCAGGCGTGTTGGGTTTCTTCCTGCCGGAAGTTTTGGGCGGTGGCAATAACCTTATTAATCACTTGGCACAAACGCCCGTGTCCTTGCAGATGCTTCTGCTCTTTTTGGCAGGCAAGCTGCTCTTTACCCTTATCAGCTATGGTTGCGGCGTTCCCGGCGGGTTCTTCCTGCCCATGCTAGTTATTGGTGCTTTAAGCGGCAGCATCTGCGCCAACGTGCTGATTAGTCTGCACCTTATCGAACCTATTTATGCTGCTAATATTGTAGTCATCGCTATGGCAGCCCTCTTTTCTTCTTCCGTACGTGCACCCATTACAGGCACGGTGCTGATTATGGAAATGACCGCCTCCTACCAACAACTGCTCACCTTGGCTATTGGCGCCATGGTGGCCTTCGTTATTGCGGAACTGTGCCAAAGCAAGCCTATTTATGAAGAACTGCTCACCAGAATGCTGAATAGCAATAAGCCTGCTCCTGCCACCTTGGAACAGCGCAACGTAGTAGAGCTTGCCGTATGCAGCGGCAGCCCTGTTGCTAACAAGTTGATTAAGGATATTCAATGGCCTGCCAACACCCTTTTAGTAGACATCAAACGGGGAGAACAGCAACTTGTTCCCTCCGGTGATACCCTGCTTATGCCCGGGGATTTCATCTACGTCTTTACGGAAAACGAGCACATCGAAGAACTCCAAGCACTTGTAAGTGGGGAGTAAGTTTACAATGTTGTTTTAGTATGATATACTTAGCGTAGTTGCATAATCTACGGTTTGTATTTTATGCCCGATTAAGAAAATCGGTAGCACCTGCTGAGCTTCAGTAGGTGCTTTTTTGCTAAATAGCATAAAATAATAAGTTGGATAAGTGAACTATCAAGTAATCCTTTACGGTTCATTTTATTATGAAATACGGCAATTTTTCTAGTTCGAGAGGATACCCATGCATTTTATAGGAAAATTAGATGTTAGATTATATAGTTGCGTCACTACGGATATAGTAGATGATATAGTCATTATAACAGATGCTCAAATTCAACACATAAAGGAACGCCATCCAAACATATATGAAAAATTTTCTGATTACTTCAACGAGATAGTGCAAAATCCAGACTATATCATAAAAGGTAACAAACCTTTTACCGCGCTTATTCTTAAAGAAATAGTTGTGGCAAATGAGTGCTTTAAAACTGTTTTACGTTTAGTTACATCTACTGATCCAAATGGTTATCATAATTCAATTATAACGTTCATGAAAATTGATAAAAAAGAGTGGAACCGTCTAATTCGAAATAAAGCAATCCTTTACAAGAAATAATATCCGTTGTATAATCAAAGTAGCAAACAGGTTTACTTGAGGTGGAAAATTTCGTCCGATCCACACGCCGCTGGTACTGACAGGGTTGACACCCGAGAGATGCAGGAGCCCCGGACGCCTGCCAAGTATTCCTGTTTCGGTTGTAAACTAGCACGCCAATCAACAAGGCGTGCTTTTCATTTTATAGCAACACAAAGGCACCGTAGGCGCTCCCCCGCAGGGAAGCACTCACGGTGCCTTTTACTGTGCTTATTTAGTTGTTACGGGAAGAACGCTACGCTTATTTGGCAGCTTCAGCCTTGGGTTGGATAGGAGTGCCATATACGTCGTAGAATTTCTTCTTAGCTTTGTTGTCCTCGTTGTTAACGCGAACACGTTCAATCTTATGTCTGTCATCGTCTTTGCCGGCGATACGGTCAACACGGATGCGGCTCATTTCTTCAGCAAATTCATCAGTGAGACGAGTATCCAGTTTTACGCCTTTCAGCAATGCACGATCCAGCATAGCTGCAAATTCATAACGAGTCATGGTACGGTTACCGTCGAAATAACCACTGGGATAACCTTCGATAATACCGCGTTCAGCAAGGTCTTTAACATATGCATAAGCCCAATGATTTTCTGGAACATCTGGGAACATTTCGTGACTTGCCAAAGGTTTACCGGTTAAGGTAGATACCATTTCTGCCAGTTGACCAATAATTTGGTCTTGACGCGCTACATGTTCGCGCAAGTCGAGAATTTCTCTGCCCATTGCAGTACGGGATTGGGTTACATGGCTAACACGGTCCAAGGAGAAACTCATGCCTACATTTACCATGTTTTCACCATTGCCTGCAGTACCGCCAACGCTAAGCATAGTCTTTTCATCCGGACGGTAGAAGGCGCCAATTGCAGCAGCGTTTTCGCCTGCGTAGTTGCCCATGCCTGCGGAGAAGGTCAGCTTGTCATCAGGATCGAAATCCAGCGGATGCAAAGCAGCCAATGCAGCAGCGCCTGCACCAACTTTGTTAATCTTGCTATCCAGTCTGTTTACACGATTATTAACCATGTTGATATTTTGAGTGTTCATATCAACCTTTTGGTTAACAGCACTAAGTTGGCTTACGTTAACAGCGTCAGTCGGTTTTACGCCAGGAGCTACGTTAGTAATAACTTTGCTACCTGCATCAATACCATCTTTGCTAACGGACGGACCTGCATTTTTACCGTCTTCACCTTTGAAAGACAAACCATTTTCGTTGATGATGGTGTCGCCTACTTTAACGCCTTCATTATTGATAGTAGTATTGCCAACGTTGATGTTATTTGTAGTAATACCATCTTTGTCAATGGTGGTTTCACCTGCTTTGATGCTACCATCTTTTCCAAGGTCAAGGTCTTTGTTCAAAGACAAATCATAGTGCAATTGACCATTAGTATTAGTTTCTTTTACAACGATATTCTTCTCATCTTTAGCTGCGCTAACAGTAGTATGCTTGCCTGCCAAGGCTTCTACTTTCTGGATGTTTTGGTCAAGCTTGCTAATGGATTGTACAAAAGTATCGCCATCTGCAATGTAATTGTGGGAAGAATAGTTATTAGTTATGGTAGTAGAACCATCTTGATTAGTAATTACAGTAGAACCTAAGCTATTCTCAACGATATTATCAACGTGATCAGTAAGGTTATCCAAAGCTTGCTTGCTAGCAACGTCATTGATTACTGCAGTGTCAATCTGAGCGCCAGTACCATCAACGATATTGAGAGTTACTTTACCATCACTAGAAACTGCATAATCTTTTCTAGCTTCGAGGTGCTTGTCTGCAGCAGTTACTTCGTTCTTAACATTAGTAATTTGATCCTTCAAAAGGTCAACGTTAACCGCTTCGCTACCATTGGTCATATCTGCGTAAGCTACATTGGTAATATGAGTACCACCGTTATAAGTAACTGTTCCGTCATTATTTACAGTCTTATTATAGGTATCCCCACGCAAAGTAACGCTATCATACCCAGTATCACCATCATATTTAACTGCTCTATCATCCAATTCTTGAATTTTATTGTAGTTATTAGTAATAGCTCCTTGAATAGTAGTGTTAATTTGCGGTTTATTCACGTCACCTTCATTAATGATAATACCCGCAGAACCAACTTTTATGCTATCAGAATAAGATTTACCAGTATTGTCAGTAACAGTAGTTGTAAGATATTCATTATTATCGCCAGTCAAACTATGATCCAAATCCACAATATGTTTATCAGTAAATTCAAACGGCACAGGCTTTCCATCAATTATTTGAGTAATGGTGTACTTGTCACCCTCTTGTTTAATCGTTTGCAAATACTTCTTGGTAATATTCTCAATATTAGTCGTATTGTTTGTAATGTTGTTATAGCTGTTATTAATAGCTTGTTCGATAGTAGTATAAGTTTTATTGCCCTCTTTATCAATAACAGTAACACCGGCATTACCAACCTTAACGCTACCAGTATAAACAACATCTTTACCATCTTTATCTTTCATGTTAGTGGTAATTACAGTATCGATGTTTTCGTTATTCGTTCCACCTAAACTTTGTGTCATACCAGTAATGTGCTTATCGGTATAGGTTTTCGTTTCTGTTGTTATGCTACCATCTTGATTTACAACATTTTGGATATAAGTAATCTCGTCACCTTTTGCGCCACCAATAGAGATATTTTTCACATATTGCTTTTTAATATCGTTAATGGTGGTATAGTTATTGTTAATTGCGCCACCGATAGTTGTAGTATTGCCACCAATGGTAATTGTAGCATTTTGCGCCTCGTTGAAAATCTTGCTACCTACATAACCACCGATATTGACAGTTTGAGTATACCCATTATCAAAATTGTTAGTGATAGTGGACACAATATCACCATTGTCAGTTACTGTTCCATTTGCATCCTTCGTATAAGTAGGACCAGTCTGCGTGAAATTAGTTATATGCTTGTCTTTGTAAGTAACTTCTGTGGGCGTTCCACCAACAATCTGAGTTACCTTATATTCATCAGTATTATTGATTTTGCTAATATTTTTAACATAATTTCTCTTAACTTCATTAATGGTATTGTAGTTATTAACAACTTGGTCAGTAGTATTTACTACATTAATAGTACCATCAATATGAACAAACTTCTCAGCGTAATGCGTATCGCCCCAAGCTTTAAGGTCTACAGAACCCTGTACTACATTTCCTGCAGTATCTTCTGTTACCATGGTAAGTAAACCATTTTGAGTCAACCCCAAACCTGTAGTACTCGGTTTAAGTTTAGTGTCCTGTCCATTAACAAATTGACTTAAGTCTATTTCAGTACTAATAGAGCTCTGGTCTGCATAACGATCAAGAGTAACAGTCAGCTTATTATTTGCAATATTGCTACTAATCCCCTTAATATCATCCTTATGCAACAAATTATCCTGTTGTACACGAATTTCAGATTCAAAACCAGCCATAGTAGCAGCATAATCCATAGCATAAAGATGTTCAACATTACCCCAGGTAGGATTCCACGTTGCAGGAGCTGATGCTGCCGGTAACGTTACACCATTAATCGTATCAGTACTCCAAGTATTCAAATTAAGTACTAATTTATATTCAGTTACAGTATTACCATTCTCATCAGTTACAACATTACCACTCGCATCCTTCACCGGAACTGGTACCTTAGTTCCGTAAATTGTACCACCGCCATAGGAGTACGAGTACATATTTGTCTGTCCTTCAACCAATGTACCAGTTCCTAACTGCTCTGCAGAAAACACAGTACCATCTATGGCAGTTACTGTTCCATCTCCCAAAACGCTAAAATAGGCACCATCCCAAGTAGCAGAATCACGAATAGAAGGTTTAATAGTATCGTTATAGTTAGAAGTACTAAATGCCCCCCCCATTTTCCGCATACACCGGACTCATCACAGCAGCAGAAAAAGCCATCGCCATTATTGTCGCCAAAATTCTTGCCTTTACTGTTTTTCTCATAATCATCACCCCGTAAACATTAATTACCCAATTAATTTATGATAGAAAAAGAATAAACTTTAAATAGAGTTTTATCCTTATATAGTACAACTGTGCTTTGTAAGCATATTATATATCACTCAACAGCAATATGCAAGGCACTACTCCGCCATTTCCAGTGTATACAACCGCCATTTTCCAAAATTCAGATAAAATTAATAAAAAAAGTAAAGAATGTACACTTTTTAGTATACATTCACAACAATCCTCACTTTTCACAAAAAGTTTTCAAATGTTCAAAACATAGTAAAATTTTCACGTAGAAACACATAACGCCAGTCGCTCCCCTTCCCGAGAGCAACCGGCGCTACAATAAAAACAGCTTTCAATATTTAGTTAAAAGTTTAGCCTCTTATTTGCTTGCAGGCATCTTTACTTCTGCTTCCTCTGCCAGCTTCGCGCCGAACTCAGGGCTGAAGTCGAAGGTTGCAAAATAATCTGCCGGAGTTTCTGCACGGCGAATCATCTTAGCGGTGCCATCTTCCTGCAGCAGGATTTCTGCACTGCGCAGCTTGCCATTGTAGTTGTAACCCATAGCAAAGCCATGTGCACCTGCATCATGGATGAACAGCTTGTCGCCAATATCAATCTTAGGCAGCATACGGTCTACAGCGAACTTATCACTGTTTTCGCACAAGCCACCGGTAACATCATACTTATGGTCGCAGGGAGCATCTTCCTTGCCCATAACAGTAATGTGATGATATGCACCGTAAATAGCAGGACGCATCAGGTTAGCTGCGCAAGCATCACAACCGATGTATTCCTTATAGGTGTGCTTTTCGTGAATAGCTGTAGTAACCAAGCCACCATTAGGAGCCAACATGAAACGACCTAATTCAGTGAAAATCTTCACATCGTCCATGCCTGCAGGCACAAGAATCTCCTCATAAGCTTGACGTACGCCTTCACCAATAACCATCAAATCGTTATCCTCTTGCTCCGGACGATAAGCAACGCCAATACCACCGGACAGGTTGATGAACTCAATATGAGCACCGGTCTTTTCCTTCAGCTCTACAGCAACTTTGAAAAGCACACGTGCCAGTTCCGGATAGTATTTGTTGGTAACAGTGTTAGAAGCCAGGAAAGCATGCATACCGAAGTGTTTAACGCCTTTAGCCAGCAGTTTTTTGTAAGCTTCGATAATTTGCTCATGGGTCATGCCGTATTTAGCATCACCAGGGTTATCCATAATATTGTTTTCCAAAATAAAGTGTCCGCCGGGGTTGTAACGGCAGCTTACAGTATCAGGAATATCAGCAACCTTCTCCAAGAAGTCAATATGGGTAATATCGTCCAAGTTAATGGTTACGTTCAGCTTGCGAGCCAATTGAAAGTCCTCTGCAGGAGTAGCATTGGAAGAGAACATAATCTCGCTCTCTTTAAAGCCTACAGCATCGCTCATCAAAAGCTCGGTGTAGGAGGAGCAGTCAGCGCCACAGCCTTCTTCACGGAGGATTTGCAGCAGGTACGGGTTAGGAGTTGCTTTAACAGCGAAATATTCTTTAAAGCCCTTATTCCAAGCAAAAGCTTTGTTCAACAGGCGCGCAGTGCGGCGGATGCCTGCCTCATCATACAAATGGAACGGGGTCGGAAATTGTTCAACAATCTTATCAAGTTGTTCTTTAGTCACAAAGGGTACTTTCTTAGACATACAGCTCACCTTTCTGTTAATTTTATCAGTTCGATTTCGTTCTTTAATGCTTCTTTAAATAAATCGACCAGATTGCGCTTACAGGAATATAAACAGCTAGAATCCTTAGCATCTTCCAAGTCCCCGGTCAACACCGTGCGGGAATCAGCAATCAAGCGGATTTGCTCCGTCTGCTTGCTGGTGCCGTAACAAACAGCTCCTGGTAGATGGAAGGACCTATCCCCGATAACCACAACCTTGAGGCCTTTAGCGACGGCCTGGGACAATTCTCCCCGCAACAGCTCCAGCACTCTGCCGTTACCGGATACGTAAATACGCTCCTTAGCTTGTGCCACAGTATTGCGCAGCTTGTCCACAATCTCCTGCTCACCTTTAATGGTGATGTAGCCGTCCACCGTAGTGTTATACGTAGGCAGCTGCTGCAGGATGTCCTGCTTGATTTCCCCCAGACGGCGGATTTTGTTAGCGCAGAACTCCTCCGGTGCTACCGGAGTGTAGCGGGTTACCTTGCCCTCTTCCAGCACGTAGGCAGCGCCCTTTTCCACCAGTCCGGCCAAAGCCGTATAGGTGTTGGAACGGGAAATCCCTGTCTGCTTGGCAGCCTCGTAGCCTGTCAGCGTGCCTGCCTTTAACAGCTGCACGTACAAGGTAGCTTCCTGCTTAGTTAGGTTAAATTTTGTCAGTCCTTCAATAAGATCCATAATCCCTCATTTAGCTCTTCTCTTATATTGTTCCTGTTTAAGAACACTATACTATTTTTTACTGCAGTTGTCAATGGCTAACTGCAAAAAATTGCATTTTAGGCATACAAAAACGCCACGCAAAACTGCGTGGCGCTTTAAACCCCCTGTCGCTTCGCGACATCCCCCTAACAGGGGGAACGAGGCACTATAGCGTTCTTCCTTTAGCGTACTTAGAGTATTTAGTAACCATGCGAAAGAAATCCAAAAGTGTCCTGGCTCCCCTGCTAGGGGAGCTGGCAGCAAGCCGCTTCTGCGGCGCAGCTGACTGAGGGGTGGTAATATAACAGTTGGCTGAGGGAGCGTTAACTATTGCATCGTAGCAATAAAGTAAGCGATACTGCTTACCAGTACGGTCAGCGTAATCATCATGGGGTCAGCGATGGAAGTACGGTAGTTTTCAGGATTGTAGTGGCTGCGTTTGCGGAAAGGCTTAGCATCCAAGAAATCCATGGGGTTGGAAGTCAAATCCATGAACTTTTCATAGATTACACCCCAAGCACCGCCCAAGCCTGCGCACAGGGCGCAGAACAAAGCGCTGAGTCTGCCAACGATGAAGGCAAAGGGACGACGATAGAACCAATCTGTATCCAAGCTAATCGCAGTATGGGGTTCCATCTTGTTCAAGTACATCATGAAGGGGATCATAGCCATACCCAGCATCTGTACATATTGGAGAATATGGGGACCGGTAAAAGGCACATAAGGCTCCATTTCAAAGGGCAGATGACGATACAGCAAATCCGGATATACGCCATAGAGGAAGCACAGGAAAGCGCTGATGCTCATGGCAATCTTCATGTTGATGGGCAAAGGATTAATTACCGTAGCACCTTTATCGTCGCTACGCAGGAAGATGAAGTAGCCCATCTTCAAGGGAATGGACAAAAAGGTACCGATAGCAGCCAGTTCCAGCAAAGTGTAGACCACAGAATGACCTGCAGCAGCTGCTGCGTTTACGGTAATCGCCTTACTGATAAAGCCGTTGAACAGCGGAATACCGGCGATGGAGAAAGCTGCGGAGAAGAAGCATACGCAGACCAAAGGCAGCTTCTTAGCCATGCCGCCCACTTTGTTAATCTCTTTAATACCTGTAGCGTAGATAACTGCGCCTGCGCACATAAAGAGCAAGGATTTAAACAGAATATCGCAGAAAGCATGGGCAGTAGCACCGTTCATAGCCATTGCCGTACCAATGCCGGCACCGGCAACCATGAAGCCTGTCTGGGAGATAATATGGTGAGCCAAAAGCTTACGCATATCATTTTCCATAATAGCGTACAATGCACCATACAGTGCCATCAGCACACCGCCCCACATCAGGAGCTCTGTGCCGCCGAAGACGCGGATTAAAGCGTAAACGGCAACTTTGGTAGTCAAGCAGCTCATGAAAACGCCACCGGTAAGGGTAGAGTTGGCATAAGCATCAACCAGCCAAGCATTTACAGGAGGCATTGCCACGTTGATGAACATGCCCAGCATTACCAGCCAATATGCCCAACCTTGAGGTCTGTTGGTAAGGCTTTGGATAATCAAATTATGGTCGGTATAGTTGATCAGGAAGATACCTGCCAAAAGAATACCGCCGCCCAGCATATGCACCAACATATAGCGGAAACCTGCGCGGGTTGCCTCATAGGTGGGGTTGCACCATACCAGGAATAAAGAGGTTACTGCTAAAGACTCCCAGAAGAAGATAAAGGTGAGCCAGTCCTGCGCCAAGCAAACGGAAATAGCACCGCCGGCGTAGCACATGCAGCACAGCGCCTCCATCCTGTTTTCGTTATGGGCAGCGTAGATACCGCTGACCAAAGCCAAAACGGAGAAGATGAAGGAGAAAATCCAGCTCAGCTTATCTACATACATTATATGGAGCTGCAGATCATGGACGAAGGGAACAACAACCTCCGTACCGATTTCCAACTGCAAAGCAGCGTACACTGCAGCCAGAGGTCCCAACGCCAACACAAACTTGCGCAGCATCTTGGGCACCAGCATAGCAATCCAGCCCACTGCCATGAGGATAAAACCGGGGTGAAGCATTAACGCGTTATTCATAATCGTCTTCACTCCCTTCATGGTAGTAGTTCGGATCCCTTTGCAGCAAGGAAGCCATTACTATCTTAGAAACAAAAATCAAAATCCAGCAGCCCACAAAGCCGAAGAAAATGTCATAGCCAAAAGGCAAGGGCCACCATGCGGGAGCGTGGAGATGGATGCCGCTGATTTCTGCTACAGCGGAAAGCACCAGCACAGCTGCCACAAGCAGGTAAACGTTTTTCTTAGTCATTTACAGCCACCCCCCGTGCCAGCCTGCGCATACAGCGTTGGAGGCCATAGTTGCCAATTTGTAGAAATGGGGGTACACATCGGGTACACAGCCCAAAACAATGGCAATAATAGTAGTGATGCAAATAGGAATCAACATGGAGTAGCTGATTTCGCCATATTCGCGGAAACCTTCCTGCGGGTCCTTGCGGAAGAAGGCCATTTGGGAAACAGGAATCAAGTAAGCTGCAGCCAACAGACCGCTGGCAACCCACAAGAGTACGTATAAAGGCTTGCCTGCCTGCAATGCGCCCAAGCACAGGTTCCATTTACTAATGAAGCCTACTAGGAAGGGCACACCGGCAATACCTAGGGATGCTATGGTAAAGCAGGTCATAGTAACAGGCAGCTTCTTACCGATGCCGTACAGCTCACTGATGTTCTGCCTATGGGTACGGGCTATAATCAAGCCCGCGCACATAAAGAGGGTAATCTTCATAACAGCATGGGCAACAAGATGCAGGTAGGCGCCCTTAATGCTGATAGGGGAAATCAAAGCTGCACCTAAAACGATGTAGGACAATTGGCCGATAGTGGAAAAAGCCAAACGACGTTTCAAATGGTCTTGACGCAGAGCGATCAAGGAAGATACCAAAATACTGATGGCAGCAGCCCAAGCCAATACATCGGTAACACCGATTTCTGCCAAAAGTTTAGGGCCAAAGACGAAGCCGATAATACGCAGCACGGCGAAAACGCCGGTCTTAACAACGGCAACGGCATGCAGCAGTGCGGATACAGGAGTAGGCGCAATCATCGCTGCAGGCAGCCAGCCATGCAAAGGCATTACGGCAGCTTTTACGGAACCTGCCAAAATCATCAGTACGAAAACTGCTTGCAGTACCCATTTAGGCGCCATAGCGGTAGTCAGGAAACCACCTGCAGTAAAGTCCATGGTACCGCTGATGCAGTACACAGCGATGGTGCCTGCCAAGAAAAGCTGGCCGGAAATCAAGGTGTAAATCAAATATTTACGGCTGGCCATCAAAGCTTCTGCATTACGTTTGTGCAGAACCAAGGGGTAGGACGCCAAAGTCAGCAGTTCGTAGAAAATGAAGAAGGTCAACAAGTTCTTCGCCATAGCGATACCCATAACAGCGCACATGCAAACTGCAAAGGCTGCAAAGTAACCTGTTTGCTCGCGCTCCTTATTGGTACGCATATAGCCGATGGAGTAGAAGTTCATGGGCACCCACAGCATGGAGGCCAGCACGGCAAAAATCATACCGGCAGGGTCCGTGCGCAGTGTCAGGCCCACAGTATCAGTAATTTGGCACAATGTCCATTCATAAGCATTGCCTGCTAAAACAGCAGGGAGCATGGATAGAATAATACCAAACTTAATTACGGAAGCGATGGCGCTCCAGGTTTCACGCAGGTTGGGCCAGCGTCTGCTGAAGGCAATCAAAATGGCGGCCAAGAAGGAAACACCTACTGCCAAGAAGGGTCTGCAATCTATAATAGTCATCTCAGAAACACCTCCGGCAAGCCTAATTTAATGATATCCGTAACAATGTCTACGCTGTAGAAGCCCAAAGCCAAAATGCCGATACCCATTACCAGGATGGGCAGTACCATTGCAAAGGGCAGGCCCAGCTTACCCTTATGGGGATGAATCTCGGTAAGGGAAGCTTCACGCTGGATAAACAGCTGCTCAATGATACGGAAGAAGTAAATAGCGTTGAGCAGGGAGCTGATAACCAGAACCGCAATGTAGAAATATTGCTGACCGGTGTAAGCACCCAGCATCAGGTACCATTTACTGAAGAAACCGCAGGTAGGCGGCAGGCCGATCATGGACAACGCCGCTAAGGTTACGGTAATGGTGCTGATGGTCATCTTCTTGTTCATGCCGCCTAAACGGTACAGGTTAACCTCGCCAAAGCGGTGCTCGATACCGCCGATAACAAGGAACAAGCTGCATTTCATGAAAGCATGGTTGATGATGTGGAGTACAGCGCCAACAAAGCCGTACAGGTTGCCCATAGCGATACCGATAGCGATGTAGCCGATTTGTGCTACAGAAGAATACGCCAACATACGGCGGAAGTCGTACTGAGCCATCGCCATGATGGAGCCAATTAGCATACCGCAAACGCCCAAGATACCCAATACGTTCAACGCACTGTGCATAACGGGGCTGTTTACTTGGAAGATATAGTATACGAAACGGATTAATGCATAAGCAGGAGCCTTACTCATGCAGCCTGCGATGAATGCTGCAGCACCGGGATGAGCAAAGGTGTAGGCATCAGGCTGCCAACCATGGAGGGGGAACAGCGCCATTTTGATACCAAAGCCGATAATGAAGCAGGCAATGGCAATAGCAAAGAGCGGAGAACCAACAAAAGGAACTACGCGATGGGCCATATCAGCCATATTCAAAGTACCGGTCAACGCATACAGGTAACCGATACCCAGCAGGTACAAGGACGCGCCGATGGTACCGATGAGCAGGTAGCGGAAGGCTGCCAGCATGGATTTCTTGCCACCCAAAGCAATCAAACCATAACCGGATAAGGACATGATTTCCAAGAATACGTACAGGTTGAAAAGGTCGCCTGTAATGATCATGCCGCAAAGGCCAACGGTCAACAGACCAAAGAGGGTGTAATAACCGCCCACATGGAGCCAATCCTCTTCTTTAACGAAGGGACGGGAGTAGAGGGCAACCATCATGGAGATGAAGGTTACTAGCACTGCCAATACGCTGTTCAACGGATCCAAGGCAAATTCGATGCCGATAGGAGGAGCCCAACCGCCCATCCAATAATGCCAAGTTTCACCGCCGCTGGTAACTACTTTATGGAGCACCGTGCAGGCGCTAAGGAAAGCACCTAAGATGGACGCCATAACAATGTAGGAGCCTAAGTCCTTTTTAATGCGGCTGAAAAGCATGCACAAAAGTGATGCAGTCAACGGCAGAAGTACGATTAAGACAGGAGCATGCTGTGTCATTTACTTGCCCTCCTCAGTACCTCTACCTCTTCTACAGAGCCGTAGATTTCTTTAATACGCATGAGAAGCGCAATCGCAACACCGGTTGTACCAAGGCTTACTACGATAGCAGTCAGCATCAAGCCATGGGGCAAGGGGTTGATATAAGCGTTAGGGTCCGTGGTAATGCCGTTTTGAATAGGGATCATGGCCCCATCCTTTTGCGCAAAGCACAGATAAAAGAAGATTACTGCAACCTGCATAACGTTCATGGCCATCAACTTCTTCATATAGTTTTTGCTGAGAACCATACCATACACGCCAAGGAAGAACAGGATCATAACCAGGGAGTAGATGCCTTTAGTTTTTAAAAACTCATTTAACACGTCCATCATCGTCACCCCTTTTCACAATAGCGTCTAACAAGTTAATGGTTGTCATCATTACGCAGATGGCAACACCGATTTCAATGAGGAAGATACCCATAGCATGCATTTCATGTTTAGGCTCCAGATGAATCGGCATATAGTCGTAGTTGAGGAAAAAGTCCGCACCACCGAACAAAGTCAGCCAACCTGTGAAGGCATATAGGAAGGTACCTACGCCTGCCAGGACCACGGAATTTTTACCAAGAATGTTGAATTTTGCGTCTGCACCGCAAATCAAACGGGAGAGCAGCACACCCACTGCCAAAAGTGCGCCGGCCTGGAAGCCGCCGCCGGGGGAGTACTCGCCCAAGCACAGTACATAAATACCATAGACGATGGTAAAGGGTACCAGCATACGGAAGGCCACATTCAGGATAAGGCCACCAAATGGATTCTTCATTTGATAATCTCTCCTTCCTCCGGATCTTCCGGTTCTTCTTCAGGTCTGCGACCAACAGGATTGCTGGTGAGCACCAGCACCGTAGTCAGACCTGCAATGAACATTACCGAAGTTTCCCACATAGTATCGAAGCCACGATAGTCGATGATGACGCCGGTGACAATGTTGGGAGAACCCGTATCCTCCGCACTGCGGGAAATATAGGTCGGGGTAACATGCTGGTTAGGCGCCGTATTGGCATCGCCAATCTGCGGCAGATAGGTTACTACGGAGCAGAACATACCCGTAATAACTGCAAGGATAACTGCTACTAAGCCACGCATTATTTACACCACCTGTCGATTTTTTTCAGAGAAGCTACATAGAAGATTGTGGATACTGCACCAATAACTGCTTCCGTAAAGGCAACGTCCGGAGAGCCCATCATCAAATAAAGCAGCACGGCGCAGAAGCTAAAGCCGCTATAAATAATGGCTGCGCTCAAAATATCCTTACAGAAAATAACGGCACAGGTAATCAGAATGAGGAAAACTAACAAAACTGCTTCAATAACATATATCTGCATCTTATTTTCCCCCCTTCTTTCTCTTTCTTTTAACCGGTCTAACGTGTCCTACAGGCTCATCAGCATCATGGTTAGGACCTTCCAGTCCTACCAGCTTTTTCGCACCCTTACTTTCCAGTGTCCAAACAGGGTGCCCGGATTTATAGGCAGCCTTGCCCAAGATATGGGAGCCAATAGGGTTAGCCAGGAAAACAATCAGGAATACAAAAGCCATCTTCACGGCTGTCAGCGTCGGTCCTTCATAAATAATCAACCCGATAAAGGAAAGCATACAGCCCAAGGTTTCACTGTTACCGGAAGCATGGATTCTGGAGTAGAAATCCGGCAGACGCAGCATGCCGATAGCAGAGCCGATGAAGAAAATAAGTCCGCCAACCATAAAGATTCCGGCGATAACTTCTCTGAGAGTAACACTATCGATTCCACAAATCATATGTCCTTACCTCCCAGATATTTTGCTACAATGACAGAACCGATGAAGCCCAAGAACGCATAGGAAATAGCAATATCCACGTACATATCCGGGCGGCCGTCAACATAACCGAAAAGTACCAAAAGCAGGATGGTATCCGCACCGATGACGCCTAAACCGTTCATTCTGTCGTAAATGGTGGGTCCGTTAAACAAACGCTGCAGCATAGCGCCGATTACAAAGAGGATGGCAATCATAACTGCAAAGAAAATAATATTCATTATGCATCCTCCTTAGCTACAGCAAAATCAAATTTTTCTCCGTACAGATCTGCGACCTTTTTCTGCATGGAGCCGTCCAGCACGCCTGCTGCCGCACCCTTGGTCAGAGCGTGGATTTCGTACAGTCCGTCATCAGTAACATTGAGAGTTACAGTGCCCGGAGTCAGGGTGATGGAGTTGGCAAGTACTACAGATGCCATGGGGTTATCAGCCTTAAAGTAGAAACGTACTACTTTGGGGTCGATTTCCAACTCTTGGGAAGTAGTTGCCAGCAGCACGTCGATATTCGCCAGCACCAACTGCCACATCAGCCAGAAAAAGTACCCGATAAATTTAGGAATCGAAACACCGAAAACGTAATACAGCTTGCTGCCTTTCTTGTTAGGAACAAGCAGCAAAGGATAGGTAACCCAGGTAGTTACGAGCGCAGTGATAATTCCGTAAACAATAAACTTTGTCTCCGTTCTTCCGGCAAGCACCATCCAGAAAAAGAAGAGCACCAAGGCTAGGCAAAGCTTATGTACTGCGGGTGAGCCCACAATATTCTTGTTGTTTAATACTCCCTGCTTTTCCACAGCTACCACCTTTCTTTATAATATTTTTATAGATTTAGAATGTAATCTGCACTGCTGCAAAATACTCCTGAAACTAACTAAAATAACACACAAAAGCAAGAGCCTCGTATGGCTCTTATATTATGTGAAATTTGACAAAAAGGGAAAACTTCCTGCCTAAACAATAACTTTAATTGTAAAATTATTTATCTGCTAAGTTAATTTCTTTGAATTGGCAATCTTCCACTGGCAGCATGCGTTCTGCCAAACGACGGACACGGTCAATATCAGCAGTACCGCAGACAGTTACCTTGCCTGCGCCGTCTTCCCGCAGCGCCCCAATTTCCTTAAGGGCATCAATAGCCAAATAGCTGGTTGCTTCCGCAGGGTCGATAACAGTTACTTCCGGACCGAATTCTGCTTCAATTTGTTTTTTAATGAAAGGATAATGAGTGCAGGAAAGGATGAGAGCATCTATGCCTGCTTCCTTTAAAGGAGCTGCGTATTCCGCAATAGCAGCAGGCAGCTCAGGACTGTCAAACTGCTCGCCCTCAATCAAAGGAACGTATTTAGGACAGGGCATGGGATAAACTTCGGCCGTGGGGTCCGCTGCCAAAATAGCCTTTTTGTGAGCCTCCGTGCTGATGGTGAAAGGAGTAGCGAACACGCCGATCTTTTTCTTCTTACTAGCTTCTAAAAGCAGCTTTTCACCTTTGGACATACCCACGATAGGGAATTTGTGGTCGCCTTTAAGAGAATCAACCCCCAACATAGTCAAGGTGTTGCAGGCAATAACTACTTCCTTAACGCCTTGAGCTGCCAGCCAATCAATAATTTCCGCTACAAAGCCACGGATTTCTTGTTCAGGACGGGTGCCGTAGGGGGTGCGGGCAGTGTCGCCCACATATATAAAATCCTCGTGCGGCAGCAACTGGTGCAAGCATTTAAGGACGGACAAACCGCCTACGCCAGAATCCAGTACGCCGATAGGTGCATTTTTATTCACAACCAAAACCTCCTTTGCTACTTTAAAGCAGTAGCCTTTTATATCACTATAATTATAGCACTTATTCCCTGTCAAGACTACAAAAAGAAGGATAGAAGATGAAAAAGAGGATGACAATACATCATCCTCTTTCAGGCATATCTATTATTCTGCTAAATCTAAAGTTTCTTTAACTTCTTCCCAAACTACGAAACGTGCTTTGCTAAAGCCGTTAAAGGTAGTTGCAGAAGCGGAAGTGTAGGCACCACAGCTGGGAACAAGTAACAAATCCCCTACCTCCAACGGAGCAGTCATGCGACCGCGGAACATGATGTCCAAGCTGTCGCAGCTGGGGCCGGCGAAAGTCGCAGGAATCTTTTCTGTCTCATCCTTAAAGCTGAGCAGCTTGAAATCCCATTGGTCAAATAAAACACCGGAGAAAGTACCATACAGACCTTCATCCAAGAAGTACCAAGGCTGACCGCCACGCTCAGTTACGCCTACAACACTGGTAATCAGATTTACTGCAGTACCGCAGATGTAGCGACCTGGTTCTGCCCAAATTTCCGCATCAGCAAAATCTTCTTCTAAACGTGCGTTAATTTGCTTGAGCATTTCCGGCAGATTAAACTTAACCTTGGGCTCAGGAATGGGGAACCCACCACCGATATCTAAAATACGCAGGTGCAAACCTACTGCTTCCGCTTCTTCAAAAAGCTCGCGAGTAATATCCAACGCACGCAGATATGGGTCTGCGCTAACAGTTTGGCTACCTACATGGAAGGCAATACCTGCCATGTCTAAGCCTGCATCCTTAGCATACTGCATCAGTGCTAAAGCGTTTTCACGGGAAGCACCGAATTTCTTGTTTAAATCTACATGAGCAGAAGAATTATCAATACGCAACCGCAACAGAACTGTAGCGTTAGGGCATTGCTTTTTAATTTTATCTATTTCGCTGGCGCTGTCGAAGGTCATTTTTGTAACACCGCAATCGCAGCATGCCTTCAAACCCACACCCAGCTTAACCGGGTTAGCATAAATCATCCTACTGCCTTCCACACCCATGGCGTTCAAGGTGCGGATTTCGCCGTCAGAAGCAACGTCGAAACAGGACCCTAAATCACGCATCACTTGCAAGATTTCCGGATGGGGGTTAGCCTTAATCGCGTAATGAACGCGTACCCGGGGCATATACTCTCTTAAAACATTATAGCTTTTCTTAACTTCTTCCAAAGAAAGAACCAACAGCGGGGAACCATACTCCGCCGCCAATTTTTCTACAGCCTCACGACCGATTTGAAAATGTTTATCTCTCTTCATATCCACTCTCCCCTTGCATTAGCATTTACTTTCTAAATTTTACCACAATCGTCAGAAAGTACAATAGGAAAAGGGCCGAAAATCGAATTTTTTTGAGGAGTTCGGCAAAATTTTACAAAAACAGCCAATTAACCTTCTTTGCAAGGAAAATTTGCCATTTTTGGGAAGAAATCCTGATTTATTTTTTGCTTTCCCTTAGCAACCGTACTAACTCATTAAATTCTTTTACCGAAATTTTTTCGTCTTCATCATCTTTTTCTTGCATTTTAACTTCGTCTATATCCACAAAGAAATTAGCACATGAACAATCTAAAGCCTTGTGCAACTTAATCAGATTAAGCAAAGTTAACCCTGCACGGCCGTTTTCAATATTACTCAAATGCGTCTGGGTTACATCAATCTGTTTAGCAAGTTCTGTTTGGGAAATATTCCTACTAATACGAATTAGCTTAACACGTGTACCGATGATTTTGTTGTAATCTACAGTCATTTCCATACACCTTCCTAAAGCAATATTTTACTATACATCATAAAGTTTAGATTTTTTTGTATACATACGCTTAAATTATATCATAGCTAAAATTCATACACAAGCACAACTGAACAAATTTTGAAAAAACTGTAAATTCTTGTAACGCATTATTTACTGAAAAAACATCCTTGTACTAAAACATCATCGAAAAATAAAAAAGCCGGACAGCCATAAAGGCTATCCGGTTACAAAAACGACTGGTTATTTTTTAGGAACCTCGATTACGTCGCAGCCCATGTATTTGCGCAAAACTTCAGGCACTACAACACTGCCATCGGCTTGTTGGTAGTTTTCCAAAATTGCAGCTACGGTACGGCCTACAGCTACGCCGCTGCCGTTAAGGGTATGTACAAATTCCGGTTTAGACTTAGCGTCACGACGGAAACGGATGTTAGCACGGCGTGCTTGGAAGTCCAAGAAGTTGGAGCAGGAAGAAATTTCACGATAGCAGTTAGCTGCAGGCAGCCATACTTCCAAGTCGTAGGTGGTTGCAGAACTGAAGCCCAAGTCACCGGTGCACAGACGTACAACATGGTAGGGCAGGCCCAAAAGTTGCAGAACTTCTTCAGCGTCGTTAGTCAGCTTATCCAGCTCAGCCCAGGATTCTTCCGGTTTAGTGAACTTAACCAATTCAACCTTGTTGAATTGATGCATACGGATCAAACCACGGGTATCACGGCCTGCTGCACCTGCTTCTGCACGGAAGCATGCGCTGTATGCGGTGTATTTCAAAGGCAGTTGGTCACCGGTCAGCATATCATCGCGATGATAGTTGGTAACAGGAACCTCTGCAGTAGGAATCAAGTACATATCGCCGTTTTCCAGCTTGTACATATCTTCAGCAAATTTCGGCAGTTGGCCGGTACCTTGCATGGAAGCGCCGTTAACGATGAAAGGCGGGAAGAATTCAGTGTAGCCGTGTTTTTGGGTGTGCAGATCCAGGAAGAAGTTGATTACTGCACGTTCCAAACGGGAGCCCAGACCTTTGTAGAATACATAGCGAGCACCGCTAACTTTTACGCCGCGTTCAAAATCCAGAATGCCCAGCTTTTCGCCGATTTCCCAGTGGGGTTTGGGTTCAAAGTCAAATTTAGTAGGCTCGCTCCAAGTGCGAACTACAGGATTGCAGGTATCGTCAGCACCGATAGGTACATCTTCAGCAGGAATGTTAGGAATGGTCAGCAGGATTGCTTTCAAACGGTCTTCAATAGCTTTCAGCTCTTTATCATCGTCAGCGATTTTGTCGCCTAAAGCACGAACTGCTGCCATTTGTTCGGTAGCGTCCTGACCTGCTTTTTTCAGCTTGCCAATTTCCATGGAAGCAGTGTTACGTTCTTTTTTCAGCGCCTCAACTTGTTGGGTCAGTTCACGGCGTTTCTTGTCCAAATCAAGGAATTCAGTCAAATCAAGATTGCCACAACGATTTTTTACAGCTTCAACAACTTTGTCCGGATTTTCGCGGACAAATTTCATATCTAACATAATAGATTCCTCCAAATCATCAGAAAGCTTCTACTAACGCTTTCCTAGAATATCATAAACTATATTTTATCACAAATTACCGTGATAAAAAAGCTTTCCTTAATAATTTATGCCCTCATCACGACGACCTAAATAGCGGATAGCGCTTAAAGCAGCCTTTTGCCCTTGACCTGCAGCACGATTTACCTGCCAAGGCTGACCGGTGCAGTCACCGCCGGCAAAAACGCCCTCAATATTGGTTTCTGCCTGATCATCAACATAGATACTGCGGCCACGGATTTCCAAACCGGGCAAGAAGCTGTTCAAAGGATCGCTGGCACGGAAAACAAAAGCAGCTTGAACGCTGTAGAAATCATCCCCTGCACGCAGACCCGTAACTTTATCCGTACCGGTAATTTCCGTAGGAGTATCGAGAACAACAGTAATATTTTTCTTTTTGGGAGGCACAAAGCCTTGATAGCGGGGGAAGAAGAAAACCTGCTCCACTTGATCCGCCAAATATTCAATTTCATTCAAGGCATCAGGAACCGTAGCAATAGCAGCAACACGTTTATGTTTAAATTTAGGAGCGTCCACTAAAGCGCAGTAGCTTACGCCTTTGCCCAAGAATTCCTTTTCACCTGGAATCAAGGTAGAACGGGAAATACCTGTAGCCAGCACAACAGCATCAGCTGTATAATCACCGGTGGGGGTGCCCAGCACAAAGCCTTCACCAACCTCACGCAAAGAAATAATTTTTTCTTCAACAACATCTGTACCGGATTGGAAAAGATGTTTGACAAAAATATCCATCAGCTCCGTACCGGAAACATCAGGAATACCCATATAATCAGAAATCTTCGCTACACTGCGCAAACGGGGGCTGAACCCGTGAGCTTCAAAGAGGATAACTTTGCGACCTTTGCTGGCTGCGGTAATAGCGGCAGAAACGCCTGCAGGGCCGCCACCAATAACGGCAATATCGTATTGCATAACAATTCCCTCCATATAACAAAATCAATAGATCTAAAACAACTGGTTTTATATGCTTATTATAGCATACTAAAAGAGGAAAGAGAACACACGCAAAAAACTTCTAAACTTTTTAAAAAAAGTTGTTGACAAAGTTCCTGATATCGTGTATGATATTCAAGTAACGTGACCACGGCCCATTAGCTCAGTTGGTAGAGCACCTGACTCTTAATCAGGGTGTCGTAGGTTCGAGGCCTACATGGGTCACCATTATTTGGCCGGTTGGTCAAGCGGTTAAGACACCGCCCTTTCACGGCGGTATCGGGGGTTCGATTCCCCCACCGGTCACCAAATACACGGGCGCTTAGCTCAGCTGGGAGAGCGTCTGCCTTACAAGCAGAATGTCAGCGGTTCGATCCCGTTAGCGCCCACCATATTCGCTTATGACGGAAACTTACAAAGCTTCCGTTTTTTATTTACAAATGGCCCGGTGGTTCAGTTGGTTAGAATGCCGCCCTGTCACGGCGGAGGTCGTGGGTTCGAGTCCCATCCGGGTCGCCATTCTGCCTCGGTAGCTCAGTTGGTAGAGCAAAGGACTGAAAATCCTTGTGTCCACAGTTCGATTCTGTGCTGAGGCACCATTGGAAAGTTAACACCTGCTTTTGGGCGGGTGTTTTTTTATAGGCTGTGCAATTTTTGAAAGGAGAAATCACCATGTCCCCAGATACCTTTGCAGCTTTTTATCACGAAGTTGATACACCCATAATGATTTTCTTAGGCATCGTTGCCCTGCGTGCCATCTATCGTTCCATAAAGCATAAGGATTTTGTCCATGCCGCTGCTTTTGTGCCTGTACTAGCGGCAGCAATTTATATCCTTTATTTCGCTTAAAACCTGTGCTCCCCATCAGCGGGGAGCTTTTTTTATTGCCCCGCTGCACGGCTTTAGAGTATAATAAAGGAATGGAGGAGTTATGATGGACATTACTACTTTTATCGATAAATTGCAAAGCTACCAAAGCCCTTTAGTTTTCAACCCTTGGCGGGAGTACGCCCCTAGCTGCGACATCGGACCCGAAGCTCCGGTAATCCGCAGCGCCAATCTGCGCCGTTATCTGGAACTGCGGCAGGACGCCCACTATCTTTTTATTGCGGAAGCCTTGGGCTATCAAGGCGGTCATTTCAGCGGCATCGCCATTACCTCGGAACGCATTTTGTTAGGCAATCACGCCGACGTAGAACAAGAAAGCGTTTTAGGCACCTGGCAGTACCGCCGCACCAGCGACCCTAAGAGCGAACTTTTAAACAATACTCAAAAGCTTAAAGGGTTCAACGAGCCTACGGACACCGTAGTTTGGAACGCCTTAAACCGCCATGGTTTGGCAGCAAGGGATGTTATTCTTTGGAACATCTTCCCTTTCCATCCTTTTAAAGAAAGCAAACTACTCAGCAACCGCACACCTACCACTCCTGAACTCGATGTAGGCGTTGAATATGCTAAAATGCTTTTGGAACTGGTACCTAAGATGCAGATTGTTGCCATCGGACAAAAGGCAGCTACAACCTTGCAGCGCTACGAAATCGACTGCACAGCAGTCCCCCATCCATCCATGGGCGGTGCTAACCGTTTCCGCGCTGCCGTAGCGGAGCTGTTAGGAGGTACGCCATGACTACACCTTTGCAGGAAATCTCCAGAGAGCAAACTTTGAATCTTGCCTTGGCTATGGGCAAAGTGCTGTTGCGCAGCGGTGCAGAAACATCCCGCGTAGAAGATACTATTATGCGTTTCTGCCACAACCGCGGCTACCACGATATTAACGTATTCGTCACCCCTACGGTTATACTTTTAGGCGACGAATACTCTTATCACCCCAATCTGATTAGCCGTATCCGTTATCGTAGCACTAACTTAAGCAATATTAGCGCTATTAATGATTTTTCCTATAATATGAGCAAAACCGCCATTACCTACGAAGAAGCTATGGCCTATATGGAAGGCTTGCTCAACAAGGAACCTCCCTACGGGAATTCTGCCATCTGTTGGGGCTCTGCCATTTGCTCCGGCGCTTTTGCCGGCATGATTGGCGGTAACAGCCACGATTTTGTGGCTGCCTTTATTACAGGTGGTCTAGCTATGCTGCTCTTGAAAACTTTAGGCGGCTACCGCCCCAGCGCCTTTTGGGAAAACGCTTTAGCAGGCGCTGCCATTGGCGTTGTAGCCATTGCCTGCTGTGCCGTCAGCGTGCAGTGCACCCAAACCAATATTATTGTAGGTTCCTTGATGCCCTTTTTGCCCGGCGTAGCTTTTACCAACGGCCTGCGTGACTATATGGCAGGCGACCTTGTCAGCGGCAACAGCCGTATTGCGGAAGCACTGCTCTTTGCTACATCCATCGCCATCGGCTTAGCTTTCAGCTTGCTAGCTTGGTATCATTGGGGTTGGCCGCTCTGGCCCATGGACTAAAAAATCTGCAGCTGAGGAGGTATCGCTGTGCCTATTAATTATCCGGAAACATTTTTCTTCGCTGTGGTCACTACAGCTGCTTTTGCCGTACTTTTCCAAGCACCCAAAAGTACTCTGCTGCAAAGCGGACTCATCGGCGGTGTAGGTTGGGTTGTTTTCTGCCTCATGCGCCATAGTATGGAAGTAGATTCCTTCTACGCCAACCTGATTGCTACCATTGTCCTCGCTATTTTAAGTGAGTTGGCAGCCCGCGTCTTTATGCACCCTGCCACAGTTTTTGTTATTCCCGGCATCTTCCCTATTGTCCCCGGTCTCGGTATGTACAGGGGCATGGCAAAATTAATTGAAAACCATTACGATGAAGGCATGGCTATTCTATTAGCCGCTGCCAAAGATGCTGCTGCCATTGCCATAGGCATTATGTTCGTAGCCAGCTTCTTCCGCGTTATTAAAATCAGCAGGGAGCAGCAGCACTTGCTGCAACTATTGCGCATGGAAAAGAAAAAACAAGTTGAAAAGTAAGGAGAAAATATGGGTTTTATTGAGTTATTGCTACTATCCGTAAGTTTAGCTATGGATGCTTTTGCTGTTTCCATCTGCGGCAGCATGGTCCTTACCCCTGCCAATCGTTTGGCAGGCGCCTTGCGTTTCGGCATCTGGTTTGGTTTCTTCCAGTTCCTGATGCCCGTAATCGGCTACTACGGAGCAATTTCCTTTATTGATTATATTACTGCCTATGACCATTGGCTCGCCTTCGCCCTGCTTGCCTATTTGGGCATCAACATGATGCGTGAAGCCACCGAAGCCTGCAGCATAAAAAAAAGCTATACAACGAAGGAGATGGCTGTCCTAGCTGTTGCTACCAGCATTGATGCTTTAGCCGTAGGCATCAGTCTCACTTTTTTAAATACCAATATTTGGTTGGCTTCCACCATGATCGGCGTAGTCACCTTTGCCATTGCTGCCTTTGGCGGCTTGGCTGGCTTCCGCTTAGGCTCTGCCGTAGGCAAGAACGCCAATATTATAGGCGGCCTGGTTTTAATCGCTATTGGTGTGAAGATTGTTTTAGAGCACACCGGTATTTTGTAATTGCAAGGAGGTTTATCTATGTTACAAGTCAACAAAGAGCGTATGCTCGCTGAATTTAAAGAAATTGTGGCTATCCCTTGCCACACCTTGCAGGAACGCCCTGTTTTTGATTATTTGGCTGCCAAGCTGACCGCTATGGGCTTTACTGTAGAAGAAGATGAAGCAGGCAAGCTTTTAGGCGGCAACTGCGGCAACCTGTGGGCTTTTCTCCCCGGTACTAAGGCAGGTGCAACCCGCGTACTCCTTTCTGCCCACATGGATGGTGTTGAACCCTGCGGCGGGACCACCGTTGTGCAAAAGGACGGCATTCTCTACAGCGACGGCACCACTATTTTAGGCGGTGATGACAAATCCGGCGTCAGCGGTATTTTAGAAGGCCTCCGCCTGTTGTTGGAAGATGGCTACGACCACGGTGATATCCAAATTTTGTTCACCATTGCGGAAGAAGGCGGCGTAAACGGCTCCCGTTCCATGGACAAGTCTAAACTGCGTGCTGATGTGGGCTACGCTCTGGACGGCGAAGGTGCTCCCGGTGAAATCGTAGTAGGCGCTCCCGGCCAATATAAATATAAAATTGAAATCCACGGCAAAAAGGCCCATGGCGGTCTGGAACCGGAAAAAGGCATCAACTCCATTATGATTGCCGCTAAAGCTTTGGCTGATGTTCAACGCTATGGCCGTATTGATGAAGAAACCACTGCCAACATCGGCATCATCGGTGGCGGTGTAGCCACCAATGTGGTACCTGATTTAGTAACTATTGAAGGCGACGCCCGCAGCCGCAATAACGAGAAGCTGGTTGCTATTCGCGATGAAATCGTCAACACCATTGTAGCCAGTGCCGAAAAATACGGCGCTAAAGCTACTGCCCACGTGGACCACAAATACGATTCCTTCTTAGTTGCCGAAGACAGCAAGGTTGTAGAATTGGCAAAGAAATCCTGTGCAGCCTGCGGTTTTGTTCCCGTAGTTGATTTGACCGGTGGCGGCAGTGACGCTAATTTTATCAATGCTTATGGTGTGCCCTGTGTAATTTTAGGTACCGGCATGGCCAACGTCCACACTGTAGATGAATTCTTAAAAGAAGAAGACCTGTACAACAGCGCTATGATGGTTTACGGCATCCTCCGCGCTGCAGCAGAATAAAGGCATACAAAAAGAGGCTGTGACACCTGTCAGAGCTGTCATATCCCTGACGAATCATTTGCGATTTTAGCTCATAAGTGCTTAGAATCACCGAAGTGAAGCGAACCGAACAGTAAAAACTACTGCGAACAAGATCGGCCGCGAATCTTCGTCGTGATTCTGCACGCAATGAGCGTTAAGAAATCGCACGTGAGGAAGGGATAGACAGCATGACAATATAGTCACAGCCTCTTTAGTTTTTCTTAGCGGTACTTATTGGTGTGTTTTTTGCGTTGGTGCTCAACGCGGTAATCTGCTTGTACTTGGTACACTTGGTAAATGTACAGAACGCACAAAGGCAGAGCAATAATCAAGCCCAGCCAACGGTTGTTAAAGAAATGACTGCCTGCCATACCGGCAACCAAGCTCATAATAACAACAAAAAGCATGTTAACTTTGTACTTCATCAAAAGCTTCTTCATAAAATCCTCCTCTAAAATTCAACTTTATAATTGCAACAGTTCCTTGGGAACCACTATATTATGCTTTGGTATCTTCTCTGTAGCAAAAATAGGCAGCAAATCCTCCGCCTGCACAGGCTCCGGTTTTGCCAGCTGCCCCGCCATATAGGCTAAAATACCAAGTATCGGTTCCGGACTGCCAAAATGCCGGCGCAACACCCCTAGCTCCAAATCTCCATCACGCTTCGCCAACCTGCGCCCGTCAGGCGCGGTCAGTAGCGGAATATGGAAAAACTCCGGTGGCGTAAAGCCCAGCAACCGGTACAAATAAATTTGGATAGGCGTAGAACTTAAAAGGTCGCAGCCGCGCACTACTTGGTTGACACCCATTAAAGCATCATCCACCGTCACTGCCAACTGATAAGCATAAACACCATCACTGCGACGAATAATGAAATCGCCCCATTCTTTGGCAAGCTCGTAACTTTGCAAGCCATAGTGGCCATCAACAAAGGATACTACTTCGTCATCCACCTGCACCCTATAAGCAGGACGGCGTGTCTTGGCTTTCGCCTCCCGCTCCGCAACAGTCAAATGGCGACAGGTACCTGCATAAAGAATACGCCCGTCGCTTAGGTGGGGCGCTTCCGCTGCATGGAGTTCCGCCCTACTGCAAAAGCAAGGATAGACCAAATCTTGGTCTGCCAACTTAGCAAAGTATTGCCGATATATCTCCGAGCGCTGGCTTTGAAAATACGCTTCACTGTCCGCCCCTACATAGGCACCTTCATCCCAAGTGAGCCCTAACCATTCCAAATCTTTGGCTAGGACATCTGCGTTCTGCCGCGGGCAACGCTGGGGGTCCAAGTCCTCAATACGCAGGATAATCCTGCCTCCCTTGCTTTTGGCACTAAGCCAAGCCAAAAGGCTGCAGAACAAATTACCCAAATGCAGGAAACCGCTGGGAGTAGGTGCAAAACGACCTACAGGAACAGTATGCGGTTGCAGCTTAGCTTTCATAAGCATTCTTCCTTTGCTCAAGATGGATTATACCTTACTATTGTAACACATCCAACGGTGAATGTGTAAAATATTTGTGATTAAAGTCAAAAAGTCGAAAACGGTCACAATTTATGATATAATAGCTTTATAGACACGAAAAGTTCCTTGGCATGGATATTTTTATAAAAGAGGTGCAATTATGGCAGAAACCAGAATTACCGATGGCTACAAAGACAATATCGACGTTGAAAAAGAAGCGGAAAAAATTTGCCGCTGGGCAGCTGCCCGTGCCGGCGTCATTGTTGTGGCTCCCCTCGTGGGTACCATGACCCTCATGGCTAACGAAGTGTACATGATTACCCGCTTGGCTGAACTCCGCGGCATCAAGCTTAGCGAAAGCGCTGTATTGGGCTTGTTGGGCTCCTTGGGCGCTACCTTCGTAGGACAAACCCTGGTGACCTTGATTCCCTTCGCTCCCATCCAAATCCCTGTGGGCATTTCCGTAACCTATGCTGTAGGCAAAGTTGCCAACGCTTGGCTCAAGGCAGGACGCCCAGAAGACATTGCTGCCTTTAAAGAAGTGTTTGACGAAGCCCGCTCCGAAGGCATGAAACACTTTAAAGAATTTGGCAATATGGATTGCAAGGATAAACCTTTGGGCGATGAAAGCAAACGCTTTAAAATTGACTCCCAAGAAATTTTCGACACTGTCACCCGCAAAGCTGATGAAGCAGAATACAAATTTGAAGATGCAATGCGCAAAATGAAATAGTAAAGAATAAATACAACGTTATGGCTAGGATGAAACCAGTCATGATTACCATATCCCTAGACGAATCATTGCGATTTTAGCTCATGAGTGCGTAGAATCACAGAAGTGAAACGAACCGAACAGTAAAAGTTCCTGCGAACAAGATTGGCCGCGAATCTTCGTTGTGATTCTGCACGCAATGAGCGTTAAGAAATCGCACGTGAGGAAGGGATATGGTAACATGACTACATTCGTCCTAGCCTATTTTATTTACACAGCTCCAAGACATCCTCTACCCGCTCTGCCAAAATTGTCGCGCCATGTGCTACTAAAAAGTCACGCCCACGGAAGCCCCAGCAGGCACCAATGCAGGGTACGCCGGTGTTAGCGGCAGTAAGTAAATCCGTATCGGAATCGCCTACATAAACAGTAGTGGCAGGATCCGCCCCCAACTGCTTCATTACAGCTAGCAGCATATCAGGAGCAGGTTTACGGGCAATGCCCGCCTGCTCGCCACAGGCAGCATCCAAAAATCCGGCAAAATATTCTTTAGCAAGTTCCTGCACAGCAAAATCTGCTTTGTTAGAAACAATGGCTGTTTTGCAGCCTGCAGCACGCAAAGCCGTAAGCAGCTCCATAACTCCCGGATAAGTCCCGGTAGTATCCTTGCAATGAGCCTTGTAGAAAACAGTAAAATCCTGCAAAACCTTTTCCCGTAAATCCACTGCCGTACCTTTAGGCACAGCACGTTCAATCAGCTTGCCAATACCATTACCCACAAACATGCGCACTTCCTCAATGGTGCGCAAAGGCATATTATTTACTTTTAAGGCATGATTGGTAGCATCTGCCAAATCCTGCAGAGTATCCAGCAGTGTACCATCTAAATCGAATATTACTGTCTTATATTTCATAAGCATACTCCCATCTTTTTGATTGTATCTAGTTTATCACAAATAACAGCTTTTGACATCTCCACCTGCCTTTCCTATTGGTAAAATTCTCCAAATGCTATATAATAGAGGTATGATGTAAAAATGGGACGGAGGCAAAATTATGACCTATGATTATGCACGTATTGCAAAAATAAAATGCTTTTTATTCGACATGGATGGAACCATTAACTTGGGCAACGAATTGATTCCCGGTATGGAAGGCTTCTTTGACAAGCTTACTGCTGCAGGACGTAAATACTACCTGCTGACCAACAATTCTTCCCGCAGCCACGAACATTATGTAAACAAGATGAACGGCTTAGGCGTACCCGTGACCCGCAAGGAGGTTTTGATTTCCTCCGATGCGCTGACTAACTGGATGAGCCACCATAAGCCAGGTGCACGCCTTTTTGTTTTAGGTACTCCTCAACTTTTAGATACCATTAAGGAAGCAGGCTTCACCCTGACCAACTCCCTGGAAGAAGAAACGGATTATGTAGTAGTCGGCTTTGACCAAACCTTGACCTATGACCGTTTGACCATTGCCTGCCGTTTGATCGACAAAGGTGTTCCCTACGTAGCAACCCACCCTGATGTACGCTGCCCCATTGAAGGCGGTGAATTCATCCCTGATACAGGTGCTATGATCGAATTAATCAAAACTGCTACAGGAAAGTCCCCGGAGCTGATCTTTGGCAAACCCTACCAATACATGGTAGATGTTGTTTTAGACAAAACAGGCTATAGCAAGGATGAAATCGCCATGGTTGGCGACCGTCTGGCTACAGATATCGCCTTTGGTTTGAACAACGATATTCTTTCTATTATGGTGCTCACAGGCGAAGCGACCATGGAAGATGTAGAAAAAGGCAATATTAAACCGGACATTATTCTTGACCACGCTAAAGAAATTTTAAACTATCTGTGAGGGATGCATTATGGCAATTCTAGAGAAAGACACCGTTTTTACTGACTCTATC
Organism: Phascolarctobacterium sp.; assembly: GCF_045124115.1. Lineage (GTDB taxonomy): Bacteria > Bacillota > Negativicutes > Acidaminococcales > Acidaminococcaceae > Phascolarctobacterium_A. The sequence goes on from NZ_JBGVLF010000018.1 coordinate 49,109, forward strand.
CGACCTGTTCCTGCCAGCGAGCTGGAAGCACGTCTGCAAAAGTTCCGTACAGCTATGGAAGCAGAGCACCCGGGCTGGGAAATGGTAGCCATTAACCATAAGGTTGCCATGTATTACTTTACGGGCACCATGCAGGATGGTGTATTGATTATCCGTCCTCAGGATGCTATCTTTTGGGTACGCCGCAGCTATGACCGTGCCTGCAAAGAATCCCATTTCGACGATATCCGCCCCATGCACAGTTTCCGCGAAGCTGCAGCTTTCTATGGCCATGCCCCCAAGATTATGTACATGGAAGTACGCAAAGCCACTGTAGATTGGGAACGTATGCTCCGCAAATACTTTCCCTTTGACGAAATCGGTTCTATCGACAGCATTATCCAAGATTTGCGTATGATTAAGAGCAAATACGAGTTATCCATGATGGAAACAAGTGGCGCTATTCACGAAACTGTTCTGGATGTTATTGCCCCCAACATGATTAAAGGCGGTATTAGCGAAGCGCAATTGGCTATTGAGCTTTACAGTGAAATGGTTGCCCGCGGTTCCCACGGCATCGCCCGCTTCAACCTGCCTATGGGCGAAGAAGTTATCGGTATTGCTGCCTTTGGTAAAAGCGGCTTAGTCCGCACTGCCTTTGACGGCCCCGGTGGCACTAACGGTACCTGTATCGCCGTACAATCCATTGGTAACGCCTTCCGCAAACTGCAGCCCGGACGCTTAGTCTACCTTGATATTCCCTGCGGTTTTGATGGCTACCACACTGATAAAACCGTAGTCTACTACTATGGCGACATTAATAAGGATGAGCAGGGACAAAAGATTTTGGCTGCCCAAGAACGCTGCTTAGAACTGGAGCAGGAAGTTGTTTCTATGATGGCACCGGGTGTGCCTATCGAAAGCCTTTATCTGCGCACTATGGCACGTTTCAACAACGTCTATGGCGACAGCTTTATGAACGGCGGTAAATTTCTCGGCCACAGCATCGGCCTTGTGATGGACGAAGCACCTGCCATTGCCAAAGGGTTCAAGCAGCTGCTGCAGCCAGGCATGACCTTTGCCGTAGAGCCCAAAATCGCCCTCCCCGGTCTGGGCATGGTAGGTACGGAAAACACCTACGTCATCACAGAACGCGGCGCTCGTTCCTTAACCGGACGCAGCCACAATTTGCGCATTGTCGAACGCTAAAGCACAACTTAATATAATTACCCATAATTTAGTCATTGTTACCATATTACTAGACGAATCATTGCGGTTTAAGAGCATACGCTATAAAAATCGCACGTGAGGAAGGGATATGGTAGCAATGACTATTTCTTTTTGCGTCAATTATCAATGTACATATTTTAGTACCTCTAACATGTTATATATATTAATGTAAAGACAATGAAGATGTGTTAACAGGAGGTAATAGTATGCTGTTTTTTAAAGTTGAAGGAACTATTACGAATCAGGCGGCTTATGATGATGACAGTCGTCAAGCGCGTAGGGAAAGAACGCGCGAAATTTCCAATAGAAGCGATGCTTTTAACCAAAAATTTTGCAAGGATTCATTCTATTTTATCTACGCCGTTGAAGACGGCGTGCTGAATATGGGCGTAATCTGCAACCGCTCTGAAGATTTAGACCCCACCCTAGCTAACTATTTAAAATATATTAACTATGAACTTAAAGATGTAATCATAAACGAAATCACCATTAGTGAAACAGAACATCTTTTAAATAATGCCTTTCATGATGACTACATCCCCGATAATGATGAAATCATGGAGCGTTTTGGTATCGATAAAGTCACCGGACGTTTCAGCCGCAGGCTTGAGTATGATGAAAAAATAATTAATGAATCTACCAAAGAAAGTATCTACAGTTCTGCTCAAAAGCTTTTATTAAACAAAAAACTGCTCCCCGAACTGAAACGCATTTATTCCGGCACTGCTACGGACAAACCCTATGGTCATCCTGTCCACTATATCATTCAAACTGATGATATTTCCACCCGCAAAGAAACTTTAACTGTGCTCATGCAAGCACTTTATGATAATAAACGCCTCCACAGCAAACGTTATTGCTTATTAAATTTTGAGGCTGATGAAGATTTTTATTCTATACTTTACGATAAACTGTATGCCATTTGTGATGGCTGCACTGTAGTCGTCAACTATCAGGCAAACAACGAAACTGAAGATGGTGAATTTGCTAGCAGCGAACGGGATATTATTGAAAAGCTTTGTGAAATGGCCAAACGCTATCGTAATAAAGTATTGACCATCCTCTGCCTGCCTCGCGAATGTAAAGCCACTAAAGCCTTATTTTACGAAAATCTAGGCAGCATGTCCTTCGTAGAATTTCAAGAAGACTTTGTTAACGATAGCAAAGCTACGGATTTCTTGAAAATGTTGGCAAAAGAAAATCATATCCGTACGGATAAGCATTTATTTGCCAAGGTAGAAGCAGGCAAAGGCTACCTAGCACCTGACTTGCATCGACTTTTTGCTGAATGGTATGATTATAAGCTAAAAACCTCCATTTATCCCCAATATAAAAAGATTACAACAATTGGTAAGAAAACACTTAAAGAGGCACCTAAGGGCAACGCTTACGATGAGCTGCAGGAAATGATTGGTTTAAGCGAAGCTAAAGCGGTCATTCAAAAAGCCCTCAACTACTACAAGATTCAAAAGCTCTACGCAGACAAGGGCTTTAAATGGGACACCCCTGCCATGCACATGATTTTCTCCGGCAATCCCGGTACCGCCAAAACCACGGTAGCACGGCTCTTTACTAGGATTATGAAGGATAACGGCCTTATCTCCAAAGGACAGCTTATTGAAGTTGGCAGAGGCGACTTAGTAGGCAAATATGTGGGTTGGACGGCAAAAACGGTGCAAGAAAAGTTTAAAGATGCCTCCGGCGGCGTCCTCTTTATCGACGAAGCCTATTCCCTAGTTGATGACCGCGATAGCTCCTTTGGCGACGAAGCCATTAATACCATCGTGCAGGAAATGGAAAATCACCGCCACGATGTAGTAGTTATTTTCGCAGGCTATCCCGATAAAATGGAAGGCTTCCTGCAGAAAAACCCTGGACTCCGTTCCCGTATCGCCTTCCATGTTCCCTTTGCTGATTACAGTGCCGCAGAACTTTGCCAAATCGCTACCCTTCTTGGCAAAGGCAAAAACATTACTTTTGACGAAGAGGCTATGGTTAAATTAAAAGCTGCCTTTGAAGCAGCAAGAAAACAAGGAGATTTCGGTAACGGCCGTTACGTGCGCAACCTGTTGGAACAAGCGCGGATGAACCAAGCCACCCGCCTACTGGAATATGACTTTGATGCTATCACTGCAGCAGAAATTGCTACCATTAAAGCGGTGGATATCATCATTCCCGAAGTTCCTAAAATCGTAAAGCGAAGCATTGGTTTTGCAAGCTGAAGGAAGCTTTGACGAACTAAAGCTATATCCAAATAGAAAGAGACGACATTCAAGCTTTTTTGAGTGTCGTCTCTTTTGCTCTATATTCACTTCGTATTATTCTCGACCTATCCACCGCAAGTAAAACAGTAAGAAGGGGTCAAGTATGTATGGACATTGCCGGTTATACTCCAATGCATTGCTTTACAGCAATTGCTTTTCTTCGTCTGCCAAGGGATGGGAGGATTGACCATCTTTAATAGCTTTAGCATAGCAACGGCTTTCGTCCCTGCCATAAATGCTGGTCAGAAGCACACCATTTTTCTTGGCATCGCTTAAAAGCAGGGAGTAGCTCATTTCGCCACCCATAGCGTCAAAAGCATCGTAACGGACCAAGTCAGCATGTTGCAGACAGCCTTGTACCTGCTCGTATAGCTTAGCGTGTTTCTCCTGCAAGGCTGCTAACTCTGCCTTCGTAGCCTGCAGTTCCTGCAAAGTGTTAGTCAACACTGTATCAATATTAGCTTCTTCACCTTGAGTAAAGAAATCATATTTAGCCTGTAATGCGTTCAGCTTGCCTTTCAGCTGCACCAGCATCACTGCCAAAATCACTACTACCAACGCCAATACACCTAGAATAGCCACTAGATTATTGGCTGCTGCCAGATTTGCTTGTTCCACGAAATCGTCTCCTTTACAAAAAATACTGTGCCAACACTGCCGCAAAGAACATTCCCGGTAACATATTGCCAATGCGGATCTTGGTCAAATGTAGCATATTGGCACCAATAGCCATAATCATAATACCACCGGAGGCAGTAATCTCCCGCAGCATAACATCCGTAATCCACGGGCCGGCGACACCGGCCAGCAAGGTAATACTGCCTTGGTAGATGCCTACGCTGACTGCTGATAGCGCCACACCGATACCTAAATTGGCACTCATAATCAACGCCAGAATGCCGTCCAAGGTGGACTTAGCAAACAGCGTAGTATGGTCGCCCGTAAGACCATCCTGAATACTGCCAAAAATAGCCATAGCACCGCTACAGAAAAGGATGGAGGCACTAACAAAACCAGTAGCAATGGCTGCCGCTGCAGAAGCATCGCCTTTGCTCAGCTTATTACCTAAGCACTCTCCTAATCTATTCATGGCGCCTTCGATATCCATGATCTCGCCTAAAATAGAGCCCAATACCAAGCTAATAATAACAATAATAATGTTTTGTGTCTTTAACGCCATCTGCACACCGATGACCAAAATACACAGAGCTACACTGCTCATCATGGTCTGCTGCCATTTTTCCGGCAGACCTTTTTTAAAGACTAAGCCCAGCAAAGCGCCTACAAAAATGGCGGCGGCGTTAGCCATTGTTCCTAACCCGGGCATAGTTTCTCCTTTTCTTGCTTAAACGTGCAAACGGTGCGGCGGTTGCGCTGCAGGCAAAGATTCTTCATTGCCCTGTTGCAACACCTCATAAATACGCTCTAAATCTTCTGCAGAATAATATTCGATTTGGATGGTACCGCCTTGGCGCCCATCCTCCTCCGGTTTCGGCAAAACTTTAACCTTGGTACCCAGCAATTCTACCAAACGCTGCTCAAAATCATGGCAGAAGACATCGTTGGCAGAGGGTTGTTGTTTACGCTTCTTCTCTTTGGGTTTTTCGGCAACTGCTTCCACTATTTCCCGGGCAATTTTTAATTGTTTCCCTTCTTTAAGCTTACGGACAACTTCCTCCGTCATGCGGGAGCTCCAACCATTGGCAACAATAGCTTGTGCTACTTCCAGCATCTGCTCCGGTTTGGGCAGACCTAAAAGCTGTTTAGCCTGACCCATGTTGAGCACGCCGTTGATAATCATATCTTGGATTTCTTGGGGCAAGTTCAACAAACGCAGAATATTAGTAACAGCTACGCGGCTGCGCCCTACCTTTTGGGCTGCCTGCTCTTGGGTCAGCTTAAACTCGCTCATTAAGCGGCGTAAGCCCTGCGCTTCTTCAATAGGATTCAAATCATGGCGCTGAATATTTTCAATCAGCGCAATTTCCATCATCTTAGCGTCATCATATTCGCGGATGATAACAGGCACTTTGGTCATGCCTGCCAGTGTTGCCGCACGCAGACGACGTTCACCTGCTACCAATTGATAGCCTTTACCATGCTTGCGCACTACTAAAGGCTGTACCACGCCAAACTCTTTAATGGATGCAGCCAGTTCTTGCAGTTTATCCTCGTCAAAAACTCTACGTGGTTGATAAGGATTAACGCTGATATCGCTTGCAACAACTTCTTGGGGTTTGTTTTCCGCAGCAGCAGTTGCTACGGTTTCTTGCACCGCACTGGTATTTTCACCAAAAATAGCGCCTAAGCCTTTGCCCAGACCACCCTTCTTACTCATCTTCCAGCACCTCGTTAGCTAATTCCATATACACTTGCGCGCCCTTGGACTTAGCATCGTAATCAATAACAGGCTGTCCGTGGCTGGGAGCTTCGCTCAAGCGCACATTGCGGGGGATAATTGTTTGATACATCTTGGTTTTGAAATATTTCTGTACTTCTTCCACTACCTCTTGGGAAAGATTGGTACGGCTGTCATACATGGTCATCAGTACGCCTTCCAATTTCAAGGCAGGATTTAAATTGCGCTGTACCAACTGAATAGTGTTCATCAGCATGGTAACACCCTCCAAAGCGTAAAATTCGCACTGGATAGGAATCAAAACACTGCTAGCGGCAGTAAGGCCGTTAATAGTGAGCAAGCCTAAGGACGGAGGACAGTCAATCAGCACATAATCATAATTATGCTTTACTCTTTCCAAAGAGTTCTTTAAGCGACCTTCCCTGTTCATCAAAGACACCAATTCGATTTCCGCACCGGCAAGCTGAATGGTAGCAGGCACTATATCCAATCTGTCGTAAGCAGTATGCTTGATTACATCCTGCATGGGTACATCATTAATAATCGCGTCATAAATACATTGCTTAATATCCCGTTTATCAAAACCTAAACCACTGGTAGCATTGCCCTGGGGGTCGCTGTCAATTAAAAGGACCCTGCGGCCGCACGCTGCCAGACACGCTGCCAAATTTACGGCTGTAGTGGTCTTGCCTACGCCGCCCTTTTGGTTAGCCATCGCAATTACCTTTACCATTGTATCCTTCACCTCGATCAAAACTTTTCTTAGTAAAAAATCTATCATCTAGCATTATTCGATAGAATCTCTAGCATATATTTTATCACATTTTCTACCTTTTCCCCACCCTTTTTTCGCCTAAGGGTGGGGATTTTTCTAATTTATCATGGTATAATCAGCTTAGTTAGAGAGATTACAGCTCTTAGTGATTAAGGAGGACTGGATATTATGAAAAAATTTGTTGTCGGAATTTTGGCTGCAGCTGCTCTTTTGGGCTTTGTCCCCGGAACTAGCACCACCTTTGCACCCTTGAACTCTGTTGCTCATGCGGAGAAAATTGTTATTGAGGGCGATATTAAGACGGAAGCGCAGGCAAGAGAATTTTTGCTTGGTTATTTTGCGGAATGTCCTGCCAAGGAAGTAGAAAAATATCGCAATTGGCAGGCTGATGGGTTAACACTCTATAAAATGAGCGAAGGCTTTGTAAATGAACAAGAATGGTATGATGGATATGTTTCCATCGGCAGCTTCCCTGCTGAAAAAAAAGGCATTAAGATGTGGTATTATCGTCTGCAAGAAGGAGAAGGCTTTGAAAATGTAAAGGTTAAAGGCCTTTTCGTTGTTGATGAATACGGAGTTACCTATGTATACGATTACTTTAGCCGTAAATTCTATCAACAGCACATGGAAGGTAACTATAAAGCAAATGTGAGATTTTCCGGTGACATTTTAGTTACTACACCCTACGAATAAAAAACTTTACTCCAGCCTTCGGTCATAGCAAAAGGACCGAAGGCTATTTTTATGCAAAAAAGCAGCCACTGTTTCACGTGAAACAATGGCTGCTAGGTGCTGGAGTTTTATGTTGAATTTTTTGGGAGCTGCTATTAGAATAGGGGCTTGCTGTTGCCTCCTTTGGGCTTCTTCTGGTTACGGATGCGCAGGCTCACTACAACATCCTCCCCATCTACAGTCTGCTCCATGTTAACAGGAATACCCACGTCTTTAATCGCATTCACTACTTGCTTGATGCTGTTTAAATAGATGCGCACATCGTTAACGATTACCAAGCGTTTCTTCTTTTCCTGCTGCTTTTCATTGAGCAGTTTCTCAATATATTCCTCCGTCTGGCGCACGCTGTAATTACGCTCAATTACCACTGCCAAGACCTCTAAGCGTTTGGCTTCGTCATCAAGCTTGAGCAAAGCACGGGCATGACGTTCGCTTAGACCATTATCCACTAACAGTTTGCGTACTTCCGCAGACAGGCGCAGCAGACGCAGCTTATTGGCAATAGTGCTCTGCTTCTTGCCCACTCTGGCAGCCATAGCCTCCTGGGTCAGGTGGAACTGCTCCATCAGCTGCTCATAGCCTTCTGCTTCCTCAAGGTAGTGCAAATCCTCACGCTGCAGATTTTCAATCAGTGCAATTTCCGCAATCTGTTGGGAAGTATACTCGCTGATGATCACAGGAACTTCCTGCAGCTTAGCCATGCGGCTGGCGCGCAAACGGCGTTCACCGGCAATAAGCAGATACTTGCCATTTTCAGCAGGCGCTACCAGCAAAGGCTGCAATACGCCATATTGGGCAATGGATTCGGAAAGCTCTTTTAAAGCGTCATCATCAAAGGTTTTTCGGGGTTGGTAGGGATTGGGGAAAATCAGCTCGATAGGAACCTTTACTACCTTCACCTCATTAACGGCCTGACGGTCGCCAATAATACCACAATCAGTATCCAATACGGAAAAGCCATCGTCGACTAACATTTTTTCTCCCCCTATCTAGCGCCCAAGGGCTGCTTGTCCGGCGTACCTGCTTTGCGCGGGTATTGAGCCGGCGTGGTTTTAATCTTCTCTATCTTTATTATAGCACGACCATCATCAAGACCGGGTAATTTTACAGGCTCAGCGCTAATAATTTTTCCGCCTAAAATTTTTACTGCCTCCGTACCCTCGGCAATCTCGTCAGCATATTTACTGCCCTTCAAGGCAATAAAACGACCGCCTTTCTTTACCAAAGGCAGACAATATTCGGAAAGCACGCTTAAACGGGCAACAGCGCGGGCAGTAACGAGATCGTACTTTTCACGATGCTTCTTATTACGCCCTGCATCCTCCGCTCTAGCGTGTTCACAGGTAATGTTTTTGAGGCCCAGAGCATCAATCACATTCTGCAAAAACTTCAACCGTTTGCCCAAGGAGTCAATAAGCACTACCTTCAGCTCCGGACAGAAAATCTTCAAAGGAACACCCGGGAACCCTGCACCTGTGCCCACATCAGCCAAAGTCTTGCCAGCCATAGTATCATCATAAGCCAAAAGGCTGTCGATAAAATGTTTCACAGCAACTTCTTCAGGCTCCGTAATCGCCGTCAGATTCATTACCTTATTGGTCTCCACCAGCATTTCGTAGTAAGTGGTGAACTGTTCTAACTGCACAGGAGTAAAGCCCAAGCCTGCCTCCTCACCCTTTTGCTGTAAAATCTCGGCAAAAGTCATCATTCCTGCTCCTTCCTACGTTTAAGCTCCAAAGCAATCATCAACACGCTGATATCTGCAGGAGAAACACCGCTGATACGGGAAGCCTGACCAATATTGGTAGGACGAACCTTATCCAGTTTCTCCGCTGCTTCGCTGGAAAGCTCTTTAATAGCATGGTAATCAATATCTGCAGGCAGGCGTTTATTTTCCAATTTCATAAAGCGCTCTACCTCTTGGCGTTGTTTAGTAATATAGCCTTCGTACTTAGCAAAGATTTCTACCTGCTCCGCAGTTTGGGGCGCCAGCTCCGGCAAATTGAATGCTTCCTGCAGTTTGGCATAAGTAATTTCCTTACGGCGCAACAAATCCAACATGCTGATACCGCTACGTAAAGGCGTACTGCCCATAGCGACCAGCTTAGCATTATTTTCACTATTGGGAGCAATGTTCAGCTTGCCCAGTTCCGCAATGCTGCGTTCCATAGCGCTACGTTTTTCCGTAAAGCGCGCGTAGCGGTAATCATCCACAAGACCGATTTCTCTGCCCTTCTCCGTCAAACGCAAGTCGGCATTATCCTGACGCAGCAGCAGACGATATTCTGCGCGGCTGGTCATCATACGGTAGGGTTCATTGGTACCCTTAGTAACAAGGTCATCAATCAAAACACCGATATAGGCTTCATCACGGCGAAGCACCAAAGGCTCTTGGCCCTTAATCTTCATCATGGCGTTGACGCCTGCCATTAAGCCTTGGGCTGCAGCTTCCTCGTAACCGCTGGTGCCGTTGGATTGACCGGCACTGAAAAGACCGCTGATGGCCTTATGCTCCAGACTGGGCTTCAACTGCAAAGGATTCAAGCAATCGTAGTCAATGGCATAGCCTGCGCGCATCATCTTGCAATGCTCCAAACCGGGAATGGTCTGCATAAACTGCAGCTGAATATGAGCAGGCAGGGAAGAACTCATGCCCTGCACATACATTTCGTTAGTGCTGCGTCCTTCAGGCTCGATAAACAATTGGTGGCGCTCCTTGTTGGCGAAACGCACAATCTTGGACTCAATGGACGGGCAGTAACGGGGACCTACGCCCTCTACCATACCGTTGAACATACCGGAAAGGTGCAGATTATCCCTAATTATCTTATGAGTATTCTCGTTAGTATATGTCAAATAACAAGGAACCTGTTCCCTAGTCTTAATATCGCTGATAAAGGAGAAGTTACGCACTTCTTCATCACCGTATTGGGGTTCCATCTTGGAATAATCAAGGCTGCGTGCGTCAATGCGGGCAGGGGTGCCGGTTTTAAAACGCATCAGCTCTACCCCATGCTCTGCCAAGGAAGCAGAAAGCTTGGTAGCACTACGCAAACCATTAGGACCGCACTCATAATTTACTTGGCCGTAAACAATACGACCGCGCAAATAAGTACCGGTAGCCAAAATAACGCATTTAGCTTCAAAAACTTCGCCTGTTTCCGCCTCTACGCCCACTACTTGGCCATTTTCTACCAACAGCTTGTCAATCATCAGCTGCTTTAATTCCAAGTGCTCCTGTTCTTCCACAATCTTCTTCATCAAAGTGTGATAATAAGGCTTATCTTCCTGACCGCGCAGAGCGTGTACAGCATAGCCTTTGCCTGTATTCAAAAGGCGCATCTGAATGCAGGCCAAGTCCGCACTAATACCCATCTGGCCGCCTAAAGCGTCCAGTTCCCGCACCAAATGACCTTTAGCAGGACCACCGATGGACGGATTACAGGGCATCAACGCCACATTATCCAAGCTCAAGGTAGCCAGCAAGGTTTTACCGCCCAAACGTGCCGCAGCCAAAGCTGCCTCCACGCCGGCATGACCTGCACCAACTACCACAACATCAAATGAATCTGTAATATATGCCATAATGTATAATACCTCAAACAACAATTATTTCATCCATAAGTGACTATTAGCGATTTTAGCTCAGGAGTACCTAAAACCATAGAAACGAGGACTCTATATAGTAAATTATACGTCCAACAAATTTTTCCGCAAGTTTCGTGATGGTTCTGTACGAAATGAGCGTCAAAATCGCGAGGAACATTGGATGAATAATTGCGTAAATTTATCTTAAAAGCTATTTACCAATACAGAATAATGTACAATATCCTAAACAACAATTATTTCATCCATAAGTGACCATTAGCGATTTTAGCTCATGAGTACCTAGAACCATAGAAACGAGGACTCTATACAGTAAATTATACGTCTATCAAATTTTTCCGCAAGTTTCGTGATGGTTCTGTACGAAATGAGTGTCAAAATCGCGAGGAACGTTGGATGAATAATTGCGTAAATTTATTTTAAAAGCTATTTACCAATACAGAATCTGGAGAAAATCTCGTTAATAATTTCGTCCTGAACTGTATCGCCGGTAATTTCTCCCAGTAAATCGATGGCAGTACGCACATCAATAACAATACAGTCATAAGGAAGCATATTATCCGCAGCAGTTGCTGCATCCTCCAGTGCGGAAAGTGCCTGACGCAACAAATTCTCCTGTCTGCTATTTTGGATATAAGCACCTTCGCCTAAAGTACCCTCGCTACCATAAACGTAGTTCTTGAGCCAAGCGCTAAAGGCTTCCACACCGCTTAAAGTTTTAGCGGAAAGGGTCATCACCTTGTCTTCGCCAAAGCGTTTTTGCAGCGCTACCAAATCCACCTGCATCCCTAAGTCGCTCTTATTAACAATTATTACGCAGGGTTTACCTTCCGCAGCCTTGAGGATTTCCTCGTCCTCTCCTGTCAAGCCTTCGCTGCCGTCCACTACGCAGATTACCAGTTCCGCTTCCTGCAGCAGTTGGCGGCTTTTCTCTACGCCAATCTTTTCTACGAAATCATCGGTAGAACGAATACCTGCAGTATCTGCCAAAACCAACGGCACACCATCTAAAAGCAGCTGCTCTTCAATTACATCGCGGGTAGTGCCTGCATACTGGGAAACAATGGCCCTATCCTCCTTGAGGAGGGCGTTCAAGAGACTGCTCTTGCCTACATTAGGACGACCAACAATGGCGGTACGCAAGCCTTCGCGGAGAATCTTGCCTGTATGGGCGTGGGCCAGAAGATTACTAATCGCATCAGTACAACTGCCCAAGCTTTCCTGTACTCTGCCGTAAGTTACGTCTTCAATATCTTCTTCCGGATAGTCAATAACTGCTTCTAAATTTACTACTACATCCACCAAATCCTTACGCAGACGGCGCAGTTCCCCTGCCAACTGGCCTTGCTGTTGGCGTGCCGCTAGCTTCAAACTTGCTTCGCTGCGGGAACGGATAATATCCATCACAGCCTCTGCCTGGGTAAGGTCAATGCGTCCATTTAAAAAGGCACGCTTTGTAAATTCACCGGGTTCTGCAGGACGGGCGCCTGCAGTATAGGTCAACGCCAAAATCTTCTTTAAGGACTGCAGACCGCCATGGCATTGGATTTCTACTACATCTTCTGCCGTATAGGATTTAGGGGCACGCATATATACAGCCAAAACTTCGTCCACAAGACTGCCGTCAGCATCAAAAACATGACCATAGACTAAAGTGTTGGGAGCATAAGTGCCCAAAGCCTTACCGGAAGCAGCCTTAAAAAGCTTTTCCCCCACTGCCAAAGCACCTTCGCCGCTAACGCGCACAATACCTACAGCGCCTTCACCTAAGGCAGTTATTACCGCACTGATTGTATCTTCCATAATCTTTTCTCCATTGTAAAAAATATAACCCAGTAAGTACATACTGGGTTATACATCTTTATTTTTTCAATTCAATTACCACATGGCGGTACGGATCATCGCCCTCGCTAAGGGTCGTAACCCGGCGATCGCCCTGCAGGGCCATGTGAATGATCTTGCGCTCATGGGGATTCATGGGCTCTAAAGCCACACGTTCACCGGTGCGCTTAACCTTGTCAGCCAAGCGGGTAGCCAAGCGGGTCAAGGTTTCAATGCGGCGGTCGCGGTAATCCTCTACGTCGATGATTACACGTACACGCTCATTGCTGTTCTTATTAGCAACCAGATTGGTCAAATATTGGAGGCTGTCCAAAGTTTGGCCGTGCTTGCCAATCAAAATGCCCATGCCGTCGCCATGGAGTTTAAAGGTAACGCTGCCATCGTTCTTGTTAATGAATTTCTCCATAACAACATCGAGCTTCATAGCGTTGAAAATCTTTTGTAAAAATTCCTTAGCAGCATTTACTGCTTCATCATTTACAGCATATTTACGAGGTTCACGAGGACCACGCTCGCCTCTTTCCGTCTTTTCGCCTTTCCAGGATTCCAAAGTGGAAATAGCGGAGTCAATAGCATCATTCTTGGCAGCTTCTGCTTTCTTGTTGAATTCATCAACTCTTTCAGCTGTTTTTTCAGCAACATCAGCTTTCACTGCTTCTGCTTTTTTGCTAACATTGGCAACTGCAATATCAGCAGCTTCTTTAGCTGCCTTTACTGCTTCGCCGGCTGCTTCTTTAAAGGTCTTTTCTACGGGAGCAGCAGTTTCTGCTTCTACTTCCTTAGTGGTTACGCGAACTACAGCATCACTGCCAAAGAAACCGAAAATGCCTTTTTTAGCTTCTTTTACTACTTCTACAGTAACTTGGTCAGCAGTAACGTTCAATGCTTTTAAAGCTTCGGCAACAGCTTCTTCAACGCTTTTGCCGGTCTTTTCAACAACAGCCATCTGTATCACTCCTTACTGGCTTATTTAGCTGCTTCCTTGTTCATCAGTGCTTGTTGGCCGATCTGCATAATGTTCATAACAACCCAGTACAGTACCAAGCCTGCAGGGAAGGTTAAGCTGATATAGCCGATAAACAGGGGCATGAAATACAGCATGATTTTGTTTTGAGGATTACCGGTATCAGGCATGGTTTGCTTGGACTGAATAAAGGTAGTCAAAGCGGACAGCACCGGCAAAATGTAGGTGGGATCGGGAGCAGCAATGCTCTCCATCCACAGGAAGGAGGTAGAACCTTCATATTGGAAATCGCGGATACCATAGAAAATACCAATCATAATAGGCATCTGCACTACCAAAGGCAGGCAGCCAGCCAAGGGGTTAACGCCCTCACTCTTATACAGGTTGGCAAGTTCCATGTTCAAGCGTTGTTTGTCGTCCTTGTATTTTTCCTGAATAGCCTTCATTTTAGGCTGCAGCTCCATCATAGCCTTAGTAGACTCGATTTGCTTTTTAGACAGGGGATACAGCAACAGCTTCACGAGAATGGTCATAACAACAATGGCAACGCCATAGTTTGCTACACCGAAGCTACTGATGAAATGATAGATTATAGTAATAACCTGTTGGACAATGTTGCTGAGAAAATCCAAAATATCACTCCTTAAAGATAAAGTGGTAGCTTATTATACTATTATTCGACAGGGTCATAGCCGCCGGGATGATAGGGATGGCATCTGCAAATACGTTTTATCGCCATCCAAGTGCCTTTAATAGGCCCCTTTTTCTGAATCGCCTCGATAGCATAAGCCGAGCAGGTAGGATAATACCTACAGGTCGGCGGAAACAAAGGCGAAATAAAGAGCTGGTAGAACCTGATACCTAGAATCAAAAACCTGCTCACAGAAAATCACCTTAATCCTGCAGTAATGACGCTCTTTTTGCCAGTCTTAAAAAAACACGCTCAAAAGTCTTATAATCGGCCTTCGTCAGCTTACGACGAGCCACCCAAACTATATGATATCCTTTTTTAAGCTCTGCACGATGCATACGGAAAACTTCCCGCATCATTCGTTTGACCTTGTTGCGCACCACAGCGCAGCCCAATTTCTTGCCCACTGCCAAGCCGATCTTCAAATCGTCGCCTTGGTTGGCGAGAATGTAAAAAACAGACATACCATCCACGACAGTACGCCCTTTGCCATAGACAAATTGGAAGCTTTTCTTCGATTTAAGTCTATTAATTTTTTTTAAAGTATACTTTTTCTTTTGCATTAAATGCACCTGCCCGCATGGAAAAAATAGGCCACTTGCGCGGCCTATTTTATAATGTTATGCAGACAATTTCTTTCTGCCTCTAGCACGTCTTCTTTTAAGAACTTGACGACCGCCCAAAGTTTTCATTCTCTCTCTGAAACCATGAGTTCTTTTTCTTCTGAGATTGTTAGGTTGAAAAGTACGTTTCATTCAGTATTCCCTCCTTATCCACCGCAAAATTTTATCAAATTCCATTTATCTGAATTGATAGCTGTTAATACTGAACCGCAGAGCCGCAAAAGCCGTGAAAACAGCGGAATCTGCGTCAGTGCAAGGTTTTACTAAATTATTATATTGGAAAATAAAAAATTCGTCAAGTAGAAATCATTGATTTTTAGGGTTTTTTAGGCTTTTAAAGATTTTTCTTGAGAAATTTGCGAAGTTATCCACAACCTGCTAAAATATTAATTGGATAACTATGCTCTGACAGATATTTTTCGGCACTTACCCAGCCCCCAGCGGACTGTGCAGGCTGTCGTTTTTATTTTTTATAAATCGTATAAGGAAAGGATGTTCTGTATGAGTTCCTATGATTTAGCGGAAATCTGGGTAAAGTTCAAGGATAAATTTAAGGAATCCGTTAACGAATCCATCTTCAATGTATGGATCAAACCCATTGTTCCCCTAGAAGTTACTGATGAATACTATAAAGTAGCGGTAAAAAATCTCTTCTTTAAAAATATGCTGGAAGAAAATTACGCCTCCGTCATCGAAGGTATTTTATCGGGGATTATGGGTAAAAACGTCAAGCTGGTAATTGAAACTATGGAAGGCAGTTCTGATAACGCCGCAGCTGCCGACGAAATTCCCGCTGCCCCGCCTAAAACAACACAACAGCAACAGCTTTTCACCGATAAGCAAGTGAAAGAGCCCGAGGCGGAATATGATGACAGCAATCTGAATCCTAAATACATTTTTGAAACCTTCGTTATTGGCAACTCCAACCGTTTTGCCCATGCTGCTGCCCAAGCTGTAGCCGCTAATCCTGCCCACGCCTACAACCCCCTGTTCCTCTACGGCGGTGTTGGTCTGGGCAAAACCCACTTGATGCACGCTATCGGCAACAGAATCAAGGAAAACAACCCTGGGATGAAGGTTCTCTACACCACCAGTGAAAAATTCACTAACGAGATCATCAACTCCATTCAAAATAAAAATACGGAAGCCTTCCGCCAAAAATATCGCAATATTGACTGCCTGATCATCGACGATATCCAGTTCTTGAAAGGCAAAGAGCAGACCCAGGTTGAATTCTTCCACACTTTCAACGCTTTAAAGGACGCAGATAAACAGATTATCATCTCCAGCGACCGTCCCCCCCGCGAAATTGAAACCTTGGAAGACAGGCTCCGTTCCCGTTTCGAGCAAGGTCTTACTGCTGATATCAGCGCCCCGGATCTGGAAACACGTATTGCCATCCTGCGCACCAAGGCTGCATCCATGAATACGGACATTCCCAACGAAGTAATTACCCTGTTGGCTACCAATATCACCACCAACATCAGAGAGTTGGAAGGCGCCATTACCAGAATCGTGGCTTTCTCCTCTTTAATGAACATGCCTGTTACCATTGAATTGGCGCAAAAGGTACTTTCCGACATGGGTAACTCTGTTAAGACCAAAGTCATCACCTTTGATGATATTATCGCTGTGGTAGCAGAATACTACAATGTCAAGAAGGAAGAGCTGTTTGGCAAAAAACGTACGCAAAATATTGCCTTCCCCCGCCAAATCGCCATGTATCTGAGCAGGGAGCTGGCAGACCTTTCCTATCCCCGTATTGGTGAAAGCTTCGGCGGCCGCGACCATACTACCGTTATCCACGCTTACGAAAAAATCAGTAAAGCACGCACCTCTGATATGTCCCTGCAAAAGGAATTACAGGAAATAACAGAACGTCTCCGTCAATAGAATTTAATGATAAAAAGTTATCCACAGAAACTGTTGATAACTCACCTCTAGTTGTGGAAAACTTTTCCTGAAAGTTGATAAAAATTTCCCTTGTAGATTGCGTGGATAATATTTCCCAGTTATACACAGCTTTATCTACATTGGGAAATAACCGCCAGTACTGGGCTGAAAGGACTTTTCCCCATTACTAACAACCCCTACTACTACGTCGACTACCTTTTATAAATACAATAGTAATCATTTACCAAGGAGGACTGTGTACAAATGATAATCACCTGCAATACCAACGCACTGAATAAAGCAATTCAAACTGCACAAAGAGCCATCATTTCCAAACCCAGCACACCTATTTTTTCCTGCATTCACCTCTTTACTCAAGAAGGAAAACTCAGCGTACAGGCTATGGATTTAAATATGGCTATTTCCTGTACTTTAGATGCAGATATTACCCAAGAAGGGGAAATAGTTGTTTCTGCAAAGCATTTGTCCGAACTGATTCGTAAATTGCCCAGCGAAACACTGACTATTGCCAAGAATACGGAAAATAAGACTATTAAAGTTACTTCCGGGAAATCTGAATTCCAACTGCTGTTGATGAATGAAGAAGATTATCCTAAATTCCCGGACTTTAATGGTGACAAGACTATTACCATCGCTGATGAAAAAATCAAAGAACTGATTAAGAAGACTATCTTCTCCTGCTCCAATGACGAATCCCGTCCTCTGTTCACCGGTATTCTGGTAGAAGCAAAGGATAACAAGATTACCTTTGTTGGTACCAACACCCATCGTTTGGCAATCAAATCCTTAGAACAAGAAACTGCCGAGCCTATGAGCATGATCATTCCTTCTAAAGTATTGTTGGAAATTTCTCGTAATCTGACCGGCGAGCTACCGCAAGAAGTAAAAATTTCCTTGCTCAACAACCAGATTATGGTAGTTATTGATAATGTTGTTATTGTTTCCCGTTTGATTGAAGGCAAATTCCCTGACTACAACCGCGTTATTCCTGCTAAATTTGCTGTCAACTGCAAAGTAAATGCCAAAGAGCTGGCAGGTGCTGTTGAGCGTGTAGCCTTGTTCTCTACTGAAGGCGATTACAGCATCGTCAAACTGAGCGTTACTGCGGAAGAACTGACTTTGACTTCCAGCAGTCCCGATGTAGGTACCGGTCGTGAAACCATTGCCTGCGCTGCTACCGGTGATAAGTTGAACGTAGCTTTCAATTCTAAGTATCTGCTGGACATTCTGAAAAATATTGATGCTGACGAAATCAATATGGCTATGAACACTTCTCTGAGCCCTGTCTGCATTACCTGTGAAGCAGAAAAAGACTATATCTACATCGTTACCCCGGTAAGGGTTGTTTTTTAATAAAAAGAGGTCAAGATTATGCAGAAAGAAACTATTGAAATCACTACTGCTACTATTGCTATGGATAAGCTCCTAAAATTCTCCGGTGTTGCTGACACCGGCGGCCAAGCTTTTATGATGGTGGAAGACGGTGTTGTCAAACTCAACGGCGTTACGGTTACGGAAAAACGTAAGCAAGTACGCCCCGGTGATGTTGTCAATATTGACGACCAAATCGAGCTGACCATTATCGCTGCACAAAAATGAGGATTAAGGAGCTTTACGCTGTTAACTTTCGCAATTACGCGAACTGTCAGCTAGCGCTGCCTGCCATGATCAATGTCTTCTATGGTGCTAATGCCCAAGGAAAAACCAATCTTTTGGAGGCTATTTTCTACGGCGCCTTTGGCATGAGCCATCGTACTAACCAGGAAGAGGATTTGCTCAAACTGGGCAATGATGCTATGGCAGTGGGTGTAGTTTACGAAAGCTTCAGCGGTAACCATGAGGTAAAGCTAAAAAAATATAAGCAGCAGGAACGCTGGAAAAAGGAAATTCTGCTGGATGGTGCCAAGGTGCGCCCTAAGGAGCATTACGGTGCTTTAAATGCGGTGATGTTCTCCCCCGAGGATTTGCAGTTGGTAAAGGGGGAACCAGCTCTGCGCCGCCGTTTTTTCGATATGCAGATTTCCCAGACGGACCCAGTGTACTATGATTTATTGGTCAAGTATAACCGGGTACTGCTGCAGCGGAACCGTCTTTTAAAAGATTTGCGCGACAATGGCGGCAATGTTGCCGTCCTGCAGCCGTGGAACGAGGAGTTTATCCGTTTAGCCGCTGCTATTACCGCCAAACGCATGGGGGCACTGGGGAACTTGGAGGCTATTGCTACGGAAGTCTATGCTTCCATTACGGAGCATAAGGAGCAGTTGACTGTGGGCTACGAGTTAAAGGCCAATAATGGCGAACTCCTCTACCCTGGCACTGCTGCGGAGATTGGCGAAGCTTTTTACCGCAGCCATTTGGCAGAGCGCCAGCGCATCGACATCCTGCGTGGGAATACGGGCATCGGCCCTCACCGCGACGATTTGCGCCTGCTTTTAAACGGCGTGTCCTTACGCTCCTTTGGCAGCCAAGGTCAGCAGCGCAGCGGTGCTTTGGCTTTGAAGCTGTCCCAGCTGGAGTATGTCCATAGGCAGATTGGGGAATATCCGGTGCTGCTTTTGGACGATGTTATGAGCGAATTGGACAACAACCGCCGCGCCCAGCTGTTACGCTTTATTGACGGCAGAGTGCAAACCTTTATAACGGTTAACGATCGGGAGCTGATACCTCCTTTGGCAGGCAATGCCTACTATTTCATTGCTAATGGAAAGATTAGCGAGGTAGAAGATGGACAATGACAGATTAACTAATGTGGATGACGTGCTTACTAAGCTGATGGATCCACGCAGGCCTAATAGGTACGTGTCCCGTTCGATTCAAACTATTTACCTAAATCATTTGCTGGAAGCCGATTGGCAGCAGATTTGCGGCAGCAATTTGGCACGGCAATGTCTGCCGGAAAAACTGGTAGGACAGGAACTGCACATTAAGACTGCTAACTCCATGCTTGCTAACGAGCTGTATATGATGCAGAGCCTTTTCCTGCAGAAGGTGAATACCTTCTTGGCAGGGCGCGCTGTAGTCAAAAAGCTGTATTTCCATACGGGGAGCCTAAACCGCAGGCAGAGCAGACGTAAGGCTGCCCAGGCGGTGGCGGCAAAAGTGTTCGCTTATACTACCTGCCCTAAATGTGGTGCCAAGATGCTGCAGGGAGAAACTGTCTGCAGTATTTGCCAGCGGGCGGAGCGGGACGAAATGCGGGCTAAAGTGGCAGAGCTGCTGCGGATTCAGCCGTGGTTGCGCTATGAAGATTGTCTGACTTACTACAAATGTGATAAAATATTATTTACTGCTGTTAAGGATAACCTAAAGAATTACTACTTTGAGCAGGTGCGCTTAGGCTTTGCAGATAAGCGCCAAAGCATGCTGGCGGTAATGTTTTTAACGGAAAAACAGCCCCAGGAGATTACCCCTGCCCTGTATAGTAATGTGTTGGAATTTTTACGGAGGGATCAAAGTGTATCTGCATTTGGGAGCAGACTGCATGGTAAAAAATAGCGAGATTGTGGCTATTATTAATTTATGCCATCCCCAGTCCGAAGCTTGTCAGGAATATGTGGAGAAATATAAGGATGCTTATAAGCTGGTAGATGCTACGGAAGGTGGCGAGGCTTCCAGCCTAGTGCTGACAGAAGATACACTGTACCTTTCCGCAATTTCTTCCCTAACTTTGAAAAAACGCGCCTCTGACATCTGGTTGGAGGACGCTGCTTATACCAGGTAGTACTGCTGCCTGAGCTTGAAAATAAAAACGGAGGTAAATATGACCCAGGATATTGATATTGAAGAAGCAACTGCAGTCAACGGCAACTATAACGCGGAGCAGATCCATGTTTTAGAGGGCCTTGAGGCAGTACGCAAAAGACCTGCTATGTATATCGGCAGTACCTCTGCCCGCGGTCTGCACCATTTGGTGTACGAGGTTGTGGACAACAGTATTGACGAAGCCTTGGCCGGTCACTGTACGGATATCAAGGTAACTATTCATGCGGATAACAGCATCACGGTTGAAGATAACGGCCGTGGTATCCCCGTGGATATGATGAAGAAAGAAAAGAAACCTGCTGTAGAAGTTATTATGACTGTGCTCCATGCCGGTGGTAAGTTCGGCGACGGCGGTTACAAGGTTTCCGGCGGTTTGCACGGCGTAGGCGTTACTTGCGTTAACGCTTTGAGCGAGCACATGGAAGTAGAAGTGCGCCGTGGCGGCAAATGTTACGGTATCGAGTTCAAGCAGGGCAAAACCAGCAAAAAGCTGTATGAAAAAGGTTCTGCCGATACTACCGGTACCACTGTACATTTTAAGCCCGATGCTACTATTTTTACGGAAACGGAATATAGCTACGATACTCTGCGTCTGCGTATTCGCGAGTTGGCTTTCTTAAACAAAGGCATTACCATTTCCTTGAAGGATGAACGTCCTGAAGGACGCAGTGAAACCTTCCATTTTGCCGGCGGTATTATCGAGTTCGTCAACTTTGTTAATGCCAATAAGGACCCCATTAATGCTAAGCCCATTTATTTGGAAGGCGAAAAGAACAACATTATTGTGGAGGTTGCTATGCAGTATAGCGATACCTACACGGAGAATGTGTTTACCTATGTTAACAATATCAATACGGAAGAAGGCGGTACTCATTTAAGTGGTTTCCGTAAAGCCCTCACCCGTACTATTAACAACTACGCCCGTAGCAATAAGATTTTGAAAGATAATGAAGACGCTTTAAGCGGTGATGATGTGCGTGAAGGCTTGACTGCGGTATTGAGCTTGAAGGTGCCCAATCCCCAGTTTGAAAGCCAGACCAAGATTAAATTGGGCAACAGCGAGGTTATGCCCATTGTGGATAGCCTTGTGGGCGACACGTTGGCGGAATTCATGGAAGAAAATCCTGCTGTAGCGAAAAAGATTGTCGAAAAAGCTATTATGGCGGCACGTGCCCGTCTGGCTGCCCGTAAAGCCCGCGAACTGACTAGACGTAAGAACGCTATGGATTTGGGCGGTCTGCCCGGTAAATTGGCGGACTGCAAGAGCCGTAATGTGGAAGATACGGAAATCTATCTGGTCGAAGGTGACTCTGCAGGCGGTAGCGCTAAGCAGGGACGTAACAGTGATTTCCAAGCCATCCTCCCCTTGCGCGGTAAAATCTTAAACGTAGAAAAAGCACGTCTTGATAAGATTTTGAGCAATGCGGAAATCCGTAGCATGATTACTGCTTTCGGCTGCGGTATTGGCGACGATTTCAATTTGGAAAAAGCACGTTACGGGAAAATCATTATTATGACTGATGCCGACGTAGACGGCGCCCATATCCGTACCTTGCTTTTAACTTTCTTCTATCGCTATATGCAGCCTTTGATTAAAGAAGGTCATGTATATATTGCCCAACCGCCTCTGTATTTAATCCGCAAGAATCAAAAAGAGCATTATTATGCTTATAGTGATGAAGAACTGCAGGTTATTTTGGACAAAGTAGGCCGTGACAGCAATCCCTACGTACAGCGCTACAAAGGCTTAGGCGAAATGAACCCGGGACAGCTGTGGGAAACTACTATGGACCCTGCAGGACGCACTATTTTGCAGGTACAGTTGGAAGATGCTGCGGAAGCAGACAGCATTTTCTCCATCCTTATGGGCGATAAGGTTGAACCTCGTCGTCGCTTTATCGAGGAAAATGCTAATAACGTACGTAATTTAGACTTGTAAAAGAGGTTTTGAAAATGGCTAAGATTAAAAAAGGTTTATCCGATGAGGATATGCTGAAGGGCTTTAGCGAAGATTTGACCTTTGAAAACGGCATGTACGCTGATGAAAAGGTTCGCCAAAGCAAGATTAAGGCTGCTAAGGCTCCGGCGAAGAAGGAGCTGCTGCTGCCGGAAGAAGCCCAAGAGCGTTTAAACCGTTTCCTCTTGGAAATCAGCATGGAATGGTTGAAAAATAAAAATGGCAACTGCACTTGGAAGGTGCTGAAGGAAAATGGTCAGATTGTGATCAAACCTGTTGCCGTAACTAAAAAATAATGGCTGAGAAAGTTTTTGTGCTGCCTGGGGTGCGCGTAATGTTTCACGTGAAACAGGAACCGCAGTTGCTAACTGCGCTGGCTGTTGCAGGTGGTCGCGCTCCCAGCCAACTTTGGCTGCAGCAGGCTGCTATGGGTTTAGCCGCGTACTGCGCTGATAGAGGTGCAGCCTACGCTTTAGCTGCAGGCTTATCCCCCACCCTGGTGGTTGGCGATGGCGACAGCGCTACTACCGCAGTGTATGCAGAAGCGGAAGGTGCAGGTGCTGCTTTAGACATCCACCCCCCTGCTAAGGATGATACGGATTTACAGTTACTGTTAAGCAAACTGCCCCAGGGTGATTTGCTTGCTACCGGCATCTGGGGCGGTCGCTTTGACCATCTCTATAGCAATGTGTATTCTTTGCTGGCTTGGAAGCAGCAACGCCAGAGCCAGGTGCTGCTGGCGGACGATAAGGAGCTGATGGTGCTGCTCGGCGAGGGCGAGAGGATGAAGGTGGAGCTTGGGAAAAAGGCTAAGGCGATTTCGTTGCTGCCTCTCTCCCCTACCTGTACCGTTACTATAGACGGAGTACGCTGGCCTTTGGCGCAGGCGGAACTTACTCAGGCTAAACCTTACGCTATTAGCAACGAGGCTGTGGGCAGCGAAGTAAGCTGCACCTGCCATAGGGGCAGCGTGGGACTATATATTTGCTGGGAAGAATAAAAAGTAAATGAGGGGAAGATTTTGGAAACATTTACTGCGTCTTTAGACTTTTGGAACGTGGCGTTCCTGATTATTGCAGGTTTTATTTCCGCTTTTATTGATTCGACTGTAGGCGGTGGCGGTTTGATTTCTACTCCCGCACTACTGAGCATGGGGCTGCCTGTGCCCTACGCTTTGGGTACCAATAAGGTAGCAGCCTCCATGGGCGCGTTGACCAGCGTTATTTCCTTTTGGCGGGCAGGCAAGATCAAAAAGGCAGCCTTTACTTTGATGCCTTTGTCTTTCCTTGGCTCTGCTTTAGGTGCCTACGTGGTCTATCTGCTGCCGGAAAAACTCATGAAGAATATCATCGTAGTGCTATTGGTGGCTGTGGCCATTTACACTTACCGCCGCAAGGACTGGGGCGACAACTCCACCATTAGGGAGCTAGGTCTACAGGCACTTTTAGGCGCTATTGCCATGGCGTTTACCATTGGTTTTTACGATGGCTTCTTTGGCCCCGGTACAGGGTCCTTCCTGATCTTTGGCTTCCTGTATTTAGGCTATGACTTCGTTACGGCCGCAGGCAATGCCAAAGCGTTGAATTTTGCCAGCGGCATTGGCGCGTTAGCAGCCTTTGCCATGAGCGGCACTATTGTGTGGAGTTACGGGATCATCATGGCTTGCGCTATGATTGTAGGCGCTATCTGCGGTTCCCGTTTGGCTATACAAAAAGGGGCTTCCTATGTGCGGCCTCTGTACTTGCTGGTGACTACTTTGCTCATCGGCAAGCAGGTTTATGAAATTTTGTTAAAATAAAGTTAGTGGTGTAAAGGATAGGTGATAAAGTGGACGAACAGAATACCCCTGTTGGCAAGGTTTTGCCGGTATACATTGAAGAAGAAATGCAGAAATCCTATATCGATTATGCCATGAGCGTTATTATCCAGCGCGCCCTGCCCGATGTACGTGACGGCTTGAAGCCCGTACACCGCCGCATTCTCTATGCGATGCAGGAAGCAGGCATGACGCCGACGAAGCCCTATAAGAAATCAGCACGTATCGTCGGTGAAGTTTTAGGTAAATATCATCCCCACGGCGATAGCTCTGTATATGACGCTATTGTGCGTATGGCACAGGACTTTTCCACCCGTTACCTGATGGTTGACGGTCATGGTAACTTTGGTAGTATCGACGGCGACAGCCCTGCAGCAATGCGTTATACGGAAGTACGTATGGCAAAAGTTGCGGAAGCTATGCTGGAAGATATTGAAAAAGACACAGTTGATTTTGTGCCTAACTATGATGAATCTTTAAAAGAACCCAGCGTACTCCCTGCTAAGGTTCCTGCCCTTTTGATCAACGGCAGCGCAGGTATCGCTGTAGGCATGGCCACCAATATTCCGCCTCACAATTTAGGCGAAGTTGTGAATGGTTTGGTAATGCTAATCGATAATCCCGATGTGGAAATTCCCCAATTGATGACCGCTATTAAAGGTCCGGACTTCCCCACCGGTGCCTGCATTTTGGGCAAGGAAGGTATCACCAGCGCCTACACTACCGGCCGCGGTGTAGTCAAAATCCGTGCCAAGGCAGAAATCGAGCCTGCAGCTAAAGGTAAGCACCATATCATTATTACGGAGATCCCCTACCAAGTTAATAAGGCAAATCTGATTAAAGATATTGCTGACTTGGTTAAAGAAGGCGCTATTGAAGGCATCACCCACATTGATGACTATTCCAACTTGAAGCATGGTATCCGTATTGTAATCGAACTGAAAGCTGATGCCGTACCTGATGTGGTTTTGAATCAGCTGTATAAGCATACTGCTTTGCAAAGTTCTTTCGGTATCATTATGTTAGCCTTGGTTAACGGCCAACCGCGCATTTTGAACTTGAAGCAGATTTTGGAATATTATCTGGCACACCAAAAAGAAGTCGTTACCAGACGTACCCGTTTCGAATTGGGCAAAGCTAAAGACCGCGCCCACATTTTGGAAGGCTTGAAGATTGCTCTGGATAATCTGGATGAAGTAATCACCACTATCCGTAGCAGCGCTACAGCGGACATTGCCCGTACTTCCTTAATGGACAAATTCAAACTGAGCCAACGCCAAGCACAGGCTATTTTGGATATGCGCCTGCAGCGTCTGACCGGTTTGGAGCGCAAGAAGATTGATGACGAATACATTGATGTTTTGGAAACCATTGATTGGTTGGAGAGCGTTTTGGCAGACGAGCGCAAAGTGCTGAATATTATTAAAGACGATTTGCTGGAGATGAAGAAGAAGTTTGGCGATGAACGCCGTACGGAAATCTCCCGCGATACTTCCGAAATGGAAGTAGAAGATCTGATTGCCGAAGAAGATATCGTTGTGACCATCAGCCACCAAGGCTATATTAAACGTCAGACTTTGGATAACTTCCGCAACCAGAAACGTGGCGGTGTAGGCAAAACCGGTGGCAGTGGCAAGAAGGAAGACTGCGCAGAGCATCTGTTCCTTTCCACCACCCATCATAATATTTTGTTCTTCACAACTAAAGGCCGCGTCTATCGCCAAAAAGGCTACGAAATCCCCGAAGCAGGACGTACTGCCAAAGGCACTGCTATTATCAACCTGCTGCCTTTGGAACAGGGAGAAAAGATTACGGCGGTTATCCCTGTGAAAGAGTTCCTGGATGAGCAGTTTATGTTCATGGCTACCAATAAAGGTACTGTGAAGAAGACTAATCTGAAGGATTTGGGCAGTGCCCGCAAGGCTGGCTTAGTAGCAATTAATCTGGATGAAAACGAGGATTTGATTGGTGTTGAGCTGACCGACGGCAATAGCGAGATTATTCTGGCTACCCGTAACGGTATTGCTATCCGCTTTGACGAGCAGGATGTGCGTCCTATGGGGCGTACTGCTCACGGTGTTAAAGGTATTTCCCTCAACTACGGCGATGAAGTTG
Source organism: Phascolarctobacterium sp. (assembly GCF_045124115.1). Classification (GTDB taxonomy): domain Bacteria; phylum Bacillota; class Negativicutes; order Acidaminococcales; family Acidaminococcaceae; genus Phascolarctobacterium_A. The sequence goes on from NZ_JBGVLF010000018.1 coordinate 75,738, forward strand.
TAGCTATGGATAGCGTGCCCAACGAGGAATACGAGGTGCTGACTGCTACGGAGTTCGGCATGGGCAAGCGTACCGCTGTAACTGATTATCGCAAGCAGACACGTGGCGGCAAGGGTATTATCAATATCAAGATTACGGAAAAAACCGGTGCTGTAGTTGGCATGCGCGTTATTAATCCGGCGCAGGAGATTATGATGATTACCTCCGCAGGTATTATTATCCGTATTGATGTGGACAGCATCAGCCAGTATGGACGTAATGCCCAAGGCGTAAAGCTGATGACTTTGAATGAAAATGACAAGGTTGTTTCTTTGGCTGCCATTCATCACGAAGAAGAATAAAGTACGATGCTGAATAAAGAAGGCGTTCTCCCCTACTCTACAGTTGGGAAGAACGCCTTTTTGTATGCAAAACTAAACTTTTTTAGCGTAGTAGCTTTTATAGTTGCTACGCTATTTTTATTAGCTGTTTAGAAAGTAAAACCTTTGGAAAAGATCTTTATCTGTTACCGGAGCATGTAGTATAATTAAGACATAAAAATAAAGGAGATGATATCCTTGAAACATTATGAAGTTGTTGCTGCAGTTATTGAACATAATGGACAAATTCTTTGTATGCAACGTAATAAAGGAAAGTATGATTATGTTAGTTATAAATTTGAGTTTCCAGGTGGCAAAGTAGAAGTTGGAGAAGAAAATCATACTGCTTTGGAACGGGAATTGAGAGAAGAAATGGATATGGATATCAGCATCATGGAGAGTGATTATTTGATGACTGTTGAACACACATATCCCGATTTTGCCATTACTATGCATACTTATTTATGTAAGTTAGCACATCCTAAATTCGTGATGAAGGAACATGTTGCTGCAAAATGGATGGTACCGCAGGAAATGGGCAAATTAGATTGGGCAGAAGCAGATAAGCCTATTGTAGAGCGTTTGCAGGAGCTTTATAAGTAAGGATAGGAGTAAAATCTATGAATAGTAGTGAATTAGCTTTATATTTAGAGGCTGGTTTTATAGATTTTAATATTGGGACGGATGAGCGCTTTCTTCCAAAAATTTTAACCAATAATCAACAAAAACAAGTTAAAGTTCTAGAGAGTTTATTGGTTGAAATGGAAAGTTGTGATGATTTTTTCTTTTCCGTAGCATTTGTAACTAATAGTGGCATTGCTTGCCTTATTGATACCCTTCAAGAGTTGCAAAATAGAAATATTAAGGGAAAGATTCTAGCATCTCAATATCAAAATTTTACTGAGCCTAGGGCATTAAGGCGTTTGCTACAGTTTCCTAATTTAGAGTTAAAAATCATTACTTCTGATTATAATTTTCATGCCAAAGGCTATTTGTTTCATTCTTTAGCAACACAAAATACAGAAGAAAATTACACTATGATTATAGGTAGTAGTAATCTTACTCAAAGTGCATTAACGATTAACCGTGAATGGAATGTACGGCTTTCTTCTATGAAGGATGGCGCTTTAATTAAGCAGATGCAGGCTGAATTGGAAAAGGCTTGGGATGATGCAACTCCGGTTACAGAAGAATGGATTAATGTATATGAGAAAATTTATCACGAAGCAAAAACTCAACGCAATAAGGCTGAAACGCAAATTTTAAATCTTTATAAGATTAATCCCAATAAGATGCAAACAGCTGCTTTGCAAGGCATTGCACAACTACGTGCTGAAGGAAAGGATCGTGCTTTACTTATTTCTGCTACAGGCACAGGTAAAACATTTCTTTCTGCTTTTGATGTGCGAACTGTAAATCCTAAGCGTTGTTTATTTGTAGTTCATAGAGGCTTAATTGCTCGCAATTCTTTGGCAAGTTTTAAACATGTTATAGGTTCAAAGAAATCCTTTGGCTTATATAGTGGAGCAAAAAAAGAAACTAATGCGGATTATTTATTTGCTACAGTTCAGACATTGTGCAAAGATGAAAACTTGCATAGCTTTGCACCTGATGAATTTGATTATATTATTGTGGATGAAGTACATCATGCAGGGGCAGAAACGTATAGGAAAATCTTAGATTATTTTAAACCTAAATTTTTGTTAGGTATGACAGCAACGCCGGAACGTACAGATGGCTATGATATATTTAAAGCCTTTAATTACAATATTGCTTATGAAATACGCTTGAATGAAGCACTGGCTGAGAATATGCTGGTTCCGTTCCATTATCATGGCGTTAGCGAGATCGTTTTAGAGGGTGAAGTTTTAAGCGACCATAGCGATTTCAATAAGCTTGTTTGTGAAGAACGCGTTAAACATATTCTAAAGTATGCTGATTTTTATGGCTGTGACCAAGGAAGAGTCAAAGGGCTTGTGTTTTGTAGCCAAATTGATGAAGCGAAAAAACTTTGTAACGCTTTTAATGAACATGGTAAAAAGTCAGCATGGATATCCGGAGAAACGTCAGAAGTAGATAGAAAAAAACTTATTGAATGTCTAGAAACTGATGATAAAAATAATAATGATGCTTTGGATTATCTCTTTTCAGTAGATGTTCTAAATGAAGGCGTCGATATTCCCTCAGTCAATCAAATAATTATGCTACGCCCGACGGAATCTGCCATTGTTTTCGTACAGCAGTTGGGACGCGGACTGCGCAAAAATAAGGATAAACGCTATTTAGAGGTTATTGATTTTATAGGTAACTATGAAAATAACTATTTGCTGCCCATAGCTCTTTATGGTGATCGTTCTTATAGCAGGGAACATGTCCGTCGTAATATGCATAATAATTTTCTTCCCGGAGCATCGACAGTTCATATTGACGATATTGCGAAAGAGCGCATTTTCAAGAAACTTGATACTGTAAATTTAAAATCTATGAAAACCCTAAAAGAAGCTTATTCCTTAGTTAAGTTTAAATTAGGGCGTGCTCCTATGATGATGGATTTTGTCAATCTTGGAGATAGGGATCCGTATCTTTTTGTGGAAGCCAAGAAATCGTATTATGAATTTAAACAATGTGTTGATTATGAGCAAAGCACATTGACTAAAGAACATCTACAGATTTTGCAATTTATTAGTTTGGAAATAGCCAATGGCAAGCGATTGGAAGAAATTATACTGTTAGAGAGATTGATACAAAGTAAAGTTATCAAAAAGAGCGATTTTTTTGCTTATATGCATAATAATCTGCAGTTAGACACTTCTGAAGCAACTTTAAAAGGCGTAGAAAATGTTTTATCATTGGACTTTTTTAAAGATGCAGACAAAGTTAAGTACGGTAACCAAGCTTTAATTGTAAGCACAGATGATACGATTGCTTTGAGTTCCTATTTTAAAAATCTTTTAGGTAATAGTGAGTTTATGCTTTATTTAAAGGATACTTTGGCCTATGGCAAACATCGTTTCTTAGAGGATTTTGATAAGAGTAAATTTTATCATGGCTTTAAACTATATGGCTCTTATACGCGCAAAGATGCATGCAGAATTTTGAATTGGCCGAAAGATGAAAGCTCTACTGTTTACGGGTATAGAGTAAAATATGGCACTTGTCCTATGTTTGTTACCTATAATAAGAGCGAAGGTATCAATCAAAGTATTCAGTATGAGGATGCGTTTATCAATAATGCTCATTTTCATTGGTGGACGAGAAATAGAGTAGATATTGAATCTAAAGAAGTCTATGCTATTCAAAATCCTGAAACGCTAAAATTACTTTTTATTAAGAAAAGTGATGATAATGGTTCTGAATTTTATTGTATGGGTGCAGTAACTTATCAAAAATGTGTCGGCAATACTATTATGAGTAAAGGGAAGAAGCTTTCTATTGTAGAAGTGTTCTATGCTATGGACGTTCCTGTAGAAACAAAAATTTACAAGTATTTTGTGGGTTAACTCCCCTACCCCATTCAAAAAAGGCGTTCCTCCCTACTTTGGGAAGAACGCCTTTTGTTTTCAAAATTCGATGTTTGTGCTATACTGAAGGTGAAACGTAAAGTGGGTGCACCCCTAAGATGGAAGTGCACGTGGGCTTTTCTATAGTAGAAGTGCATTTAGTGATTCACTAAGTGTTAAAAACCGTTGCAGAAGTGGCTTCGGTAGTAGTATCGATTTACGTTGGTCCCGTATATGGGATGATGCTACTACTGCGCCCAAATGTAAGCCCGGTTTGAAAATGCCAATAGCAGTATCATCCTACGAAAAACTTTCGTGTTTCAAGAAAGGATGAGAACTATTGGGAGCAAAAGATGTTTCCGAAAAAATTCTTGTAGCCTACAGTGATGTTGCGGCAGATATTTTGAATGTTCTAGTCTGTAACGGACAAAGGTTGTTCGAGCCTGAGATGCTGCAGGAAGCAAGCGTTGTATCGCAGTACAAAATGGATGGTAAGCTTCATCATCAAGAGCGTGATGTTGCCAAGTTTGTTATTGATAAAGCAACAAATGCCATCATTACTTGCTGTGGTTTTGAAAATCAAACTAAAGTGGACAACAGAATGCCATTGCGTGTTATCGGTTATGACGGTGCAAGCTACCACAACCAACAAAACGAAGCAGAGCCCTACGAAGTGGTTACGTTCGTGCTTTATTTTGGAGAGCATCGTTGGCACGCACCACGCAATTTGCAAGGATGTATTAAACGCAGGTGTGATAAGATTCCTGATACAATGCGCAATGACTACAAGATAAACGTATTTGAAATCGCCTATCTTTCTCAAGAGCAGATAGATATGTTTCAAAGTGATTTTAAATACGTTGCTGAATACATGGTTCAAAAGCGTACTAACAAAGAATACCAACCATCTTCCGGTGTTGTTAAGCACGTTGATGCGGTTTTGAAATTGTTAAGCGCTGTTTCCGGCAATCCTAATTTTGAGTTGATTATTCCAGATGTTGAAGAAGGAGGTTTGGTTACTATGGATGCGATGATAGCTAGATTTGAACAAAGAGCTGAGGCACGCGGCGAGGCTCGTGGTGAAGCACGTGGCAGAGCGGAAGGCGAAAAGTATGGTGAAGCTCGTGGTATGCTGCAAAAGGCTTTAACTATAGCCACCAATCTGAAACGCAGTACAAACATGAGTGACGAGGCTATTGCGGAGCTTACGGAACTGCCTCTTGAACAAGTTAAGGCGATTTCTGTATAAGCTACTACAACTTTATCCTTCAACTTTTAGTTATAATTTTAGCGTCCGTATCGTAATTTTGATGCGGACGCTTTTCGTTCTCCTTTTTCTATGCAAAACACACTTGTTGTGCTATACTGAAGATGA
>NZ_JBGVLF010000019.1:0-7684 GCF_045124115.1 Phascolarctobacterium sp.
TTGATGAATTGTGGTATCTTGAGATTGATCCATGGTGGTCAGTCCTTTCTGCTGATTTTGTGTAGCAACTTTATTTTAACAGAAAGATACCACCATGGATCTTTTTTATTCAGTTGTGCAACTTCATTTTACAACTAACCATTTTATATAGTTTTACTCTTCTTTTGCTTCCTGCACCAATTCTACCTTCAGCTCTACACCGAAAACTTTCTTGAACCAAGGTTGGTGAGTACGTATTTGATGCATCTCGATGCTAGGCATACCATCGGCGTGAATGCGCAGCACAGCGCACTTTTTAGAAAAGTCCGTAGTAATAGCGTGTACCATGCGCGTTTCGGAGTAGTCCAAGCTTTCCGCCAAGGCTAGCAGGCACGCCATTTTGTTGATTAAGCGCCAGTTGCTTTCCGTCAGCATTTCCCGATAGAAACGGTCCTTAAAATAGTTCTTAGACACACCGTTGTGCCAACCGGCAATAGCGCTGGTGATAATTTGCTCCTTGTGGGTAAGCCCAAACAGCTTAGCATTTTGAATCATGTAAGCGCTGTGACGGGCATGACTATAGAAGTTAATGGTAATACCAATATCGTGGAGCAACGCCGCCGTCTCCAGCAACCGCCGATAAGATTTGCGCACCTTATGCAAATCCTTCCAACCATCGAACATCGCCATCGCCAGCTTCGTAATGTGGCGGGCATGTTCCGTATCGTCCTCGTACAGTTTCAGCATATTCTCCCGACTGCGCTCTAAAATATTGTCTGCAATCAAGGGCACGTCGTTGGATTGGGAATAATAATCGTAAAAAAGACCTTCGCGCAGACCGCAACCGCTGGTAATAAGCTTGGTAGCGCCTGTAGCTTCGATCAAGCAGCTGATAATACTGCTGCCTGCTAAAATAATATCGCTACGCTCATTGCTAAGACCGGAAATCTTTTTGCGCTGTTCCAGATTGGTCGCCCGCAGTTTATTGAAAAAGCTACGGTAAACTTGAGAAGAAAAAGTATAGTTATGAATCTTGGTCGCAGGATATTTCTTCGCCCTCTGGATAATCTTAGCAACAGTACGGGCAGTACCACCAACACCAATCAACGGCAACCCGTTCTGCTTCAGCCACGGATACTGCGCCAAACGGCTCATAATGAATACGTTAATATCGCTAAAGACATTGGCAGGCATTTCGTTACGAGTATTAAACATACCCGTAGTATTTACTGCACCCATAGGCAGAGAAACGCTTTCCAATATTTTCCTGTTTTTAAACAAAATCAGCTCAGTACTGCCACCGCCCAAGTCGAAGATAATACCGTTCTTCACATCTAAGGTATTGATTACGCCTAAATAACTGATATAGGCTTCCGTGCTACCGGTAATAATATGTAATTGAATACCTGTCGCTTCAGCCACCTTGGCTACCAATTCGCTGCCATTATCAGCATTACGGATTGCCGCAGTCGCCACAGCAATAGTTCTGTCCACCTTGTAAATCTTGCACATGTGGGCAAAACTCTGCAGAGTATCAATAGTGGAAGTAAAAGCTTCTTCTGTCAGCATATTGCTGGCATCCACTTTTTGACTCAAGCGCAAGGCTTCCTTTTGGTTATATACCATGTTATAGGCGCCATTTTTGTAGATGTGGCTAATGACTAAACGGGCTGAGTTGGAACCGATATCTATAATAGCTATTCTTTGCATTTTTCCTCTCTCCTCAAACGTCCATCCCAAGCAAAATTTCTCCTTTTTACTATATTACTCATAAGCGGAAAAAATCCTGCGCCTCAAAGTAAAATTCCCGTTAAAATGTTAAATATATGTATATACGCAGGACTTTTTCTGTCAAACAAGAATAATATAAGATAACGAGAGAATTTGGAGGCAAACCGATGAAACGCAAAACACATACTACCTTTGCCGCCATCCATCTAGGCTCTGAGAAAATCAGTATGCAGATTCTAGAATACCGCAACATTGACAAATGCAAGATTATCGAGCGCGTCAGCCGCCGTATTCGTTTGGGTGAGGCAACCTTTAAAAATAAAGTTATACCTTTTCAGCTAGTGTCTGAAATTTGTGACATTCTCCAAGGCTTTAAGCTGTTAATGGAGGAGTATGGTGTCGAGGAATACAAGCTCCAGGCCACCACTGCCGTCCGCGAAGCCAGCAACCAAGTTTTCCTGCTAGACCAAATCTACAGTAAAACAGGTCTGGTCGTAGACGTAGTGGATATGCCTCAGGAAATTTATACTAAGTTTGTCGCTATCCGCAACACTTTGAAAAGCTATAAGATTTCCAGCGAGCGCGAAGGCATGTTGATGATGGATATTTCTTCCGGTGGTTTGGGCATTACCTTAGTACAGGATGAGCAAATCCGCTACCAAGAAAACTTCCATGTAGGCATTATCCGCATCAAAGAAAGTTTCGAGCGCAACCGCAGGGAAAGCATGCACTTTAACAAAGCATTAACAGAATTTTTAAGCAGCACTATCGGACCTGTACGTCAAGAGCTGCAGCAGGCCAGCGTCCAATATTTAGTCCTGTCCGGCACAGAAACGGAACTGCTCCTGCGGATGTTAGGCCGCGACGAAAGCCAACTGCTCCACCGCATTAAGGCAGAAGACTTTCACGCCTTCTTTGCCAAAATGCGCCGCATGAACCTATCCCAGCTGATTAGCGCGTACAATATTCCCGAAAGCGTAGCCGAATTAGCACTGCCTACAGTGCTGCTCTACGAGCAATTACTGCATTTGATTCCCGCCCAAGAAGTTATTATTACCGGGGACAGCTTTATTGACGGTATGCGCCTTTTACATATAGGTCGCAAAACCAGTCCGGAATTATGCAAGTTTTGGGAGCAGGAATTAATCAGCCTGTTCCACTGCATTGGCGCCCGTTACCTTTATGACAAACGCCACGCGCAGCAAGTAGAAAGATTATCCTTAATCATATTTGAAAAGATTGCCAAAGAACATGGTATGGGTGAGCATGAGCGCTTGTTGCTCCGCGGTACCTGTATCCTCCATGACATTGGCAAGTATATCTGTATGCGCAGCCATTCCAAATACACCTACCAATTGATCAACTCTACGGATATGTTGGGCTTTAGTGATAGGGACAAAGAAATCATTGCCTTGGCTGCCTACTACCACGCTAAACGCCTTTTTGACCAGAGCAACCGCAATGCCCCCATTGTCCCTCCGGATATGGTGGCAGTAGTAGCAAAACTGGCAGCCATTGTACGCCTAGCCGATGCTTTGGACCGCAGCTACTTGCAAAAAATTCGCAGCTGCAATGTTGTCGTCAAAGAGGGCAAGCTCAAGGTACAGGCTGTAAGCAAAGTAGATCTAGCTTTGGAAATGTGGACTTTTGAAGATAAAGCAGATTTCTTCGAAGAAGTATATGGTATGGAACCGATTTTAGAACGGGTGGATAAATAATGAATAAACTTGATTTAACTAAACCTGAGTATTTTTATAACCGGGAGCTGAGTTGGCTGAAGTTCAACCTGCGCGTGTTGAAGGAAGCTATGGTAAAAGAAACCCCTCTTTTGGAGCGTTTGAAATTTGTTGCCATCTCTGCCTCCAATTTAGACGAGTTCTTCATGGTCCGCGTGGCAGGCTTATGGAACAGTTATGACAACGGTATCGAAAAGCGTGATGCCGCAGGCATGTCCGTCAAAGAACAATTGGAAGCTATTTCCGTAGCAGCCCACGAGCAAGTACGCACCCAAACTAAATATCTGATGGCACTGATGGCAGAGATGAGTGCAGTAAAACTCCACTTCCGTCGTGTAGAAGAATTGTCCGATGTGGGACAGGATTGGTTGGAGGAATACTACCGCGAGGTCATCTATCCCGTACTTACGCCTATGGCAGTGGATGCCTCCAGACCCTTCCCCTTCTTAGCAAATAAAACCCAAAACCTAGCAGTAGAACTGGTGAAAGCAGATGGCGAACACAGCATGGGTTTAGTACAGGTGCCTAGCGTGCTTTCCCGCATTTTGGAAGTTCCCCCGGAAGAACGACGTACCTTCGTCTTTTTGGAAGATATTATCGCCAGCCACTGCCAAGACTTGTTCCAAGGCTGTCAAATCCTCGACGTAGTTCCCTTCCGCGTTACTCGTGACAGCGACCTCGATTTGGAGGAAGAAGACAGCGTAGACTTGCTGAAAGAAGTAGAAGAATCCCTGCGCAAACGCAAACGTGGTGCTGCGGTGCGTCTAGAAATCTTTAAAACTAATAATACCCGTATCAAGAAATTCTTAGAAGAAAACCTTGATGTTACTGATTTAGAAGTGTACGAAATCAACGGGCCTTTGGATCCCACCTGCTTCTTTAAGTTTACCAGTCTGCCAGGAATGTTCCCTTGGCTGCATGAGCCCTTCGTACCCCAGCGTCCCTTGGAGCTCCCCGATGACAGCGACCTGTTTGCCGCAATCCGCCAGAACGACATCCTGCTCCACCATCCCTATGAAAGCTTTGACCCTGTAGTAAAGCTTGTCAGTGATGCTGCCGATGATCCTCAAGTTTTGGCTATCAAGCAGACTTTGTACCGTGTCAGCGGCAACAGCCCCATCGTTGCTGCCCTCGCTCGCGCTGCAGAAAACGGCAAACAGGTTACGGTATTGGTAGAATTAAAAGCTCGTTTCGACGAAGAAAATAATATCCTGTGGGCACGCCGTTTGGAAAAAGCAGGCTGCCACGTTATTTACGGCTTAGTAGGTCTTAAAACCCATGCCAAGATTATTCTTATCGTCCGCAAGGAAGATAATGGTATCAAACGCTACCTACATTTGGGTACAGGCAACTACAACGACAGCACTGCTAAATTATATACGGACCTGGGCTTGATGACTGCTAATGATGAATTTGGCAGCGATGCCTCCGCTTTCTTCAACCTGCTCAGCGGTTACAGCGAGCCTCCGGTTTGGAATAAGCTGACCATGGCGCCTTTGGGTCTGCGGGAGAAGATTTACAGCCTTATTGATAACGAAATAGCCATGGTGCGCCAAGGCAAGGAAGGTCATATTATTGCCAAAATGAACTCCCTTATCGACCAGCCTGTTATTCAAAAGCTGTACGAAGCGTCTGCAGCAGGCGTGCACATTGACTTAATTGTCCGCGGTATTTGCGGTCTGCGCACGGGCATCGAAGGCATTAGCGATAATATTACTGTCCGCAGCATTGTGGGCCGCCAATTGGAGCACAGCCGCATCTTCTGGTTCGCCAACGGCGGGGACGAGCAGCTGTATTTGTCTAGCGCGGACTGGATGCCACGTAACCTTAATGACCGCGTGGAACTGTTCTTCCCTGTGGAAACCGAGGAGCATATCCATCGTATCAAAGGGCTTTTAGACCTGTACCTGCGCGATAACGTGGGTGCCCATATGATGCAGTCCAATGGTACCTACCGCCGCGTACGCAACAAGCTGGAGCCTGTCAGTGCCCAAAGCACCCTCTACGAAATGGCGCAATTGGCTGTTACCAATGATAAACTGCCTATGGAACAGCGTTTACAGCCTGTGTACAGCCGTAGATAAAACTTGTTAAGTATTCGATTAAACCCGCTTATTGCTATTGTCTGCGTAAGTTGCTATAATAAAGAGCGACAAAGGGGGATTGAATATGAGTACGTTTTCCGTAACTTTAAACTATAACTGCAACTATGGTTATGTAGAATATAATGAAGAGAGCAAGACTGCTATAGTTACCTTGGCCGTAGCAGAAGCTAAGGCAGCTGTGGAAAAATTTTTGGCAACTCCGCTGACCTTGGATATTCCTCAAGGTGCAACCATCCGCGACTTTGGCACTGCTACCTTGGAACCTTTGAGCAGCTTGGCAAACTTCAAAACCTGCCTGACCCGCTTGTGGGGTAAAACCGGCGTCCGTGTTGAATGGAGCATGCCTCCGGGAATGGCGGAAAAACTGTAAGCGCATAAAAAGAAGGCGTTCTTCCTAACGAAAGGAAGAACGCCTTTACTTTTTTGGTGATCCCGGCGGGAGTCGAACCCACGACCTACCGCTTAGGAGGCGATAGGTGTATTTTTTTACCCCTATCTCAAAGTGCCTGAAACACCTGATTTCATGCGGTTTTTGGGCTTTTTGTGCACTTTGATAATAGCCAATATTTCCCCTAATTTCCTGATATAATCCCACATACTTTCACGGATTTTCAAAATTTGCTCGATACGGGGGAAAGCCTTGCCCCGCAATGGTTTCAGGGCTTTTTAGTGATAGGCTGTTTTTCTTCGCTTTGCACGCTAGTGAGATAGTCCTTAATGATGGCGATAAACCGCGTAGCATCATTAAATTGCTCCTTGGCATCTTCGTCAGATGGCTCATAGAAGTCCTCATAGTCACTATCATTGCGAGTATTAAAGGCGCTACCAATAATTTTGGAGGCTTCAACAGGTATCTTGCCTGTTTTTATGTATTCCTTGCGGAAATAGGAAATAACAGCTGAATGCTTTTCAAAATCCTTACTCTCAAGTGCCAGCACGCTTCTCATTCCATGGAAGATGGCATAGTAAGACCTATTGATAACGAGGTTGTTATCATCACCAATATTGAGAATAATCTCGGCGGACCTTAAGCATTGTTCTGCTTTTTCCAATCGATATGCTGATAAGGCTTTAGCTTGCTCGTCCATATAATTCAATCCCATCTCTGGCAACATTCTGGTAGAACAAGGTGTTGCTCAGTCTATTGTAGTCCTTGCGGCTCTTTAGTATCAATGATACAACTTCATCCTGTTCTAGGCTTATATCATTAGTGTGGTCCCAAATGGCTTTTCTCAAACCATGGATAGACTCATCGGGCTCGTTTACGATAACCAAAATATCAATATCAGAGCCGTCAACACTATCTCCTCGTGCCTGAGAGCCATAGAGGATAATGCTGTCAACCTTATTAGTAACTGACAACACTGCTTTAACAACATCGTCAGTTATTTTTTTGAGTTTGTTCTTATCACACATGTTGCCACCTTCTTTCTATTCCCATTATACACTTATCCGATTTTTCCAGCAAGAGAAAAGTATGTGATTTAATAGCAGCCTCCGGCCTTAAGTATACATGATATTTAGAATAAGTGAATGCAGATTTGTTGCCTTTATCTGTAAAATCAGATGCATTTTAAGTGAAAATAGGTTATAATTGTATTAAGCTAGTTTCATCCTAGGTCTCTTTTTGTCAAATATATGCTGTTTTTATAAGAATCAGCATAAAATGAAAGGCGGAATTATATATGTCACAAACTAATAAAATTGCTATTTTTATTTTAATTCTGGGATTAATTGGGTTTATGGTATTTTCACCTGGAAAAGACTACAATAAGGTTTATAGTGAAGCTGAGTATGCCTATTCCCAAGGGAAGCATCAAGTAGCATTAGATAAACTAAATGAGGTTGTCAAAGATTCTGATAATAAGGATTTAATTGATACTGCTAATAGAAGAATAAAAGAAATGAAGGCAGAAATTCAAAAAGCCAAGGAAGAAGAACATAAGAAACAAGTTGAATTAGCGAAAAAAGAGGCGGAAGTTGTAAATGAAATGAACCGACCCCCAAAAGTTAGACCTAAAAATCTAACAATTGGGAGGTCGGTTTTTTCATGACAAAATATAGTTTTGAATTTAAAAAGAAGGTCGTAACTGCTTATCAAAACAGCAAATATAGTTATAGCGAACTCGCAAA
>NZ_JBGVLF010000020.1:0-4584 GCF_045124115.1 Phascolarctobacterium sp.
CCATAGCAGCCCCAGCGGCTATTCCTGCTCCTGTCATTACTGTTCCGGCGGCTATTCCTGCTCCTGTTAGAGTTGCTGCAAGAGGGGCAAGAAAACCACCTACAAACGGAATTTTTGCAACACTTTCAGCAGCCGTAGCAACTGCAAGAGCCGCCATAGCCGTTGCAGCCGTACTTGCTGACGCTGCTAAACTTGCCATAGCACCAGCCATTGTCGTTAAAGCAGGAGCAGCCGTTGTAAAAGCAGAACTTGCTATCGTCATAACGGCAGCCATAGCACCCAACCCAGCCGCCGCAATAGGGGCAGCCGTAGCCATGCTTGCGATACTTCCTGCTGCTGAAACGGCTGGACTTGCAACATTAGCAACACCCATACCAGCGTCAATAGCAGATGACGCCATTCCCCCAAGTCCTGTAATTGTACTTGATATTGCTGGATTTGTGGCATTCAACAAAGCATCTGAAAGACCTGTTGCCTGCCCTGTTAAAGTGGATAATATGCTACCTGTGTCTGCGTCCCCTGTAATTGAGGCTGCTGCTCCTGTTAGAGAGCCACTTGACTGTCCCCAACCAAACTTTTGCTTAACATTTGCCCATGCTTTTTGAATACCACCAAAAGCACCATTTAATGCTCCTGTGCCTGTATATGTAGGATTATCTTTTGTCCCCTCAAGAGGTGTGCCAGCAAATCCCGACCCAGCACCTAACAAAGCAGATACAAAACGATTTCCACTTCCATTTTTAGCCCAACCAGCCTGCCAGCCAGCAAGAACACTATTGCCAATTTCTTTAATCCAACTCGTAGCAACCGATTTAATTGCAGATAAAGCAGCATTTTTAAATCTGTCCCAAACTGAAAGATTACTGTCAAAATCCAAAAGGCTATCAATTAGGGTATCTGACAATTTACTTGCCTCACGATTTGTAATTTGTAAAATATCCTCTCTCTTTTTTAATACCTCTTGGTATTTAATTTCAGTATTGAGATTTTTCATTGTTTGTTTTGCGTTCTCAATTTCTGCGGCAGTATAAGCCGTAGAGTTTGCCAAACGGTATTGATATGTCTTTGTGGCTGCCTCTGCCTTTTTCTTGGTTAAATCCCAGCCTGTAACCTCCGTCTGCGTTAATAAGGCAACCTGACGATTTACTTCTTCAATTTGTGCCTTTTCTCTTATATATGCGGCACTTACTTGTTTATATCTATCGCTTGCAGTATCGCCAGCCAAAGCCATAAGTCTGATTTCTTCTTCATGGGCTTTCATGCTTTTTTGTAAAGCCTCAAAGGCGTCATCAGCCTTTTTAGTTCTCGATGATGATTTTCCTTTTCCCTTACCTTTTCCTTTGCTATCGCCCCCTGCGTGTAAGCCTGCAACTGAACTTTGAGAATACATCAGTTGACTTGCTAATTTTGCCTCCTCCTGACCGAGAATAGCAACAGTATCTTTATAGCGTTGCATAGCCTTGTCTTGACGGTCAAAATCAACTTGTTTAATTAAATCAACCATACCGGAAAGTCCGCTATTGATATAATTATGAGTAGCCTTACCAACATTCCAAGCACTATCTGCAAAGCCGTTCATGCTTTTTGAGGCGTTATCAAGGGCAACTGCCATTTCTTTTGCACCAATTTTACTCGCAACCCATGCACCTTTTTCCGCAACCTCTGCAAAAGCCTTTGTAGCAAGTGAAACAAGCCTTGTAACTGCTTGACCTACGGCAACAACAACGTGTACGATACCAGCACCAATGCCCTGCAAAACAAGCACAACGCCTAAACCAACTTGTTTACATCTTGCTCCAAAAATAAGCCATTTATTACTCAATTCATCAACATACAACTGTTGTGCTTTCATCATTTCAGACTGTATCGCCATTTTAGCGATATTTTTAGCCTGTTCATCTGTAACATTCTTAATGGAAATACCATGTTCTTGAATATATTGCAAAACTTCCGGATATTGAGAGCGTAACATTTCAAGATTTCTATTATAAGCCTCTTGTTGTGCTGACGAACGATTTTGAATTTCTGCTAATTGAGTAAATTCAGAGATAAGCCCTGTTACATTGTTTGTAACATCACGCTGCTGAACGGCAGCCTCCTCAAAAGACTTATTTGCCTGACTTACTGAATTTGCACAATATAAAGCAGCCGCACCGACCGCAAGCAAGGTCGCCCCAACAGGATTTGCAACCAAAGCCCAAAGTGCTTTACCAGCAGCAATAGCATTGGCTTTCATAGCAGTTAAAGCCGTATTTACAACACCAAATTTTGTTACAAAAATAACAGAGGCAGTCGCAGCAGTGAGCATGGCTGCTTGCATAGCAGTAACCGCAGCGGCACTTTCCCCAAGCCCTCCTGTAACTCTATTAGCAAGTCCTAATACATTTGTCCAAATCTTAATAAAAGGCACAAAAGCATTATTCATTGCTTGTCCGACATTGGCTTGCAATAAGAATGTTTGTGTCTGCATACGATTTAAGTGTGCATTATACTGGTCAACGGCAATTCCGATTTGTTTACCCAAACTATCTTTGACCATAGCAGCGAAATTAGGTAAGAAGTCTTTTGACATTACCTCGCCTTTTTTCATCAAGTCCATAAGTTCCCCAGCGGTTATGCCCATGCTTTGAGCAGCCAATTCAAACGCCCCCGGAAGTGCGTTACCTAATTGTCTTTTAAGTTCTTCCGCTTGAACTGTGCCTTTGTTTGCCATTTGTTCTAACGCAACAAATACATTTTCCATTTGAGCAGAGGACAGGTGTAATGATACCATAGCCGTTGACAAATCCTCAAATATTTGTCTTGACTGGGCTATTGTGCCTCCTGACCGAGTAAATGAAGTCATGAATTTTGCATAAGGCTCATAAGTTGACTGTAAATTCAAACCAAGTCTGCCTGCCATGTCTGCGGTAAATGCCATTTCGTCAGCACCTTGCCTCAAACCTCTCGCACCAGCAGCCATAGTATTTTTTATGCCGTCCATAGCAACCCCAGCCTTTGACATGTCGCCTATCATATTGCCAAGAGAGGCTATAACTCTCTGAATACCGTCAGCAGCCAAATTACCAAACAGGGAAGAAAGAGCAATGCTTTCGTTGCCTGTGTCCTCCATTTGCCCTGTCAGTTGCTTAAATTTATCATCTACGGCAGCAACTTCGCCTTGTAGCCTTTTATATTTTTCGCCCATTCTGCCAAGTGTAACATCATTTAAGTTTCCGGCAGCAATAGCCTCTTTAAGACGATTACCATACTGTTGCAATTCCTCATTCATGCGACTATATGAGCCACTTGCAGACATTTTCATTTTATTATTTACATCTTGGACGGCTGCGGATAACCTTTGATATTCTGATATAGCAGCATTAAGGTTTGTTCCTTTTTCGCCTGTTGTATAAAGATTTTTTAAAGCCAATTCAGCAGCAGCCAATTCAGCCTTTAGTTGATTATAAGGGGCTTGGGCTTTTTCAGCCGCAGTAGCCATTTTTTGAGCCGCCGCAGCGTTTCTCATGTGTTGCATTTCTAACTTTGCAGCCTGCAAAGCAGTTCTGTTCATTTCCGTAGCCAATTTTTGCTCGCCCATAGCAGCGGCATTGTTTGCTTTATTTACATCTTGAACTGCTTTAGAATAATTAGAAATTGCCCCCGATAATGAGTTAAACTCTCTTGTTAGGGCTGATATTTCTTTGTTTCCCCAGCCTGTATTTTCCAGCAAGTCAGTAACCTCTTGCGTCTTATCTGCAAGAGTTGTCAATATCTTAACGGCTCTTTCGCCTCCTATGGTTTGAATATCTATGCGTAAAGCGTCATCAGACATTAAGACATTACCTCCTTAAATCGCTTTTTTAAATCTTCTTGGGTTTCTTTCATGGCAGCACGCACATATCCAACAGGCTTTGTAGCCTTGATATGTACTTCGTCTGCATAAACATCTTCGCCATTTACCCCTTTAAAATGTAATTTTTCAGCGTTTTTAGGACGGATAGTTATATCGCCAAAACCATATTCAAGTCTTTTAGCGGCTGGGTGGTCAACAAAAACAGCATGCTCATTTTTGTCATGATAAACAACATTATCATCTTGAAAACTATTGCGAAATTCATAGGGGTATTTTGGGTCGTTATTAAACTTTTGTCGTGCTTGAGAACGTATATTTCTAACGAGAATATCCCCAGCCTCGTCTTGAATTTGCTTAACTCGGTCGGAAATTCCCCTTATCTTAAGTATTAAATTTTCGTTAGAAACATTTGCCACCGTTGTACTCCTGCATAAGTTGTAATACCAAATATCGTGTTGCGTATATGTAGCCACTTGTCAAGGTTTCATCGTCTGCCGAGATTTTTCTAAAGCCGGAAATATGCATGTAAGCGTCATCTAACAGTTGATAAAACTCCTCGTCTAAATTGGCGAGGAGTTGACCTTTTTTACCGATAGCGATAGGATTTTTCTTATCGCCTACGAACATTGGCGTTTTTGCCTCGACCTCGCTTAATTGTTTGTGTCGGGTGTAGCCTTTTGCGTGGAGTTCCCAGCCGATTTTGACTTTTTTACTAAAGCCTCTTTGGCTTTTTCATTTTCCGTATGTTT
>NZ_JBGVLF010000021.1:0-24497 GCF_045124115.1 Phascolarctobacterium sp.
CAACGGAGTGGGCTAACAA
Source organism: Phascolarctobacterium sp. (assembly GCF_045124115.1). Lineage (GTDB taxonomy): Bacteria > Bacillota > Negativicutes > Acidaminococcales > Acidaminococcaceae > Phascolarctobacterium_A. The sequence goes on from NZ_JBGVLF010000021.1 coordinate 20, forward strand.
CCTACCTAGGAAGTGCTTGGGGTACAAGTCCCCCAATGAGTATTTTGATGAATATCTAGACCGCATATATGCAGCCTAGAGGATTGAAAAAAGTGTGCAACTTGCTATTGCAATTTAGAAAAATTTATTTTTAGTTTTCTGCTGTCATATTTCTATATATGATATAATATAAACGAAGAAGTGCAGTAGTGTTTACTCATCTTGAAGTTAAACACCTTGTTCTAAAAACCTAATATGTAGGAGCCAGCGCTATCAAATATCACAGGTAGCAGCTGGGTGGTTCATCTGCAAAATTGCGGTGATTAAAGCTTTGTCCCAAGCGCCGCTGTAATATTTACCTATCCCTAGCGTATGGTACTATTGCACTGCCTACGCTTAACTGCATATTGCCAATAGTATCATCCGAAATCTAAATGAAAGGATTGATGCTATTTGGCAAAACAACACGATGAAGAAAAAATTCAGTGGCATCCCCCGTTCTGCAGTGCAACGGAACTGGAGTTTCGCGAGGATGCGGAAACTATCCCTTCCCCATGCAGATGGTAGTTACTAAAGAACTTGAAAAAATTAATCATAGTCCGCTCCGAGTCTTAACTAAAAATGTAGATAAAGAGGATGTAAAGCTGCTTTTAAAAATTGCTGATCAATTGATTACTCAGCGCGATAAAAACAATTTTAAATCAATCGTGAACGCTAGCAGTTCTGCTAATATTACAACTTACGACGACATCAAAAAGGAGGATGCAACTATGGCTGGAATTATAGAAATGGCTGAGCGCAAAGGTGAAGCAAAAGCTAATATTTCTACTGCTATTGACATGATCAAGGATGGCTTGCCAGCAAGTATGATTAGTAAATATAGCAGACTATCCCTCGATAAATTACAAGAGTTGGCAAAAAGCCTTAATACTACCTTAGTTATGTAAGCAGCTTATTGTAACGATCGATTCAACAGCCCCCGTCCACAGGCGGGGGCTGTTTTGTTTGCACAGAAAAAGCTGTATTCAATACCAGCAAAGCAATTTTTGCTAGGAAATACAAAAACTCCGCAACCATAGGTTGCGGAGTAAATTGCGCGATATTTGTGATTGTTGCCGGATTGCTCCAAAAATTAACGTTTGGAGAATTGGCTTGCTTTACGAGCTTTCTTCAAGCCGTATTTACGACGTTCTTTTTCGCGGGGATCGCGAGTCAGGAAGCCTGCTTTTTTCAGAGCAGGACGGAATTCTTCGTCAACTTTCAGCAGAGCGCGAGCAATGCCGTGACGGATAGCACCAGCTTGGCCGGAAATGCCGCCGCCGTTAACATTAACGAGTACGTCATATTTGCCTTTGGTTTCGGTAACTTCGAGCGGTTGGTTAACAATCAGCTCCAAAGTTTTCAGACCGAAGTATTGATTTAATTCACGGTCGTTGATTACGATGTTGCCTTCACCCGGAACCAGGCGAACGCGAGCAACGGAAGATTTACGGCGACCGGTTGCGTTATAAGTAACTACTGCCATTTATTGTTCCCTCCCGGATGTTATCTGATGTTGATTTCCATAACTTCAGGTTTTTGAGCAGCATGCGGATGTTCGCTACCTGCATATACATGAAGTTTAGAATAAATGTCTGCGCCAAGGCGGTTGTGGGGAATCATACCCTTAATAGCCAGCTCTACCATCTTAACGGGGTTTTTCTTCAGCATGTCGCCAGCTTTTACATAGCTGTCGCCACCGAGATAACCGGAATGATGGAAGTAAATTTTCTTAGTCAGTTTTTTACCGGTCAGAACAACCTTATCTGCATTGATAATGATTACGTGATCACCGGTGTCCATATGCGGGGTAAAGGTCGGTTTATGTTTACCGCGCAGGACTTTTGCAACCTCTGCAGCCAGACGGCCCAGAGTTTTATCAGCTGCGTCCACAACGAACCATTTACGTTCGATGTTGGACGGATTAGCCATAAAAGATTTCATCGCTTTGTCCCTCCTAGATAGTTTCCAAATATATAGTTCGTTGCGATCTTCTCACATTTTTTCGGGGCTAGTGAAATCTTGCGGAAAATCACGTAGATATATTATACTGAAATGCAAGTGCAAAGTCAAGTATAATCCAAGAAAAATTGTAAAAAATTTACAGTTCATTAATCTACGCTGTATCTGCTACTTTGTAGGATATGGTTGATAGCACACCTCAGTCAGATACAATCCTTCCGCAGGCGCAGGCTCACTCAAAAATTCACAGCGCTGTGCCTGCAGCTCTGCCGCAAAATCTTTAGGCGTGCGTTTGCCCAAGCCTACCTGCACTAAGGACCACACAATATTGCGTACCATGTGGTAGAGGAACCCATCCCCCGCAATGCGGAAGATAAGCTCATCTCCCTGCTGCATCCAGCCTGCTTCATAAATCGTCTTAACAGGCGATCCTTCAACGCTGCCCGTACTGCGGAAAGCACTAAAGTCATGGGTACCAAGGAGCAAAGTTGTTGCTTCCTGCATAGATGCCACATCTAATGTTTCCGCCAGCTGCCAAGCATAACGCATCATAAAAGGATTTGGCTGCGCTGTCATCAGTAGCTTGTATTGGTATATTTTCCAACGGGCGCTAAAGCGGGCGTGGTAGCCTTCTTCCTTTTCTTCCGCAGTCAGCACCACGATATCTCGAGGTAGCATACTGCGGGAAGCACGGACGATGTTGGCACAGGGAATACGGCCATTTGTAGTAAAGGTTACAGTCTGGGCGAAAGCGTGAACGCCTGCATCCGTACGACCGCTACCGGCGATAATAACTTTCTCGCCGCACAGCTTGCACAGCATTTCTTCCAAAATACCTTGCACCGTCACCGCATTTTTTTGCTTTTGAAAACCATGGTAGCAACTGCCATCATAGGCTACAACCAGCTTTATAGTCCGCATAATTTACCCCAACGCAAAACTGCCAAACCAACTGCTAACAAAATAACTAAAATCAAAGATACATAATCCTTACCTGTAAAGGATAATTCGTGCATCCTCGTACGCCCTTCGCCACCGCGATAGCAGCGTGCTTCCATAGCAATAGCCAATTCTTCCGCACGGCGGAAAGCACTGATGAACAAAGGCACCAGCAAAGGCAGCATATTCTTCATACGCTCCACCATATTGCCACTGCCAAAATCAGCACCACGGGCAGTCTGCGCCTTCATAATACGATCTGTTTCTTCCAATAAGGTAGGAATAAAACGCAGAGCAATAGTCATCATCATCGCTAGCTCATGAGCAGGCACGCCCACACACTTAAAGGGTCGCAGTAAATTTTCAATACCATCAGTCAAAACAATGGGGGAAGTAGTAAAAGTCAGCACAGAGGAGAACAGCAAGAGCAGCACCAAACGCACTGCCATCTTCATGCCTAAATCAAGACCTTCCTGGGTTACGCTAAAATACTTCCAAGCGAAAACAATATGCTCACCGGGAGCAGTAAACATATGAATCAACATAGTAATAATGACGATTATCCAAATTGGTTTTAAAGATTTCAGCACCAACAGCCACGGCAGACGGGAAATCATAATCACCACTGCCGCAAACGCACTTAAAATACCGTAGGACAAAGGCGTATCCGCAAAGAAAATGGCTACGATGTAGATAAAGGTTGCCAAAATCTTGGTGCGGGGATCCAGGCGATGGATTAACGAATTGCCCGGGAAATACTGTCCCAATGTAATATCAGTCAACATTATTTCCACCCCTTTGCTTTCTTAATTGCTTTAATCAACGCTGTATCATCTTTAATGTCTTCAGGTAGCTTCAAGCCCTTGCTGCGCAGCAACGCTGCCAATTTATATACTTGGGGTACATCTACACCCACTGCAATCAGCTCATCGGCGTGTTCCTTAAAAATTGCGGCAGGCTTGCCGTCGAACAACACCTTGCCACCATTGATTACCAACAGACGCTCCGCATATTTCACTGCTTCTTCCATGCTGTGGGTAACAAGCACAATGGCGATCCCACGGCTTTTATGCAACGCCATAATTTCGCGGAACACAGCGTTACGACTGCGGGGATCAAGACCTGCACTTGGCTCGTCCAAAACAAGATAGTCCGGGTTCATAGCTACTACACCTGCAATAGCTACGCGGCGCATTTGTCCACCGCTAAGCTGGAAAGGAGAGCGCTGAGCGAAAGTATCGTAATCAAGACCTACGAACGCCATAGCCTCACGTACTTGTTTCGCTACCTCGTCTTCAGTAAAGCTTTTATTGCGAGGGCCAAAAGCGATGTCTTCAAAAACAGTTTCTGCAAAAATCTGGTGCTCAGGATATTGGAACACCATGCCTACCTGTTGACGGGCAGCCTTAGCCTTGGGTCCTTTAGCTGTAATATCAATATCATCAATTTTTGCAGTACCCTTATCAGGCTTCAGCAAACCATTGAGATGTTGTACCAAAGTAGATTTGCCACTGCCCGTGTGACCGATGATCGCCACAATCTCGCCTTTAGCGATATTTACAGAGACATCCTGCAGTGCCAAGCGTTCAAAGGGCGTCCCTTTAGAATATGTATGATAAATATTAGTTAATGCTATTGACATAATGCTTGCGCTAGCTCCTCATCCGTAATAATCCCTGCAGGCAGCTTCGCCCCTGCTTTGCGCAGCTCGCTGGCAACCTTCGCTGCCAAAGGTGCTTCCAGCCCCAACGCTTCCAAATCATCCACTCTGCTAAACACTTCTTTCGGCGTGCCCATGAAGCAGATGTGCCCTTTATCCATCACCACTACTCTATCAGCAGCCAAAGCTTCCGTCATATAGTGGGTAATATAGACTATAGTAATATTTTTTTCCTTGTTCAACTTTTGTACAGTGCTGACGATTTCCTTGCGGCCTTTAGGATCCAACATGGCTGTAGGTTCGTCCAAAACAATGCACTTAGGCTCCAGCGCCATAATGCCTGCAATGGCAACACGTTGCTTTTGTCCACCGCTGAGCAAATGAGGCGCGTGCTTGGCATAATCGCTCATGCCCACTGCAGCCAAAGCCTTTTCTACGCGAGGACGAATCTCCGATCCCGGCACGCCAATATTTTCCGGGCCAAAAGCTACATCTTCCTCTACAATAGCTGCCACGATCTGGTTATCAGGATTCTGGAAGACCATGCCCACATGTTGGCGAACATCCCACATGCAGCTTTCGTCCATGGTGTCCATATCATCCACAAGCACCTTGCCTTCCGTAGGCAGCAGCAGACAGTTCAAATGACGTGCCAAAGTAGACTTGCCACTGCCATTGGCACCAATCACAGCCACAAACTCACCCTGCTCAATGGTCAAATCCACACCATCCAGTGCCTTGACCTCATTACCATCCGCATCCCTATAATAATGCTTCAAACCTTCTATCCTAATCACAAAACTTCCTCCACAAAATCTATGCACAACACTCATAATAAAAGCCAAAGAAATACAACAACTTCACTTCTTAACACTATCGAGCAATATTATTATCCTGCAGCGAACATTAGCGATTTTCGTTCATGATGCTCCCCCTGTCATCTCACTCGACTGAGTAGTTTCATCCACTTTTGTTAAAATGTCAAATAGAACGCTACAGTGTCTTGGCTCCCCTAATTAGGGGAGCTGTCTGCGAGCTTCAGCGAGCAGACTGAGGGGTCTCATAAAGCTAAAAATCGCGAGTGAGCAAAGGATATAATATTGCGACGCTATTTACCATACTATTATATATGTACACAAAAAAATAGTCAACCAGCTAGCAAAAGTTGGTTGACTATAATAAAAGCATTATTTTTTCTTACCCAAATAAGCAGCCTTAATATCCGGATTCTCCAGCAGTTCCTTACCCGTGCCGCTCATGGTGATGCGACCTGTTTCCAAAACATAAGCCACATCTGCCACCTTCAACGCCATATTCGCGTTCTGCTCAATCAGCAAAACGGTCATCCCCTGCTTATTAATCTCTTGGATAATCTTAAAAATATCCTTAATAATCAAAGGTGCAAGACCTAAAGAAGGTTCGTCCATCATCAGCACCTTGGGCCGACACATCAACGCGCGGCCTACAGCCAGCATCTGCTGCTCGCCACCGCTCAAAGTGCCTGCCATCTGCCAGCTACGCTCTTCCAAACGGGGGAAAAGATCGTAAATCCAGCGGATATCCTTCTCAATCTCTTCCTTATCCTTGCGCATATAGGCACCAATCTGCAGATTTTCCAATACGGTTAGATTGGGGAATACACGACGTCCTTCAGGAACGAGGGTAATGCCATTCTCTACAATCTTTTGAGAATTAAGTCCCAGCATTTCCTTATCGTTATAAGTAATGGAGCCACTTTCAGGCTTTACCAAACCCATAATGCTGCGCAACAAGGTACTCTTGCCTGCACCATTAGCGCCAATCAGCGTAACTATCTTGCCTTCCGGTACTTCCAAAGAAATACCCTTGAGGGCTTCGATGCCACCGTAGGAAACTACTAAATCATTTACTTTAAGCATCTTCATCCACCCCCAAATATGCCTCAATAACGCGGTTATTATTCTGGATAGCTTCAGGAGTACCTTCCGCAATCAGCTGGCCAAAGTCCAGTACATAAATCCAATCGCTGATTTCCATAACCAAGTCCATATGATGCTCAATCATAAAAATAGTCAGCTGGTATTCATCACGAATTTGGCGGATAAACTCCGTCAGTTCTTCCGTTTCTTTGGGGTTCATGCCTGCAGCAGGTTCGTCCAAAAGCAGAATTTTCGGATTGGTAGCCAAAGCACGGACAATCTCCAAACGACGTTGCTTGCCGTAGGGCAGACTGCTTGCCTTCTCATCACGCAGCTCCCACAAATCGACGGAGCGCAACAGCTTCTCCACATCTGCTTCCATCTGACGTTGTTCCTTATTATACCAGGGCAAGTGCAAAGTTGCAGACAGGAAGTTAGATTTAAGATGCAAGTGCTTGGCAATCATGACATTTTCATAGACGCTTAAATCTTTAAATAAACGGATATTTTGGAAAGTACGGGCAATGCCATGTCTAGCAATAGTGCTGGGGCGTTTGCCGGTAATCTTCATAGGTTCTTCCCCGGGACGGGTATAGATAACATCCCCTTCCGTAGGAGTGTACACACCGGTAATCATATTAAAAGCGGTGGTTTTGCCTGCGCCGTTAGGACCGATGAGCGCTACAATCTGGTGCTCGCGAATATCCAAATTCAGTTCGAATACAGCAGTTACACCACCAAAGCGCATGGTCATTTTATCAGTTTTTAAAACCGTAGGTGTTTTGGGCATCTTAGCCATTTTTCTTTGCTCCTTTCCGCATAAAATATTTTTCAGGGTTCTTGCAGAAAGCAACAAACTTATCCCAAGTAAATTCTTCCGTACCCATAATGCCTTTGCGCCAGAAAAGTACGCAGATCATCAAAAGCAAGGAGAACACTACCATACGCAGACCGGGACGGAACAGGGGAATCGCCATACCGAAAAGCTCCAAGGGTTCGTCGAAGACACGCAGGAATTCCAAGCCTGCGGTTACAATGATACTGCCCAGCATACTGCCGGTGATGCTGCCCATACCGCCTAAAACGATGATCAGCAGGAAGTTATAGGTCAAAGTAAAGAGGAAGTTTTTAGGGTCAACAGTACCCAGCAAGGTTGCATAGAGACCGCCGCCGATACCTGCAAAGAAAGCACTGAGCATGAACGCCATGTTCTTGTGGTAGAACAGGCTGATGCCCATAGCTTCTGCAGCAATTTCATCCTCGCGGATTGCCTTGAAAGCACGACCGTAGGAAGAATTTACTAAGCAGGTAATGAAGATAAACACTACTGCAGTTGCTAAAAAGATGTAACGTACATCGTTAATGGTAGGAATATCCTTAATACCCAAAGCACCATTGGTAAAGCTTTGTGCATTGGTAATTATGATACGGATAATCTCAGAGAAACCTAAAGTTGCAATGGCTAGGTAGTCACCACGCAGACGCAGAACAGGAGTACCAATAAGGAACGCCACCAAAGCGGACAGCAGACCGCCTACAATCAATGCCAGCCACAAGGGTAGCTGAATATCTGCAATCAAAGGATTCATGGGCACTGCGTAGAAAACGTTCTCACGCAGTTCCACAGGCACAGTAAAAATGCCAACAACATAGGCACCGACAGCCATAAAGCCAGCCTGGCCTAAGCTAAACTGACCGGCGAAGCCATTGGTCAAGTTCATGGACAGACCGATAATTGCGTAAATCAAACACAGGTTAATAACCCTGCGCAGATAGGAGTCTAATTCAAACTGAGCATAGCAAGCACCGGCAAAAAGCACCAGCACGCCAGCTACGGTCAGCCAGATATTCTTTTTGTTCATGCTTACACCTTCTCCGTTGTTTTTTCGCCTAACAAACCGGTAGGTTTGTAGAAGAGGATAATAATGAGTACGATAAATGCAAAGGCATCACGATAACCGGAAAGCGCAGGGAAGAAAGCGACGATAAGCACTTCGCCCAAGCCCAGGATAAAACCACCGATTACTGCGCCTTTGATATTGCCGATACCGCCGATTACTGCAGCGATAAAGCATTTCAGACCTGGCATGACGCCCAACATGGGGGTAATACCTGGATAACGCACGCCCCACATAAAGGCACCGATGGCTGCCAAAGCACTGCCGATAACGAAGGTAGTAGAAATAATGCGGTCGATGTTGACACCCATAACGCGGGCAATTTCGTAATCTTTAGATACAGCGCGCATGGCCATACCTGTTTTGGTGTGGTTAACGATGTGCAGCAATACTGCCAAGCTGATAAAGGTAATTACAGGAATTACCAAACAGATAGCCTGTACTTGTACGCCACCCAAAGCCACGTTCTGGCTCAGCAGGGGAATATCCGGAAAACGCAAGGGACGACCGCTAAAGAGGTAGTTCGCCAAGTTTTCCAGTAAGAAAGAAGCACCAATTGCGGAAATCAGCACAGAGTTTTTAGGAGCTTCACGCAGAGGACGATAAGCCGTACGCTCGATAAGCACACCCAAAAGAGCTGTGGCAATAACAACGCCTACAAAAGTGATGTACCAAGGAATGTGGAACACCGTAATACCAAAAAATGCAAAATAGCAGGCCATCATAACAATGTCACCATGAGCAAAGTTGATCATCAGCAAGATACCATAAACCATGGTATAACCAATAGCAATCAGGGCGTACAAACTGCCCAAGGAAATGCCATTGGCCATATGCTGCGCCAAGCTTACAGCGGACATATTAGAGATAACCTGAAAAAGGTCACTTAAAAAATCCATTTCTTCACCACCATAATAAATTATGTGCTCCCTCCTCCGACTTGAAGGCGGGAGCACATCTCAGAGGCCGTATATTATTTTACGTCTACATAATCATAATATTTGAATTTGCCTTCTTTAACAACCTTGATAACAGCTGCTTTAATAGCGTCGCCATTCTTATCCAAGGTGGTTTTGCCGGTTACAGCTTCCAAATCTTTGGTAGAAGCAATGGCATCGCGAACTTTCTTAGGATCGGTACCGCCTGCACGTTTAATCGCATCAATTGCAATCAGGTAGGAATCATAGCCCAGTGCGGACAGAGCGGAAGGTTCGCCTTTGTATTCATCGGTGTAAGCTTTCAAGAACTTCTTAGCTTCTTCGGTGGATGCTTTTTCGCGGTCGAATGCGGTGCTCAGTACGCAGCCTTCAACTTCTTTGCCACCAACATCGATAAATTCTTGAGTTTCCCAAGTGTCGCCACCCATGAAAGCAACGGTCATGCCCAGTTGGCGAGCTTGTTTAATCATCAGTGCGGACTCGGTGAAGTTGCCAGGTGCAAATACTGCATCAGGATTTTTAGCCTTCAGGTTGGTCAGCAGTGCGGTGAAGTCTTTGTCACCGGTTTGATAGTTAGAAACGTCGATAATCGCATTTTTATCATTGGTCAGTCTAATGAAAGCTTCTTTAAAGAATTTAGCCAGACCAACGGAGTAGTCATTGGAAACTTCTTGTACGATGGCAACTTTACGCGCGCCTTGTTTGTATGCGTAGTTTGCCATTACAGTGCCTTGGAAAGGATCGATGAAGCAAGCACGGAAATAGTAATCGTTGTTAGCGGTTACTTGGGGGTTGGTGCAGCTGGTGCCGATTGCAGGAACTTTTGCTTCCTTAACGATGTTGCCTGCAGCCATTGCCAAAGAAGAACCATAGGTACCCAGTACAGTAACAACTTTATCTTTCTCAATCAAGCGAGCAGTTACGGATGCAGCTTCAGCCTTATCGGATTTGTTATCGGCTACAACCAACTCAACTTTTTTGCCCAATACTTCGGGGTGCAGCTTGTTAGCCAATTTAATACCACGCAGTTCCAATTCGCCACCGGCAGCATTATCACCGGTCAAAGGCAGGAATACGCCTACTTTAATGGTATCGCCAGCTTTTTTATCTTCTTTTTTATCACCACCACAACCGGTCAATGCACCAACAAAAACAGCGGATGCTAATAATACGGACATCAATTTCTTCAATTTCATAAGCAAACCCTCTCTTCTCTACCTGCAGCCAATCTGCAGAAACTTGATGTTTCGATTATACCACCTACATGTATATCTGGCAACACCCCGTTCGATGTAACATTTATCGTTTTTACAGCATGTAATTACAGCTATTTCAAATTTCTTTACAATTAAAAAGTGGACATTTTCTCAAAATTTTACTGTTTGTATTTTTAGGAAGTACAGGAGCTTGAAACATTTTGTGCATTCGTCCTTTGTAAAAGTACAAAAATTTTTAGAAAAATTTTTTGTACTTTATAAGTTTCACATTTTTTTCATGGGTTTGCCCTTTTTTTGCCACTACCATATAGTATACTAAGGGTGTAGCAAAAATGATTGCTACACCCTTCCCATCAAATTCATCATAAACAGCTTTCCTAAGAGAAACACTCTGCACCATCCCCTGCGGAGTGTTTTCTCTTTTTTATACCACATTATAGGCTTTCTTAAAATAAAAATACCACTCTGCAACCTCCGTGAAGTAAGTGCAGAGTGGTTATTTTTTATCCCTTATACACTATTTCTGCGCCAAAAGGCAGTATAGCTAGTTTAGCCAACTTAAAATGCTGCATCCCAAAAGGAATACCAATGATGGTGCAACACAAAATCAAGCCAAAAATTACGTGGTTCAATGCTAATTCCACACCGCCGAACACCAGCCAGAGGATGTTCAGCAGGAAGGAACCTGCACCACGCCATATTGAATCTCTTTGCCAAAAGGGAAAAAGCTCAGTGTCCCAAACTTAAAGCATTGTATGCCTACGGGAATCCCCACAATAGTACAGCACCAAAGCAAGCCCACAAGGTACCAGCCTATACCGGCAAGTACGCCGCCAAAAATAAACCAAACAATATTGCCTAAAATACTCATGGCATCATCCCTCTCTTACAGGATCAAAACTAAAGTGCCTGCAGTAATCAGCAGACCGCCGATAATCGTCTTCATGGTCATGGCTTCGCCCAAAATGAAGAACGCCATTACCATGGTAATTACTACGCTGAACTTGTCCACCGGTACTACCTTGCTGGCTTCGCCAATCTGCAATGCGTAAAAATAACACAGCCAAGAAAAACCTGTAGCCAAACCACTCAGTACCAAAAATACCCAACTACGGGTGCCGATGTCACCAATTTGTTGGTGCTTGCCTGTAGCAAAAACAATCAGCCACGCCATAACCAGCACTACTACCGTACGAATGGCAGTAGCTAAATTGGAGTTGACATTTTCAATACCAATTTTAGCAAAAATAGAAGTTAAAGCCGCAAAAACTGCGGACAGTAACGCAAATACAACCCACATAGGTCTTCATCTCCTAAGAATTATTCTTCAACATCAAAAATTTTACCGGGATTCAAAATATTTTTAGGGTCCAAAGCTTTTTTTATAGCACGCATCATATCCAATTCATCAGGATTGGTAAACTCTGCCATTAAATGTTTACGCTTAAAGCCAATACCGTGCTCACCGCTGAGGCGTCCGCCATGAGCGTAAATAAAGGTGTACAGCTCCTGTTGGTTAGCCTCCACACGTTTTTCCCATTCAGCATAATCTTCTTCCGGTTGTTTCAAGATATTCAGATGGATATTGCCATCACCGGCATGGCTGGCAATACGGGTAACAAGGTTGTACTTTTTCGCCAAGCGTAAAATTTCATCCAACAGTAAAGGTTCTTGGTCCACAGGAATAACCACGTCTTCCTTGCTCACAATCAAACTTTCCGCACGTACTGCTTCAGCAAAAGCTTTGCGTGCTTCCCAAATTTTATCGTGTTCTGCTACCAGCACATCACTAGCACCGTTTTCCGTGCAGATTTCATCCAAAGCTACTGCCTTTTCATCCAAATCATCTTCGCTGGTGCCTTCCACCTCGACAATCAAGTAGTTGCCTTTATCGCTGCCTTGCAGACGGGTACCCAGATACTTTTCTACGGACTTAATAGTGATATTATCCATGTACTCTACGCAGGTGGGCACAATACCGCCCTTGATAATCTTGTTAACAGTGCCAATAGCGTCCTCTGCTTCTTCGTAAACAGCCAGCAAGTCCATGCTGTATTGAGGTTTGGGAACAAGTTTCAAGGTAGCTTTAGTGATAATGCCCAAAGTACCTTCGGAGCCGATTACCAATTGGTCCAAGCAATAGCCTGTGGTCTGCTTTTGCAGACGGGCACCCAGATTAACAATTTTGCCTGTAGGATTAACTACTTCCACAGCATAAACTTGGTGGCGGGTAGTGCCATATTTTACAGCACGGTTGCCACCGGCGTTAGTAGCAATATTGCCGCCGATAAAGCAGGAGTCACCGCTGCAGGGATCGCCTGCGTAGAAAATGCCTTTAGCTTCTACTGCTTCCTGCAGGGCGGAAGTACGCACACCTGGTTCAACCACTGCGTACATAGCGTCCTCGTTGATTTCCAGAATCTTGTCCATCTTCTCCAAGGACAGGACCACACCACCATAAATAGGCACAGCACCGCAAGCAAGTCCGGTACCTGCACCACGGGGAACTACCGGGAAAACATATTCGTTCGCCAAGCGTACTACCGCAGCTACCTGCTCTGCATTTTCCGCAAAAACAACTGCTTCCGGCAGATGGTGGTAAGCAGGGTCAGTAACTTCATCATGAGCATAAAGCTGCATTTGGTCCGCATCAGTCATAACATTATCTGCACCAACGATAGCACGCAGTTCGTTTAAAATTGTTTCCGTAATTTTTGTGTATTCCATGTTTCTTCTCCTTTGCAACGCATCTATTACCATACAGCAACTGTGCCATCAGCACGGGGTTCCGTCGCCCCTGCCAACACACCGCTATCATCACGCCAAATAATTTCGCCTCTACCAAAGCTGGTGTAATCGCTCATTACTGTTACTTCATGACCACGACGACGCAGATCTGCGATAATTGACTCAGGCACTCTGTCTTCAAGGTAAATCTTTTTGCCTTCAATCCACTGCCAACGGGGCGCATCCAGTGCGGACTGGGGATTAAGCAAAAAGTCCACTGTATTCATTACTACCTGCACATGGCCTTGAGGCTGCATATAGGCGCCCATAACGCCGAAGGGACCCACTGCCTGCCCATCCTTGGTCAAAAAGCCGGGAATAATCGTGTGGTAGGGCTTCTTCCGCGGCAACAAATAATCATCAGAAGCAGGGTCCAAGCTGAAACCGTTAGCACGGCAGTTTAAATTCAAACCATAACCGGGTAAAGTTACACCACTGCCAAAATCCTTGTAGTTACTTTGGATAAAGGACACCATATTGCCCTCGCCGTCCGCTGTACACAGGTACACCGTCCCCCCGCAGTAAGGCTTGCCCGGCACAGGCTCCAACGCCTGCTCGCCAATCAAAGCGCGACGTTCTGCAGTATATTCGTCGCTAAGCAGTTCTTCCACCTTAGTCTGCATATAGCGTGGGTCAGCAATGTACTTCATGCCATCGGCAAAAGCTAATTTCATAGCCTCAATCTGTTTGTGATATGTTTCGCCACAGTCTTTAGTCGGGAAGTCGAAACCCTTGAGAATATTCAGCGCCATTAAAGCAGTAATACCATGACCATTGGGGGGAATTTCCCAAACATCATACCCACGGTAATTAATGTGGATGGGTTCCACCCACTCCGCGCGGTAGTCCGCTAAATCTTCCTTAGTCAGATAACCGCCAGTGCTGTTGCTAAAATCTAATAGTTTTTCCGCCAACGTGCCACGATAAAAACTTTCGCAATAGCTTGCAGCCAGTTCACGCAAAGTGTTAGCGTGCAAGGGAAGGCGCACCGTTTCGCCACATTTAGGCGCTCTTCCTGCAGGTGCAAAAGCATCGAACCAAGGAGCAATAGCAGGATTATCCTTATGGGGAAGCAACTTGTCTACACCTGCCTGCCAAAAACGTGCCACAATAGGCGAAACAGGATAGCCGTTTTCTGCATAATAAATGGCAGGTTCAAACAATTTTGCAAAGGGCAGGCGGCCAAAGCGTTTGTGCAGCTCCGCCCACGCAGAAGGCGCACCGGGAACAGTTACCGCACTCCAACCAAAGAAAGGCATCTTTTCCGTATAGCCTTGCTTGCGCACTACTTCCGCAGTCAAGCCTGTAGGCGCATAACCACTGCCGTTTAAACCGTACAGCTTATCCTTAACCCATACTAAAGCGAAGCAGTCACTGCCCAAACCGGTGTTGGTAGGCTCTAAAATCGTTTGGCAGATGGCAGTGGCAATGGCTGCATCAATCGCGTTACCACCCTGCTGCAGAATCTGCAACCCTGCCTGTGCCGACAACGGTTGGGATGTACACACCATGCCGCGTTTGCCATAAATCACCCGTCTGCGGGAACCGTATGCATATTCCTGTCCATTAAAATTGAAGTCCATGTAGCTATCCTCCCCTGCTCTAAAATAACAAAGCAACCTTTACCTTATCTTAAGCACTATTGTAATAGGTAATCACAGCAAACGCAAGCAAAAAAAGCTGGGACAACGCAAGTAGTCACTGTTACCATATCCCCAGACGAATCATTGCGATTTTAGCTCATGAGTGCCTAGAATCACCGAAGTGAAGCGTACCGAACAGTAACTTGTTTTTCGAACAAGATTGGCCGCGAATCTTCGTTGTGATTCTGCACGAAATGAGCGTTAAGAAATCGCACGTGAGTCGGGATATGGTAACATGACTAAACACGTCCCAGCTTCTCAATATTTTTTTACATCTTATGCTAAAATATCATCCATAAATTTAATCAGACCTGCTTCTACCTCGTCACGCAAATCCAATTCGTTGTGGATTTCATGACGGTAGCCGCTGTAAGCTTTTACGGAAATCTTGTGACCGCTGTTAGCCAACAGATTAGCTACATGGTATAAACCTTCGCCATAGTTGCCGCAAGGATCTTGGTCGCCGCTGATCAGATAGCAAGGAATATTTTTCGGAACCATAGGTGCCCATTCATCACTTTCAATGAAATGGTACAGTTGTACAAAGTCATAAGCCAGTTCTAAAGTAGTATCAAAGGTATTGAACATATCGCCTGCGTGGTCTGCAACAATGCGCGGATCGTTAGCAATCCAGTCAGCAGGGCCATTGGGATTTTCCACACGATCAGTCATACCGCAGAAAACTTTATCGAACCAAGCACCTGCAGGTTGATAGGGATCTGCTTCATAAGCAGCCTTAAACTCAGGATCGTTATATTCTACTTCGCAGCCCTTCCATTGGGAGCACAGACCGCAGAGCATCAAGCCTTTCAAATCTTCACCGTAGTAAGCAGCATAAGCGCGTGCCAGCATGGAACCCCAGCTGTGGCCGAATACAAAGTAGGGCAGTTCAGGATAAGCAGCTTTAGCAATATCATGTAAAGATTTTTCATCCTTCAAGTAAGTCATATAACCGCCGGAATGAGGATCGCCCAAAGTGCCGCCGTCAACACCGGTTTTGCCGTGACCCAGATGGTCGTCAGCAAAAACAACGTAGCCTGCTTGGTTAAACTTGTTGATCATGTGGAGATAGCGACGGGAATGTTCGCCATAACCATGGATAAGTTGGATTACTCCTTTAGGTTCGCCCAAAGGACTGTAGGACCAAGCTTTGATGGTATCTCTGCCGTTGGCAGAAGCAAAGGAAATTTCTCTAATGGACATTGTCAAAAACCTCCCAACACGTTCGGAAATGGTATACACAAAATCATTTCCCTATTTCGATTCAGTATAGCACTTTATTAAGTTTATGTAAAGTAAAGTTGATTTTACATAATACCAAAAACTTACGCTACTACAGCTTTATGCTAAGCGCCGCACCTGGTCATATAATATTAGCGTGCATTGAATATAGGCACATAAGCGAAAAAGCAGTAGAATAAAGCTGTATATAATTTATTAGGAGGATAAGTTTATGGATAAATTAAATAGAGCTTTAACAATTGCAGGCAGCGATACCAGCGGTGGCGCAGGTATGCAGGCTGATTTAAAAACTTTCGAGGAACTGGGTGTCTACGGCATGACCGCCCTCACCTGTATTGTAACTATGGCTCCTGCGGACTGGGCGCACAACGTACATCCCATTGGTTTGGATGTTGTAGAAGAACAGCTGCACACTATCTTAGACGGTATCGGTGTCAACGCTATGAAAACAGGTATGCTGGGCAGTGCAGCTTTAGTAGAACTTGTTGCCAACACTATTGACAAATATAAACTGCAAAATGTCGTTATCGACCCGGTTATGGTATGCAAAGGCTCCACTAGCGTTATGGTTCCGGAAGCAGCAGAGGCTATTAAAGAGATGCTTGTTAAACGCTGCGACATTATCACCCCTAACACTGTAGAAGCTGCCTATCTGACCGGTATGGCAAAAGTGGAAACCATCGACGAAATCAAGGAAGCAGCTAAAATCATTTACGAGATGGGTGCTAAAAATGTTGTTATCAAAGGTGGCGAGCGCATGGAAGGCGCATACGCAGTTGATATTTTCTACGATGGCAAGAACTTCAAGGAAATGGCTTTGAAAAAACTTGCTGAAGCTTATAACCACGGTGCAGGCTGCACCTATTCCGCAGCTATCACTGCAGGCCTGGCAAACGGCTTGACTATGGAAGCAGCAGTAGCACAGGCTAAAGAATTCATCACTGCAGCCTTAAAGCATTCCTTCGTTTTGAACCAATTCTCCGGTGCCACTAACCACACCGCCTATAAGAAATACGGGAAGGAATAAAAGAACAAAAGAAAATATAAAACAATGAACGCGCTTATCCTAACCAACAGGATGAGCGCGTTTGTTGTTTAAAGAGTCTTTTGATTCTTTCCGTAGTATACGCCCATTTGCTTTGGCTCTCCTTTGAGAGAGCAGTAGACAGCCGAATGTGCTTCGATTGATGAGGAATACTCTTGCTATAGCTGAAGTATCCATAAACGGGTTTAAAACTATCTTTTTCTCTTGTATTGAATAGCTAGAGCAAAAATGTAACTTTTTCTACTTGCTATCCAGTAATGCTTCAGCATCTTTAACGAAACTATACATTATTATTAACATCACAAATCCTATAGGAAATGCAGCCACTATACTTACCGTTTGTAAATTAGACATAGAGCTTTCTGAAAAAACTAATGCAATTGGTAGCATAATCAATAATATGCACCAGATAAATTGTACCGACTTATGAGGTTGAACTTTTTCATTTAACTCTCTATAGCTGTAACAAGATGCTGTAAAAGCTATAGAATCAAAAGAAGTGGCATAAAAAGCAATCATTGTAACCAAGACAATAAGCATTACAAATTCCGAATATGGTAATGTTTTTAGTATTATAACTATCACGTTATATAAATCTCCATTTGATTTATATAAGCTAACAAAGTCGTAAATTCCCTGAGTTTGTAATCCCATAGAGTAATTTCCTAGAATAACGAAACTTATCACTGTTGAACCAACACCGAATAAATACCCCCCCAAGATAGTTTGAGTAATAGTGCGTCCATGAGAGATGCTACCGATAAAGAATGGTGCTGCTACACACCAAACCATCCAATACGCCCAATAATAAATTGTCCAATTTTGCGGGAAACCAGTATTTCTGTTAGGATCTGTGAAAGTTGCCAGCCCTATAAAATTCTGTATCATTCTGCCAAAAGATTCTACACCTGTATCTAATATATATTGTCCTTTACCACTAAAGAAAATTATATAAGCTAACAGTCCGAAAAACATAAATATACAGATATTAGCCAATAACCTTATTCCTTCAAACCCTTGCAGTAAAGAATAAGTATAAACCATCCAAGTAATCAAAAGTATTAATATTGTAATACTTATCCTACTAACTTCAATACCAAACAACTCACAAACGATACTAGACATCAAAGGCGTAGCAACACTAAACGTAGTGGCAGTACCAGCCAATAATGCAAAGACTGCCAATAAATCTATACAACGCCCCCACAAGCCATCAGTGTACGTTCCAAGTACTGGTCTACAAGCCTCGGAAAATCTTTTGCGCGTTTTCTTTCTAACATGTAACATAAACCCAAAAGCTACGGCTAAAACCAAATAAAATGCCCAAGGTATAAAGCTCCAATGAAATAATGGGTACACCCCAGCCCACTCTTGAATACTCCCTAATGCTGCTATATGTGGGTCAGTAGCATACATTATCCACTCTGAAAAAGAATAAAATAAAATATCTGCAGCTAATCCACAGGTAAACATCATGCTTCCCCATTGGAAAAATGTATACTTTGGTTTTTCTCCTTTTTCGCCAAGTACTATACCACCATATTTCGACCCTGCTAAATATAATGAAAAAATAAAGACACCCAACCCTATAATCAAATAGTATGTCCCCAATGTATCGCCAAATACAAATCTTATCTTGCTTAATATTCTATTAGACTGTTCAGGATAGACAAAAAACAAACAACTCAATCCAGATACTACTAGTAATGGAAGTATCGTAATTAACCAATCAATTTTATTATCCTTCGTTTTCATCTATAACACCTACTACATATTGAGAATATGAACTATCTATTTTTACTAACTCTTGCATACTATCAATCTCTATAATATCAGAAGATTGCATTGCTCTAATTCCAAGTTGAAAATCCCTCGGATAACAAAACATAGCAATATCATCCCAATAAATCTGTCTGTTACTTTTATTCTCAAATTCTACCTCAAGATAATGTTTTAAACGTTTCCCATCTACATCATTCCAAAATGAAACAGAGTATAATTGCCAACCATTTGTACCTCCTGTTCTACTACAAGAAGTAATTATTTCATTCTTAACAGATAATAGCCATTCATCAGTATATCCATCAACCCAAACCGCATTATATCCGGAACGCTCAAATTCAGGCCTTAATATATCTGCATTATAAATAATCTGATCTCCATCTAATATTATTGCATTATTGATACATTCTCTCGCAACGTATAATGATGAAATATTATTACACTCTGCATAATATGGATTTTCTATTAAAGCTAGGCCATTGTATTCATTTTCAAGTGATTTAAAGGCTTCTTTTAGATAGCCAACGACAACATATATTTCCGTAATACCATTATCATGTAGCGCATTGATGATTGTATCTATCATCCTAATACCATTTACTCTTACCAATGGCTTAGGAGTGTCTAACGTCACCGGTTGCAACCGACTACCAATTCCTGCAGCCATTATAATGGCTCGTTCTGCTCTATACAAAATCATCACACCCTAGTTCTTTAAGTTTTTTAGCAACCAATTTACAATAGTGCTTCGCATACCAATATTGTTTTAAACTATATTTACCAAACTCAACACCCAGTATACGTTTATACTCACACCAATTACTCCACAGCAACCCACAAACAGCAATGTAACAATAAATTTTCATTCTAGTTTCGTTAGGACACAGTCCTTCAAAATAAATATCGATAAGCCTATCTACCTGCTGTTTGCTATACATAGCATATATTGAAAACATAGCTATATCTACATGAGGATCCTGCATTCCAGCATACTCCCAATCTATAAGCCTTACTTCACCATCTGAAAACAAAAAATTGTCAGGAACAGCATCTATGTGCGAAAGCACTCTAGAACTAATATGCTTTTCAATATAATTTCTAAGCTTTAATACAGAGGATTTCGTTTTGAAATAATCTTTATATTGAGATACTTGCCCACCCCATAATGATTCATAAAACTCTATTTGCTCAAAAAGATCAAATTTATTCTCAACTAATACTCCGATATTGTGCAACTCACGCAATTTTTGCATACATTGATTTAAATCATCAATATTTTGCGGATTGCATACTCTAGAATTTTCTAAATAGCTCGTAATCTTATAGCCTGTTTTAGGATTAATATAGATTATATCATCACTAATCCCTCTGCCTTTAATTGCCTCGTAAACCTCAGCCTCTGCTCTTCTATTAATCAACTGCTCGGTTCCTTCTCCAGGAACACGAACAATGTACTTTTTATCGTCTAAAGAAAATAGATATGACCTATTTGTCATACCTGTTTTCAAAACAGTAATATCCGATATAGCTGTTTTATCTACATGCAACGCATCGCTAATATTCTCAATTACAGATGAATGCATCCCAATCCCCCAATCATCTAAACTCCCTTGCGTTTTCATATATAAGCTTTTATCTCATAGCTTTCTTTTGCATTAATTTGTATTAACCTTTATGATTTTAGCATGTGTAGCACGCTTATCTATAGGAGGCGGAGTCATATAGTCATTCCCATAGGTAGCTCGCAAAACTGCATCAGGATTATTAGGCAAATAGAAGCTTTCGTCTTCGAAGCATCGTTGCTGTAGTCGCACTGGTAATATGTCTGAACGCTTAGTTTTTACTGGATAAAAACATTCCAAACCATAAGAAAAATATTCGTGAGCTTTATTGTTAAAGTACATATTTCGCTTCTTAATAGCAAAATTTTTCATAAGTCCAATAATGTGAATAGGAAGCCACATAATTATATTCACATAAATAGTAGCCAATAAGCGTTTTATGCTGCCTTTAGGATAACGTTTTCTCTTTTCTCTGGAAAGGCGTTGCCATTTTAATAATTCTATAAACCACTCATCTTTATAACTATCGTAAGGAAAAACATCTACAAAAATACCATGACAATACTCTTCATTTCCAGTTTCACCAGTTTCGATTAACACTGTTCCTAATTTTCTAATCTTAATTGCATCAAAATTACTAGCTGGATCAGTTTCCTTAGATTGTAAAAACATATTGTCTGGCAATTCACTTTTTGCAATTTCAATAAATCGTTCATAATCAACTCTAGGCATAGAAATATCGCAGTCATCATCCCAAGGAATAAATCCCTTATGACGTACCGCCCCCAGTAACGTCCCCGCTTCCAGCCAATAAGTAAGATTATGTTTAACACAAATTCTATGTATTTCTTTCAATATCTCTAGCATTATCTTCTGGGCTTCCGCAACTGTTTTATCTTCGCTATACACTACCACCAACTCCATAAATTAATATAATTACTATTTTTTCTATTACAATCAACAAAACACCCTACCATAATCCACTAAAATGATGTATTACATATGTGTTATCAGTTACATCCCATTTACCATCTGTCTTGCTCGGACAAAAATAATCTCTAGTAAATATATGTGTATCATTTGGTAAAAGTGTATATTTTCCATTGGGATAAAAGTTTGTATATTTCCACCGCATAATCTTAGTCATAATTCTGGTATTAGCAATCTCTGCGTAGTCATCACAAAATCCTAACCTGTAATACCATAAAAGCATGCTTGCTACCCATGGATGAAATGGTTTAGCTCCCAATGTCCCTATCGATACCAAATTAGGAGTTTCATAGCAAGCAAATGCTCCACAGTAAAGCAAGTCGTCAAATGATTTCCGCACTTCACAATCAGTATCCATATATATACCACCATAATTATATATAGCATGAAGTCTCGCTACATCAGCTACAAAAGCATATTTTTTACACTTATATGCTTGCAAAGCAAAAGGATATTTTTCAAACGGGAAATTATCCTCATTCCACAATTGAACGCTATACCCCCCCAAGTATTTTGGCCAAGTATTCATGCAGAAATTTAATATTTCAGGCTTTACGCCTCTGCCAAACCATGCATAATGTATAGTTTTAGGAATATTGGTAAATGAATCATACTCATGAACATAAATGTTATCAAAAAGGCTATTATAATAATGCTTGACTAAATCTTTATGAAACTTTATCTGTTGCCTATATTCGTTCAACCTATACATTAACCCCATTGCAATTCTCCTCTCAATATCCCCACTATATTCTTCACCAAATTCTCCTGGCTGTACTTCTCATTAGCTCCAATAAGCCCAGCCTTGTACTCCTCCGCCTTTTCTTTAAAGGTATTAACAAATCTTTCCAACTGCGCAGCAAAGCTTTTTACGCTATCCAGCTCCACTGCCTCACCAACCTTAAACTCTGCCAAAACTTCAGGACTCATTTCCGGAGATTGTAGCACAGGTTTAAAATAGCCAATACCTGTAAATAACATAGCACTAGGTTGGTAACGATAACGCTCCGCACCATAAGGCATCAAGATCACATCGCATCCCATAAGTTCCTTTTGCCATTCAATGCCTAAAAGATTTTTATGCAAAAACTTAATACTGCTGTATCCAGAGTACTTCTTTGCCAAACGTTCAAAATCATCGGAATCCTCTTGTGTTACAGTAGCGCCTTGTACTAAAAGCTCCACAGGTGTTGTAAATTTAGCCTTAATAAACGCCTCTAAGAAAAATTCCAAATTCTTCTCTTTGCGATATTGACCAAAAAAGCCTAAACGTAAAGGATCGTGGAAATCAAATTCTGGCTTTACTCCCAAATCCGTGGGAATATATACAGGTGGGAAAATAGTATGGAAATTAGGACAGTCCTCTAATTCCGGAAATTCCGTCTGCATGCCAAGTGCAGCAATATGTATATTCTTATATTGCTTCAAAGAGCGTACACCTTCTACAAATTTAGCTCTATCACTAGGCATAATGCCATGCATCTGCATGAGAACAGGTACAGGAGAGTTCTTCAAATCGCTCTTTTTTATAGAACGCATACCACGCCAACTAGATGTTGGAATAACAATAGCATCACATTTCCCCTGTTTCGCCTTTACACATGCGGAATCAAACCATGCAATACGACGTTTTTCGCGCAATAAAGAAAGCCACAGCTTTTTAAGTTTGCCCACACCTGCATAACTAATCGCCTCTCCACCATCTAAATACTCCACATCGGTTTTATAATCCAGTTTAAATGGATAATTTTTAGGCACAAAAAACACAGGGCTATGACCTTGTAATTTCATGTTTTCTACTAAAATTCTATCAAATTCCACTTCATGCCCTGCAGGCATTACGATACTTTCCAAAATTGCTATTCTCATTTTTACTCTCCCTTACGTTGCAGTTCTAACAGCTTCAAATATTTTATTAAGGTGTAAAAGAAATGATTACAGGACATCACTAGTCCCATGCCACCATCTAGAATACCCTTTTTTAATATAATCATTTGAATAAAGGCAAAGAAGGCATGACCAAATGCGGTAGACAAACTTGTTCTTTTCCCACGCAAATAAGCGTCTTCTGCCCAAATGGTTGTATACTGCTCAAATTTTTTCAGCCATTGGCTCCATCCGCTGTACGTATAATGCTTGATAAATCCATCCAAAACTACTTTTTCATCCCCACATTCAGGGCGTTCATGTACCTTATTCACCCATTGCACATGACTCTCTTTAAACAGGCGTGGAACAAAATCAGGCTTCAAAACCCCATAATTAAACTCTTTCCCAAAAGCTACGGACTTACGCTTGATAACATACTGCTTATCCACACTCGTAGCCACAGCACGCTCCACTGACTTGCACAATTCTTTGTTCAACCTTTCATCCGCATCCAGATACAACACCCACTCCGTAGTCACATGTTCCAAAGCAAAATTACGCTGAGCAGCAAAATCATTATCCCACGCGCGATAGACCACCTTGGCTCCATGCGCCTCCGCCAAGTCCACAGTCTTATCCGTACTCCCGGAATCCACAATTAAAACATGAGACGTAACTTGCTTAGCATTTTCTATAACATCAACAATATTCGCTTCTTCATTTTTAGTTAAAATCACAACGGAAACATTAACCATAATCCACCAACCTATACACTCCACTATGCAATATACGTATATTATAGCACATTTGTACCCCCCCCACAAGATTTTAGATATAATTAAGGCACTAAAAAAGCCTGCCCCCAATACGAGAGCAGGTATTAACAATTTGAGGTGGTCCCCTAAAGTTGGACACGTCAAGAACGCAAAAAATTATTTTTGGTTTTCTTGAAAATCGTGTTATTATTATTTTAGGAGGCTCACAATATGGCTAGAGGAATTTTAACAGAAGAAGAAATTAAGATCCTT
>NZ_JBGVLF010000022.1:0-67061 GCF_045124115.1 Phascolarctobacterium sp.
CCTCTACGGATGCGATATCGGCATCTTTTTCCAGGTTGAACTGTACTTTCAGATTGTACTGACCGGAGCTAGTGCTGGTAGAATTCATGTCCAGCATGTTTTCTACGCCCATTACCTTCTGTTCGATTGCCTGAGCTACGGATTCCTCAACTGTATCGGCACTAGCGCCTACATACATTGTTTCAACAGAAATACGGGGCTTGGTAATCTGGGGATATTGGGCAATAGGCAAGCTCAAACCGGCTAAGACACCCATCAGAGTAATCAGGATAGCCAGCACTATGGCAAAGACCGGACGGTCAATGAAAAAACGAGCCATTTAGCTTACCTCCTTATTTTTGTGCGCCTTCCGCTTTGGTTCCTGTTTCCAAGTCAGCCTCAGTCATGGGCTGCGCTTTTACTTCGGAGCCTTGACGAATCTTGCCGGTGCCTTCAACAACAACGGTTTCATCGCCGTTCAGACCGCTCTTAACTACATACAGGCGGCCAACTGCGGGACCAAGTGTGATTTCTTTCATGGTAACTTTGTTATCACTGCCTACAACATAAACGAATTTCTTGTAGAGCATTTCGGTAACAGCACGTTGGGGAACCAAAATAGCGTTTTCAGCAATACCGCCGGTTGCCTGAACATGGGCAAACATGCCGGGCAGCAAGCGACGATCCGGGTTAGCGAAGGTAGCTTTGATGGTCAAAGTACCGGTATTATCGCTCATACCGCGGTTAACTTCGGCAACACGGCCTTTCAAGTCATAGGTGCTGCCATCGCTGAGGACTGCAGTCAAGTTATCCAAAGCTGCACCACCGGCGCTGTTAGTCTTTGACAAAGTCAGATATTCAGGTTCAGCGATGCTGAATTTGATGTATACGGGGTCAGTGTTAGAAATTTTGGTCAGCACAGTCTGACCTGCAGTAGCATAGTTACCTACTTCCATGGAAGTGGTATCAATACGGCCGCTGAAAGGAGCAGTTACGCAGGTTTCGCTCATATTGGTTTGAGCGTTTTGCAGCAATGCTTCTTGAGCGCTTACAGCAGCAGCAGCTTGGTCGCGCTGCATAACAGCATTATCCATAACTTGTTTAGAAACTGCATTATTAGCATACAGCTTGGTATAGCGTTCTGCATCCATAGCTGCGTTAGCTAATGCTGCGCGAGCGTTAGCCAAATTAGCTTGAGCATTGAGCAGGTTTGCTTGATAGGTACGTTGGTCGATGGTGTACAGGGTTTGGCCTGCTACAACCTTGTCGCCACCTTTAAAGAATTTGCCGGTAATCTGACCGGTAACTTGGGAACGCAGCTCCATTTCCTGAGTCGCCTCTACAGAACCGGTGTAATCATAAACGATAGGAGTATCGCGCTTGATTACCTGCATGGTCTTTACCAAGGTTGCTTGGGGAGCAGCTTGTTGCTTTTTAGCACAGCCTGCCACCGTCAGCATTACTGCTACAGCCAAGGAAGCAGCCAAAGCCTTCTTCCCGCGACCGGAGCGGATAAAACTAAACATATAAAAACCTCCTTATCCTCACTTCAGAAACTATCACATTTATTATAATCAGAATAGACTATGACCCAGTTTCAGAATAATACTATTATACGCAACAGAAATCAGAAAAGCAAACTTGATTATTTGAGATTATAACCACTTTACTCGCAAATACTCTTGTTTTCTCTAGCTTTCACGCAAAACTGACTGACCAGTCAGTTTCCTAGCCATTTCTTATCTTTGAGGAACTTATGCAGATTGCCTAAAGCGAAACCAGCAACTTCATCCTTACCATCCACACGTTCCATCAAGAAAAGATTTTTCCCTTCAATGTACCATTCTCGCGGCAAAGAATCCCAAGACATGGTTTTGTTGGTGCAAAGTACTTTTAACAAAGCTAATAAATCTTTATCATCAACGTGCAGAACGTCTTTCAAAGCAAGTTTTTCCCCGGTAGTAGGGTCGATGTTGACGTGATGATGAACAAAGTCGCTCTTACCGCTAATAAGCTGTAAGCTCAATACCCGTGCATCTGCGGTGATTACCTTAAACGCCATATCCGCAGCACCGGCGTAAAACATTTGCAGATAATCAGTATTTTCCTCAGCAAGAAGCTCGTTGATCTTCTTTTGCAACTCTAAATTTTGGGAAGCAAAAACAGGATAGGTCGCTTCACCACCTGGCAACACCATTTTATAAGGAAGGATTGTTCCTGCTGCAAACTCATAACCATCATTAATAGTATTATTTTTATCTGCAGGCGGAGCTGTCATAATGGTTAAAGAACCGTGAAGCCATTTTTTTTGTTTCAGCTGTTCTTCCTGAGTTTGCTTGTCCGTTGCAGTATCTACTCCAGCAAGGCGCCACACTGCACCTACATCAGCCCACTGCTTGCTACGGTTCCCCAATTGTTGGCAGCTAAACAGTTCCTGCTGGCCATCGCCGTCCACATCATGGACGGTTAAAGCATGAAGTCCGCCGTACTCCACCCTGCCCTGCAATTCCACCCCTTCGCGCATGGGTACGGTGTTTTCCTTGCCATCAACTAAAGTCACTAGCAGATTATCTTCCTTTATATGCGCCTTACTTACAATCCCCATACTATCGGCAGAGCTAAAAATTTCTTCCACCTGTTTAGGCTTAGCAAAGTCGAGAATACGGAACTCCCGCGGTGCACTCCAATCGCCTTGGCCAAGGCTGACTAAAAGCTGCTCCCCTGCCTCCGCAGACTTGGGCTGCACCTGCACTGCTGCCAGTAAAGGATTGTAGCCGCCCTTAATAGAAGGCTTGCAGGCTGTTATAAGCGTGCCGTCTGCAGCATTCACCATCAACAACAGATCATCGGCATAACCGTTGGGCAAGCGTTCCCCCCACAGTTGAACAGTAGCACTGCCTTGCGCTAGCTGCAGTTCCGTTTCCCCCAAAAGAGTTTCCGCTGCCAGTGCCGGCACACTCACTATCATAGCGCAGGCTACTGCTGCCAGCTGACTATATAAAAACTTTCTCACAAGTACCCGTCCTTTCTCCTTCAAAAAGCATAGCTGTAGTAGCCAGCAAAAATTCTTTACACATATATTATAACATTATTAACACTTAGAATATAGCAAAGCACAGATATTTTACACATCTTCTACTTTTTCGCAAAATTTCTCCAAAAAGTAATGCTTTTTTCTTATATTTAGTGTACAATATTATTACAAATTTTCACCAACTTTGTAGTATGGTAGAAGGGAAGTATAGTTATGAAAAAGATTATCGCGTTACTCATGGCCATGTGCATGATGCTTGTGCTGGCCGGCTGCGGTGGCAACGACGCCAAAAAAGCAGCACCCAAAGAAAAAGTTAAAGTCAGCCTCGGCATGCTGCGTTTGACCAGCAGTGCACCGCTCTTTATCGCTATGGATAAAGGCTTCTTTGCTGAAGAAGGCATTGAAATCGAACCCCAATGGTTTGATGCGGCCCACCCCATTGCCGTATCCACTGCCTCCTCTAAGGTAAATGTAGGTGCTACCGGCATCACTGCCAGCCTCTACAACATGGCAGCTAAAGGCCAAAAACTGGGCATCGTAGCCGATAAAGGCCGCGAACAAAAAGGTTATTCTTCTTCCGCACTTTTGGTAACCACCGATAACTTTAACAAAGGCGTAAAATCTTTAAAAGACATCAAAGGCAAACGCATTGGTATTACCCAAAAAGGTTCTACCTTCCATTATATGTTAGGCCGTATGCTGGAAACCCAAGGCATGAGCCTCAACGACGTAGAAATCGTTCCTTTAAATAAATTAAGTGCCGTTATGGCAGCTTTGGAAAGCAAGCAAATTGATGGCTGCATCCTCAACGAACCCAACATCGGCAAAGTACAAAAAGCAGGCTATGGCAAATTGGTTGTACAGGTTGGCGACCTTATCCCCTACCAAACTTCCGCCATCTTCTATTCTCCTGAATTCATGCAGAACAAAGATGCTGCTACCCGCTTTATGAAAGCCTATGTAAAAGCTTGCAACTACTATTATGAAGCAGCAATCGAACGCAAGGATGCTAAAAAGCTTGACGAAGTGGTTGCTATTACTTCCAAATATGTAAAAGCCCCTGCAGAAGATATTAAAGCTGGTCTGCCCTATCTTGATAAAAACGGTCAACTGTTGGCTAGCGATATTGAAACCCAAATCAAATGGTACACTGCCAATAAGATGATTTCCGGTAAACTGGAAGCTAAAGACGTTGTCAACACTTCCTTCCAAGAAGCCGCAACAAAATAAACACATACACTAAGCTAAGGCTGGGGCATTACACCCTCAGCCTTACTTTTTAAGGAGAAGTCTATGAAACTAGTAATCGATAAAATTTGTAAAGAATTTACTGATGGTCGCGGTAAGGCACTGCCCGTACTGCAGGATATCGACATTACCGTGAGGGAAGAAGAATTTGTAGCTTTGGTAGGTCCCTCCGGTTGTGGCAAATCCACCTTGCTCAATATTTCCAGCGGTTTGCTGGAGCCTACCAGCGGCACCGTAAAATTTACGGAAGTAGCCGCAGGCTATCACCCCCGCATGAGCATCGTCTTTCAAGAAACAGGGCTTTTCCCTTGGCGCAATGTCCATGACAATATTGCTTTCGGCTTAGAAACTGCGGGTATGCCCGTTGCTCAAAGAGAAGAACGCATTAAACATTATATTGAACTCGTTGGCCTCAAAGGCTTTGAAAACTCCTTTCCTCACCAACTTAGCGGTGGTATGCGCCAACGCGTAGGCATCGCCCGCGCTTTGGCTATCGAACCGGACCTGCTGCTAATGGACGAACCGTTCAGTGCTTTGGATGCCCAAACCCGCACTATTATGCAGGAAGAACTTGTTACCCTGTGGGAGAAGACAAGACTGACCACCCTTTATGTTACCCACAATATTCAGGAAGCAGTAATGCTAGCAGATAGAGTTGTCCTGCTCAGCCGTCGTCCCGGCAAAGTCAGCAAAATCCTTACTATTAACATTCCCCGTGCAGATAGGGATAAACCTGAACATGCGGAGGAAATTGCGGAGTTTATCCGTATTATTTGGGAGCACATTGCCAAAGATGCCCGTGCAGCCTTGATGGAGGTGGAAGAATAATGACGGATAAGCAAACCCATGAATATGTAGTCCGCAACCGTATGACTCATTGGCAAAAGACATATCCCCACTGGATAAGCGTGCTATCCATCTTTTGCCTGTTGATTATTTGGGAATTAGTCTGCCGCGCAGGTTTAGTTTCTTCCTTGTTTTTACCTGCACCCAGCCAAATCATCCTCTCCCTGTTCACCATGATTGGTGACGGTGAAATCGGTCTAAGCTTAGCAGCTAGTATGTATCGTATATTAGTAGGTTTCGTAGTTGGCAGCGCCATCGGTCTTGCTGTGGGCCTAGTAACAGGCACCTCCGCTTTGGCAGATAAGATTGGCAACCCCATCGTCAACGCCCTTTACCCCATTCCTAAGATTGCATTGTTACCATTGTTCATCCTGTGGCTAGGCATTGGCGAACTTTCTAAAGTAACGATTATCGCCCTTGGCGTATTCTTCCCCGTAGCGATGAATACTTATAGCGGCGTAAAAAATGTGGATACACTGCTTATCAAAGTAGCAGTAAGCTTCAACGCCAGCTGGTGGAAAACCATGAAAAGCGTAGTTCTGCCCAATGCTCTGCCCATGATTTTCGCAGGCTTGCGCTTGGCAGCAGGTACTTCCCTACTTCTTTTGGTAGCAGCAGAAATGATTGCTGCCCAAGTAGGTATCGGCGCCCTCATCCTCCACTATGGCGATTTGATGATTACTGACCGCCTTATGGCAGGCGTTATAGTCCTTTCCCTTTTGGGCTTGATTTTCAACCTACTCTTGCAAAGGTTGGAAAAGAAGGTAGTGCCTTGGAAAAATTAACACGTTTTACAACATCTCGAGGTAATAATTAATTTCATCATGGATACAAATACAAATTTCGGCTCTGAAAAAATTAGCAAATTGTTATTAAAAATGGCTCCACCCGTAATGCTGGCCCAACTTATCCAAGCTGTCTACAATATCGTAGACAGCTTCTTTATCGGACAATACGGAGAAAATGGTCTAACCGCCCTGTCCATTATCTTCCCCCTGCAGCTGTTGATGATTGCTCTAGCTGTTGGCACAGGCGTTGGCATCAATACCATTATGGCCTCCTGCTTAGGCAAAAAGTTGGTAAAAGAAGCTAATGTCTATGCAGGTATAGGTACGCCCTTAGCGTTGCTGTTATGGCTGCTGGTTGCTGTTGCCAGTTGGTTTATTATGCCTAGTTATGCCTATATCTCCACTTCTTCCCCCGCTGTTATTGAAGATGTTATTACCTACGGACGTATTGTCTGCGTCTTTGGCATCGGCTTGTTTCTAGAAAGCATTTGGACCAAGGTACTCCAAGCAGAAGGTGATATGAAAACACCCATGTATGCCCAAATTGCCGGGGCCGTAACCAATATCGTCTTGGATCCTATTCTGATTTTTGGCTTATGTGGCAGCCCTCGTTTAGGCATTGCCGGTGCAGCCATCGCCACTGTAATCGGTCAAGCCATTGCTGCCCTTGTAGTCTTCAAACAAGGCTATCGCCCTTCCCCGGGATATAGCGTCTACCTCAGTCACACCTTGACCATCTTCCGTTTAGGTGTACCCAATATGCTTATGCAGATGACCTGCACCTTCTATATCCTTGGCTTAAACCTTATTTTAGCTATGTTCTCTGACCAAGCAGTCACAGTGTTAGGCTTATACTACAAATGGCAGACTTTTCTCATTATCCCTTTAATGGCAATGTTAACCTGTATAGTACCTATTATAAGTTTTAACTACGCTGCGAAAAATATCAATCGCTGTAAAGAAACTATGCGTGTAGCTACCTATTCCAGCTTGAGTCTGATGCTTATCGGCACCTTAATCTTTGAACTTATTCCCGTGCCTTTATTAGCTGTCTTCAGTTCCGACCCCTTAGTTTATGAGATTGGTGCCACTGGTTTCCGCATTATCGCCATCAGTTTTGCACCACTGGTAACATCCTTACTCTTTCCCACCTTCTTCCAAGCTATCGGCTTCGGCGTTACCAGTAGTGTGCTCACCGTTCTGCGTACTATCGTTCTTTTTGTTCCTTTAGGCTACTTCTTTGCCCAATACGGCTTAAACTGGTTCTGGTGTACCTTCCCTGTAACGGAGACCATCACTACTGCTGTAAGCTTTCTGCTCTATCGTTTCTTTCTTAAACACGTGTAAAGCAAGTTATAATACTTTTAACCTACTGTTTCTTTCCAAGGCAGGAAGAAGCAGTAGGTATCTGTTTGATTTTTCAGATTATTCTTGTAATTATCCTTTGCTTGTGTTATACTATCCTCGGTAGATAAAGCGCTTTGTTGTATCAATCTATAATGAAAGTGGTGCAATATGTGAAAACACTAAAAGAAAAATATACCAGTCTCTCCGATAATGAATTAAAATCTATCGTGAGCTATGATATATCTGAAAACGGAACATTGATGGATGATGAAATCATGAAACTAGTTTTTCAGGATAAAGAATGTACGCAAGTAGTAATAAACACTGTTTTAGAACGATCTGATTTAAAAGTAGTAGCAGTAGACACAGAACATAAACTACTCAATCACAACCATCGCAATGTCCGATTAGATATTTATGCCAAAGACTCTGCAGGTTCTCTTTACAATATTGAAATTCAAAAAGATAATCGAGGAGCTATTCCCGAACGAGCTCGCTTAAACAGCAGTAATATGGATACCCATGCCTTACTCAAAGGTGATAAAGCAAAAGATATACCTACGACCTATGTTATTTTTATTACTCAACATGATGTAATGGGCGGTGGATTTCCTCTTTATAATATTGACCGCACCATAAAGCAAATGAACAATGCTCTTTTTAACGATCGTTCACACATCATCTATGTTAATGGAGAATATAAAGAAAATGATACCATAGGTAGATTGATGCAGGATTTTCAAAATAGTGTGCCGAATACTATGCACAACAGAGTATTAGCTGATAGTCTTCGTAATCTGAAGGGAGGTAACTCAAAAATGTCTTTAGGTCCCGCAGTTAAAGTTTTACAAGAGCGTGCAGAAGCAAGAGCTAATTTGGCAACTGCTGCAAAAATGATCAAAGATGGTCTACCTGTAAGCATGATTCAAAAATATACTCAAGTTACTACAGAAAAGCTACAAGAACTCGCGCAAACCCTTAATACTAAATTAGTAATGTAAAATCGACAAAACGCCCTGCTACTATTCCTCTAGAATGTACAGGGCGTTATTCATTTGCTTAAAATTTTTTATCGTAAAATAACTTTTTTGCTTTGTAATGGGTCCCCGTTAAAGAAAAGATTGGTGTTGCTTCTATACGCACAAAACTCTGCTATATCTTTTGCAAACAACACTTGTAATATGGCTTACACATTTGCTATACACAGGCTAAGCAAAAGCGTGACATTCCTTATTGTTTAAGAAATCTTTTAATTTCCTTAAATAATAAAACTATAGTAAAAACCATCTTGACACATATTGCAAATATCTGTTATATTTGTTACATATGGTGCACACGCACCACAAATCCATTATAAAGGAGGCGTATTATGAGTACTAACAACTCTACGCAACATGTTCAAATTTCTTTGGCTGACCCGACTCCCCTTGGTCTGTTCGGTCTTGCAGTAGTTACTATGGTAGCTTCTGCCCAAAAAATGGGAATCGTTTCTGATGTATCCTGGGTGCTGCCTTGGGCGCTGATGTGCGGTTCTTTTGCCCAAATTTTAGCGGGCATTCTCGATTACTGCCATAAGAATATTTTTGGTGGTACTATCTTCTGTGCTTTTGGTTTCTTCTGGTCTGCAGTTGGCATGAGCTGGATGATTAAAGCCGGAACCTTTGGTACTGCACTTGCTGCCGGAGTTGATGGTAAAGCTATTGGTTTCGCATTCTTTGCGTACTTCCTCTTTGCTTGCATTGGTACCATTGCTGCCTCTTCCGCGAACCTGTTCCTGTTCAGCGACATGGTTCTTATAGACGTACTGCTCCTGTGCTTGGCGCTGGATGCTTGGGGCATTGGCGGTCACGCTCCCCACGCTATTGCTGCTTATGCAGAAATGGGCATCTCCCTCCTGTCCCTTTATGGCGCAGGCGCATCCTTCCTCAACAACTTCTACGGCCGTACTTTCTGGCCTGTAGGCGCTCCTGTTAACAACTGGAAGCAATAAGGTAAAGCTAATGTTTCCCTGCTACCGAAACGGCGGCAGGGAATTTTTATATCTATAATAATATGAAAAGCCACTACCTGCCACTGCCAGAAATTCCCCCACCTACCCTCCTTTTTATGGTATAATAGGTGTAGCATTTGTAAAATGTGGAGGAAATTACTACATGGCTTTTTATCGTAAGAGCAAAAATTACAACACTAATGTGAAGAAAATAAATATCGATATTCTTAAAAACACTCGCTATAAAAAAGTTTATAGCGCCCTCGTGCAAGCTAAAAAACTTTACGCTGTTGACAAATCTGCTTGCTGCCTTAAACTGCGCTATGCATTGGAAATGATTATCGCCCAACTATTGGAAATCACCAATAAAGACAGCGCTCCCAACAACTCCACTTTGGAGAACATCAAGATTTTGGAGCAGGCTATCCCTCCGATTCTACGCACTGCTCCCGGTTGTGACATTATTGGGGAAATGCACACCCTTCGCATCAACGGCAACAATTCCGTCCATTACGGCAGCAACAGGAACAGAAACATTGATAAATCCACCCATACCTGTTGGATCGCCATGGAAAAGATTTGCTACTGGATAGTAGATTTTGAAGCAAAATATCGCGATTATATGGAGCAAAAGGAGTTAGCGGAACAAAAAGCTAGACGCACCCGTGCAGCCATCAACCAAGTAAACAACACTTGGTACCACATCGGCAAAGGACTTTTAGCACTTCCCAAAATGATTGTCAGTGCCATCTTCGGCTCGAAGAAAAAGTAAATACATAAAAAGCCTAGGCTACGTCTAACGCAGTCTAGGCTTTTGTTTTTAGAAGCTCATAATCCCGAAGGATTCCAAAAGCAGCATAATGTTCAGCACGATGACGATGACGCCAATAATACCCAGCGTAATATTCAAGCGAGTGCTATTGGCAAATTTACCCATAACCTTCTTGGAAGAGGTCAAATAAATCAACACACCAATCGTCCAAGGCAGCTGCACACTCAGCGCCATTTGGGAATAAATCAGCCCCGTAAAGGGATCATCAATAAACAGGATAATCAGCACGGCAAGCCAATAGGTAAGAAGCACACCATGCCAAGAGTGAGGATCCTGTACATCATAGCTTTCGCCAAAAATACCGGCATAAACGCTGGCACCTGCCATACCTGCGGTAGCGGTGGAAGAAATACCTGCAAAGAGCAAAGCTACAGCAAAAAGAATTGCCGCGCTATTTCCTAGCAAGGGCTCCAACAAATCTACTGCCTGCGCCAAGTCGTTTACTTGTACTTTGTTGGCAAAAAACACCGCTGCCGCCACCAAAATCATGGCACTGTTAATCGCCCAACCAATACTCATGGACAGCAGCGTGTCCAGAAATTCAAACTTTAACTGACGGCGGATAACATTATCATCCTCCAAATTCCAGTGCCTGCTTTGGATTACTTCCGAATGGAGGAAAAGATTGTGGGGCATAACCACCGCACCCAACACGCTCATAATAACCAAAAGCGAACCATGAGGAACGGCAGGCGTTACCCAACCTTTTACCGCCGCACCCCAGTCTAAAGGCACCATCAAAATTTCTGCTAAGAAGGATAGACCGATTAAAGATACAAAGCCAATAATAATCTTTTCCAGCTTGCTATAGGAATTGGAGCGCAACAGCCAAGAACATAACGCCGCCATAATAATGCTTCCCAACCACAAAGGAATGTTAAATAACAGCTGTAAGGCAATGGCACCGCCTAAAATTTCTGCTAAAGATGTCGCTACCGATGCCATAACGGCAGAAAGCAGAATGGGACGGGAAATCCACTTGGGCAAATAGGCAGTTGCCGCTTCGCTAAGGCATAAGCCTGTGGCAATGCCCAAATGGGCTGCATTATGCTGCAGGATAATCAGCATAATAGTGGACAAGGTTACCATCCAGAGCAGCACATAGCCATAGTCCGCACCTGCCGCTAAATTAGACGCCCAGTTACCTGGGTCGATAAAGCCCACGGTAATCAGCAGTCCCGGTCCGATATAGCGCAGAATTTCTTCCGCTGTAGAACGATGAGGATGCTTATCCCCATAATGTTTTAAATCCATAGAATACCTCTACTACTTTAATAAGTTTTCAACTTTTGCGCTTGCTTCCGCCAGCACTGCCTGCACCTGCAACGCAGGCACCTGTTGCCACGGAATGACAAACTGAGGTGTTTCCGGCAATGGAGCTATGGTTTTGCCCATCCACACCATATCCAGCCAATGGCCATGTTTGAACCCTGTATTCTCAAAATCACCGATTACCTTATAGCCTTGGCTTTTATGCATACCTACGCTATGGAGATTGCTCTTAGTTACGCACGCATAAGCATGTACTACATGCTGTAATGCCAAAATTTGCTCCAACGCTGTATAAAGGACTTTGCCTAACCCCCAGCCTTTGCCTGCAGGTGCTAAGTAGATGGTTACTTCTGCCCCCCATTGGTAAGCAGCACGCTCAATAAAGGGATGAGCATAGACGTAGCCTAGAATCTCTTCCCCACGCTGGCAGACAAGATAGGGAAATCTTTTGCTAATGGAAGCAATTCTTTCGGCGAACTTCTCCACGGAAGGCAGTTCATATTCAAAGGATACATCGCTGAAAGTTCTGTCTTCACTAACTACGTAAGGCTTATAAATCGCCAATAATTTTTCTGCGTCCGCTACGGTAGCAGGACGCACCTGTATTTCTTCATTCATTAGGTATTACCTCCACTTCAAACATTCTGCTCCATGGCAGTATATACGTAAAATCATCGGCAATAGCGCCCATGTAAGGAGCGCTTACCTGTTTTATTTCCCGGGTAATAAAGTTTTCTGCTGCAGTACGTTGTTCGTCATTCAAGCCGCTATTAGGCCAATAGTTAGGCCAAACCAACTTGGTATAAGCTTGCATGCGTACATTCGCTTGATATGCCCAATCATCAAGATAGCGCTGATTCAACAATTGCTCCCGTACCCCCGGCAAATACATATCATTCAGTAAGCCTTGCGCCAAAGCAAAGCCCAAGCTATTGCCAGCAGTATTCCAGCCACCATACGCAGCCACTTTGTGAGCAACACCTTTAGTCCACA
The DNA here is from genome assembly GCF_045124115.1 of Phascolarctobacterium sp. Taxonomy (GTDB): domain Bacteria; phylum Bacillota; class Negativicutes; order Acidaminococcales; family Acidaminococcaceae; genus Phascolarctobacterium_A. The sequence goes on from NZ_JBGVLF010000022.1 coordinate 12,330, forward strand.
GCTCTTTTACTAAAGCATTATCGGCACCATTACCAAATTTAATATCTGCCACTGCCACATTATGACCATTAGCAAGGAGGCGTTCTACCTTGTGAACAAAATTAGTAGTTTCCTTGGGTACTACATAGTTGTTGACAGCATTAGCTGCTTCTAAAGTTATACCATCTTTTGGTGTGTTAACTGCCAAAATCAAATCAGCGCGTTTGCGCAGTTTAGCAGGGAAACCACCTGCTGCAAAAATATGCTGCTTAGCGCTTTCCGCTACTGTATCATCTTCGTAAGTAGGCACAGTAGCACCACCTTTACCGACAGCATAAGTTACGTTGACCAAGGGCAGTTCGTACTGCAGCCTATTGGAAGCACGACTCAAGAGCAACAAGCCCAATTGGTCCGCACCGGAGAAAAAGCGAATGCGCTCTTTCGGCAGTTCATTAACTAAAATATCCATAACACGTGCTTCCCGATGTGCTTGGGAAAAAGGCGCAGTATCATCACGACCAATAAGCAGATAATCAAAATCGCCACTTTCCACGCCATGGAGCAAAAGCTCGGTCGCACGGATATTGTTAGCGCGACGTTGGTACATATCCTCCTGCACCGCCGGAGGAATTTCTCTACGTAAATCTGCCAACTCCTGTACTTCTCGACGTTCGATCTGCTTTAACTCCAGTTTATCCTCTAAAGCACCCATACGGAAAAGCTTCGGCCCCCACTCTTTATAATAGGCAGGCTCTACAGGAGCACTGCTTGCCTTGGGAGAACGCATAATAGTAGTAAAGATATAGATTTTATTACCACCATAATCACGTTTTAAATTAACTAACCGTTCTGCACGCTGTGCCAAAACAGACATAGGAATTTCATGAGTACGGCTGGCAACAAGCCCGCCATAGATAAGTGCATCGGAAGAAGCTACTACAGCAACAGACTCCTCAACATTATCTTCCAGCCAGTCAAACAGTGCTTCCGGATTGCCATCCTGTAAATGGTTTGCAAGCAGCTCCGCAGGAGGCGTTTGCACATCCCATCCTGCACCACGCATAGTTTGCACAGTATAATCAAGACACACAGGGCGATTATCCATAGGGACGTAAAGAATGGTTCCCTTTGCAGCCCATGCACTATTGGTCAAAAGCAATATAGCGACAAAAAAGAGAATACGTAAAGCCTTCATTTTTCAGACTCTCCTTAAAACAAAAATACCCTAATTGGATATTTCGCCAATCAAGGTATTTTTTCCTCTATTAAATTAAAATAATAATTGCTTCCGTCTTTTAATTGTTTTGGAAACGGGAAAGGAAGTCGCGAGTACGTTGGTTTTTGGGATTGCCAAAAAGCTGCTTGGGCTCGCCTTCCTCAGCAATAACGCCTTGATCAATAAAGATAATGCGGTTAGATACATCACGAGCGAAAGCCATTTCGTGGGTTACAATAACCATGGTCAAGCCTTCATCAGCCAAAGTACGGATAACGCGCAGTACCTCGCCTACCATTTCCGGATCCAGTGCGGAAGTGGGTTCGTCCATCAACAGCACTTCCGGCTCCAACGCCAAAGCTCTGGCAATAGCCACACGTTGCTTTTGACCACCGCTCAGCTGATGAGGTTTAGCATTAACATAGCTGTCCATGCCAACGTGCTTCAAATACTTCAAGGCAGTAGCTTTAGCTTCTTCCTTGCTTTTACCTAAAACCTTTACCTGACCAACCATGCAGTTTTCTAAAACAGTCATGTTGTTAAACAGGTTGAAGGATTGGAATACCATACCCACTTTGGTACGGAACAAAGTCAGCTTTTTGAAAGCCTCATGAACATCCTGTCCACGATATTCAATATTACCAGCAGTGGGATGCTCCAAATAGTTTACGCAACGAATAAGGGTAGATTTACCGCTACCGGAAGGACCGATGATACAGACTACATCGCCGCGATGAATGTCAAAGCTGATACCCTTGAGAATTTCTCTTTCGCCAAAAGATTTTTTCAAATCACGGACGGATACAAGCAATTCTTTTTCCATTTTTAATACCGTCCTTTCTGCTTCTTGGTGGGCAGAGGAACTGCACCACAGGGATCCATCATGGGGTCATAAGTTACAAGTTGATAATCCTTAGGACCATCCATCTTGCTTTCTGCCCAACGGAGCAGACGGGAAGCAGTAAATGTCATGATGAAATAAATTACGCAGGTAATGAAGAAAATCTCAAAATATTTGTAGTAAACGCCTGCTGCAGATTTGGAAGCAAAGTACAGCTCGGTTACAGAGATTACGTTCAATACAGAGGTATCTTTAATATTAATAATCAAGTTATTGCCCAACTGCGGCATTACGTTACGCAATGCTTGAGGCAGGATTACACAACGCATGGTTTGGAAATGGTCCATACCAATGGCAATAGCTGCTTCCTTTTGACCGGGGTCAACGGACTCAATACCACCGCGTACAGTTTCTGCCATGTAGGCACCGGTGTTGATAGAAACAACGAAGAAACCTGCAAACATAGGAGACATATCAATATTGAACATGCTCATAGCGCCATAGTAACAAACCATAGCCTGTACAATCATAGGCGTACCACGGAAAACTTCTACATAAGCGTCCAAAATACGTTGTACGCAGCGTACACAGCCTTTTTTGAAAGCACTATCGTTATCTTCCATAGGAATAGTTTGGATTACGCCTACTACCAAACCAATCAAGCAACCAATAATGGTACCTACCACTGCTAGCAGCAAGGTTACAGCTGCGCCCTTCAGCAGTACGTGACCATATTCATGCATCAAATACACTACCCAGCCAAAAAATGTTTCTGGCATCAATTACACCACCTTAAAATCAACTTTATCAACTTGTGAAAAAAGGGGCGACAAGCTGCCGCCCCCAAAAAGTTACGCCTTATTTTGCCAAGGGTTGTTTTTTAATTGCTTCGTCCATAATCTTGTTGAAGTCAGCTTCAGTCATGGAGCCCAGAACTTTGTTCATAGCATCAACCAATTCTTTGTTGCCCTTCTTAACTGCAACGCCGATTTCTACGTCTTCACGAGAGGTTTTGAAGCCTTTGCCTTCAGGGAAGGTTACCATTGCCAACTCAGGGTTAGCAAAAGCAGCAGCTTTTGCAGTCGGGATATCAGTTACAATCAGGTTAACTTTGCCGGATTTCAAAGCTACGATCATACCGGGAACGGTATCAATAGCAGGCAGCTTTTTAACTTCGGGAACTTGATCGATTTGGTCATACCAAATGGTGTTGATTTGAGAAGTAGCAATGGAGCCTTTCAAATCAGCAACACTCTTAGCTTGTGCTTGGGGAGAATCTTTTTTAACCAGTGCTACTACAGTTGCATAGTAGTAAGGTTTGGTAAAGTCAACAGTTTCTTTACGTTTGGAGGTAATGGACATACCTGCGATAGCAGCATCGATTTTGCCGCTTACAACTGCAGGGGGCAGACCGTCCCATTCAATCTTATGTACTTCCAAAGTTGCACCCATGGAATCAGCCAATTTTTTAGCGATGATTACGTCATAGCCATAAGCATATTCGTTGGAGCCGGCAATTTTAACCGCGCCACCTTCAGCAGAGGTTTGAGACCAGTTGTAAGGAGCGTAACCGCATTCCATACCAACCTTCAATACTTTTTTCGGAGCTTCAGCCTTTTTGTCGCTGCCACCGCAGCCAGCCATAATGGCCATTGCGCCAACCATCATGCAGCACAGAGCTGCTTTAGCAAATTTCTTCAAATTCATAACACACACACCTTTCCTTGAGTGGATATCCTTTTTCATTAACTAATACTGTACTATATTACTAAAAAAAATGCAATAGCTGCCGCAAAGATATAATGTATACATGAATATACATTACCATTACTGTATAATCTTACGAATTTTCTCCACTATGATAACACTTGCCGCAAAACCTGCTACAACCAACCACTCCTGCCACAGGAGCGGTGCAGTACGCAGTATCTTTCCTCCAAAGAATGTAAGTGCAATTTGAATTGCCGCCACTAGGGTCATAACTTCTACAAAGCTGCTCTTACCTGCTAGATTATTAGTCAAGCCTTTACCATCAGCACGCACGTTGAAGCCATTGGCAATCGCCATAAAGATAAAGGTGCAGAAAAAACCTGTATAAGTGTAGATATGGTCCGCTGCATCACGGAAAAGATGATCTACCCAACTACTTTGGAAGAAGACAATGCCCACTATCGTCATATAGGCACCTGCAGTAACAATCTGCCCCAGCATTTTACGGCTTACCAAAGGCGCAGTACGCTGACGGGGACACTCCTCAAGATAAGCCTGCAGAGCAGGTTCTCCGCCAAATGCCATGGCAGCCAAAGTATCCATGACTAAATTAATCCATAAAATCTGGGTAATGGTCAATGGCTTATCGATACCTAAAAAGGGTGCAATAAAACTAATTCCTACAGCAGCAAAATTTATAGTTAATTGAAAGACGATAAACTTACAAATAGAATGATAGATAGTACGCCCGTAGAGAATTGCCTTCTGAATACTCAAGAAATTGTCATCCAAAATTACAATATCCCCTGCTTCCTTGGCTACTTCCGTACCACTGCCCATGGCGAAACCAACATCTGCTTTTTTCAAAGCTGGTGCATCGTTTACGCCGTCGCCTGTCATGCCCACTACTAAATCCAACTCCTGCGCCAAGCGTACTAAACGGCTTTTATCCGTAGGTAAAGCACGGGCTACTACCCGCAATTTAGGCAGAAGCTCTTTCACTTGCGCATCGCTTAATGCTGCCAATTCTGTCGAAGCCAGCACCAAATCCGTATCCTTCTGCAGCAAACCTGCGTCCTGTGCAATAGCGGTAGCCGTTTCTTTGCGGTCGCCGGTAATCATTACTACCTGCACGCCTGCGCCCTGTACGCCTGCAATGGCAGCCACTGCTTCCGGACGCACTTCATCACGAATGGCTACTACTGCCATCAACGTCAACGGTTCATCCTTATAACGCACGCATAACGCTAACAGGCGCATGGCTTTGCTTGCCAACGCATCCATTTTCCGCTCCAGCGCTTCTCTTCGCGCCTCAGTGAATTTTTCCCGCATACCTGTAGCAGTAAGATAAAAACTTGCTTGAAGCAAAAGTTTTTCCGGTGCGCCTTTCAGTAAAGCATACTCTGCGCCCTGATTACGTACCACAGCTTCAGAATATTTTGCCGTACTATTGAAGGGTATAAAGGCAATGCGTTCAGTAACAGACTCAGGGCGCACAGCGCCTAAAAAATTGCTCAAAGCAGTTTCCGTCATATTGCCCCCTACAATCCTGTCTGCTGTTACGGTTGCAGAAGTATTAAGTAAAACTTGTTGGCATAACAATTCCTTTTGTAAAGCAGGCAGTTCTGCTACACTGCTATACTCCCTGCCGTCAGCGGTGAGATAATTTACCAGCTCTAATTTGCCTTTCGTAATAGTGCCTGTTTTATCCGTAAACAATAGATTCAAGCTACCAGCAGTTTCAATACCTACCAGCTTACGTACAAGGACATTGTCCTTCAACATCTTGCGCATATTTAGGGAAGAAACTATAGCAATCATCAAAGGCAGTCCTTCCGGTACTGCCATCACGATAATAATGATGCCCAAAATGATCGCCTGCAGTAAATCGCTGACTACGGTAGCAGGCTGCGCTACATAGTTTGTAAAACCACCGGCCAGGTGCAGCTTGTGCAGCATAGTACCTAAGATAATCAAAGCACTGCCTGCATAGCCTAATTTGCTAATCTGCTGTGCCAAGTGCTTTAGCTTCAACTTAAGCGGACTATCCCTTTCTTCCGTCTTCAGTTCTTGAGTTAACTGTCCATACATGGAGGCATCACCAATTTTTACTGCTTCCATAATGCCTTGCCCGGAAGTAACTACACTGCCACGATACAATCTATTTTTTGCCAACAAATCAATAGGCATAGCATCCCAAGGCGTAGTATTCTCGGCAGGCGCTTTCTCAGCTTCCTCACTTTCACCGTTTAAAACAGCTTGGTCTACAGCTAGACTCCCTTCTAGCATAATTCCATCCGCCGGTACTTTGTCCCCTGCTGCCAAAATAACGGCATCACCTACAACGATCTCATCAATGGGCAGTTCTACAGGCTCCCCATCACGCCATACACGGCAATAAATCCGTGATGCTTCCTCCTGCAGTTTCTGAAAAGCATTTTCATTGCTATACTCAGACCAGGTAGCAACTAAAGTTGCCAACATAATAGCTACAAAAATCCCAGCTGTTTCTACCCAATCACCATGACCGGTGTAGACAAAAACTACATTAACAAGTAATGCCACTAATAGAATGCGTATAATAGGATCTTGAAAATTATCCCACAACTTTTCTGTAAAAGTAATCTTCTTAGCTCCACTTAGTGCATTACTGCCATGCTTAGCACGAGAAGCTTCCGCCTCAGCAGTAGTTAAACCATATTTTTTCATTTTGAGCTCCTTTCTTTTGCTAAAATAAAAAGGCGAGACCATGCTATAGTACATCAAATACTATAACAAAGTCTCGCCATTTAGTCGCAATCCGGGTTCCCGTGAGAACCGTACTGACGGTAATGCGAACGCAGCTACCTGCGCCGGCTACTCCCTTTATTAATGGAGATTATGAAATTAGTCAGCCCAAACAGTTTTCATCAGTTTAGCATATTCGTCTTGCAGGTGTTTCAACACTACATCGATTACTGCGTGCACCAGTTCCGGCATGAATTCATTGTCGGTAGTAGGAATGCAGCTTTCGATAACGATATCGCCGTTGTCATTAGCATAATATTTGAAAACTTTGTAGTTTTCGTTCAAGCTGTTCAGATGAGCCATAACAGCTGCTCTGTTTTTATCTTTAACCAAGCCTGCGCCAACGCGAACTTGCAGCATTACATAAATGCTGTCATCAATAACCAGCATGGTCGGCAGGTTTTGACCATTAACTTCCATAGCAGAACGATAAACAACAGGGTTCATATCGCCTTCTACTTCTTGGATTTGGAAAACGTTGATGTTTCTGTCATTGAGGAATTTAGTAAATTTTTCAGCCTTAATATTCATTATAAGGACCTCACTTTCAGTTTTCTTGAATATATTATACACTAATTCCCCCATAAGGGGAACTATATATTAACTTTCAAAATATGATTTTTAAAATATTTTACATCTACCGGATTCATGCTTGCAGACTTTTAGCAAAATCATAACCGAATTGTTCAGCAGCCTGCAAATTTGGTTCTTGAGGAGTCCATTTACAATTATGACCCGGCAACATTTCGCTACAGAATTTGCCCAACATTTCTTCCATATCCTTTTGGGCACCTCCTGCCCAACCGAAAGTACCGAAGGCTGCACACTTCTTGCCTGTAGGACACAACCCCTTCAAATAAGTAAGCAAAGCACCCATGGAAGGCATCATACCACAGTTAAGAGTGGGAGAACCAACTAAGAAACCACTGGCAGTAAATATTTCTGCAGCAATAGTGCTGTTGGGAGTTTGGCTCAGTTTGAAAACCTTTACTACTACGCCAGCTTTTTGCGCACCTTGAGCAATAGCGCGAGCCATTTTTTCCGTGCCACCCCACATGCTGTCATAAGCAATAACAAGACTACCGTCGCTTACGCCTTGACCCCATTTAGCATAGCAATCAACGATTTCTTGGATATAGGTACGCCATACTACACCGTGACTGGGGGCAATCATAGCAATATCCAGACCACCAACCTTAGTCAAGGCTTTGCCAACCAAACGCGCATAAGGCCACAGGATATTAGCAAAATATTTACGTGCTTCGTAGAAAAGTTCCGCCCTGTCCACTTCATCATCAAAACGCTTGCTAGTTGCATAGTGTTCGCCAAAAGCATCGTTGGAGAAAAGCAGCTTTTCTTCCGGGCAGTAGGTTGCCATATTATCAGGCCAATGGAGCATGGTCATCATAGCAAAGACCAGATTACGTTTACCGATGGACAAAGAAGCACCATCTTTTACTACTTCAAAGTTAAAGATATCACCATAATGTTGGATAGCTTCGTTCTTGCCTGCCATAGTAATGATAAATTTGGCATTGGGGCAAGCCTTCGCCAATGCAGGCATTGCACCGGAGTGGTCAGGTTCAACATGGTTAATAATAATGTAATCAATTTTCTCAGGCTCTACTACTTGGCCGATGTTGCGCAGTAACTCCTCAGCAAAAGGCGCCTTCACTGTATCCACAAGGGTAATCTTTTCGTCCATAATCAAATAGGAGTTATAGGTTGCACCGCGCTCTGTTTTATAACCATGAAAATCACGTACAGCCCAATCCTGTACACCAACATCATAAATATCAGGAACTATTTGTATAGGTTGCATTGTACTTCCTCCTCATTTAAAGAAATTCAGATTATACTTATAAATTCTCCAAGGTAACGCTTTTTTCCTGTTTGTTCAGCAATAAAACATTTTCGTGGAATTTGTTTAATGTACTACGATGTCCAACGCTGACTACGGTAGTACGCAAAAGCCGTTCAGCCAAAAGCTTATACATAATGGCTTCTGTTTCTTCGTCCAAAGCAGATGTTGCTTCATCTAAGAAAAGCCATGCAGGTTCTTGGATATGGGCACGAACAAACGCAAGGCGCTGCTGCTCGCCTACGGATAAAACATGGCTCCAATCAGCTACAAGATCCAACTTGTCCTGCAAATAGCCTATTTGACAGGTTTCCATGAGTTTCTTTAATGCTGCATCCGTCATGGGCTTAGTACCCGGGTAAAGCAAAGCTTCACGCAATGTTCCCAAAGGAATATAAGGCTTCTGTGGAATAAACATCAGCTTATCACTTTCAGGTAGATTGATTTTGCCGTCTACAAAAGGCCAAATGCCTGCAATAGCACGCAGCAAGGTACTTTTACCGCTACCACTGACACCTTTGATCAATACATTTTTCCCAGGTTTCAGAGTAAAGCAAATATTTTGCAAAAGCGGTGTGCCGTCAGGCAGATTGACCTGCATTCCTTCTGCACTGACTGCGGAAGAAGTAGCAAAACGTTCCAAGTGGAAACGTTCAGCTTCAGCAGAAACCTCCTGCATATGGCGTCCGAAATAAGTCAAACGCATTACAACAGCCTGCCAAGCAGCAATACTGGTATACATATCAACAAAGTAAGAAAGTGCCCCCTGTACATTGCCGAAAGCACTGGATACCTGCATCAACCCACCTAAAGTGAATTCTCTCTTTAGATAACGACTCATAGCTGCGACAAAGGGGAAAATAATGGCGATTTGAGAATAACCGGAGTTCAGCCACACAAGCTGTTTCTGCTTATTAACAAGGCGCCAAAAATTTTCCAATAATAATTTAAAACGCTCTTTGAAAACTAAACCTTCTTGCGCTTCACCGCGATAGAAAGCGACACTTTCCGCACTTTCACGCAAACGAATCATACTGAAACGGAAGTCAGCTTCGTAACGTTGTTGTACGAAATTCAAACTAACTAGCTTGCGACCTACGATATGAGTAATATAGGTACCAATAATGGAATAAACTAGTGCTGCCCAGAAAAGATAACCTTCAATGGTCCATGTCTGACCAAAAGCTTGGAAAGTATATGGTCCGGATAGACGATAAAGAATCACAACAAAAGAAGCAAACGTGCAGAAAGATTTTAAAATACCTACGCTAAAACTCAATGTCATTTCAACAAAGAGGCGCACGTCTTCAGAAATACGTTGGTCCGGGTTATCTGTATCCTTGCCAAACATCTGTAATTGATAATAAGTTTTGTTTTTTAACCAAATATCAATAAAACGCGTAGTCAGCCAGCGACGCCAATTTAAAATTAAGGTTTGTTGTAGATAATAAGAATACACAGCCATAATAATATAAATAGCAGCTAACCAGGAGAAATGTATTAATTCGTCATAGATTTTGTCAGTCTCATAGTTTTGCAGAGCACTATAGAAGCTGTTATTCCATTGGTTTAACAACACCAGCATATAGACGATGCCAAGTGTTAGAGCAATAATGCATCCTAAAAGGAAAAAAGCCTTCTTCTTTTCTTCGGACTGCCAATAGCTTTTGGTAAGATACCATACATCTTTAAAGAATTGTTTTGATAAAGAAAATTTATACACTGAAATAACACCTTCTATTACTTAATTAGTTTCTGACTTATTTTCAATAAAAAAGAAAGTTTTATTTCATTATACAACAAAAATCCTACTTAGAGGATAGGTTCAAAGAAATTTTTCATGTTCGTTGCAACACATATTAACCTTATTATCAATTTATTTCTATACATAAAAAAAGAGCCCACCAAAAGGTGAGCTCTTAATTAAGCAAAAATTATTTGCCAACAGGACCGATCATAGCCAGCATGGTACCTGCAGCTACTGCAGTACCGATAACGCCTGCTACGTTGGGGCCCATAGCGTGCATCAGCAGGAAGTTTGCAGGGTTGCATTTTTGACCTACTTTTTGAGATACACGAGCAGCCATCGGAACTGCAGATACGCCTGCGGAACCGATCAGCGGGTTGGTTTGACCACCGTCAAATTTGCACATCAGGGTACCGAAGATAGCGCCCATAGCAGTACCTGCTACGAATGCAACCAGACCCAAGCAAATGATCAGGATGGTTTGGTAGTTCAGGAAGGATTCAGCGCTCATGGTCAGACCAGTACCGGTAGCCAGCATGATGGTTACAGTGTTCATCAATGCGTTTTGAGCGGTATCGGACAGACGATCCAAGCAGCCAGCTTCTTTGAACAGGTTACCCAGCATCAGCATACCAATCAATGCGGTTACGGAAGGCAACAGCAAGGAGATAACGATGGTGCACATGATCGGGAATACGATCTTTTCGAATTTGGTTACAGGACGCAGCTGTTGCATAACGATCTTGCGGTCATGTTCAGTGGTGCAGAGCATCATGATAGGGGGCTGAATCAGTGGAACCAAAGACATGTAGGAGTAAGCAGCTACAGCGATAGCGCCCAACAGTTGGGGAGCCATTTTAGCAGCCAGGTAGATGGAGGTCGGGCCGTCAGCACCACCGATGATGCCGATAGCAGCAGCTTCTTGTACGGAGAAACCAAGCAGCATAGCGCCCAACAGAGCGATAAATACGCCACCTTGAGCAGCAGCACCCAACAGCAGAGTTTTGGGGTTAGCAATCAGGGGACCGAAGTCGGTCATAGCGCCTACGCCCAAGAAGATCAGCGGAGGGAATACTTCGTGGTGAATACCATACATGATAACGGACATAACGCCAGGAGCGTCGAAGCCATTCTTAGGAATGTTAGCCAGTACGCAACCGAAAGCGATAGGGGAAAGCAGCAAAGGTTCGAAACCTTTACCAATAGCCATATACAGCAGAATCAGACCTACAACGATCATGATTACATGACCGCCAGTCAGAGCGGAGAAACCGGAATCTGCCCATACGGAAGACAAAGCAACGAGAAATGCTTCCATTTAATATCCTCCCAATTTTCAATTTTTGGAAGGCTCCGTGCGACCAGAGCCTTCCAAGGATCTAGGATTAGTTAATTAAGGTTATAATTCTAGCTAGAGGCTAAAATTACATAACGATCATAACGTCGCCGGTACCAACGGTTTGGCCTGCGGAAACGCGAACGTCGGATACAGTGCCGTCAGCCGGAGCCATGATTTCGTTTTGCATTTTCATAGCTTCCAGAATCATCAGAACGTCGCCGGATTTAACAGCGTCGCCAACTTTAACGTTAACGGACAGAACTTTGCCGGGCATCGGAGCGGAAACGGTGGTAGCACCTGCAGCAACAGGAGCAGCAGCTTTCGGAGCCGGAGCGGGAGCCGGAGCAGCTTTCGGAGCAGCAGCTTTCGGAGCAGAAGCTACAACGCCAGCTTCTTCAACTTCAACTTCGTATGCGGTACCATTAACGGTGATAGTATACTTTTTCATGGATATAATCCTCCTTAAAATCTCGTTATTTTAATTAAATTGCAAAACTTAATGCATTAGAAGCATTCTTTACGAACGCTAATAGCTTCAACGCGAGCATTTACAGTCCAAGAAGCGTTAGGCAGACGACGAACGCAAGCGATTTGGTCTGCGGAAACGCCGCAAGCTGCAACTGCTGCAGCGATAACAGCGATGATTTCGCTGTCATCTTGTACCGGAGCAGGAGCTGCTGCCGGAGCGGGAGCTGCTGCCGGGGTAGGAGCTACTGCCGGTTTAGCAACTTTTTTTTTAGTGGGATCGATCAGCTGAATAGCGGTAATCAAGAAGCCCAAAGCAATCAGAACGCCGAATACGATGGTCATGTTGATCAGTGCGATCAGCCAAGGATTAGTAGTAACAGGACCCATTTATTTCACCTCATCTTATCTTAAAATAGGTTTTAAGCGCTAAGCGACTCGCGAATTACAAAGGAATGTTGCCGTGGCGTTTTGCCGGACGGGTTTCGCGTTTGCTTTCCAGCATTTGCAGAGCGTTGATGATGGTGGGACGAGAGTTTTTCGGTTCGATAACCATGTCAACCATGCCGCGCATTGCTGCTTGGTACGGAGTAGCGAAGTTGTCGATGTACTCTTTAGTTTTAGCTTCAACATCAGGATCTTTACGGAAAATGATGTTAGCAGCACCAGCAGGACCCATAACTGCGATTTCAGCGGTCGGCCATGCGATAACTTGGTCAGCGCCCAAGTCTTGAGAGCACATTGCCAAGTAGGAACCGCCGTAAGCTTTACGGGTTACCAGAGTGATTTTAGGAACAGTTGCTTCGGAGTAAGCATACAGCATCTTAGCGCCGTGACGGATGATGCCGCCGTATTCTTGGTTGCAGCCGGGCAGGAAGCCAGGAACGTCAACCAGGTTCAGCAGAGGAATGTTGAATGCGTCGCAGAAACGAATGAAACGGGAGGATTTGTCGGATGCATTGATATCCAGGCAACCTGCCATTACTTTCGGTTGGTTAGCGATAATACCGATGGTTTGGCCATCCATACGAGCGAAGCAGGTGATGATGTTTTTAGCCCAATATTTTTGGTTTTCATAGTATTCACCGTTATCAACGATGGATTTGATAACATCATACATGTCGTATGCTTGGTTGGAGTTGTCCGGCAGCAAGGTGTTCAGGCTGTCGTCGGTACGCATCGGGTCGTCACCGGTTTCTACGATCGGAGCGGATTCCATGTTGTTGGAAGGCAGGAAGGAGAGCAGGTAACGGATTTGTTGCAGGCAGTCTTCGTCGTTTTCAGCAGCGAAGTGAGCAACACCGGAAGTGGAGTTGTGGGTCATAGCGCCACCCAGTTGTTCTTGGGTAACATCTTCGCCGGTTACGGATTTAACTACTGCAGGACCGGTAATGAACATTTTGGAAGTGTTCTTTACCATGTAGATGAAGTCGGTCAGAGCAGGGCTATATACAGCGCCGCCAGCGGAGGGGCCCATGATAGCGGAGATCTGAGGAACAACGCCGGAAGCGATGGTGTTTTCGAAGAAAATCTTACCATAGCCAGCCAGAGCGTCGATAGCTTCTTGGATACGAGCACCGCCGGAATCGTTCAAGCCAACCAACGGAGCGCCCATTTTCAGAGCCAGACGTTGAACTTTAACGATTTTTGCAGCGTGCATTTCGCCAAGGGAGCCGCCTTCTACGGTGAAGTCTTGAGCGAATACATAAACCAGACGGCCATCAACGGTGCCGTAACCGGTGGTAACGCCTTCACCCGGAAGTTCTTTCTTTTCTTGACCGAAGTTAGTGCAACGATGACGAACGAAACGATCCAATTCTACGAAGGAACCTTCGTCGAGGAGTGCAGCGATTCTTTCACGAGCAGTCATTTTGCCGGATTCATGTTGTTTAGCAACACGTTTTTCGCCGCCAGCAGCCAGAATTACTTCGGACTTTTTGAGCATTTTCTCAATTTTTTCTTGAGTAGACAAATCTTACACCTCCATCATATTTGGGAGAAAAATATATACTACGCTGAGGACATATCACTTGTACGTCCCCAGCGTTAGTATTAAGTTAAATTACGTTAAATGTTAACAGCCTCAGGCTATTAATTAGTCAACGTAGGTAGCAGCCGGTTGGCACAGTTCGAGCAGCAGGCCAGCAGATTTCGGATGAACGAAAGCAATTTTCATCTTGCCAGCGCCATTGCGAGGAGCTTTGTCGATCATTTTGATGCCAGCTTCTTGCAGGTCAGCAATAGCAGCTTTGATGTCATCAACGCGCAGAGCCATATGTTGGATGCCAGGGCCGTTTTTAGCAACGTATTTGCCGATAGGACCGTCGTTGTTTTCGGTGATGTCAACGAGGAGTTCGATCAGGGTTTCGCCGCAGGGAACGAATACGGTAGCAACGCCTTGTTCTTTAACTTCTTCAGTACCGGTGCAGGTCAAGCCCAGAACCTCAGTGTACAGTTTAGCAGCTTCTTCCAGGGTACCAGCGCAAGCGATACCAAGATGGTCAACACAAATAGTTTTGAATGCCATAATAAATTCCTCCTAAAAAATCAATTTTGGTGGTTTTATTTTAAAACTTTACCAACAATATCATCAACGACAGAGTACGGCTCAATCTCACGGGATTGCATTTTAACAACCAAGTTGTCAAATTCTTCCGTTTGAATGACGTTCTTGTCGATGTAGCGATTTACACGGTCATTGAGCATAGCTTCAACTTCATTTTTAATGCGTTTCTTGCGAATGTCAGTCAATTTACCGGTGTCAATCAAATATGCCTTGTGAGCTTCAATGGAGTCCACAACAGCCTCTATACCTTCACCCTTGCTAGCAATGGTCCTGTTAATCGGAGGACGCCAGCCAACATGTTCGGGATTTAATTCGAGCATCATTTCAATCTCAATGTTGAGCTTGTCTGTACCTTCACGGTCAGCTTTGTTAATCGTGAAAAGGTCACCGATTTCAAGTATACCTGCTTTAATAGCTTGGATATCGTCGCCCATACCAGGGATAACAACAACCATGGTAGTATCTGCAGTCTTAACAATGTCAACTTCAGATTGGCCTACGCCTACGGTTTCAACGATAATTACGTCCATGCCAAAAGCATCCATTAATTTTACAGCGTCACCTGCTTTTTGAGACAGGCCGCCAAGGCTGCCACGGGTAGCCATAGAACGAACGAAAATACCTTCATCCGCCATGAGGTCCATCATTCTGATACGGTCGCCAAGGATAGCGCCGCCGGAATACGGGCTAGTGGGGTCAATCGCTACGATGCCTACTGTTTTACCGCGTTTACGGTATTCTTTAGCGAGTTTATCTGTCAGAGTACTTTTACCAGCACCCGGAGGGCCAGTGATACCAATTACATAAGCATTACCAGTATGAGGATAGATTTCTGTCATAATCTTGACAGCGTCATCATATTCATTTTCAACAGCAGTGATTGCTTTAGATAATGCAAGACGAGAATGACTTAATAATTTATCTACTATTTCCATAATTCACACCGCCTTGTCAAATTGTGAATATTTTATAAGGCAGACCGGGACAAGCCCGGTCTGCTACTTATATTTAAGGGGATAAAATTATTTAACGTTAGCGTTGATGAAGTCAACGATTTTGCTGGTCGGGGTGCCAGGAGTGAATACTTCAGCGATGCCAGCAGCTTTCAGGCCAGGGATGTCAGCGTCAGGAATAACGCCGCCGCCGATAACCAGAACGTCGTTCAGACCTTTTTCTTTCAGCAGTTCAACTACTTTCGGGAACAGGGTGTTGTGAGCGCCGGACAGCAGGGACAGAGCAACAACGTTTACGTCGTCTTGCAGAGCAGCTTCAGCGATTTGTTCCGGGGTCAGACGGATACCGGTGTAGATAACTTCGAAACCAGCGTCGCGCAGAGCACGAGCTACAACTTTAGCACCGCGGTCATGGCCGTCCAGACCCGGTTTAGCAACTAAAACTTTAACGTTAGCCATTGTAAAATACCTCCGTATTGTTAGTTATTAGGAATTAGAGAGTGGTATGAGGTTGGTATTCGCCGAATACTTTTCTCATAACGCCGCAGATTTCACCTTCGGTAGCGTATGCACGAACTGCATCCAGGATCAAAGGCATCAGGTTTACAGATTCGTCTGCGCAGCCAGCTTCCAGAGCAGCCAGAGTTTCAGCAACTTTAGCGTTGTCACGGCGAGCTTTCAGAGCAGCGATCTTTTCAGCTTGCAGTTTGCCTACAGAGCCATCTACGCGCAGCAGGTTTTTCGGAGGTTCTTCCTCTTGGGTGAATTTGTTAACGCCAACGATAATGCGGTCGCCTTTTTCGATTTCCATTTGCCATTTGTAAGCGGAGTCTTGGATTTCTTTTTGGATGTAGCCTTTAGCGATTGCTTCAGGAGCGCCACCGATTTCGTCGATCTTTTCAATGTATTCCCAAGCTTCTTTTTCGATCTTGTCGGTCAGAGCTTCTACATAGTAGGAACCGCCCAACGGGTCAACGGTGTCAGCCAGGCCGGATTCGTAAGCAACGATTTGTTGAGTACGCAGAGCGATGGTTACGGATTCAGTGGTCGGCAGAGCCAAAGCTTCGTCCTTGGAGTTGGTGTGCAGGGATTGAGTACCACCCATTACAGCAGCAGCAGTTTGCAGAGCAACACGAACGATGTTGTTGTTCGGTTGTTGAGCAGTCAGCATGGAGCCAGCGGTTTGGGTATGTACGCGCAGCATCATGGATTTAGCTTTTTTAGCGCCGAAACGTTCTTTCATAACTTTAGCCCATACACGACGGGAAGCACGGAATTTAGCAACTTCTTCCAATACGTTGTTGTGAGCATTCCAGAAGAAGGACAGACGACCAGCGAAAGCGTCAACGTCCAGACCAGCTTTGATAGCAGCTTCTACATAAGCGATGCCGTCAGCGATGGTGAATGCGATTTCTTGAGAAGCGGTGGAACCAGCTTCACGGATGTGGTAACCGGAAATGGAGATGGTGTTCCACAGGGGTACGTTTTTGGAGCAATATTCGAAAATATTGGTGATCAAACGCATGGAGGGTTTCGGCGGGAAAATGTAGGTGCCACGAGCAGCATATTCTTTCAGAATATCGTTTTGGATGGTACCACGCAGTTTGTCAGCGGAAACGCCTTGTTTTTCTGCTACTGCAATGTACATAGCCAGCAGTACGGATGCAGGAGCGTTGATGGTCATAGAAGTGGAAACTTTGTCCAAAGAGATTTGGTCAAACAGGATTTCCATATCTGCCAGAGAGTCGATAGCAACGCCTACTTTACCAACTTCGCCTTCAGCCATAGGATCGGTGGAGTCATAACCGATTTGGGTCGGCAGGTCGAATGCGCAGGACAGGCCGGAACCACCGTTAGCCAGCAGGTAACGATAACGTTTGTTGGATTCTTCAGCGGTGGAGAAACCAGCATACATACGCATGGTCCAGAAACGGCCACGATACATGGTGGGTTGTACGCCACGAGTGTAAGGATATTCACCGGGGAAGCCCAATTTGGTCATGTAGTCAAAATCTTCACCAAGATCAACCGGGGTGTACAGTCTGTTAGGAACCAAGTTTGCGCGTTCAGGGTTTTTTACCAGTTTAGCTTCTACGTCAGCATGATATTGTGCTAAACCAGCTTTAATTTCTTCAAATGCCATTCTCAAATCCTCCTTAAATATTTGGTTTGCATATTCCGGATTGGACGGATCCGAAATTACGGTGAGAGTGTCCGTCATTAGACGGTATATGGCAAAGCCTTGCGGCTTCGTCAACATTTTTATTATACTTGGCGATAGGACTCACACCTACCGCCAAGCACATAACATAGTTTAACCTATTTTCAAAAACTTCTCAAGTGTTAATTTGCAAGTTTTTGAATTATTTTTCCATGGTACCGGTTTCGTTGAAACGGGTATGGAAGGAGAAAGCTTCGCTCAGGATATGCGGAGTTTGGCTGTTGCCGCAAGCTTCGCATGCACGATGGAAGTAATCCAGCAGCATCGGTTGATATTTCGGGTTAGCGATCTTATCAATGATAACCAGAGCACGTTCTTTCGGGGACAGACCACGCAGGTCAGCTACGCCACGTTCGGAAACGATAACGTCAACGTCATGTTCGGTGTGGTCGATATGGCTGCAGAACGGAACAACAGAGGAGATCTTGCCGCCTTTTGCCAAGGAAGTGGTGAAGAATACGGTCAGGAAGCCGTTACGAGCATAGTCGCCGGAGCCGCCGATACCATTCATCAGTTTGGTGCCGCAGATATGGGTGGAGTTAACGTTGCCATAGATATCAACTTCGATAGCGGTGTTCATAGCGATAACGCCGATACGACGAGCCAATTCCGGGCTGTTAGCGATTTCTTGCGGACGCAGGATGATGTATTTTTTGTATTTGTCTACGTTTGCGTAGAATTTCTTCAGGCATTCAGGAGACGGGCTCAGTGCGGTGCCGGAGCATACACGCAGTTTGCCGCAGTCGATCAGGTCAAACATACCGTCTTGGATAACTTCGGTGAATACGGTCAGGTCTTCGAAATCGGAGTTAACCAGGCCATTGATAACAGCGTTAGCAACGGAGCCTACGCCGGATTGCAACGGCAGCAGGTTTTTCGGCAGACGGCCGGCAGCAACTTCAGCTTTGAAGAATTCTACCAGGTTTTTGCCCATCTTTTGAGCGTCTTCATCGATTTCGCCCAGAGGACGAACTTTATCGGTGATGTCGCAAGGAACAACTGCACCAATCTTAGCGATTTCGCAGGGGATGTACGGAGTGCCGATGATATCTTCCGGACGAGTCAGAGGAATAGGTTGACGGTTCGGAGGATCCAGAGGAACATAGGAGTCATGCATGCCTTCCAGAGCAACCGGTTGAGTGGTGTTAACTTCTACGATAACAGTCTTAGCGGATTGAACATAGGAAGAGCTGTTGCCCATGGAGGTGGTCGGGATCAGACCAACTTTGCCTTCGCCCAAGTCGATGATTTTGCAAACTTCTACGATTGCAACATCAACGTCGCGACGGTTAGCCATGAAGCCATAACGAGTCAATTGAGCAACATGGCTCAAGTGCAAGTCGGTGTATTTTACTTGGCCAGCATTGATAGCTTTACGCATATCGTTGTTGGTTTGATAGGGCATACGACGGTCAACGATGCCTGCTTGGGTCATTGCGGTGTCCATTTCGGGGCCTACAGATGCGCCGGTCCAAACGTTGATTTTGAAAGGAGTTTTTTTGCCTTTTTCAGCCAGTGCCAGAGGAACAGCTTTCGGATAGCCGGACGGAGTAAAGCCGGAAGTACCTACGTTGTCACCATCTTTTACTAATTCTGCAGCAGCTTCAGCGGTAGTAACCAGACCAGCTACTGCGTCACAAATGCGATCTTTAATGTCGATCATTTTTACCTTCCTCCTTATAATTAGGACATTGTTTTATAAGGGTTTCCCCTTTGCGTATAACTCGCCTGCAGTTCCCGTTCAGAAACCCCAGACAAGGTATTGCCTTGCGCCAAGCATTTCACAAAAGCTTCATACTTGACTATATAGTCTTTTCGACATAGCAAGAAAATCTCCTGCTATCTGAGGAATTATTTTTATTATTTTTCCTTGCCTTTCTGCTACAATTATAACACATTTTGTCAACAAATTCACCAGTTTTCGGAAAAAAATTCCTACTTGCCAGCTCGGCAAGGCCAAGGTATACGTCGGAGGACAACGCCCAACGAGATATATAATACCAATAAAATTGTAACGTGGCAAGCTTTTTCTTTACAATTTTTTTATTTCTCTCTAGTTTACCCTTTATTTCTTCGTTTTTTTGTCTTGTAT
Source organism: Phascolarctobacterium sp. (assembly GCF_045124115.1). Lineage (GTDB taxonomy): Bacteria > Bacillota > Negativicutes > Acidaminococcales > Acidaminococcaceae > Phascolarctobacterium_A. Next base: position 32,107 of record NZ_JBGVLF010000022.1, read on the forward strand.
AGGCAGGACTAATCGCGATTTTGCGGCTTATAGTGCGTATGGAGTAAACGATGTGATTTCTCAGAGAGAGGTTCGCCAAGCCAAGTATCATAAAGAGTTTTTATTTCGGGGTTTTCGTGCGATTTTCGTAATTCGCTTGTACTATCGCAGGTAAGCAGGGCTTCACGGCGCTGTTTTCTGATGGATGCGTCTACCGGAATCGGTTGGCCGCCACCACCAATACAGCCGCCCGGACAAGCCATTACCTCAATAAAATGGTAGTCGGCAGTACCTGCTTTGATACGGTCCAACATCTTTTTGGCTGCGCCAAGAGTGTGGCAGATTGCTAATTTTACTTGAGTACCTGCTACATCCACCACAGCTTCACGAGTCTGCTCCATACCGCGCACTTCGTGATATTCCAGCTTAGGCAGGTCTTCCCCGCTAACTACATCTGCCACTGTACGCAACGCTGCTTCCATTACACCACCAGTGGTGCCAAAAATCACTGCTGCACCGGTACCTGTGCCTAAAGGAGAATCATATTGACTTTCGGGTAAAGAAGCAAAATCAATACCTGCTTCGCGAATCATACGCCCCAGCTCGCGGGTAGTAATAACCACGTCCACATCGCGATAACCGCTAGCGCACATTTCTTCCCTAGCAGCTTCCGCCTTTTTCGCTGTACATGGCATTACGGATACACTAAAAATCTTGGCAGGATCAATATCTGCATGTTCAGCATAATAAGTTTTTGCTACAGCGCCAAACATCTGCTGGGGTGATTTAGCAGTAGAAAGATGTGGCAACAACTCAGGATACTTCATCTCAATCATATTGACCCAACCGGGGCTGCAGGAAGTAATCATAGGCAGTACCCCGCCATTTTGCAAACGCTGGAGGAACTCATGCCCTTCTTCCATAATGGTCAAATCCGCGGAGAAATTAGTATCGAATACTTTGTCAAAGCCCAGTTGGCGCAGTGCAGTTACCATTTTACCGGTAACGATGGAGCCTGCAGGCAGACCCAATTCTTCGCCCAAGGCTACACGTACTGCAGGCGCAGTTTGGACAATAACAACTTTGCTATCATCGTTAATGGCATTCCAAACCTTATCCGTGTCATCCTTCTCCACAATGGCGCCTGTAGGACAAACGCTGGCACATTGGCCACAATAGCTGCATTGGGAATTGAGCAAGTCATGCTCAAAAGCTGTAGAAACAATAGTGTTAAAGCCGCGTCCTGCAAAGCTATAGACATTCATCCCTTGGACATCGCGGCAAACGCGGATGCAACGGCCGCAAAGAATACACTTCTCTTGGTCGCGTACTAAGGAAGGATTGCTGTTGTCAATGGTACGTGTCTTGCTTTCACCGCCCTCAAAGCGTAGTTTGCGTACGCCCAAATCAGCAGCAATCTTTTGCAGTTCGCAATCACCGCTCTTTTGGCAGCAAAGGCAATCCTTGGGATGGTTGGTGAGCAAAAGCTCAATGACGGTTTTACGTGCTTCGCGTACTTTATTAGTATTAGTCTTTACTACCATGCCTTCGCTGACGGGATATACGCAGGAAGCCACCAAAGTACAGGCACCACTGGCTTCTACCATGCACAAACGGCAAGCGCCTTCAGGACGCAGATCAGGATGGTAGCACAAAGTAGGAATATAAATGCCTGCAGCGCGGGCTGCCTCTAAAACAGAGCTGCCTGCCGGAGCCTGAATCTGACGGCCATCAATTGTTAAATTTACCATTTTCATCTTCAGACCCTCCTTAACCTTTTACAATTGCCTTAAACGGACACGCTGCCATGCAGGCACCACACTTAATGCATTTGGTTTCATCAATAACGTGTTTTTCCTTAACTTTGCCGCTGATAGCTTGAACAGGGCAGTTGCGTGCACAAAGACCGCAACCACGGCAAGCGTCGGAGATAGTATATTTTGCCATCTTTTCGCAAACACCTGCGGGACAGCGTTTTTCTTTAATATGCGCCTCATATTCATGGCGGAAGTATTTCAAAGTAGACAATACAGGGTTAGGCGCAGTCTGCCCTAAACCGCACAAAGCAGTTTCTTTGATGTTTTTCGCCAAGTTTTCCAAAAGCTCAATATCTCCTTCGCGCCCTTGACCTTCTGTAATTCGCGTCAGGATTTCCAACATACGCTTGGTACCTTCACGACAGGGAGTACACTTGCCGCAGGATTCGGATTGGGTAAAGTTCAAGAAGAACTTAGCTACATCCACCATACAGGTATCCTCATCCATAACTACCAAACCGCCACTGCCCATCATAGCGCCTGCAGCAATCAAGGAATCGTAATCAACCGGCAGATCAAGCATATTTTCAGGCAGACAGCCACCGGAAGGACCGCCAATCTGGACAGCCTTGAACTTTTTGCCATTAGTGATGCCGCCACCGATATCGTAAATAATCTCACGCATGGTAATACCCATAGGCACCTCTGCCAAACCAGTGTTATTAATCTTGCCTGTAAGGGCGAAAACTTTCGTGCCTTTGGATTTTTCCGTACCGAATTGGCAGTACCAATCTGCACCATTAACGATAATTTGGGCTACATTGGCAAAAGTCTCTACGTTGTTGATGTTAGTGGGCTTGCCCCATAATCCGGAAACCGCAGGGAAAGGCGGACGGGGACGTGGCATACCGCGCTTGCCTTCGATGGAAGCCATCAAAGCAGTTTCTTCGCCGCAGACGAATGCGCCTGCGCCTTCTTTAATGTGGATAGTAAAGCTAAAACCGCTGCCAAAAATATTCTTGCCTAAGAGCCCCATTTCTTCCGCTTGGGCGATAGCAATACGTAAACGTTTAATAGCCAAAGGATACTCCGCACGTACGTAAATATAGCCTTCATCCGCACCAATAGCGTAACCGCAGACAGCCATACCCTCCAGTACGCGATGGGGATCGCCTTCCAAAACGCTACGATCCATAAACGCGCCCGGGTCGCCTTCGTCAGCGTTACAGATGACATATTTCTTGTCGCTGACGGAAGCAGCAGCAAACTGCCATTTCATGCCGGTGGGGAAACCGCCGCCACCACGGCCGCGGAGACCGGACTTCTTAACTTCATCCACAACCTGCTCAGGAGTCATCTCCGTAACAGCTTTAGCCAAAGCTTCATAGCCGCCTACAGCAATGTATTCTTCAATAGCTTCAGGGTTAATTGCACCGCAGTTGGCTAAAACCAGACGATGCTGCTTTTTATAAAAACCAATCTCATCATAACGTGGTATTTGATCCTGGCTTAATGGTTCTTTGTACAGCAAACGTTGGACGATACGCCCTTTATACAGATGCTCTTCTACAATCTCCGGTACATCTTCAGGCTTAACGTTGCAATAGAAAGTACCTTCCGGATAAACAATTACTAAAGGACCGTTTTCACAAAAGCCATGGCAACCTGTTTCTACCACCATAACTTCATCCAACAAACCTTTTTGCTGCAGCTCCCTTGCAAAAACCAACTGGATTTCCTTGGAACCGTTAGCCTTACAGCCTGTGCCACCGCAAACCAGTACATGGGCTCTAATATGATGCATGATTCTCCTCCTCTATCTCCCGTCAGTCTTCCTGCTCGATTTTGCCTACAACCAATTCTTCCACAATGCGGCCGTTTACCACATGGTCAGCAATAATTTTAGGCACATCTTCCGGTTTAACCTTACCGTAGGTAATGCGTGCTTCGCCGGGACGAACTACATCCACCAGAACTTCCTTTTCGCACATACCAATGCACCCGGTCTGCTGTACCTGTACATCAATCAAATGGCGCTTGGACAGTTCCTCTAATATAGCCTTCATAACTTCTCTGGCACCGGCTGCAATACCGCATGTACCCATGCCTACGATAATCTTCGTACCGGAATTTTTCCGCAGCTTAATATCTGCTTTTAATTTATCGCGCAAAGCGTGCAAATCAGCTAAGCTTTTCATAACTCTGTTCCTCCCCTTGCCACAGCCTGCAGCTGTTGGTTTAAATATTGACCTACCCAAGTAAAAATCTCCGGATTGGCAAAATCGCAGTCACTGCCTAAAACTTCCCGCACTTCTTCCGTAGTAAAGGTAAAACTTCCTACAGGCGAAGTGTAGCTAAAACGCAAGTCGATGTTCGGTGCTCCCGCCAACAGCACAGCCATGCTGGAGCCTAAATCCCCCATAGGAGGAATATCCAAATGCCCCGCTGTAAAATAAGCAGCTATCTCCGTCCCCTTGCCTATAGCGGAAGCTATATCCAAATGGCCATCGCACTGTTGCGTAACCATGTCCACAAAGGGAATCCCCAAACCTATCTTACGGGTAGTGCGCGTAGTTACAAAAGGATCCCGCACCTTACGCAGCATATCTGCATCCATACCACAGCCATCATCAAGAATACGGAAGACGAAGAAGCCTCCCTCGTTTTCATTGATGCTGATGGTTATATGCTTGGCACCCGCCCTGACGGAATTTTGCGCAATGTCTAGAATGTGCAGTGACAGTTCCCGCATTTTATTTATACCTTTCCAAAATGCCTGCCAATTTATCCGTAGTCAAGCGGCCATGGGTATCTTCGTTAATCTGCATAACAGGCGCCAAACCGCAGGCACCAATGCAGGCTACTGTTTCCAAAGTAAAGCGCAGGTCATCAGTGGTGTGGCCAGCCTTAATACCCAGCTGCTTTTCCAACGCCTGCAGAATCGTTTTGCCTCCACGAACGTGGCAGGCAGTACCTTGACACACGCGGATAATGTTGCGACCTCTGGGGTTAAGGTGGAACAAAGAATAGAAGGTTACTACGCCATAGATTTCAGAAATAGGCGTCCCTGTTTTCTTAGCAATGTACTCCAATACATCCTTGGGCAAATAATTGTACAAGTTCTGTACATCCTGCAGAATAGGAATCAACGGCCCTTTAACATCTTTGTACTTGTCTAAAATAGCATCAATGCGCACTTTTTCCGGATTATCTCCGCCACAGCAGCTGCATTTACGCTCCAAACGATTGGTATCTGTAGTCATAATGTTCCTCCTCATAACAAACTAGGAATATGGTTTCTAGAAAGATTATAACATCACATTACATTTTAAACAACATTATTTACGTGGTTTTAATATATTTAGTATATACTATTATAACAATTCTTCTAAGTAGTCTGAAAATTTTCCTGCTGTTAGACTTCTTCCTTCGCTGCTCTGCAAAGCCTTGCGTACTTCTGCAATAGTCAGCTCTTCCACCGCCAAAAGATTTTTGGGGCCTTGAATAAAATCTAAAATATTATGGGCATCGGAATCGGTAACGAAAGGCAGAAAACCTGTCAACCGCTGCCAACGTGCTTGGCAGCCCTTTTGCCAACCTGCAGTAGAAATCTCCGCTGCCGCTAAACCGGAATCGGGTTCAATAAAGCCCAGCTGCCCCACCAAACTATAGGCAGGCTTATCAACATGGGCAGCAAGCACCAATCCGCCCAAAGCAGTGACTTTTTCCACTACTTGAGCCGCCGTAAGACACAAAGGAGCAAGCAGCATCCGCTCCTCTACTCGTACTAATTCGTCCTCAGCATCCACCACGTATTGGGCACCAAATTTATCAGCATCATTCATCATGCCGTTCATGTGCTTGTCCACCACAGCCTGCCAAGACGCAAGCTGCTCCAACGTATCGAAAAGCACCACCAGATGGGCTTCTTCGGCACACTCTACCTCCATACCGGGAAAAACTTTAACACCATACTGCTCACTGAGCTCTATAGCTGCAGCAACATTGGCGCTGGCATTGTGGTCCGTAATGGCCACAGCGCCAATGCCAAACTCCGCTGCCCGCAATAATATATGATGGGGCGTCATTTCCACCTCAGCACAGGGTGAAAGCAAGGTGTGCACATGAAAATCCGCCAACACCTGCAACATTTTATTTGCCTACGCCCAAATCATACAACTTGCCAATAACGCTGAAAGCAGGTTCTTCCGTAGCTAAAACTACTACATCATTCATATTAGCCTTGTGCAGAGTGTCTTCAGCAACGGGACCGTCACCGGCAACAATAACGGCAGACAAACCGATCAGGGAAGCAACTGCAGCCACATTTTGATGACCTTGCATGGTTACCCATACTTCGCCGGGCTTTGCTTGGCCCATAGCATTGCTCAACAAATCGGAAGCATAACCGCCTTCCACATCAGCATACAGTGCATCTTCAGAAACATCCTTCGTCAACAGCTTTAAATTTAAAGCATCAATCATCTCTTTAACCTTCATAATCATCATCCTCCGTATTATTCAAAATCTTAGGTTCGTGGTATATGGGTATCTGCTTAGCCAACTCCAACATACCTTGGGAAAGCTTATGTACGCTGGCGCGCAGTTTAAAAATACAATCAATTTCGTGGGCCTTGCCTTGGACTATATCCTCTGCCAAACCTTGACAGCTTGGCGCACCGCAGGCACCGCAGTCCAATCCCGGGAGAGCGCAGAGCACTTCTTCCATGCGTTCAAACTTCTTCATCGCTTCCATAATGTCATCATCAAGCTGCATCATAGGACGCGGTACTAGCTTTTTGCGATAAGCTGCGGAAGCAGGGAAATCTGCCAAAACCATAGTTTTAGCCATAGTCTCCTGACGGGACGCAGGCTCTTGGTTACGCAAATTCGTAATCCGTTGGCGCAGATTGCACTCTGCCACAAATTTGTTTTCCGCTGCCAAAATACCGCCCAAGCAACCACCTTGGCAGGCGTGACATTCTACATAGTCCAGCTGGGGCATTTTGTTCATGGAAATCTGCTCTAGAATTTCATAAACATTAGCAATGCCATGAACAGCAAGGCCGTTGGTAATACCTGCGGAAGCAAGCTCGCCACCATAGGCACCCCAACCTAAACCATAGGAAGAACCGGTGCGTACATTAAGATCCTTGTCGCCACCCATATTTTTCAATAGCAAGCCGTAAATTTCGCTCAAGCTGAAGCTACCATTAAGAGCAGTTTGCTGTACGTCTACGGACTGGCGGATATTGGTTTCTTTCGAGGGACAGGGAGAAATGAACCAAACGCCAATCAATCCTTCCGGCAAATGTTTGCGGGCTGCCGCCTCTCTTTTTACGTAAACCGCTGCTGCCTCCGCCGGTGCCAGCACAGGCACAACCTGCTTAATAAGCTCCGGGAATTTGACCTGAATCAAGCGCATTACCGCAGGACAGGTGCTGGAAATCAAGGGTTTACGTCCGCCTGTATAATTTTTTAAATACGTTTCTATTTCTTTAGCAATATATTCAGAAGCCAAGGAAACATCAAATATTTCGTCAAAGCCCAAATTGTGCAACCCTTGCCAAATATCCTCTAAAGGCACATTGGCAGGAAATTGAGAATACAGGGAAGGAGCGGGCAAAACAATATTATAAGCATATTGTGCCAAACCTTCCAAAGTATCCGTCTGCACAGTAAAGGCATGGTAAGGACAGCCTGCAGCGCAGGCACCGCAGTCAATACAGCGATCCCCTAAAATTTCTGCTTTGCCGTTCCGCACCCTAATAGCCTCTGTAGGACATAATTTAACGCAGGATACGCAGCCCTGACATTTATCGCTTTGTAGCTGTACTGAATGATAATATTTTGCAGGTGCCAATGCGTATCACCTCACTCTCTATTATAAATCCTCACTTTGGTGATTGAATTTCATCACGATGGTCGTGCCTTCACCAACTTGGGACTGGATATCAAAATCATCGGAACATTTTTGCATATTAGGCAAGCCCATGCCGGCGCCAAAACCCATTTGGCGCACATAATCAGGCGCAGTGGACCAACCTTCCTGCAATGCTTTATTAATATCAGGGATACCGGGGCCGTGGTCGCTAACAGTGATGACTGTCTTATCAGGGAAAACTTCCGCTGCCACATTACCACCGCCTGCATGGATAATAACATTCATCTCCGCTTCGTAAGTACCAATGGCAATACGGCGGACGCAGTCCGCAGGAATACCCAAGCGTTGGAGCATTTTTTTGATTTTAGAGGACGCTTCACCTGCACGCTCAAAATCTCCGCCCACACAGTCAAAAGCCAATTTCACAGAATTTGTATCACTCATGTTATTTACCTCGTTTACTGCACCCTTTGATGCCTGCAGCGTATAAAATACCGCACGCTTCAAAGAGAGTGTGCTCTGTTACCAATACCGGAAAGCCATTTTCGGCAGCCTCTGCCACAATATCTTCATCAGGAACTTTACCACGTACAAAAACTAAAGCGCTCAGCTCCGTCATTTCGGCAGTACGTACTACCTGCATATTGGTTAGTCCCGTACACAGCAAGGTATTACTTTTGGTAAAGGCCAGTACATCACTCATCATATCGCTGCCACAGCAGGACTCAACAGGGCGCTCTAACAAATCTTCACCTGTCAGTACCTTAGCATCCAGCAGCTTCTGTACATCCTTTAGCTTCATACACATCTCTCCCCATTACGTTAATAGGTTATTCTAAAGCAAGCTTTTCTTTGCATTTCATGAATACTACTTCTATTTTATTCTACTCTGTTTATGGTGATATGTAAACAAAGATAGCCTAACTGCCATAATTTTCTTTTTCCATAGCGTGCAAAAAGCTTTTCTTTGTAACACTCGTTACATTACGAAGGCTATAAATAAAAAAAGACGTCGGCACCTCAACGTCCGACGTCATAAAAAGGAGGATTTTTATTTCAACAGCTGTTTGCATTCATCTACTAACTGCCAAAATTTTTCTGTAAGCATTTGTATATCTTGTTGCTCTGCCTTATCAACATGCAGTCCAACAGTAACCACTGTACGGCAACCTGTATAAGCTGCCAAACTTAGAGCACACTCCCTAGCTAACATATCGTCTTTGTGCCCCAGCATGCACAAGGTACTACAGCTAGCTGAAAGCTCGCCATTGCCTTTCAAACTTTCTCGCGGTTCTGCTACAGCAACTGCTCCAATATGGTGCAATGTCCCACCACCAATATTTAAGCAGATGTCATTTCCGCATAAAGTTAACTGACCCTCTACTTTATGGGAACCTGTACCGCTACTAAAGCTGTAGGTTTTCATTTTATTCCGCCCCCTGCCAAGCCACAAACTCTTTATAATCAATACCAAACTGCATCAATACTTTGCCGACGATATGCTGCACCTGCTTCTCTACAGAATTTGCGCCATTATAAAAAGTAAGCATAGGCGGGACCATAATACAGCCATAATCGGCTGCTTCCTTCATATTGCGCAGATGGATCCTGCTTAAAGGCATCTCCCGAGGGACAAGCACTACTTTGCGTCCTTCCTTCAAGCAGACATCCACTGCTCTCTGCAATAAATTATCTGCATAACCAGCGGCAATACCGGCCACAGTTTTCATACTGCAGGGAATGACAATCATACCATCTGTTTTAAACGACCCACTGGAGATGGAGGCTGCCATATTTTTATTATCGTGTACATAATGAGCCAGAGCAGTCACCTGCGCCAGCTGCAGGTCTGTTTCGCATTTAAAGTTTTTAATTGCACCTTCTGAAACTACTAAATGAATTTCAATATCAGGCAACTGACGCAATACTTTGAGCATCTCATAGCCCAGCACAACACCACTGGCACCGGAAATTCCTACAATCAGACGCATATAACTGCTCCTTTCTCTTTGGAAAATTTACCACAACCCGATAATCTTCCACCAAGGAATTTCAATTATACAGGTCAAGATAAATAGAACTACTGTAAAGGGAACGCCAAAACGAATACACTCTTTTTCAGAATACATGCCATTTTCTTCGCCCATACCAACCAAAATCGCAAGATTGTGGAAAGGAAGGATGAAGTGACAGTTGATAGCAGTATAGGCAATCATCACCGGAATAATCGTGGTCATTCCCATAGGTTGGGTGAATGCCAGCATAGCCGGAATAACGATACCCATAACTGCGATTACGCTGCCAAAGCACATATGGATGACAATGGAAATCAGGGTAATAAAGCCTGCCAGTACAAACATATTCTCAGGAACACTGCCAGGAAGCAAGGTTTTCGCAATCCATGCGTTCATACCGGTAGCACCGCCTACACGACCAACAGCTACTGCAGCGGTAAGGAATAACAGTGTTTGTACAGGTACACCGCCCCAGCTTCCCGGAGTAAGGATGCCGCCAACCTTAGGCATAGCCATCATAACTGCAATAAACAACGTTACCCAACCAATATCTACACCATGAATAGTATCTGTCATCCACAAAATAATCGCCAACACAACCCAGAATGCAGTACGTTTTTCTTTACCGCTCATAGGACCCATTTCAGCTTGTTTAGCAGCGATATCTGCCTTATTAACGGATACTTCTTTAGAAGGTTTAAAGAGATACATTATCATAACCATGGTAATCAGACTGGTTACTGCCATAGGTACGCCCATAACCTTAAACCAAGTCATCCAACCAACCGGTTCAGGAGCACAGCTTGCTGCAGCTAAGGGGTTGATAGATGCATCACCTGTCAAGAAAATCATTGATACAGGGATGGAAGCGGTGAATACGCTAAAGCCAATCTTTACAGCATCTTCATGGGGAATATTAGCACTTTTCACAACTACAGCCATAACGGACATAATCAGAAAAGCACGAGGCCAAGGATGCGGAATCAACAAAGCCAAAATAAATGTCAGAGCAAAAATTGAAACAATAATGCTCTTAAAATTGGTTACATACTTACCGATATACCAATAGGCAATGCGTTCACCCAAACCAGATTCTTTTACCGCTACAGCTATCAGGTATGCACCTATGATTAAGTACATCATAGATGTTGTCCAAGTGGAGAAAATCAAGGTAGGCTCTGCTACCTTGAACACCGCCAAAAGCAATAAGTACAGACCGGAAGTATAACCCGGTTGGGCAATACCAAAAGCCCAAAATATTACTGTCATCAGAGAGAAGGTCAAACATAAATGACCTTCATGACTCAAACCGGGGATATTAGTGAAGTAAAGGGCAACGGCAACGATGATCCCCAACACGAAACCGATAATACCTTTATTTTTTCCCATCGATTGCTACCTCGCTTACGCTTCGAAATCAGGGAGCCAATGTTTGGGATCCACTTCCATAAATTTAGCTCTGTGGAAACGATGTTTTTCTTTAAAGGGAACAGTAGCATCATAGATAGTTTTGCAAGCGATACCGTGGTCACGAATAGTCCAACTGCAACTAGGATCATTAGAAGGATCCAAAGGATGGCAACGTACACCGGGAATGGTAATTACATCTACATCAGCCTGCATACGGGTAGTCATAGCCCACATAACATCATTCATGTCGAAAATATCAACGTCTTCGTCAACTAAGATGACTTGTTTTAACTCAGAGAAAGCAGAGAAGGCTAACAAAGCAGCTTGACGTTGACGGCCTTCGTCAGAAGGAACGCTCTTTTTGAATTGCATAACAGCTAAGAATTTACCGCCACCGGGAGAAGCTGCATATACGTTCTGCAGACGACCGGGCATTGCGCGTTCCACCATATCAATAATGGAAGCTTCAGTAGGAATACCAGCCATATTTACATGCTCCTCGGAAGGACCAATGCAAGTTTGCATAATGGGATTTTTACGAGTGGTTACACATTTTACTTTAATAACAGGCAGTTCTTGTACTGCAGGACCGGTGTAACCGGGGAATTCAGGCATTGCTTTGCCAGTATTGCTGTTTTGGTCCTCACGTACACGCACGTTAGGCAGCAATTCGCCCTCAATTACGTATTCCGCATTTGCGATGCAATTTTCATCAATAGTCAAGCAAGGAGCCAGTTCCACTGCTTTGCCGCGAATAGCACCGGCAATGGAAAGTTCGTTAAAACCAAAGGGAGTGGTAGGCGGTTCAAAGCAAGCAGCAATTTCGATAGCAGGATCAACACCGATGCTAATGGAAATCGGCAAGGGTTTGCCCATTGCCTCAGCTTTTTCACGCATAGCGCCTAAATGACGCGCGCCGGGAGTAAAGAACATAGAAATTTCGTCCTTACTTTGCAGGCACAGACGGTGGATGGTTACATCGGATTCACCGGTTTCTACATCATGAGCGTAGCACATACCCAAAGTTACATACGGGCCTGCATCTTCAGGAGTATTGGTCGGAGCAGGAATCAGCTTACGGATATCAAAGCCTTCATCTTCAGCACGATAAACTACTTCTTGACATTTAGCTTTGTCAGCACCTACAACCACAGGATCAATAGTATTCTTCACAGAATCACGAAGCAGGAAGCCAAGCTTTTCCGGTTTGGTGTTCAGTAGAGTTGCTACACGCTTGCGGTCAGCCAACATACCGATTACAACTTTAGCACCGGGATGACCTTTAACATTATTAAACATCATGGCCGGACCAGTTTTAGTCGGGCGAGCAACAGTTCCGCCTGCACCAACATGACGATAAACTCCAGCCAATTCAGCAGAGGGATCAACTTCTACATCAGTACTTACTAATTGACCGGGAATTTCTTCCAATGCTTCTAACGCAGTTCTTAAATCAATAATTTCTTTTGCCATTTTATTTGGCCTCCTTTACTAGATTGGTTACTAGAAATTCTCTTTAATTCTTAGGTTGCGCTTCCTATGGTCATAGCCTATCCTGTAAAGCAACTTTACAGTCAATAGTTTCACCATCATCATTTGCGCTAACTTTAGAGAAAAAGTGTAAACATCAAGTAAAGTTTCTATATTGTAACTAGCGAGAAAATAAAAAGGACTGCCGCAGCAGTCCTCCCTTATGGTTACATTACAAGCTTTTTGGTCGTACAGGTGCCTCCAGCAAGCAGTAATCCATTGTCGTCTCATCTTTATAAAATGTAGTATCAAGCAAACAAGTATCTAAAATATCACCACACAACTCATACCCGTTCATATCAATCCAGTCCATAAGTATCTCTATGCTTTCCGTATCATAGGGCATTCCGTATTTATACATGCACGCACATTCACAGGGTTCCAGTACAAAGCTCTCTGGATAATCGTTATTCCAAACAGGTAGAAATAAGCAGCTACCGGCACTAGCTAAAGCCTGATGATTTAACACATCATCTTTGCGAAAGAGCGAACCAAAACCACTGCATGGTACCAGTTCCTTTTGAAAGACCTGTCGCCACAAGGTCATAACTGTAATGTGTAGGTTTTCCCTATTTATTGGTTGCACATATTCCTTAAAAAGCACTCTTTTCGGAGTTCTGGTATGCATAAACGGTTCCCGAAGTTTACCTGCTTCTGCCTCAACAGACTGCTCATAAAGCCTAATGCGTTGGCTTATAGAGTTGCGCAACTTATTTAAACGCGAGAGCTCCTGTAGAATCTTCGTTCTTTGCTCCAATAAAAGCTGCATTTCCTTACTTGCGCTTCGCTCCCGAAAATGCTCCACTATATCCTTTAACCCTACGCCAATTGATTTAAGAAAACATATCTCTCGCAAATAAGGTACCTGTCTGACACTGTAGTAACGATAACCTTTTTCATCAACTTGCACAGGCTTAAATAGACCGATTTCATCATAATAAATTAACGTCTGCCTAGTAATGCCATACAGTTTTGCCATTTCGCTGATTGCAATCAAATTATCCATTATTACCCCTCCCAATTGAATATTCCGCTCACATACTTTAATCCTATTGTATCACGAAATTCACTGTATTGTTACAATACACCTACCGAAAAATTTTATCGCCTTATATAGTTACTATACAGCAGCTAATAAAAAAGACGTCGGCAGAACATCCGACGTCTAGCGTAAATATTTAGTTACCAAAAATACTATCCACCTTTTGTTGAGCTTTAGCATTAACTTCGTCATCAATATACATAGATGCATATACTAAAGCGAAAGCGATGACGGAAGCATCATCCGTATAACCAACGCCTGCTGCCACGTCAGGAATCAAATCCAAAGGCGCGATAAAATAGCCCAAGGTACCCATGATTACCGCTTTAACTTTGGTAGGAACTTCCGGTTTCTGCAGGACGAACCACAGTTGGAATACCTTGTATACTACTTCTTTGCCGGCGGTTTTTGCATACTTCAACACCTTTTCGCCTAGCCCTTTTTCGCTGTAATGTGCTTCGTACTTTTGCAATTCTTTACTTTCAACTTCTTGTGCTGCCATATTCTTCTTCCTTTCACCACTTATCTATAAATCATCTAGACCATTATTGTTTGACTTTTTGCCTTTTCAAAAGTATTGTAACCGCTAGGCAATAAAATTACAAGCGCTTCACAAAAATTTAGCAAATGAGGTGCTTTTGCTTATATGCAACACCAAACGCTATTTAGTGAATTACGGTTTAGTCTATCGTAATTTAGTAATGTATACTTTAGTAATTTACGATTGACTAAATATAATGAGCATGATATAGTAAAGTTACGTAGTCATTTAGGGCAGAAAGGAGCCAAAATCATGTTCATTGGCAGACAGCAAGAATTGGCAGCATTAGAAAAACTATATACTTCTAACAAATTTGAGTTTGCAGTAGTTTATGGACGTCGCCGCGTTGGCAAAACTGCGCTCTTAACTCACTTCATAAAAGAGAAAAAAGCAATTTACTTTATGGGTGTGGAAAGCAACGCCAAACAAAATCTTGTAAATCTCAGCAAGAATATTTTAGAATATTCCACAAATCTGCCAACAGAAGGTATTTTTGAATCTTTTCAAACAGCTTTAGACTATACTTTTCAACTTGCTAAAACAGAACGTATTATACTCGTTATTGACGAATATCCCTATGTTGCCCGCTCTACTAAAAGTCTTGCATCCACACTGCAGCTATTAATAGATAAATATAAAGAAGAGTCTAAACTAATGCTAATTCTCTGCGGTTCTTCTATGTCCTACATGGAGGATCATGTATTAGCTTACAAAGCACCACTCTACGGCAGGAGGACTGCGCAAATAAAAGTACTGCCATTTGATTTTGCTACAACTTTTAAATATTTTACGCATTTCACAAATGAAGAGAAAGCTATTATTTACGGCATTACAGGAGGAACACCTCAGTACTTGCTACAGATAAATGACAGCCTCAGTATTGAAGATAATATAAAAAATACTTTTCTAAATCCATCCTCTGCCCTCTATGAAGAACCGGAAAATCTACTTAAACAGGAAGTTCGAGAACCTGCACTATACAATGCTATTATCACAGCTATCGCTACAGGTTCCTCACGCATGGCAGATATAGCTTCCAAAGTAGGAGAAGATACCAGTATCTGCACATCTTATTTAAAAAATCTCATTACTCTTGGGTTGGTAAAAAAAGAAGTTCCCTACGGAGAAAAGAACTCTCGTAAATCTGTTTATTCTCTTGCAGATAATATGTTCCTCTTCTGGTATCGTTTCATCCCCAAATACGCCTCCATCATTGCCCGCGGTGCTGCTGATTTAGCCTACAAACGTATCGAGCCCTTTATTAGCGATCACATGGGCAAGATTTTTGAAGAAATCTGTACCCAATATCTTTGGCATTTGTTATTAACCGGAAAAAGTCATGTTGATTTTGTCGATTTAGGACGTTGGTGGGGTACAGATCCAACTACTAGGAGTCAAACCGAAATAGACATTATGGGAGAACAAGACAACGATACTGCACTCTTTGGCGAATGCAAATGGACAAACGAAGCAGTTGATTTAGGTGTTTTGGAAACCTTGCTTCATCGCAGCAAGCTATTTCATTATCACCATACAACTCTTTATTTATTTGCTAAAACAGGTTTCACAAATGGCTGTAAAGAACGTGCTAAAGAGCTTGGCAACGTAGTACTTGTCACTTTTGGTGATATTGTAAAAGAAATTGAACAAGAATGAATTAACCCCCAGTAGGTTCTCATAGTGAGAGCCACTGGGGGTTGATTTATACATAAGATTTATATATCCCTTGTATTAGTTATATTTGCTTATTTCATCTTTTGTGATACTTACACATTTACACTTAACAGATTCTCTTGTTGTGCCTGCTTTGCAAACTCTCTTGCTGCATCCCAACCAATCATCTCAGTAATGGAAAACGCTACACCTGCATTAATTACACTGCCGAAGAACGGTATCATTTTGGCAAATTGCCCAGCAGCAACCTTACCAATATTACTTGCAAATGCTGTCTTTGCCATACTTTCTGCAACACTCTTACTTAATGAAATATCAAATACTCTGCTAAGCGCGACAAGCATTGTTACTTGAGCTGCTATAAGCAGTGGAGCATCAGATCCTGGGATAGGGGAAACACCGATTGCTGCACAGCTAGCTGCTGCAGCATGAATAACCATTTCGCATTGGTTTTCCTGTTCAATAGTCATATTTTTTTCAGCCATGATAATTACCTCTTTCTTTTACTACGTCATTTAAAAATTATCTAAGTTTATATTATGCAAAACAGGGTTTTAAAGAAGTTTTAACTACCTCTACTTGTCGGCTTTGCGCCTTACCGGTTACGCACCAGCTAGCGAAGTGCTCGCAGTTGTTGAAGACAAAGCTGTAATTTTTAATACCTATGCATCTATATGCATCTTTAACAATTCTATCAGCAGAATGTTTTACTTTGAGCTCTTCCTCGCTGTAGCAACGTACTTCCAGCTGCCCGCCTCTGAGGAAATTCTCTAAGGTGGTTTCATGAACTACGGATTGGTGATTATCTTTCACCTCGCTACCGGACATGGGAGCTAAATGTACAACTTTGTTATTGCCTACGTAGATGCCGTGGTGACAATAGACACCGCCATAACGTTTAACTCTAATATGATCACCGGCTACAGGAGCCTTTCTTTGCCAAGATGCATTGGGAAGAACATTTTCTTTAGCTACTGAAATAATTACAGTTGCTGTAGTTCCAATAACAGTTTCTATTAAGATTGCTTTGGGTCTGAGAAGAACAGAAGATTTAGATAACATCGGGATAGCCATTTCATTACCTCCAAACAATTAGTGTTTTTATAAGCTATTTATTTAGTAGCGAATAGCGTCTGAATTGTCGCCATTCAGTTTACTCGTTTGATTTTTGTAACATCTCTTTGAATTGTCTTTATTGTACACCGTTATATTTACTTTGTCAAGTATTCTTTACATAAATTTATAAAGTAAATTTAAAAAGATTTCTATTGCTGTAGTAAACATCAAAAAAAGGAGGCATGCAATGCACGTCTCCTAAAAAGCACTATCAGTATTTAATTTTAATCAAATAAGTTTTTAGCTATGGTGTCGATGATATCCTGATCAACACCAGCCTTCTTCAATCTAGCAATTTGGTCAATGATAAGTCTGTATTTTTCCAGCTCTTCGTCAGAATAAGAGCCATTTTCGTCGATGCAGATTTCCAGGCATCTTTTGAAAATTTTAGCAATGGGATCGCCATTCTTCTCTAATTCCTCTAGATTTTGGTTAAATACGCTGTACCAAGCCAAAAACTGCGCCATATTCATCTTGGTTTTGCCGGTTTCGATATTCCAAATGGATTGTCTACTTACCTCAAAAATATCGGTCAGCGCTTCTATTTTGATGTCACCGATGATTCTGATATTGCCTAAATTACTTTGAAAAGTTGCAATTACTCTATTCTTATCGTATTTCTTTACCGGCTTATGTGCTTTGATACCTTCATTTATGACGTTAGCTGCAGTTTCCGCCAGCGTAGTAAGACCGCCGGACAAGCTGTTTGCTAGCATAGAATCTACAAATTTAAGCTTCACGATATCGCCTCCTTTACCTTTATTGTACTTTATAACATCCGTTTTGTCAAATATACTTTACGTGATAAATTTATGACAAATATAAGACAATCGTAAAAGCTGTTTACAGAAAGAGTGAAAATGTTGCCAAAAGAAAAGGTCTACTATGATTTGTTGTCATAGTAGACTTTAAAGATAAATCTAGCATATTAAGTCATACACTAAGCAAAGAACCGCTACGTTATCATACAGCAAAAGATGGATAACACTTCTCTATAGTGTATGCACGAACCTTGTCTGCAAATTCTCGTTGCTGTTTATAATCCATCCAGATATAAGTCACCATAATTATTCCTATCACCCCAGTAACTATCGGAGGAACGATTAAGCCAAAATAATTCGTTGCAGCCATTGATACAGCTAAAACCGATAGCGAAAATCCTGCTTGCTTACCAACCTGTAACAAAGCATCCCTAGTATCAACACCACTGCATTTCAGTTTATAAAATTGATATGCTGAGAAAAGCAAAATTGTAGACACCCCAACAATAGCTGTACTAACCAAAACATTAGAAGTTACAGTTGTAGTAATCCTACTAACGCCATAGCCTACAACTGACATAGCTGATGACTCAACCCCCCGTTCAGCACCTTCAACTGCAGCACTCATCACTGTTTTTGGTGAAATGCCGTTTCTTGCGAGACTAGTTATAAATCCTATAGCAAAACCTATCCCAGCACCAATCAAAGCTGCTTTGCTAATGCCTAGCATTTCATTTCTGAAAACACGCCGGAAATTAGTATTATCAAGCATTTTATTATTATCAAACAAAGCGCCATTACTTTCATTTCGATAATCCCCATTGTGCCCTTCTTTAAGATGCTCAGCCCTAGTACCGTAAAGTTTTATATTATCAGGATTTGCCTGTAATTCTGGATGATCAGCAACATTATTTATATGATGCCCTTCTGCACCATTAACTTTTCCATATTTTCTTATTTCTTCTATCTGTGCATCAGTCCAATTTCCAGAACCACTCCCTCCCATTTCTATATCAGCTTGCTCATACATCCATTTTCTAGTAACCCCCATATCACGAGCATTTTTATTTGGTACAGTTAAATCATAATTTTGAATATCTTTAACTCTAAAATCATTTAATCTACTTAAGCGACTATGAAAATCAGAGTTATATGTACCAGTAGTCATTGCTGTACCAAAAGCAACTTCTGTAAGTGATACAGCAGCTACAGCTCCTACACTACCAACATTAACATGATTAATTCCAACTGGGCCATGTTGGTAAAAGGTTAAGCTTCGCCTATTTTTTATACTTGTAAGCATAATATCACTTCAGCTTTCTTTCACACTCAAATGAATACCTAGTCAGTGCAAGTTTGCCATCATCATCCAATTTACTGAAGATGTAGGAATAAACATGGCTATAGTAAATCAGTGTTTCATTGAACAAGCGTGATGCATCAAAGGCAAAAAGTGTTTTAGAAACTAGATTAAACAACTGCGTTTGATTCTTATAGTTGCTTTCATCACTCTTAAATTCTTTAAACGCCTTTGCAAATGCCTCTGCTGCTTTTTTATTGTATTCAAGATTTTTTGCGTACTCTAATTCTCGCATTTTCAGAGTAGTAATATCTGTTATTTCTTTGGTTAAAGACTCGTAACTCTTTTTTTGCTCCTCGGTAAAATAATCCTTAGTAAGCTGATTATCAATATCTTCTATTTGAAGCATCACCTTTTCAAAAGTTTCTTGCGTTGCAGATGTTCTAATCTTGCTCTTAAGACTATACAAACTACTTAAATTTTGGATATTTTGCGTCCTAATAGCTTCTTTCTGCTTAGCTATTTCATCCATTTTTTCGTCATTTAGCTCATCAAGGATTGTCCCCAGTCTTCGTTGATAATCAGAAATGGAATCTACATCTTGTTCACTGGTGAGTACAGCATTTTCCGAGTAAAACGCAAGAGCAACACTCGCACGTTCTGCAAAACCTTCTCTATCTGCAAAAGAAGGTAACTTTTCAGCTAAATCACACAGATAAGAGAAATACGCACTAAAGCATTTTCCGTCAGCAGGATTTTGGTTACACAAATTTTGTCCTACTAACAATGCTTCTCTAATTTTATTTTCGTTTTTATACTTCTCAAATAAACTAAGCATGCTTAACCCTCCTGTATAACCATGATTACTTCAATACTTTTTTCTGAAGAACATCATAGAAGTTATTCAAATATGTTAATGCGGAAATTTTATTGTTGATGTCTTGAACATCGCATTCATTTACAGTTTTACGCAGATTAGAAACATAGTCTTCCCATTCTTTATCCAGATTATCCGCAGCTTCATTAAATTCGGTTTCGCGCTTCTGCCAATATTCCCTGATGCCTTTGCAAATTTCTTCTCTAAAATGATTTTTCTCAAAAGCCTTAACTATCTTTCTTGCAATACTTTTCCTTAGTTGATTATCTATAATAGCCCCAATAGATGCAAGTCCCGTTATATATATAATAACTGCGATAAGAGGAGAGAACATGAAAAAACTAATAGAACTCAATACAGTCGCCGCTCCCCAAAAAGCTAAATCATATGCCCAATCACCGTCAAAATTCATTTTAGCACCAGCATCCCTAAACTGTACACCAATGCTTTCTTTATAGGAATCAATATATGATTTTATTCTTTCTGAAAGCAGATCAGATTTCTGAAGAAGAATATTCTCGCAGTATAGTTGGAACTCGGTTTGCAACTGACCTACAAACAATTCTATACCTTCTTGCTCAAGCGGAGTCTCCTTTTCTTCCATAAGGTTTACCAAGTTATCTGTATTGATTGTTTTTGTGTAAAACTCACCAATCTCGCTTAATGATTCTTGTTTCAATCCATCAAGATAATTACGTATATCATCCTTGCGCTTTTCATTATCAGTTGTCCTAGCAAGTTCATTCTCTTCAATCGAAATAATCAGTTTTTTGTATTTCTCGCAATTTAAGATAATATCATTATATTGGACGATCTCTTTTGTAATATATTCCTTGCCACTATTCAAATAACCTTTAATAAATTCTTTTGCCTTCTTATCGATTATTTTAGGCAATGCCTCCAACACTTCTTTCAAAGCATTATTAAAGGGCTCGCAAAGATCCGGAATATCTGTTGTATAAGCGAAAAAGCGTGCTCTAAGTTCATCATAGCCATTTTCACTGTATTTATACCCAGATTTTTCCTGTCTATACTCCCAATACTCCGGCGGCAGTGTTTTTATAAAATTCTTGCACTGCGCATCCATTATAGTTTTTAGTTGTTCCCTATTACCATTATTAACAGTCTGAGCTTGGGAAGCTACTACAAAAAGATTCGAAAGCGGCTTTAAGCCATTTTCCCCTTTCTCTTCCCATACATCAAGTCCTGCAATATTACCTTTTAAATAGGTAATGTCTTCTATACGCATAAACCCATTTGCTTGAGATAAATAAATAATAACATCAGCTTTAGTAGCTGTAGCGTAAGTAATACTGTCATCACTTGCCGTCTCGGTGCCAAAACCTGGCAAATCCACAATATCACAATTTTTCAAAATTGGAGAATCCACAAATAAAACAGCTGCGCCTGCCTCTTTATCATAGTTATTACCTTGTCTAGTACCAAAAGAGCGCAAAATATCTACTCCACCTGCAGCAATCTTCCATGCTTTGCAATATTCTTCGTCGTGTAGTCTCTTTTCATCCCACAACACTTCTTCCCTAACTCTATTGGTGAATACCCAAGCATCTTCTTTAATAAAAGCAGGCTTATCATCAATATGCTTAACGTAAACAGCTATAGACGTAGTCGGAGTCCAAGAAGTTGGCATTTTATCTGCTCCAAGCAGCGTGTTGATAAGAGTACTCTTACCTGTATCAGAACGTCCCACAACAGCAAGCTTAGGTTTAGCAAATTTTTCCATAACTTTGTCTTGTAATTCTTTCAAATATACTTTTTTGAACTCGTCCGGAATTTCCGTTTTTTCTAAAGCACTTGCAATGCATTCAGTAAATGTTCTTCTAGTAAATTCTGTTTCTTCCCAAGTGTCATTAGGTTCTAATGCTTCAAGAACAGGCTTCTCCCACCCAGTAAGTTCTTCCATAGATACGCCTGTTTTTTCAAGAATTAATTGTATTCCTTGCCAAGGAATAGTGTCTGGAGCACTCTCCCACCTTGCTACATCAGCTACAGAAACACCGAGAAATTCCGCAAACTCTTCTTGCGTTTTTATTTTCAATTTATCTTCACGGAAAGATTTCAAGTCCATTTTGGATTTTTTTCTAGGTTTAGTATCATTCGAGGTATCAGCAGCTTGAAATTGGCATTCCTTTGAAACATCATTAACTATACTACTTACTGATTCTGTAGCTTCTGCCAATACATTTTTCAAAATTTCCTGAGAAGCATTGCTAGTAATTCCTTCCACCGCTTTTTGCAAGTTCTTCTTTAAGTCAAACATCGCCTATTCCTCCTTTAGATCTATAAAGCAATAATGAAAAACCTAAGTAGTTGATAAAAGCCTTCCTACCCCTTCAGCAAATCGTCCAACGTAACGCCCAATTCTTTAGCAATCTTCAGATACATGGTAAAAGGTACGCCCTGTACAGAAGCACCCCGCTCTATTTTGGACATATAGCTTGGACTGATGCTCACTTTTTCCGCCAGCTGACTTTGGGTAACGCCCTGCAATTTTCTATAATAAACTATCTTCGCACCCATGCGCTTCATATCAACAGCGAACAACTCTCTTCACCTCTTGCATTCTTAATTACAATCTCTTTTAGCTTTATTGTACTCCTTTTCCATTCAGCTTATTTTCACCAGTGGTATTAGTTTTTATACTGATAGTGTAGTTTTATAATTATCAATAAATATAAAATGAAGCGCAACAGCATCTGCACTTTTTCACCCTGCTTCTATGATATAATAAGTGCAAGCAAAATAGGTTTCTCAGAAAGAATCATTTGAGAAAGAAGGAACTTGTCATGACTACAATGGAATATATAAAGACACATCTTGACTTCATCAGCACAACATATAAAATCCCAGAATATATAAAAAAATCAATATTAGAAAGCATATTTGTGGACGGAATTGGCTCAGTGTGTCGTCCACCGGATTTAGGATCTATTATCCTTAGGCTGCCAAAATTTGAAAAGACGGAACCGGATATCTATCCGGCAATCATCAACTATTGCAATGAAAAAAATTTGAAAGAAGTCGAGCTCTACCAAAAAGCAGGTATCACTAGAGCCAGTTTCTCTAAAATCCGTTCCATGAGTAAAACAGGCTATAAGCCCAGTAAAGCTACAATTATCCGTCTATGTCTAGCGTTGGAACTTACCATCCAACAAACACAGGAAATGCTGGAGACCTTGGGCTACCATCTATCCGATGCTTCCATTAAAGACAAAATCATCTCTTGGTGCATTGAAGAAGGAATTTATGATATTGAAATAATCGCTAGTGTACTATACGACCAGACCGGCGATTACTATCTCTATTAACACAAAAAGCCTAACCCGCTTGTTACAGCGAGCTAGGCTTTTACTTATGTAAATAAAAAAGACGTCAAGCCTTAGCTTAACGTCTGCATTATCATTTGGTGCGGTTGATGGGATTTGAACCCATACGAGGTCTCCCTCACTACCCCCTCAAAGTAGCGTGTCTGCCGTTCCACCACAACCGCGGAGAGGTATTAAATCCGAATATAAAAATGGTGCGGTAGAGAGGATTTGAACCTCCACGGGGTTGCCCCCACTAGCTCCTGAGGCTAGCGCGTCTGCCGTTCCGCCACTACCGCATTTCCTATTCAGTTGTTGCTGTCATAAGCAACATAGATATAATAGCACAGCTACCAGCATTTGTCAATAACTTTTTTACAAAAACTTTACTGCACCCGGTCGCGGTAATATAAATAATATTTATCCCTATCCTGCAATACCTTGGCAACGTATTCCCTAGTGTCAGGAAAGGGAATAGCCTTAATATCGTTGAAATCATAATCCCAACCATATTGCTGCATCCACTGGTGGGTCTGTCCCCGCCCTGCATTATAGGCAATCATAATCAAAACAAGGTTGCCTTTAAATTCATGCTCCAGCTCGCCAATATACCAACAGCCCATGCGGATATTGGTCTTCGTTTGGTACAAATCGCTGTCCTGGTAGCCCTTTAAACCCATTTGCTCTGCAATCCAACGCCCGGTGTCCGGCATAATCTGCATCAGCCCCACTGCCCCTGCTTTAGAAACAGCCCTATGCTCAAAATTGCTCTCATTTTTGATAATTGCCGCAATAAGAAACGGGTCAATATTATTTTTCTTACTATAGGTAATAATATCCTGCTGATGGTCCCACATGTAGACAAAACGCATCTGTACTGCATCGCTAAGCCACAGGCGCCAGCCTGCGCCAACCACTGCCAAAAGCACAGCCAAAACCAGCAGCCACTTTTTCCAGCCACCGGCTTTTTTGCGCCTTCTACTGCGAGTAATTTTTTTAGCAGCCACAGTCTTCACCCAAAAGCTTCTTCAGCTCTGCATGGACTGCTGCCAAAGTATCTTCTAGATTACCGCTGTTGTCCAAAACCACATCAGCATATTTTTTCTTCTCTGCCAAGGACATTTGCGCCTCAATACGTGCTTCTACTTCTTCCGCACTCATACCGCTGCGAATCATGGCACGCTTAACCTGCTGATCGCGGCTTACTGCTACCAGCCATACTTTGTCCACTTCGTGGTACCAGCCTGTTTCGATGAGCAGGGGCACATCCAATACTACAGCCGGATGCCCTACGCTATGACAGCGTTCTAAAAAGTTTTTTGCCTGCTCCCAAACAATTTTATGAAGAATGCCTTCCAATTTTTTCAAAGCATCTTTATCATTAAACACCAATTGGGAAACTTTCGCTCTGTCCATTTCTCCTTCTGCGGTAAGGTACTCCTGTCCAAAGGTTTCCGCTACTAGTGCCAGTCCCTTGCTACCTTTAGCCACCGCATCACGTGCTTCTTGGTCCGCATCGAAAATAGGCAGTCCCAAACGGCGCAACTCTGCAGAAACGGTACTTTTGCCGGAAGCAATGCCTCCCGTTAATCCTATAACTATCATATCTTAACTCCTATTTTTGACAATGTTCGCAATACACGGTACCTCTGCCGCCAACTTTAGTAGTGCACAGCTTAGCACCGCATTTTTTGCAGGGCTCGCCGCCACGGCCGTAGACCAGCAGATGATTTTGGTTATCACCCTTATTACCTTCGCCATCCTTATAATCGCGGAAGGTAGTACCGCGGTTCTTAATGCCTTGGGCAATAACTGCGTTGATTGCATCAATCAGCGCTACCAGCTCCACCTGCGTCAAAGTATTTGCCTGACGTGTTGGCAGAATGCCGCTAAGCGCTAAACATTCATCAGCATAAATATTGCCTAAACCTGCAATAATGTGTTGATCCAAAATAAAGGTTTTAATAGGCTTACGGCTTTTAGCAGCCAAAGGTGCTAGATAAGCAAGAGTTAAACCTGCACTTAAAGGTTCAGGGCCCAAAGTTTCGTAGCCTTCGATATACGCATCATGATCCGTCACCAGATATAGGGTACCAAAGGTGCGGATATCCGTGAACCACATGGTAACACCATCGGTCAAATCAAACCTAATCTTGGCATAGGCAGGTGCAGGCTGCTCACTGCTTTGAGCTATAAGCGCCCCTGTCATCCGCAAATGAACGATTAGCTGTTGGTTAGGTGCAGTTTCCAGTACCAAATACTTGCCTTTGCGACCGACATGGCTGATAGTTTTGCCCACCAAACCTTCTATAAATTTTTCCGGAGTCGGATGCTTAATCAATCTATCCAACATTATTTTTACCCCGGTAATAGTTTTTCCTTCAATATGGGGAGCAAGAGTTTTGCGAACCTGCTCCACTTCAGGCATTTCCGGCATAATCAGCCTCCTATTTCGTTTCCGCCCAATTGCTGCCAAAATTAACGTCCGCCAGCAAAGGAATTTCCATAGTTACAGCGCTTTCCATAGCTTTTTCTACCAGTTGCGCTACTAATTCTTTTTCTTCATTAACTACTTCCAGCACCAGTTCATCGTGTACCTGCAGCAGAATACGGCTCTTCACCTTAGCTGCCTGCAGTGCCGCGTTAACATCAATCATGGCTTTTTTCATAATATCAGCAGCGGTGCCTTGGATAGGAGTGTTAATAGCAGTACGCTCGGCAAAACTGCGCAGATTAAAGTTACTGTGGCGGATGTCAGGCAGATAACGGCGACGTCCCATCAATGTGCTGACGTAACCCTGCTCCCGTGCTTTCGCCACAATATCTTCCATATATTTTTTTACACCTGTGTACCGGGCAAAATAGCTTTCAATGTAGCCTGCTGCTTCCTTGCGGGAAACCTGCAGCTGGTTAGCCAAACCAAAATCGCTAATGCCATAAACAATACCAAAGTTTACGGCTTTCGCCCTGCTACGCATTTGACCGGTTACTTCATCCAAGGGTACGCCAAAGACTTCTGCAGCAGTACGCGCGTGTACATCCTGCCCATGACGGAAGGACTCTAAAAGCAATTCATCTTGGGCAATGCACGCCAAGATACGCAGCTCTACTTGGGAATAGTCGCAGCTCATAAGGCAGTCATACCCCGGACCGGGTACAAAAATTCTGCGAATCTGCTTGCCTTCCTCTGTGCGGGTAGGAATATTTTGCAGATTAGGATCCGTACTGGACAAGCGCCCTGTAACGGTAACCGTCTGTTGGAAATGGGTATGGATACGGCCTGTTTTCACATTTACCAACGGCTTTAAGCCATCTAAATAAGTGGATTGCAGTTTCGCTAACTTGCGATGTTCAAGGATCGTATCAATCAAAGGATGTTTGCCCTGCAATGCTTCCAACACTTTAGCATCAGTGGAATAGCCTGTTTTGGTTTTTTTAACTACTGGCAGCTGCAGATGCTCAAACAACACTACGCCCAACTGCTTGGGAGATTTCAAGTTAAAGCTTTCCCCAGCCTGTTCCTCTGCCAAAGCTTCCAGCTTACTAATGCGGAAAGTCATATCCTCGTTAAGCTGTTGGAGAAGCTCCATATCGGGAGTAATGCCTGCATATTCCATACGTGCCAAGACAGGCGCTAAAGGCAGCTCTAATTCTTCGTACAATTTGACCTGTTCCCTAGCGTTTAACTGCTCCCGCAATACCGGCACCAGCTGTGCCACTGCTTCACTGGCATGGGCTGCACTACTAGGCAGATGACGCTTTTGCAAATCTGCTAAAGCGTAGGAAGAATGCCCGGGATCCGCCACGTAAGCAGCCAAAGCCACATCATCAACAATGCCTTTAGGCTCACAGCCATGGCACAAGCAAACTTTAAATACCTCTTTGCTATCTACAGTCTGCTTTGTGGCATCGCTTGCCATCCATGTATAAAACTGCTCCCAACAATTACTAAAATTATCTAAAATATAAACAGTCTCATCAACTAGCAGTTCTACCTTGCTAAAGTACAGCTCAGGCAGTGTTCCTGCTACCGTAGCTACTACAGGTACAGGTGCCTTCGCAGCGTTCAAAGCAGCAAAAAGCTTTTCCACCTGTCCTGCCTCGGTAACGTGAATTTCCGGTGCAGCTTCCTGCTCCACTGTTTCACCAAACAAATCAAAGGAGTGTTGCTCACCACCTAAAACAGCAGCAAAACGGTCATACATATTGCGGAATTCCAAATCTTGGAGCAAAGTCCGTGCTTCCTCTTGGATGGGAGCCAATTCGTACAGCTCCACGTTGCAGTCCACAGGTGCATCCGTGTAAATAGTCGCCAGCTTTTGGCTCAGCAAAGCACTTTCTTTATGTTCTGCCAATTTTGCCTTTAAAGACTTGCCGCTAACCTTGTCAATGTTCTCCAAAACATTGGCTACAGTACCGTATTCTTTAATCAATTTCAAAGCAGTCTTCGGCCCAACGCCGGGAACACCGGGAATATTATCGGAGGTATCGCCCATTAAGCCTTTTAACTCAATAAGCTGTTTAGGCACAAGGCCTTCATAATTGGCAGCAAACTCTGCTTCATCAAAGATTTGGATATCACTAATACCGCGCTTGGTATAATAAACCTTGGTGCGCTTGTCCACCAGCTGCAGTTCGTCCCTGTCGCCTGTAACAATAACAACCTCTACATTTTCTGGCGCATGGACAGCAAAAGTGCCAATAATATCGTCAGCTTCGTAATTGTCCAATTCCAAAGTATGGATGCCTAAAGCACCCAGTACCTGCATCGCCAAGGGAAACTGTTCAGACAGTTCGCTAGGCGTAGGCTTACGTTGCCCTTTATAGTCCGCATAAAGCTCGGTGCGGAAGGTTTTGCGGGATTTATCAAAAGCCACCGCCATATACCGAGGTTGCAAGTCCCCCAATAGTTTTAGCAGCATATTGCACAGGCCGTAGACAGCTCCCGTGTGTACGCCGTTTTTATTCATCAACGGAGGTAGCGCAAAAAACGCTCTGTGAATCAAGCTGCTGCCATCTATTACTAAAAATTTATCTGCCATGATGTAACTCCTTTGTGCATCTAATCATACAGATTATTATACCACAAAAAACACCGTAGGCTCCAAACCTACGGTGCGTAAGGAACTATTTATTTTTGTGCTTTAGCTTCTTCTTGTTTTTTCTGGGGCAGCATCACGCTAAAGTCTTCCAGCAAAGGCTTTTCGCCATTGAGTTTGAACAGATAGATAAAACGCGCTGCAGGAATGTTTTGAGAAGCAACTTGGTACAGCAATACGTCTGCTTCCTTATGTTTTTCCACAATAATTAATTGGTTAGTAGTCAGCTTGCCAAAATCTTTTGCAATTTGTGCTTGGAAATTGCTATAAGCTTTTTCATCCCAGTTCTTTTGCATATCTGCAGTCATCAAGGCGCTAACAGCTTTGTAGTTGCCACCTGCCAAAAATTTAGCAGCAATAGCTTCTTCCTCATCCAAAACTTTACCATTGGATGCACTGCACACTGCGCTAAAAGCCAACATCAGCATCATAGCAACAGCCATTAAAAATTTTTTCATGTATTTCTCCTCCTCGTAGTTCAGCTTCATAAGCATAGATAAATACCTTGCCTACCATTATAAGCTTTTTCCTTTGCTGACGCAAGCCAGCGGACAATCTTTCACAAATTCTTTAAGAAAAAGTGGTAATATGTTATAATGAAAAACAAATAGAATTTATGGAGGTTTATTGCCCATGCATATGGCAGATGCCCTTATTTCCCCTGCAGTGGCAGGAACAATGTACGTTTGTAGCGCTGCTGCCGCAGCCTATTGCATAAGACAAGTACGCAAAGAGAACGATCCTAAAAAAATTCCCCTGATGGGCATTATGGGAGCCTTTGTCTTTGCTGCGCAAATGATTAACTTTACTATCCCAGGCACAGGCTCCAGCGGTCATCTCTGCGGCAGCATGCTTCTGAGTGCTTTGCTTGGTCCATACGCAGGCTTTTTAACTATGATCGGCGTCCTTGCCATCCAATGTCTGCTTTTTGCAGATGGTGGTATTTTGGCACTAGGCTGCAACATTTGGAATATGGCTTTTTACGGCTGTTTCATAGGCAGTTTGGCTATTTGGCTCCCTTTGATGAAAAAAGGCATTACGAAAAAACGTATCTGGCTAGCCTCCATCCTTGGCTCTGTAATAACATTGCAGTTAGGTGCTTTCAGTGTAACGCTGGAAACATTGCTCTCCAATATTACGGAACTGCCCTTTGGTGTTTTTGTGGCTACTATGCAGCCCATCCATCTTGCCATTGGTTTGGTAGAAGGTGTAATTATTGCTTCCGTGCTCACCTTTGTCTATAACGCCCGCCCTGCATTGCTTTATGGTGCAGCAACGCAATTAATGGAAAGTGCTCAGCTTACCTTTAGAAAAACTTTAGCTGTGCTTGCTCTTTCCGCTCTGCTGATTGGTGGTGGTCTTTCCCTTTTCGCCTCCGATAATCCCGATGGATTGGAATGGTCCCTGGAGAAAGTTGCAGGTACTGCGGAATTAGAAAATAATGGCAATACACACACACAAGCTGCTGCTCTGCAAGCGGTTACAGCACTGCTTCCGGATTACACCTTTAAGGATAGTGAGTCCTTTTTGGGGACCAGTTTCTCCGGCATTGTCGGCAGCCTTGCAGTAGTAGTCTTATGCGTAGGCAGTTGCTATACTTTTAAGTTTTTTCAAAAGTAGATTATGAATAAATTAGATAACGCTTTATACGAAATATATTATCTTGATACTTTGGCGCAACGGGACCAGTGGGTGAATAAACTTCATCCACTGGTTAAATTTATCATCACCATTATTTACATCATTACTTTGGTATCCTTCGCCAAATATGATGTTTTAGGCGTACTTGGCATGGGCTGCTATCCTCTCCTAGTTTTTAACCTTGCCCAATTGAGCTTTACAGAATGTTTGTGGCGCTTACGCCTAGTGCTACCTTTAGTAGCTATGGTTGGCCTTGCTAATCCTCTTTTCGACCATAATGCGGTTACTGTAGCGGGCTACAATTTCAACGCTGGCTGGCTGTCCATGTTCACGTTGATGTGCAAAGGTATCTTCGCCGTGCTAGCATCCTATCTGCTTATCGCCACTACTTCTATAGAACGCTTATGCTACGCCCTCAGGCAGCTCCATGTACCTAAGCTCATTGTTACCCAACTACTGCTTACCTATCGCTACATTACCCTGCTCCTGCGCCAAGCGGAAACCATCTCCCAAGCATACGCCCTTCGCGCGCCTAAGCAGAAAGGTATCCATTTCAAAGTTTGGGGTTCCCTTACGGGGCAGCTGCTTTTGCGCAGTATGGATCGCGCTACTGCTCTTTACGAAAGCATGACCTTGCGTGGCTTCCAAGGCGAATTTTATTATAATGGGGAACACGCCCCTGCAAACAAACGGGACTGGTACTATCTTGCTTTCATGCTAGCACTAATCGCCATCTTAAAATACGTACCCATACTTAACTTAGCATTACGTTGTTGGGGAGGTAAATTATGAGCCATATCCATATTGATATTCAAGGTCTTTCCTTTGCCTATACCAAAAATAAACCTGTGTTAGAAAACATCAACCTTCATGCAGGTGAACACGAAGCTATCGGCATTGTAGGTGCCAACGGTGCAGGTAAATCAACTCTATTACGCCTTTTGGTAGGGCTGGCTACGGATTTTGGCGGCAGCATCCGCGTTGAAGAAATCCCTGTGGAAAAGCGCACCCTGCCTTTAATCCGCGAAAAAATCGGCTACGTCTTCCAAGACAGCGACAACCAGCTTTTTATGTCTACAGCTTATGAAGATATCGCTTTCGCTCCTCGCAATTACGGTCTGCCGGAAGCAGAGGTAGAACGCCGGGTGCAAAGTGCCTTAGAACAAGTTGGTATTCCGCACTTGCGCAATAAGCAGCTCTTCACCATGTCCGGTGGCGAAAAGAAACTCGTTTCCATTGCAGGTATTTTATCATTGACTCCTGATATCATCCTCATGGATGAGCCTTCCATTGCTTTAGACCCTCGCAACAGACGCAATTTAATCAATCTGCTCAATAGTTTTGAACATCTCAAGCTTATTGCTTCCCATGACTTAGATTTGATTTGGGACACCTGCTCCCGTACAATTATCTTGGATAAGGGCACCATCGTCTGGGATGGACCTACGGAAATCGCCCTGCGCAACGAAAAACTATTGCAGGAACATGGGCTGGAACTGCCTCTTTCCCTGCAACGCCGCTGATAACATAAAAATAATCCGCAGTATGTAGCATGAAGCTAGGTACTGCGGATTTTTATTTATGAGTCTTATTTTACGATTTCGTCAGGAACATCTACAGTGCCAATAAAGGATTCAACTGCGGGACCTTCCAAATATACATGGTCATTGAGAGCGTGGGTTACTTGCAAAGTACCGCCTTTAGCAATGACGGTCAAAGGCTCGTTCTTTTTGCCGGCACGGCCAAGCATAATGCAAGCTACAGCAACTGCACTGGCACCGGTGCCACAAGCCCAAGTTTCGCCGCTACCACGTTCCCAAACACGGAATTTAACAGTATTTTTATCAATAACCTGTACAAATTCAGTGTTAACGCCTTCGGGGAACAGTTTATGATGTTCAAATTGAGGTCCTAATTCTTCCAAGTTCAAGGAATCAACATCGTCCACAAAGGTTACAAAGTGCGGATTACCCATAGAAATGGCTGTGCCGTTATAAACAACCTTCTCTTTGGTGACATCATCATGGTTATCATTCAAAACAAGACCTTGGTCAACAAAAATATAGTGGTCGCAATTCATAGGGATTTCCTTAGCCTTAAAAATGGGTTTGCCCATATCAACTTTAGCACTCACAACTTTTCCCTCCTCAATTTGCATTTCAATTGTTTTGATACCGGCCAGAGTTTCAACTGTAATGGGGTTCTTATCAGTTAAGCCTTTATCATAAACAAATTTTGCTACGCAACGAATACCATTGCCACACATTTTGCCTTCGCTACGGTCAGCATTAAACATACGCATTTTAAAATCCGCAACATCAGATTTGCAAATGCAGATCAAGCCGTCGCTGCCGATAGAAAAGCGTCTGTGGCTTACATACTCAGAAATGATTTCCGGATGGGGCAGTTCTGCCTTAGTGCAGTCTACATATACGTAGTCATTGCCCGCGCCGTGCATCTTAGTAAATTCTATTTTCATGGCACTGCCTCCTTAGATTTTCTTAAATACATTATACCAAACTTTACCCTGCTTAGCAGTATATTTAGTAAATTATTTTGTGTAAAAAGAAAAGGAGCGACGTAGCGCTCCCCAATAGCTGATTATAAAATTTCTACAGTGCCGTCGTCCTTATGCAGTTCCGCTTTAGTAACTTCAATAGCAAAAACTGCAAATACAGGATTAGTTGCTTCCTTAAATATTTTTACAAGAACAGGGCAGGCAGCCAGCATTGCCTCTTTATCAGCGAGCTCTTTGGTTTCTACGGCTTTACCATATACACGCAGCCAAGTCAAAGTACCTGCTTTAGTAGCGGCCAAAACCACATTTCCATCAGCACCGAGTTGTTTATAAACCTCTTTGAAATTACCGGTTGCAATGTATAACTTACCATCCTTTTCACTAACAGCGCCAAAAGGACGTACTGCAGCGGCACCTGCATTATTAGTTGCTAAATAAAAAACGCCAAATTCACGTAAATAATCAAAAGCTTTGCTCATACAAAACATCTCCTTAGATTAAAGCTAGCCCTATTATACCACTTTTTGCAGATTTAGATAATATGTATCTTAAATGGAGAAAAGAAAGAGCGCCCCAATAGCGGAGCGCTCGCATTAGCAAATTTATATTTAATCAGCCCTGCGTACACGACTACGGATAACCAACATAGTAATGAACATCAGCACTAAACATACAGGCAACGCTAACAAAGCAGTAGCATTGCCAAAAGTATACCCCAAAACGCCTGCTACAAGATAACCCACAAAGGATACAGAAGCAGCAGTCAAAGCGTAGGGCAGCTGAGTAGAAACGTGGTTAACGTGATTTGATTGTGCACCTGCAGATGCCATAATGGTCGTATCACTGATAGGAGAACAGTGGTCGCCACAAACCGCACCGCTCAGGCAGGCTGCAATAGAAATAACCAGCATTTCGTGAGTATCTGCAGAACCAAATACATTGCAAACAATAGGAATCAAAATTGCAAAAGTACCCCAGCTGGTACCGGTAGAGAATGCCAAGAAAATAGCCACCAAGAAAATAATACAGGGGAGGAACATTTTCAGAACACCTGCAGAACCTGCAACAAGGTCATGCACATAGAATTTAGCACCCAAAAGACCGGTCATACCGGAAAGCGTCCAAGCCATAGTCAAAATCATAATAGGTGCAACCATGGCACGGAAACCTGCAGGAATGCATTCAGCAAAATCTTTGAAGCTCATTACGCCACGAGTCATGTAGAAACAGAAGGAGAAGAAGAAGGTAACAGTACTGCCCAGCACCAAACCTTGGGAAGCATCCGCACCTGCAAAAGCATCAACAAAGCTTTCACCTTTAAAGAAACCACCAGTGTATACCATACCAATAATGCAGCAAACAATCAACACTGCTACAGGCATAACAAGGTCAATAACGGACCCCATAGGTTTGTCGTTATTGTCTTCGCCGTCACCATAGGGGCGGTCAACAGTAGTAAATAAATCGCCTTTTACAGCATTGTCTTCATGAATCTTCATAGTACCGAAATCGAATTTCAAGACAGTAATAAGCACCATCATCAGAAGCGTGCAGATTGCATAGAAGTTATACGGAATAGTATTGAGGAACATGCTAAAACCGTTAATGTCGATGCCTTTAGGTACGGAAGAAGTAACAGCAGCAGCCCAACTGGACACAGGAGCGACAATGCAGATAGGTGCTGCAGTTGCGTCAATCAAATAAGCAAGCTTGGCACGGCTTACCTGATGACGATCTGTTACAGGACGCATTACAGAGCCAACAGTCAAGCAGTTAAAATAGTCATCTACGAAAATAAGCACACCCAAACCAATAGTAGCAAGTTGAGCACCTACACGAGTCTTGATGTTTTGAGATGCCCATTGACCGAAAGCAGCAGAACCACCAACCTTGTTCATTAATGCTACCATAATACCAAGGATAACTAAGAAAATTAAAATGCCAACATTCCAACTATCGGCAAGCTTAGTAACCATACCGCCATCTGCATTAAAGAGGAAGGTATTAAGCATCAACTCAAGATTACCATTAGCGTAAAGCAAAGCACCAATGGCAATGCCAACAAAAAGGGACGAGTATACTTCCTTGGTAATCAAAGCCAACCCAATGGCGATTACAGGAGGCAACAAAGATGCAATGGTTGAATAAACAGCAGGCTTATATGTTTCTGCATCAATTGTTGCCGGTGCGCCATAACTTATAAAGAATAATACGGCCATCAACGCAATGGTTGAAAAGAGAAAAGTATAATTAGTCTTTCGCATTAAAATTTCACTCCAAAAATTTATATAATTGTAGGTATTATAACATATGTTACAATTTTAGGCAAGTTTAGACTATATACAAAAGAAAAACACCAACGCGAATGCGTTGGTGTTTTTCTAACCGGCAGCTATCTATCCTCCCAGGCCGCTTCCAGCCAAGTACTTTCGACGTATAAGGGCTTAACTACTGTGTTCGGGATGGGAACAGGTGGATCCCCTTA